>NZ_CP050888.1:1685000-2664402 GCF_050921905.1 Sphingorhabdus sp. | reverse complement strand
TTTCCACCCTCAACCAGTACTACATAACCGCGCGCTATCTGCCGTACACAGGACGAACGGGGAGAGGCCAAGCATTTGTTACCAAATGCAGCCAAGCTACGTGTTCATTCTCCATGTGAGGCATTGCCCGACTGTCGTCATGCGTTGCTGGAATGTGGGTAATAGACACCAATAAACGAGTCTATCAAGAGCAGCGCGATAAAAAAATTGAAATAAATGGCATTGACTCGGTGGGACCCAAGCAAATGCGTTATATATTTTTTAATAGCCTGTTTTAATATACTTTTTATCGAATAACTGGTGCAGACATTACCCGAATCGCGGGAAATCCTCACACTCCAATTTCCCCACAGTTGGCAAATAAAAACCCGCCGTGTTTGCGGCGGGTTTTGAATGTCTAAAGCCGGAAGGTCCGGCACCGTCAGTATCGCTTAAGCGAGACCGCCGACCGCCTTTGTGAGGCGACCAAATTTGCGCGAAGCTGTGTTTTTGTGGAATACACCCTTAGATACGCCGCGCGCCAGTTCAGGCTGCACTGCGGCAAGGGCTGCGGCTGCCGCTGACTTGTCGCCGAGCTCAATCGCCGATTCGACCTTTTTGATGAAAGTGCGAATGCGGCTGACGCGTGCGCCATTTACTTCTGTGCGACGCGCGTTGCGACGGATACGCTTTTTTGCTTGCGGCGTATTGGCCATTTTTGTCCTCGAATTTCAATAATTGAGAAGACGTGCCCATACGGTACGCCTGTTGAAGGAGCGGCCCTTAACCCTGCCCAAGAGATTCGTCAACCTCATAATGCCGCCTCATCGCTGGCATTTCGGGCAGTAGAAGGTTGATCGTCCCGAATCAACGCGCCGCAATATATTGCTGCCACAGACGCAAGCTTCACCCTCGCGGCCATAGACACGCCAGTCCTTTGCGAAATAACCAAGTTCCCCATCGGGCGCTGCAAAATCGCGCAAGGTAGATCCGCCTGCGGCGATAGCGGCCGTGAGCACCTCTTTAATCGCGATGACCAATCGGGTCAGCCGTGCTTTACTTATGCTTGATGCAGGAGCAACCGGGTCGATGCCCGCCATGTTTAGCGCCTCACACACGTAGATATTGCCCAAGCCCGCCACTATATTCTGATTGAGCAGCATAGCCTTAATCGGCGCTTTGCGACCCAACAGTGCCTTTTGCAGAACAGAGGTATCGAACGCCTCCGACAGCGGCTCTGGCCCCATTCTGGCAAAGAAGCGATAGGCATCAATCTGGTCCGAATCGATAATATCCAGCGACCCGAAACGGCGGTGATCATTCAGTGCAACCACGCGTCCACTCGCCGTTTCCAGAATGAAATGGTCGTGCTTTTCAATTTCCACCGGGTCTACGCGCCAGCGGCCGGACATACCTAAATGAAATATCAGCACGTCCTGCCGGTCGGTGTAGATCAATCCATATTTGGCGCGCCGGCCAAGTGCTTCGATGCGCGCGCCCGTTAGCCGCTGGCGCAAATCGGGCGGAATCGGCCATCGCAGGTCCACACGGCGCGGTTCAGCGCGCACGATCAACGCGCCTTCAAGGACCGACCGCAGGCCGGACACAGTGGTTTCCACTTCGGGTAATTCGGGCATATGCTTTTGCACTTAAGGGGCAGGACCACTTAAATCCACCTTCGCGGCGTCAAAATGGCGAAGATATCGAAGGGAAATGTCCGTTGTCAGGCAGTTATTCTGCCTGCAAGGACATTTCGTTTTGAGATCGAAGCCATTTTGACGTCCGCAGGATTTGACCCATTTTGCCTATGGCGTCTTTGGCAAGCTTGGACTTAGAACCACTAAGCCCGGCGCTTGCCACATAGCCCTGAGCAAAATGGCCTCAAACCGCGAAGGTGAATTTAAGTGGTCGTGACCCTAACAGTCTTTGCGGCTGGCGCAACAATCGGCTAGAGGCGAGTTAATGAACGACACCGTATCCTTTGGCTATGAGGAAGTTAGCCCCGAAGAAAAGACGCAGCGCGTTGGCGACGTCTTTTCCAATGTCGCGCGCAAATATGACATTATGAACGACGCGATGTCGGGCGGCATGCACCGTTTGTGGAAAGATAGCTTCGTGCGCCGCGTCAAACCGCGCGCAGGCGAGGATATTCTCGACATGGCCGGCGGCACGGGCGACATTGCCTTCCGTATGGAAAAATCAGGCGCGCAGGTCACTGTCTCCGACATTAACGAAGACATGTTGGATGTCGGCATGGAACGCGCCATGAAGCGCGGTATCGACAGCCTCATCTGGTCTGCACAAAATGCAGAGACGTTGACCTTCCCCGACGCGCATTTTGATGCCTACACAATTGCCTTTGGCATCCGCAACGTCACGGACATTCCTAAGGCCCTGCGTGAGGCGCATCGTGTGCTGCGTTATGGTGGCCGTTTTTTCTGCCTAGAATTTTCCACCGTCGAATGGCCTGGCCTTGCGCAATTATACGATGTGTATTCGGACAAACTGGTGCCAAAGCTGGGTAAGGCCATTGCAGGGGACGAAGACAGCTACCGTTATCTGGTCGAATCCATCCGTCGCTTCCCCGACATGCAAAATTTCAAACGCATGATAAGTGAGGCTGGCTTTGTCCAAACCAAAGTTGAGCCTATATTGGGCGGTCTGGTCGCGATCCATAGCGGCTGGAAGGTTTAACCCCGCACCCCATGACTCGTCCCGTTACCCACATCATTCGTTTGCTCAAATGGGGCCGCATTCTTGCGCGCCACGGCGCTCTTCGCGCCATTGAGGCGGATCGAAACACCCCTGCCCAAGTCAAGCGCCTGTGCCGCATCGCGCGCTTTGGGACGATTCAGCCAAAGGTGCCGGATTATGCAGGCGCATTTCGCGCGATTGGCCCCGCCGCAATCAAACTCGGGCAAACGCTCGCCACCCGACCCGACATCATCGGCGAAGAGGCTGCGCATAATCTGCTGATGCTTCAGGACCAGTTACCGCCAGCGCCATTTGACCAAGTCTATGCGCAGATCGACAACAGCCTGAATAAGCCAGCGGCAGCATTGTTTGAATATATCGACCCTGTGCCTGTCGGCGCCGCCTCCATCGCGCAGGTGCACCGTGCCCGCACGAACGAGGGCAAGGATGTCGCGATCAAGGTGCTGCGCCCCGGCATTCGCGAACAGTTCGCCCGCGACATTGAAACCTATGAATGGGCCGCCGCGCATTTGGAGGCGCTTGGCGGCGAAGCGGCGCGGTTGCGGCCGCAACTGGTTATCGCCAATCTGAAACGCTGGACCTTGCGCGAACTCGATTTACGGCGTGAGGCGGCAAGCGCGTCCGAACTGAAAGATGCGATGGTCGCAGTGGAGGGTTACACGATCCCTACCATCGACTGGGACCGGACGTCAGGCCGCGTGCTGACTCTGGAATGGGTCGACGGCGTAAAAATTTCCGACATTGATGCGCTCAAGGCGGATGGCCATGACCTCAATAAATTGGCGGAAAAGCTTGTCCTCACATTTTTGCGGCAAGCGATTTCGGAAGGCTTTTTCCACGCCGATATGCATCAGGGCAATTTGTTCGTCCGCGCCGACGGCACGATTGTAGCCATAGATTTTGGCATCATGGGCCGCATCAACCGGCAGGCGCGTTTCTGGCTGGCGGAAATTCTCTATGGCCTGACCACCGGCAATTATAAGCGCGTCGCCGAAATCCATTTCGAGGCGCAATATGTGCCAAGCTATCACAATGTCGACGAATTCGCGACTGCGCTGCGTGCGGTCGGTGAACCAACGCGCGGCAAACCCGTTAGCGAATTGTCGGTGGGGCAAATGCTCGACAGCCTCTTTGCGATCACGCGCGATTTCGACATGCAAACGCAGCCGCATTTGCTGCTGCTGCAAAAAACGATGGTGATGGTCGAAGGCATTGCCACCTCATTAAACCCAAGCATCAACATGTGGAATGTTGCCGCACCTTATGTGGGCGACTGGATTCGCGGTGAGTTGGGGCCTGAGGCAATGCTCGCCGACGGATTACGCAAGCAAGCCGAAACGCTGAAGATGATTCCCGACCTTATCCGCCGTTTGGATGAACAGCTACCACGCAAGGGCGGCGCGCCTGAACCACCGCCATTGCCAACCGTGCAGCTTATTTGGGAACGTAAGGGCAGCAGTTACGCTGGACGCTATCTGCTGGTCGCGGCATTGGCTGGTGCCGTGGGCGCTGCTGGCATGTGGTTTTGGGGTTGAACCAAGTTTTCGCCAGCTTGACCTTTACTTTTATGCGCATAAAGTGTGCGCATGAATAAACCTTCGCAGTTTACCGCGCCCCGGCGTCCGACAAATATAAGCTTGCCATCCGATATGGTTGACGAGGCCAAGCGGCTTGGCATCAACGTATCGCAAGCCTGCGAAACCGGGCTGCAGGAACAGGTGCGCAAAGCCTTGGGCGAAGAGTGGAAACGCGAAAATCGCCAGGCTATTGAAAGCTGGAACAAATGGATCGCCGAAAACGGTATGCCATATGATGAGTATCGCCAGTTTTAATGGCGCGCTTTGACATTTACAAAGGCGCACAAGCGCGCGGTCTGTTGCTGGATATCCAGTCCGATTTGCTGGATGAATTTGGCAGTCGTGTCGTCGTGCCTTTGTTGCCGGCGAAAGACATGCAGTCCGTGTCGCGATTGCATCCCGAATTTGTGATTAATGATGAACATTATATCATGTCGACACATCTAATTTTCGCCATTCCGCTTGATAGGCTTGGCGCAAAAATTGGCTCTCTGGCGCAGGAAGATTTGGTCATCACCTCCGCCGTCGATAAACTATTCAGCGGATATTGAAGCGCATGAACGAAAAACGCATCCTCCTCATCGTCACTGGCGGCATTGCTGCGTATAAGTCGCTTGAACTTGTCCGCTTGCTCAAGCGCCAAGGCCTATCGGTGAGGGCGGTCATGACGCAAAGCGCGACCGAATTCGTCACGCCTTTGTCGATGTCGGTAATGACCGAAGACCAAGTATATGGTCATATGTTCGACCTGAAGGAAGAAAGCGAGATTGGGCATATCCAGTTGAGCCGTCAGGCCGACTTGGTCGTCATCTGCCCCGCCACGGCCAACATATTGGCAAAAATGGCGGCCGGCATATCCGACGATCTTGCGACCACCATATTGCTGGCGACCGATAAGCCCGTGCTTGCCGTTCCTGCGATGAACGTCCGCATGTGGAACCATCCGGCAACGCAGCGGAATTTGGCGCAATTGCAGGCCGATGGCGTCCACATCATGAACCCTGATGAAGGCGCAATGGCGTGCGGCGAATTTGGCCCCGGACGCTTGCCGGAGCCACCCGCCGTTGCCGAGCGGATTTGCGCGATGTTAGGGCATGATTTCGATATAATGCTGACATCGGGCCGTTCACCAACCACGGTCCCAAGCGGTGCTGCGCTGACGGCGGAGCTGGCGCATCGACCCTTGTCCGGCCAACGTATCTTGGTAACCGCTGGCCCAACGCATGAGGCCATTGACCCTGTACGCTACATTGCCAACCGCTCTTCAGGACGTCAGGGTTTTGCCATTGCAGCAGCGGCGGCGGACCTCGGCGCAGAGGTCACGCTCATTGCTGGTCCCGTTCATTTGGCGACCCCGCCCGGCGTCGCCCGGATAGATGTTGAAACCGCCATCGAAATGCAGGCGGAGGTGGAAAAAGCCTTACCCGTCGATGCCGCCATCCTAGTGGCGGCCGTTGCTGATTGGCGCGCGGTGCAAGCGCCTGAACAAAAAATCAAGAAAGACGGCGGCATTATCCCCGCGCTAAACTTAACCGAAAATCCCGATATCCTCGCCAGCCTCGCCAAGCATCCAAATCGACCCAAGCTGCTGATTGGTTTTGCGGCGGAGACAGAGAAGATTGTGGAACATGCGCAGGCAAAGCTCACCAAAAAGGGTTGCGACTGGATCGTCGCCAATGACGTGTCCGGCGATGTGATGGGCGGCGCAAACAACGCGTTTCATATCATTACCAAAGATGGCGTTGAAAGCTGGCCCGAAAGCGCCAAGGACGTGATTGCCCGTAAATTGATGGAGAAGGTGGCCAATGCACTCGCAAAAGGTTGATATCCGCGTCAAGCGCCTAGATCACGGCGCTGGCCTGCCGTTGCCCGCATATGCAACATCAGGCGCGGCGGGCATGGACATTACCGCCGCCGAAAGCCTGACCTTGCGCCCCGGCAAACGCCACGCCGTTGCAACTGGTTTCGCCTTTGCCATTCCCGATGGCTATGAAGTTCAAGTGCGTCCGCGCTCCGGTCTTGCCCTGAAACACGGCATTACGTGCCTAAACACACCCGGCACCATCGACAGCGATTATCGCGGCGAAGTGAAGGTCATTCTCGCAAATTTAGGCGACGAAGATTTCGTGATCACCATAGGCGACCGGATCGCGCAAATTGTGGTCGCGCCAGTCACGCAAGGCATAATGTTCGAAGTCGAAGCCCTTAACGATACCGAGCGGGGCACCGGAGGCTTTGGTTCCACTGGCGTATGACGCTCAGCGACCAACAGCTTGACCGTTACGCCCGGCATATTGTGCTGCGCGATATTGGCGGTGCGGGTCAGTCCAAATTGCTGTCGAGCCATGTGCTGCTGATCGGTGCGGGCGGCATTGGTTGCCCCGCCATGCAATATCTGGCGGCGGCGGGCATAGGGACGATCAGCGTGGTTGATGATGATGTTGTCTCCTTGTCCAACCTCCAACGGCAAATTCTTTATAGTGAAAGCGAAATTGGCACGGCGAAGGTCGATGCCGCTGCCGCCGCCGTCGCGCGATTGAACCGGGATGTGACGTTCATTGGCCGCAAGCAGCGTATTGACCGTTCCACCTCAGCAGACATCCTGAAGGGCGTCGATGTTGTCATCGACGGTTGCGATAATTTCGCCACGCGGCTTATCGTCAACGATCTGTGCCTCGCCGCCAAAGTGCCGTTGGTCAGCGCCGCGATTGGCCAATTTCATGGGCAGATTGGTACCTTTACCGGATGGCAAGCCGACGCGCCTTGCTATCGCTGCTTTGTCGGCGACGCCCATGACCCCGATGATTGCGACGACTGCGCCACACAGGGCGTCTTGGGCGCGATGTGCGGCCTGATGGGATCATTTGCTGCTATGGAGGCCATTCGTGCGCTGACCGGCTTTGGAGAGCCCCAGATGGGCAGGCTGCATTTGTTCGACGGGATGGCGCCGGGGATGCGGTCAATCCGCCTACCGAAAGACGTAGGGTGCCGGAGTTGCGGCGGCTTAACCGCTTAACCGCCTAAAATTTCTGTCACCCACGCTGGCACCACTAATGTCGCCGGGCCATGCCGCGATTCTTCGAACCATGATGTGCCATGCGACGGTTCAAGGTTCAGTTCCAACGTTTTTATGCCCTTTTGCCGCGCCTCACGGACAAGGCCAGCAGCAGGATACACCGCGCCGGAGGTGCCAATGCTGACGAACAAATCCGCTTGGTTCAGCGCGTGGTAAATTTTGTCCATGCGATACGGCATTTCCCCAAACCAGACGATGTCGGGCCGCAAATGCCCCGCTACGCCGCAAGCAGGGCAGGCTGGCCGGTCAATCAACGTCCCGCGCCAACGGTGGCGTGCATCACAGGCGTTGCAATATGCGTTCAAATGTTCACCATGCATATGCAACAGGCGCTGTGTCCCTGCCCGTTCATGCAGATCGTCGACATTTTGCGTCACCAGCAGCAGATTGCCTGACCATGCCGCATCCAGCCTTGCGAGCGCATAATGCGCGGCATTTGGCTCCACCTGTTGAATACGTTCCCGGCGCATATCGTAAAAGCGCAGCACAAGGTCGGGATCACGGGCGAAAGCTTCAGGCGTGGCCACATCCTCCACCTTATGCTGCTCCCACAACCCGCCTGCGCTGCGGAAGGTATCAATGCCGCTTTCGGCGCTGACGCCTGCGCCCGTCAGGATCACGATGTTTTTGATGTCTTGCCGCACATGCTTTCCTTCATCTTCACCCAAAACTTGTTTCAGTTGCCTAATATAGTAAGACCCAGATATTAGGTCAGGGCAAGAGATATGAAAATTGGAATTATTGGAAGCGCGGGCCGCATGGGTCAGGCTTTGGTCGATGCGATTGCCGCCGACGGCCACGAACATGCAGGCGGCGTCGATAAGGATGGCGATCTTGCGGGGCTAATCGCTGCATCCGACGTTCTGGTCGATTTCTCGAGCCCGCACGGCCTTGAGGCCAGCCTCGACGCATGCGTGGCTGCGGGCAAACCCATCGTCATTGGCACGACGGGTTTGGAAGAGCGCCACCATTTCCTGATCGACGATGCCGCGCGCGACATTCCCATCTTGCAGACAGGCAACACGTCCTTGGGCGTGAATATGCTCGCCGCCTTGGTAGAACAAGCCGCGCGGCAGTTGGGCGCGGATTGGGACATCGAAATCCTAGAAATGCACCACAGGCACAAGGTGGACGCGCCATCAGGTACAGCCCTGCTGCTGGGCGAGGCCGCGGCAAAGGGCCGCGCGGTCAATTTGAAAGATCACAGCGAACGGGGCCGCGACGGGATTATGGCCACACGCACGCCCGGCCATATCGGCTTTGCATCCTTACGCGGCGGCAGCGTGGCTGGCGATCACAGCGTCATTTTTGCGTCCGACAATGAACGCATCGAGCTTATCCATCGCGCCGAAAATCGCGCGATATTCGCCAGCGGCGCGGTGAAAGCTGCGGAGTGGCTGGCACGGCAAAATGCCGGTCGGTATAATATGCAAGAGGTTTTGGGCCTCTGAAAAAAGCAGATATATTCGAATTTTACCGGCGCTTGGCGGAGGCCAATCCTGATCCGGAAACCGAGCTGGCTTATGGCAATGCGTATCAGTTGCTTGTTGCCGTAACCTGTTCGGCGCAATCGACCGATGTGGGGGTGAACAAGGCGACGAAGGCTTTGTTCGAGGATGTAAAGACGCCCGCGCAAATGGTGGCGCTTGGGCTCGATGGTTTGAAAGCGCATATTAAGACCATTGGGTTGTACAATAACAAGGCAAAGAACGTTATCGCTTTGTCCGAAATCCTCGAGCGCGATCATAATGGCGAAGTGCCCGCCGACCGTGATGCGTTGGAGGCTTTACCCGGCGTGGGGCGCAAGACCGCCAATGTGGTGATGAACACCGCGTTCGGCGCGGAAACCTTCGCCGTCGACACCCATATCTTCCGCGTCGGTAATCGCACAGGGATTGCGCCGGGAAAAACCGTGGTCGCGGTCGAAAAAGCGCTGGAGAAAAGCACGCCAAATCCGTTCCGCATTGGCGCGCACCATTGGTTGATCCTGCATGGCCGCTACATCTGCAAGGCACGCACACCCGAATGCTGGCGCTGTCCCGTAGCTGACCTGTGCCGCTTCAAACCGAAAACGCCCGCGCCCAAAATCAAGTCAGCAAAAGTTCAGGCAGAAGCGGTTAAGGGCGAGTCGTCATAATGGAGAAGGCCGATGCATAAGTTGCTGTTAATCATCCCTGCGATTGCATTGTTGTCAGGCGGCGGTGCCGTTGCGATTTCAAGCAAGAACGCACCTGAACCCGTTCGCGCAGTGGGCGAACCCAAAAATTGCGTCACGATATCGCACATACGGTCAACGAAAGTCATTGATAGCCGTACCATCGAATTCCGCATGGTAGGCGGCAAAACCTATCGCAATGCCCTGCCCCAAAGCTGCCCCGGATTGAAGTTCGAAGACCGCTTTTCCTATCGAACGTCACTCAACCAATTGTGTAGCGTCGACATCGTCCGCGTATTGCACGACCAAGGCGGGCAGCTTTACGAAGGCGCAGGCTGCGGCCTTGGCAAGTTTCAGATGGTGGAGAAGGTAGCCGCTAATTAGGTGATGAAGTAGCGCAGCATCCGTCGCCCCAGCATGTGTTAATTCCTCCCCGGCACGGGGAGGATATGGGGGGTAACTCCTCCCCGGAACGGGGAGGATTTTCACCCCCCCACTCGTCGCCCCATCCTGCGCTGGTGTGACGGCGTTTTTTGCTGAAAGATTTGGTTAAAGAAATAAGGCATTTGCCGCCGGAATTGCCCAAATCACCCCTCCCCTTCAGGGGAGGGGAAGGGGGTGGGGCCTGTCGGCGTGGCGTAAACCTATATACCACACCCCAACCCCGTGGAGCCTCTCGGACCAGTCCGGGGGACTGGTCCCTCCACGCCTAAAGGGTAGGGGCTTTATTTCTCACCACGCACCGCAGCAAGGCAAAGGCGGCGGCGCGAATACCGTGCCGCAATTGCCCAACCTTACTTCCCCGTCCAATTACCGGGCCGCTTCTCGACAAAAGCTGCCATGCCTTCCTTTTGATCTTCGGTACCAAACAGCCCATGGAACAAGCGACGTTCAAACAGTACGCCTTGCTGCAACGTCGTTTCAAACGCGGCGTTGACCATTTCCTTGCAGGCGATTGCAGCCAAGGGAGCCATCGCGGCGATTGCTGTTGCGGTTTTGATCGCCTCTTCGACTAATTCAGCCGCAGGAACAACCTTGGCGACTAAGCCAGAACGCTCGGCCTCTGCCGCGTCCATCATCCGGCCCGTCAGGCACATTTCCATCGCCTTGGCCTTACCAATCGCGCGGGTCAGGCGTTGTGAGCCGCCCATGCCGGGGGTGACGGCCAGCTTGATTTCCGGCTGACCAAATTTGGCATTGTCGCCCGCGATGATGAAATCGGCCATCATCGCCAATTCGCATCCACCGCCAAGCGCAAAGCCGTTTACGGCGGCAATCCAAGGCTTGCGGCTGGCGGTCACGCGGTCATAGCCTGCAAAGAAGTTTGAACCGAACATTTCGGCGAAAGACTGCGACGACATTTCTTTAATGTCCGCGCCTGCGGCAAAGGCCTTCTCGCCGCCCGTTAGGACCGCGCATCTTTGGCTGTCGTCGGCATCAAATGCCGCAAAGGCCGCGATAAGATCAGCCAACATTTGACTATTCAGCGCGTTCAACGCCTGCGGCCGATTGAGCGTCATCAGCGTCACCGCGCCGCGTTGTTCGACCAGGATTGTTTCGTATGTCATAGCGGCTTCCATTCTTCCTGCGCCGGCAAGGCGGCAAAGATGTCGTCGATCAGGTCCTCAGTCACGCCTTCGGGCGTTGTCGGGTCCCATTTGGGTGCATTATCCTTATCGATGATGACCGCGCGCACGCCTTCGGCAAAATCGGGGCGGACAATCACGCGGCTGGCGATACGATATTCCATCGCCATGTTCTCGGCAAAGTCGGTCAGGCGCGCGCTCCTCTCAAGCTGGCGCAATGCAACTTTACAGGTTTGCGGACTTTTGGTCCGCAAGGTCGCCAGTTCCTTCATCGCCCATTCGCTCTCATCACCTTCAAGGCTGGCGAGGATGTCCTCAAATGCGTTGGAGGCGAAATGGCGATTGATCTGAAACAGCGTGTCCACGATCTTCGACGCGGGCGGCGTTTCGGACACGGTGCCCAATATGCCGTCCAAGCGCTCGACATCTTCGCTGGCGATCCGCATTTTGGTTTCGGCTAGCGCGCTGCTCGGCACATAATGGGTGGCAAGGCCAAGCGCGAGGCAGCCCGGCCCTGCAATCCGCGACCCGGTCAACGCCAGAAACTGTCCCACGCGCCCTTCCAGCCGCGACAGATACCAACCACCACCAACATCGGGGAAGAGGCCAATACCCGTTTCGGGCATTGCAAATTTGGTGTTCTCGGTCGCCACGCGGAAACGCGCAGGCTGACTTATCCCAACGCCCCCGCCCATCGTAATGCCGTCCATGAACGCCACGACCGGCTTTGGGTAAGTGAACAATATATGGTTCAACTGATATTCGTCGTGAAAGAATTTCCGGCCGGACTCGCCATGATCGTTAATCGCCGAATCGCGCAGGAAAGCAATGTCGCCGCCTGCGCAAAAGCCGCGTCCCTCTGCATGATCAATAACGACACATTTCACCGCATCATCGTCGCGCCACGCCAGCAACGCCTGCGTCATTGCATGCACCATAGGCAGCGTCAGCGCATTCAACGCCGATGGCCGGTTCAGGCTGATGGAACCGGCATGACCTTCGACGCGGACCAAAATATCATCGGTCATTGCCTTAGCAAATCCCGGCCAATGATCATGCGCATGACCTGATTGGTGCCTTCAAGGATGGAATGCACGCGCAGGTCGCGCCAGAAACGCTCGATTGGATAATCACGCAAATAGCCATAGCCGCCAAATAATTGCAGCGCCTTATTGACAATCTCGCTGCCGCTGTCGGTCGACAGGCGCTTGGCCATCGCCGAAAAGCGTGATTTGTCAGGGGCATTCGCGGTGACCTTGGCCGCAGCGATGTAGAGCAACGCGCGTGCCGCTTCCAAATCGGTTGCCATGTCAGCAAGCATGAACTGCGTATTTTGAAATTCGGAAACGGGCTGTCCAAATTGCTGACGCTCTTTGGTATATGCTATCGATTCATCCAGACACCGCTGCGCGCCGCCCAGCGAACAAGCGCCAATGTTCAACCGTCCGCCGTCCAAGCCCATCATCGCAAAGCGGAAGCCATCGCCCTCTGCGCCTACGCGATTGGCCACGGGCACGCGGCAATCTTCGAAAATCACTTGCGCGGTGGGCGAGGCGTTCCAGCCAAGCTTTTTCTCCGGCGCGCCAAAGCTAAGCCCTGCTGTGTCCTTGTCGACGACAAGGCAACTAATGCCCTTTGCTTTGTCATCGCCCGTGCGGACCATGACAACATAGACGTCATTATATCCAGCGCCCGAGATGAACTGCTTCGTGCCATTCAGCACATAATGATCGCCATCGCGCCGCGCGCTGGTTTTCAGCGCCGCTGCATCAGACCCGCTGCCGGGTTCCGTAAGGCAATAGCTTGCAATTTTCTCCATCGGCACAAGCTCAGGCAAATAACGCGCCTTCAACTCTGCATTGCCGAAGCAATCGATCATCCACGCGGCCATATTATGAATGGAAATAAATGCGCTGGTGGAGGGGCAGCCATAAGCCATCGCCTCCATGATCAACGCCGCCTCCAACCGGCCAAGGCCCGTGCCGCCCGATTCTTCGGACACGTAAATCGCGCCAAAGCCAAGTGCGCCTGCGGCTTTCCACACATCTACCGGATAATGCGACTTTTCATCCCATTCGGCGGCAAAAGGCGTAATCGCGTCTGCGGTGAATTTGCGCGCCATGTCCTGTATGGCGACTTGATCGTCGGTAAGTTCAAACTGGTTTTGCATAGGCTCGCCGTAGCATCAACGTCTTGAGTTATCCAGCCATTAGGGACAGGACCACTTAAATCCACCGTCGCGGTTTGAGGCCATACTGTTCAGTACAAGGTGCAGAAGCTTAGGCTTAGTGGTTCTAAGTCAAGCTTTGCCAAAGCAGTTATAGACAGTATCGGCCAAATCCGAAGGACGCCAAAATGGCTTTAATCTGGCAAGCAAGCGCGCAAATAAAAACGGGCCCCAAAAAAAACTTGGCGCAACCGCATCATGCCTGCTAACCGAACCCGGCCCGCACCCATAGCTCAGCTGGATAGAGCGCTGCCCTCCGAAGGCAGAGGCCAGAGGTTCGAATCCTCTTGGGTGCGCCATTTAACTCATTGATATATAAAAATATTTAAACGCAGCGATGTGCCAGTTGCGGCTTAAATAAAGCTTTTTAGCTATGCACAAATCGTGCACAAATTTCTATGTTCATCCGCCAGCTTCCTAGTTAGGCTGAGATACCAGCGCCAGTTAAAACGACTACGTGCTGGCGGCTGGATTTGATCTGGGGCAGGATCATTGAGCAAAATTCAACTGTCTATCGCTATTGCCTAATTGCTCCCTGATGCGAATTACATCAATGATCTCTCGCCCAATACTTGAGGTTGCCATCGCCTCTTTCATACCTAAAAGTTCATCAATTACAGTGTTTATGTTGAGCGTTTGGACGCCATGATCACGTATCATGGCTAGTTCTTCCGGGTAGTTATACCAAGCTGCGCTGAGGCTGACTCAGATTTGGGATTCCCAAACGGTGGAAAGTCTGATTCTATGTTGTTCTTCATTTGGAGGACGTGACATGGGATCAGCGATTAGCTTGCGGGATGATTTTGACGGCACTGCCTTGAGGCGACTGGCGCGGAAGTCGAAAAGTGCGAACCAGGCGCGGCGGCTTTTGGCATTGGCTGAGATTTATGACGGCGGCCGCCGGACAACGGCGGCGCGGATCGGCGGTGTTGGCTTGCAGATTGTGCGTGACTGGGTGCTTCGCTTTAATGCGCGTGGTCCTGATGGGCTGCTAGATGGCAAAGCGCCTGGAAGACAATCGCTGCTCAATGATGCCCAGCGCCGTGCGCTTGTCGAAATGGTCGAGTCCGGCCCGATCCCCTCGATCCATGGCGTTGTTCGCTGGCGACTGATTGATTTGACCCGGTGGCTTTATGACGAATTTGCGGTCTCGCTTGATACAACGACCGTCGGGCGTGAACTGAAGAGACTGGGTTATGTCAAACTAACGGCACGGCCTCGCCACCACGCGCAAAACGAGCTTGCGATGGAGGCCTTTAAAAAGGGGGCTTTGCCGCCGAGCTGGCAAAGGTCAGAAGATCTCTCCCGAAGGGCACGCCGATAGAGATCTGGTTTCAGGACGAAGCGCGGATCGGGCAGAAGAACAAGATCACGCGGCGCTGGGCCCGTCGCGGGACGCGGCCATCGGCACCCAAAGATCAGCGAACTAAATCGGTCTATATCTTCGGCGCGATCTGCCCGGAGCACGGCAAGGGCGCGGGGCTGGTGCTGCCGTTCTGCAATACCGAAACCATGACGCTCCATCTGACAGAAATAGCGCTCGCCGTCGCTCCTGGCGCTCACGCTGTTATACTGATGGATCAAGCCGGTTGGCATATGACTGACAAGCTGGATGTTCCCGGCAATATCAGCATCATCGCGCTCCCGGCCAAATGTCCTGAACTCAACCCGGTTGAGAATATCTGGCAGTTCATGCGCGACAACTGGCTCTCCAACCGGGTGTTCACTTCCCACGACAATATCGTCGACCTCTGCTGCGAGGCGTGGAACAAACTCATAGATCAGCCTTGGCGCATTATGACCATCGGGCACCGCAAATGGGCCAGTGGGTTATGATCATTGCAGGTTGGTATTAGCCACTCCATGCACAAAGGTGCATTCCCACTCACCACCTGGCAGGCATTTGTCTCGCATCGCAGTGCGCACTGGATGGTGGAATTTTTTTTCTACCCATGACGCAACCGATTGCTTCAAGATATGATGGGGGCGCTTGGCTGCGGTTTTGGCACTCTTTACCCCCAACTCGCTTTGCCCTTCTTTGGTTAGTTCCGAAATGTAGCCTACGGGACGCATAGATACTGATACTTCGTAATGGCATCTGTGAATTTGATCGCCGATATGACTAATCGCAAGGAGGTCCATTTCATGGTTCCCCTGCTTCAACCCTCTTATAGTAAAATAAAACTTTCGGTTGAGCCACTCCTCTACCAGCTCCTCGGCAATTAGCGCCATAATGCCCCTTTCTGTTAAACCTTAATTGGAGTTATCGGCTCAACTTGGGGCTGCCTGCAACTGCATTTTCAGCAACGCCCAGAGCAACGCTTGTGCAACTCTTTGTAGCCGCTATCATAAGATAATCGCTTTTGTGCAACCCAAAGCTGGATATCTTATGACAAACATGTCTCCATCTCTGTTGAGCCTTTCTGACGACGATCTGATACTTATGTTTTGCGTCCGCTCCGAGAAATTGTCGGACCCAGAACGCTGGTGTCGTGATTTTCGAGCAGCAATCCAAGCGATGCACGAGGGCCCTAAAACGAGTTCAGAGGCAGATGCACTGCAGGGCAGCATTCAGCAGCTCATGGCCGAGGCGGCAGCGGAGTAATCCATGCGGAATGTAATATCCGAATTGACGCAATATGGATTAGATGACCTTGTAGTGTCTTTTTCGAAAAATTCTGATTTTCGAAAAAAAATATTGCAATTAGAGCGCATTATAAATTCAAACCACGTCAATTTCGATAATCAGATCGCTAATTCTTTGGACCAGAATGAAATCGAAATTATTGTTAAATTTTTAACAATCCTTGACCGTGAATTCCGATCTATGCGGCGGCTAAGTGTGTCACCTATCCCTTATTTGATGCGGCGACTGGAGCAGCTTGACCCATCGCTCCATGCGGAAATCGTTGAGTGGGTTTTCGCCAACAGGCACGACGAAAGTGTATGGATACCGAACGGGAAGTTTCAGCCCACGCATCTCAAGGTATTGTAGCATTTATCGATGACTACAGATCCAAGTAGCGCTCAAAAAATTGAGTTAACTATCTGTAAATAATTAACAATATACCCAATTTTGCACACCTATAAAATGCACAAATCGTGCACATGACTCAGAAGTACATCATAAGTGATTGATTTATAAAGATTATTTTAATAATTAAATGCCCTCCGAAGGCAGAGGCCAGAGGTTCGAATCCTCTTGGGTGCGCCATAATCCCCCAAATTTCGCGAAATTGGCACGATTGCCTCTTTGGCACAACGACGTTTGACCGGTTGTCCGGAGGGCAAAGTTTTAGTGTGGCCGAACGGTATCATTTGGCCGCATTGAGCCTTACACAGCTTGGCGCGAGCAAGGCCCAGATGTCTTCGAGGACGTCGGTAAAGTCCGGCACCGGGAGTTCGAGCGACTCCACATAGGCGCGCCAGCGTTGCTGTGCGGCTGCGTCCTCGGCCATCGCTGCCGACAACCCGCTTGGCCGTTCCTTTGGGACAGGCGTTGTCCGTCGCTCGAAGGTGGCAGCAATGGCGGTGTCGAGCGCTTGGTCGTCGATCGGCAGGGCTTTGGGAATCGCCCACAGATCGTAAAAGTCCTTCATCCGGCCATTGGCGAGACCGAGCGCAACCATGGCCTGAAATTTCTCGGCGATAACCTGTGCGGGCGGATAAGTGCGGATGCTGGGCCGTTCCATGTCGAGGAGTGACGGATAGTCTACGGTCTGGCTGGCATCGGCGAGCACATCGCCGAAGGCGATATCGAGCGTTACCGGAATACGCGTCCGTCCGAGGTAGGCAAAGGTTTTAAGCCTGATGCCGTCATATTCCGCTTCCTTGCGGATGGTCGTCGCCGCGATTGCGCCAATGTCGAAGTCGAGCCCGTCTTCGCTGGTAATCGCCATGATTTCGGCAAAGATGGCCTTGATCGTTTCGACGTCGGCCTCGCCGAAGCCCAGAAAATCGGCGTCGCGCGTTTCGCGATTGTCATGGTCGAGCCACTGCGTGACCAGCATCCCACCTTTGAGGATATAATTTTCGCGATGGGCTGACTGCGACAACCGGAATAGCAGCCGTTCGAGTGCAAAGCGCACCAGCAATATGTCGAAGCCGCGACCCTGCGTGCGTGCCATATTGAATAGCCGCTGTTTGACCGAGGCAGCAATATTTTTCGGCGCGTCAGCCATTGAAGGTCAGCGCCTCCAGATAGGGCCGCATGGCACGCCATGCACCTCCTGCGCGCGCGGCGTCGGCGATCTGCGCCGGATTGGCCTTGCGTTGATCAAGCGCTGCACGCAGCCCTTCGACCGCAACCGAGCGATCAACCAGCCGACCGTTGCGAAAAAGGTCCGCAATCGTCTTGGCAACCGAGTAGACCAAGACATCGACCCCAGAGATCGTGTGCCGTTCGACGCCCTGCTGGAGATATTTTTCGGCAAAGCGCACGACGCGGACCGGCGGATAGCCCGATACCGGAGACCAGTCGCTCGCCCCGATCGCCACCCAGGTTTTTCGGGGCATCTGGTCGGTCAGCCCGTGATAAGCCAGCGCCGACACCATCGCGATCACGCCTTTGGGTATCCGTTTCGCAACTTCGGCTAGCGTTTGCTCGCTGTCCACGTCGCTTTGCGGATCTTGGTAGAGACCGCGACCGATCCGAATGATGTAGCCATCGTCGAGCGCACGCTGGATCGTCGAACCGGCGATCCCCGCGTTCCGCAGTTCCTGCGCACGGACGATCGACTTGCCCGATACGAGGGCCTTCAGTTGTTCACGCTGGCTCAGCCTCGCGGCGGACATGTTACAAATCCTATGACAAGATCAATTTTCATCAGAGGTTTTGTAACAAACTGTTCCCGAGCGCGCCAGAAGCAAAATCGACTCGGTCGGCAAATATCGAAAAGGCTGTTTCTGAAAGGGGAGAGCCTTCCCCTGAATTCCGGTGAGAATTACGGCAACAAATGCGTCATCCCCGAAATAGCGCTGCATTACGCGCGCCTTTGCCTTGCTGCGGTGCATGTTGCGAAATTAAGCCTCTCCCCTTCAGGCGTGGAGGGACCAGTCCCCCTCCACGGGGTTGGGATGGGGTGTATAGCTTTTCGCAACGCCGACAGACCCCGATAGCCGCAGCTTTATGCTGCCGGGTCGAGTTCGAAACTCGCGTCGTCAAACACCTCGAGTTGGTCCGGCCTTGGCAAAGTGTTGTTCCCTTTTAGGCGGGCGAGAAGATAGGCCACGGCGAGCACCATCTCTGCCGCGTGATACGGCTTGGGCATCGAGCCAATCGCCACGGTTTTGGCCGAGCTTGCCCGGCTGACCTGCCCGCTGATGAGCAAAACCGGTATCTCCATTGCCTTGAGATGCTCTGAAAGTTCGATGCCATCGTCACGTCCCGCGAGCCGGATGTTAACCAACGCCAGATCAGGCTTTTCGGCTTTAGCAACTTCCAGCGCTTCGGCGTGACGATCCGTCAGGTCCAGGACCTTGTATCCCGCATTCTGCAACTCGTCTCGCAAGAGTATCGCCACGAGCGCCTCATCCTCGACGATCATCAGAGTTTGATTCGTCTTGCTATCTTTCGCGGCTGTCATAATCATTCCTCTACTCGTTAACTTTTGATCGCGCTGGACGCCGGATGCGCTCCTGCGGCCGGCTCGCGCACCGCTTCTGGCGCACCTTCCACCAGAGCGATCCGGCTATGTGTGATGGAAACCTGTGTGCCTGGGTGCGCGGCCGTTATCTCCACCGAAGCGTGCAGTTGCGCGGCCAGCGCCGCAACGATGCTGGTGCCCAGGCCGGGTCGGACCGGCGCGGTCAGCGGCATGCCTACGCCGTCGTCGCGCACACAAAGAACCCAGTTCGGCCCGTGGAAGTTATAGTCGACGGTAATGATTCCCCGCCGTCCGTTCGGAAAAGCGTGCTTGAGCGCGTTAATCACCAGCTCGGTGACGATCAAGCCTAGGCTCACCGATACCCGAGCTTCGACCACGCCTTCTCCACCTTCGACAATCAACGCAATTTGGTCGACGTCGCCAATCATCGACGCCGAGATGCTTTCACATAGTCGGGTGAAATAGGCATGCACATTGATGTCGCCGTCTTCGGACGTTGACAACAGCCGTTCAAGAGCGGCCACGGACATCACCCTATGATGTGCATTTTCCAAATGGCCGCGCGTCTCTTCCGACGCAGTCGTTCGCGCATTGTGCAGTAATACGCTGGCGATGATCTGCAGACTGTTAGCGACCCGATGACGAACCTCCTGCAACAGGACTTGGTTTGCGCGGGCGGATTCTTCTTTCAGCGTCGCGTCGGTCCGCGCATGCGTGACATCCGATATAGCGACGAGGATACGAGTCTGTTCAAGATCAAGATAAGTCAGCCGGCTCGCCTGAACGATCAGATGCCTAACTGGCCGTTGCGGCTGTTGCAGGTCGATGTCTCGGTCGGCTGGCTGCCCTTCACCAGACAAGGTTGCGGCCAACAACGATCGCAGTTCGGGATTATCCCATGTGCCGCCATCCAAGGCATAGAGCGGTTGCCCCGTCACCTGCACCGCATCGACGCTGAAAACGGAACAGAACGACATACTCGCGGCGATGATATTGAGTTGCCCGTCCAAAAGCAGCAACGGCGCAGGCGATGACCTGACGATAGCCAAAGTCAGGCTCAGCGCTATGTCTTCAGGACTATGTTTTTCGGTGGACATCATAAGCCTTCGAGAACCGGAGGCTCGCGAAAAGAGAGCTAGGGGCCGGCATGTCGCGATCGTCGAAGGGCGCAGGTCGACACCCCTCACGGCGCTCGCATCAATCAATAACGCATGGCTGCGGGTAAAGTTCCAGCCTTGAGAAATATAGCACAGTTACTACGAAAATGAGGCGGACGGCGCACTGTTGAGTTGATTCGGGCTTTCGGACCCTTCAGAATAATTTAGTGCACTGTCACGGTAATTTCAGCGTGATTCTTCTATTTTGGGGATGACGCACGTGTCGCGGTACTTCGTCGCACCTGTCACCGTAATTCCGTCGTAGTTCAATTTTTATATCCTTGCTTTTCACACCAATAATTTAGATTATATCATTCGAAAATTACAGCGTTGCCTTTAATTGGATGTCAAAAATTGAATGAATTTTTTAAAGTAAATAATCAGGCTGGAGAAATTCAGGTGTTTGGGGATCTGAGGTTAAGTTCTTTAGATAAACTAACGGCCGCTTTGCATAGAGAGGTAGTAATCGCGAGATACCCTGATATCGTACTAGATCTTGAGAATCTTGCATCAATTACTCACAGTGTTATTCCACCCTTGGTATCTTATCTACGATATCTTACACAGCAACATAAAGTTGATTATTCATTTGTGCAGCCACGAAATGGACCGTTGCGGGAAAGACTAAAAAATCTCGGAATGAGTCATTATATTGATTATCGAAGATTCGATAAACCTAATCTGAAATCATCAAGTCCTTGTGTTATGCAATTTTTGACTAACGGCGAATGCGATACAGTGACGGACAAAGTAATTAACTCAGTCCTACGTAGTGCCCAGTTAAGCCGTCAGCATATAGCAGCCCTCGAATGGGCAGTCAGTGAAATTACTGATAATGTTATAAATCACTCACAGTCTCCCGTGGGAGGCTTTGCTATTTTCAACAAAATAAAAAATACTAACATTATTGAAATTACGGTGGCAGACTGCGGTGTTGGGGTAGCTAGAACGCTCGGCATAAGGGATGAAGCAGAGGCTGTCGCACAGGCCGTACAGGAGGGTGTGACACGTAACAAGCAGACCAATCAGGGTAACGGCTTATATGGGAGTTATAAACTCGCCTCTGCTTCCAACGGTATATTTATGCTGAAAAGTCGGCACGGTGCCTTTTTTGTCAGTAAGGGCGGTGATACTCGTATTAGACTGGAAACGGTGCCATTTCACGGAACAATTGTTGTTTGCCAAATCGATTGTGATCAGCCGGATTTAATTGAACGAGGTGGGCACCTCCAAAAACCTCTGGCATTTGAGCGTGTGATCTGATTCAACGGTCCCCATCGGGAGGCGATTATGAAGCAGGCGGGTTTGTTCGGTTTATCGGATCATTTGAAGCGGCTTTCGGCCAATGGCGATCCGCTTGAGGCGCTGGGGCGGATAGTTGATTTTGAAGGCTTTCGTGTGATCCTGGACAATGCACTGGCTTATTCGGACGGTTCGAAGGGTGGCAGACCGCCCTATGACTGCGTATCGATGTTCAAGATCCTTATTCTGGCGGCGCAGAACAATGTGGCCGATGCCCGCATGGAGTATCTGATCCGTGATCGGTTGAGCTGGCTGCGTTTTCTGGGCTTTGATCTTGGAGCGCCAACGCCTGATGCCAACACGATCCGGCTATTCCGGGAGAAGTTGACCGATGCCGGAACCTTGCAGGTGCTGTTTGACGCCTTTGACCACCGGCTGCGAACCAATGGATATCTGGCAATGGGCGGCCAGATCGTCGATGCAACGCTGATTGCAGCCCCCAAGCAGCGCAATACGCAAGACGAGAAGGATGCAATCAAAACGGGCAAGACGGCACAGGAAGTCTGGCCCGACCAACCCGCCAAGGCTGCGCAGAAAGACACAGATGCGCGCTGGACGGTGAAGTTTGCCAAAGCGCGCATGGCTGCGAACGGCAAGCCGCAGATCGACATTGCGATCCCAAGCTTTGGCTACAAGAATCATATAGCTATCGATCAGCGCTTCGGGTTCATCCGCAAGGCTGTGGTCACGCACGGCGCGCGTCATGATGGATCACAACTGCGCGAAGTGGTCACGACAAACAACACTGCATCTGATGTGTGGGGCGACACCGCTTACCGGTCCAAGACCAATGAAGCGTGGCTTGCAGCCCATGGCCGGGTCAGCCGCATCCACCGCAAGAAGCCAAAGGGCAAGCCACGGTCAGAAGCGCTTCGTGCAGCCAACCGAACAAAGTCGAAGATACGTGCAAGGGTCGAGCACGTCTTTGCGCAGCAAAAGGCGCATATGGGACTGTTCATCCGCACCATCGGCATCAAGCGTGCCGAGACGAAGATCATGCTCGCCAATCTTGCGTACAATATGCAGCGCCTGCTGTTCCACGAACGACGAGCGGCGACAGGATAATTGTGTCCAAAATCCAGAAATAGGAGCCAAAACAGCGGCAATAGAGCCAATCTCAGCCCGAAATGCACCGATCAGGTGCCTGCAACGCGCATATCGAGGCCGCTTGACCAAAATCAACGGTTAATGGAGGTGCCCAGGTTTCATTTTTAACGGAAAAGCTCATACCCCTGCCTACGACTACGTTGAGAGACTGCATGAAACAGGAGGCGAGGACATTACAGTTCAAGCCTTCGAGATATGCAAAACCTTTGGAAGCCGGGAATCTGGAAGGGAAGCTAGGGTATATATTGAAAACATGATGAGATCATTGACCGGAAATGCTGTGATTATTGATTTTAGCGATGTATCTGTAATTTCTAGCAGCTTTGCCGATGAGGTATTTGGAAAACTGTTTTTGGATTTAGGTCCAATGAAGTTCATGCGAATGATACAAATATCTAACGCCGCTTCGGTAGTGGAGGCTTTGATCGACAGGGCGATAGCTTTGCGATCAAAAAGCGGCTGAGCACTTAAAGAATCCCCGCCAACAACCCCATCAACACAGTCTCGAGTTTGCCCCTACCCAACGGCTATGGCGTTGGCATGCGTACACACACCAAATCTGCAATCGTCCTTTTGTCCGGCGGTATTTTTACCAACAACCTGACGCGCGCGCAGCGTGGGATCGCGGCGGCAATGGGGCCCATCAATGCCCCTGATGACTTCCGGCAACAAATGCCCCCTCCCCTTCACCAACCCGTTCCGCAAAAACACCGTCGCCCCAGCGCAGGCTGGTGCCCATGACGTGTGTCTGGCTAGGCCGACAGGCGCGATAGGTCCCAGCCTGCGCTGGGGCGACGGTGGGAGTAGGAGTGGGTGCCACAAAGCCCCGCCGCCGCCCCCTCCCCTGCAAGGGCTCGGGGATCTAGCCATTCCCTGCCGTTGCGCCTTTGTGGAGGGTCCTATTTGGTATACGAATATATGCACATTTGAAGAATGGCGGTGATCGTCAAGCGGTTGACGCTAAACACGAAATAAGGGATAAAGCGCATCGGCCGTATATGTCGGCAGTCCCTTGAAATCAATTTCAAGCGTAAGGAAACGCGATGCACGGCGATGGCCCGGACAGTGAAATGGCACTTAGAACGGCATCTAAGGGTTGTACAATCCTTGTGGTCGACGATGATCCGGCGTGTCTCGATGAATATTGTGATGCGATAGCAAATTTGGGTTATACCGTAAAATCCGCCACCAGCGCACCTGACGCATTGAAACAAATCGCGGAATCGCAAGACATCGGCGTTGTCATTACTGACGTTGAAATGCCCACCATGGACGGCATTTCATTATTGTCTGAGATTTCCAACCGCTTCTCACTGAACAGACCCATTGTGACCTTAGTGCTGACGGGGCATTCGAGCGTGCAAGTTGCGACCAAGGCCATGCAATCGCAAGCGACAGATATGCTTAGTAAGCCAGTGTCGATTGAGCAATTGGCCGAAGCGCTTCGCCGGGCGTCCGCCTATCATTTTGCGATGGCCAACCGGTTCCAGATCACGGCCCTGACCAAGCGGCTTGATCCACCCGTCGTGCGCGACCGCCCCGCAAAACGGAACAGTAGGCCAACGGAAGAAGAGCTTCAGGCATTCACCCGCATGCTTTTAAAATTCCAGCATAATAAGTCGAAATTTTTTGACCCGGCGGTGCTCGCCGGCCCGTCGTGGGAAATATTGCTGGATATTGCGGACGCCACTTTGCGCGGCGAGGCGGTGCCGGCTTCCAGCGCGTCGGCCTCGACACATGTTCCGCTCAGCACGGCGTTGCGTCATGTCAATAATCTGGTTAATGCAGGTCTCGTCCGTCGATGGACTGACCCAACGGACAAGCGCCGCACTTTGCTAGAGCTTGAGCCCCACGCCGTTGCCGCGATGCAGCGTTATTTGGAAACAGCGTGGAAATTGCAGCCGCAAAGCGAATAAATAGCACCCAGCGTACCGGGAGATCATTTCGCGTCAGGCCGAAATGAGTTGAAGCAAATGCGCGCTTTCCATCGGTTTTTGCAAAAATCTCCATTCCGGCTGGAAAGAGGCCGAATCCGGCACATAACCGCTCATCAAAATGACCCTGATAGACGGTTGAGCGATGCAGGCATGGCGCGCAACCTCGGTGCCATTCTGCCCCGGCATAACAATATCGGTTAGCAGGACATCATATGCATCTTGCTCTAAGGCTATCAAGGCCTCCTCACCCGACGCACATGGTGTCACGGTATAGCCTTCTGCCTCCAGCATTTCGACCAACGCCTCAAGTGCATAAGGCTCATCCTCAACCAGCAATATCTTTTGCTTATCAGATATCTTCGGCGCGTCCTTTTGCGCAGACCCGAAATCGGCTTCTGTCGTTGGCGCAACATGCTCCGCGATTGGCAGATGCAGATAGGCTGTGGTTCCCTCCGCCGGGCTAGACTCTAGCCAGACATCGCCGCCCACTTCGACAACAAAATTACGCACCGAGGGCAGCCCGAGGCCAGTTCCATCGGGCTTTGACGAAAATTGCGGTTCAAACGCCCGTGCAAGCAATGCTTCACTCATGCCGATACCGGTATCGGCGATCCGAATGGCAACATAAGAACTTGGCTCCGCCACGTCAGCGTCGCTGTCCCGTGTGATTGGACCATTGACGACCGACGTCGAAAGGTCGATTTGACCGCCGCGAGGCATGGCTTCGCGGGCGTTAATCAACACATTGATCAGGCCATTCAATAAATCATTATAACTAACCACGCACTTGCAATTACCGGCATATAGATCGACCTTCAGGGTAATATTTGAACCCACTAAACTATCTAATATCCCGATATTATCCTTGATCACTTCATCTACGGATAGAAGCTGCCGCGTATCGGTTCGCTGAAGCGAAAGGCTCATCAGCGATTGTGTTATGTCCGACCCGCGCGCGGCCATTTCCTGAATGATGTTGGCAGGCTTCCCAATTTTTTCGTCACGACCGAACTGGCGCAACAGACGATCCGTATTTAGCCGGATTATTGACAGCAGGTTGTTGAAATCATGCGCCATATAGCCGGCGACGCGGCTTGTGCGTTCTAACAATTCCGCACTGCGTTGCCTTTCGTATGCAAGTTCAATGGCGGTTGCCTGTGATTGTTCCAACATGGCCCTCTGGAGCGCAATTAACATGGTGCTGAGTATCCCCGGATCGGCGTAGCCAAAGTCGCTAAGGTCCATCGAACCACTGGCGAATATTTCCTCAGACAGGGCAAATCGAACTGCGAGCAAACATCCGGCTTCATGGAATACAGCAGCGCCGCTTAAAGCCAGATCACCAACCCGCGACATCACTTTAACCGGTCGAACCTCACGACCCTCACGGAAAAATTGCGCAGTGTCGAAATTCACGACACTGAAGGCTTCATCGAATGGCATTCCGACACAAACATGTGGCAAGTGCCGCGAAATCCCTGGTCCAAAGGCGGAGATGTTCAAAAACGCGTCGACGTGCAAAAATGCCGGAAGAAGCGCACCTATCTGCTTGTTGGAAAAGGTTAAGAGCACGGGTCAGTCTCTATCCTGATATCGTATGTCGAATATGACGAATTGTTCTCCCCTACTTGCGACGTCGATGTCGCCGCGCTTATGGAAACGCTCCATTAACCCTTGAAGCAATCCCAGCACGAATGGCTCCAGGCCAACCCGTTCGGAACGATATTCAACCACAAGATGCCCCGGATCGTTACAGAGCGTCGAAAAAGAGGGCAGCCGAGCATCGGGCATAGCAGCCCCCACAGCAAGGTGCAGGCGGTCAAGATTCTTAATGAAAGTTACCAAATCCTGTCCGGTGAAGTTCATGACAGACGCAAGCGATCCTTGGTCGACATATCGAATCCAATATCGACCGAATTCGATTAGGCACTGGTCCACCGAAAGGTTAAGCACCGATGCCGCTTCTGTGATAATTCCCAACGTCAGTGCGTCGTCATATGCCTTGCCCGTAAGCAAGTCCATTGGACCTATGTTCAGTTTTTGTTCAAGGGCCAGCCAAGCTTCTTCGCCCAACTCATCATGCACCATATTCCGCATAGCCCGATGGATCATGCCATACATGCAGATGTCCCATTAGGCCTGCTAGGGTAGTCCATCATTATCATCGTGCTTCTTTAAATCCTGCAAAAGTTCGGTGGCACGGACAACCTGCTCCTCTATACGCATCAACTTAGCTAACAGATATTCAGTTTCCTCGGTTGAATAGCTCCCCATTCGTGCACGAATATTCCCACATGAAAGCCGGATGATGTTCAAGGGTTGCATAATATCATGCAATATCTTGGCATCTTTTTCGTGCATTTTGGTCATAAATGCGCCTTAAACATCTGCCAAAATTTGTGAATTAAATTTTACGTCGCAATCGAACAATAATATTGTCTGCATAGGCAATATTGTCTGCATCGACCCGACCTTTTGACCCGGGCGGTACCTGAAGCGGCGTCATACCGCAAACAATATTCTCGCGACAATATCGCAAAATAAATCAGGATTTGGACCAGAGAGGTTTCTGGTTACGATGCGATGGCTAGATCTTTGTAGTCATCCGTCAACAAAGTGCGCTGAATCTCCGCGCTAGCTTCCTCTGTCAGCTTGACGAAGACACGACGTTGATCGACCGGATCATATTCCCGTTCGATGATGTTACGCTCAGTTAAAATAGCGAGATGCCGCAGCGCAGTCGTCACGGGTGAAAAGGACGCATGGCATGCGCTTGAAACACTGGTCTGCAGTCCGGAATGCTGGCGCACAAACAAATCGAGCATTATGAACCAAGCAGGGTCAGCGAAAAGATTTGCAACCGACGCCAATCGCGAACGGCGCCTAGTAATCTCGATAAGGTCCGCCGCCTTTTTTACAGCCATAGCGGTGAGGGAGTTGGTCGTCGCCGGCGCCCTGGACTGCACCGTCACGTCATCGCCTTCTGTACCTACCGCACGCAACATTATCTCCAATTGCGTGCGCGTAAGCTTAATCGGTACGTCAAAAGTGTGAATTTGATCCATTACGGTGGAATCACTCTGTGAATTTAACATATGCCCCCCAGCGGCACAAATTCGTAACATTGGTGCCAATTGGCGCCTCGTTGTCGGCTTGTGCAAATTGAATTTTCTATGCGTCGGTGCGAACCGAAACTTATTTGTCATATTTATGTCATATTCAATTCGTTACGCCGGGCGCGCATAAATGCACGGCATATCGCCGCCGGAACGGCAGCAAATACCACCAATATGAAACTATGTCGCAAAACTTAGCTAAAACTGCCGCTTAGGAGCGTCTTGTAAAAAAGTGTAAACTTTTACCGTCCTGAATATAAAGTCCAGAATCGATGGTTTTTTGACAATGTGCGAATCGGCAAAACGCCATTTTTCGCCTCAACCGAGCAGCAAAGGGGCAAGCTTTGCGCGTTGCCATGCCGCATCCCCAAATTGCGACGCATGAAATATCGCGGCACGGCGGTGAAGGCCCGCATCACAATCATGGGTAAAGCCAAAGCCACCGTGAAATTGAATCGCCCGGTCTGCGGCAAAGCTATATGTTGCATCGGCCGCCGCCTTTGCCATCCGCACGGCGATTTCGCCAACGCCTTGGTCACTGAAACTATTGGCAGCGCTGTACAAATGCGACCGCGCCTTTTCATATTCGACATAGGCGTCGACCGTTGGGTGCTTCAGCGCCTGATATTCACCGATTAATTTTCCAAACTGCTTGCGCGTTTGCAGATAGCGGATGGTATAATCGATCACGCTTTGCGACCCGCCGCACATTTCTGCACTTTGCAGCAAGTTTGCGGCCTGCTCGATATGCGCCAAAGTCGATGACGTGCGCCCGATGTCAAACAATGCTGCGGGCGATACGGCCAAGCCATCAAGCGACAATGCAAAGCTGCGTTTGGTTTCGTCTATAATCGCTTCGCGGCGAAGGCGACCCGCAACGTCCTGCGCGGTGAGCAAAACCAGAGCAGGCTTGCCATCCAACATCACCGACGCAATGACGATATCGGCGCTCTGTGCCCATGCGACAAAAAGCTTTTGACCAGACAGATGCACAACGTCACCCTCGTGCCTTGCCGTCGCCATAATATTCTGAAGGTCCCAGTCGCCATGCGCTTCGGACAAAGCCAGCGTGCCGATTGCCCCCTCGGCAAGCCGGGGCAGCCATTCGGACATTTGTGCTTCAGTGCCGCCGACAATGAGCGCCTGCGCGGCCAAGGTCGATGACACCAAAGGCGATGCCATCAGGTGGCGGCCCATTTGTTCCACCACCGGAACCACCTCAGCCAGCGTCAGGCCAACGCCTCCATGCGCCTCGGCTATCGCAATGGCAGTCCAGCCCAAGGCAGCCATTTCGGCCCAAATATCGGCGTCATAGCCCAAATCGCTGTCGATCAGCTTGCGGACGCGGTCGATAGGCGATTTGTCGCGGCAAAAGCTCGCGGCCACATCCAAAAGCTCGATCTGTTCTTCGCTATATCCCAGCCCAGCCAATTGCATGTCATTCTCTCCTCACGCCAAGGTTCCCCTATGGCGCGAGGCATGACACAAAATCAAGGCGATTTAACTGGGCGGTTAAATAAGCCGCTTATGCTTGCTCCAATATTTTCCGGCCTGGCCGCACTTTCATTTTGTGACCAGTCTTGGTAGCGAGTGACACATCCTTGACCGTCTGCATGAACACCCATTCATTGGTTGCCGCCTGTGGGGTGAGCGACAAATGCATATAGCCACGGTTGGATGCATCGACCCAGCGCAGTTCTTGCTTGCTACCTTCCAGCAAACCACGCGCGATGACTGACGGATCAACGCCTTGTGCCGCGTTTTCGAAACCGGGTGACGACACGCTATGGCCGCCAAATTCAACACCCGCAGGTTTGCCGCCCTCTGGCAGATCAAATGCCCAACCATTATGGCTATCGCCCGTTACCACCACTAAGTTCGCATCCGCGCGCTGGGCCGCCGCCAAAAGCCGCGAACGCGCCGCTGGATATCCGCCCCAATTGTCGAGATTATAAGGCAAGCCGGCCTTGCCCGCCGCAATCCCCTGACGCACATAATTGCGCGTGCGTTCTGGCGCATTGGCCGGGAACCAATTCATCGCGCTTTCCGGTGTGAAGTTATAGCCCATATTGGTACCCGAACCGAGTACCGCCCATGTGGAACTGTTGCGGCCAATCGCGCGCGACAACCACGCCTCTTGTTCGCTGCCCAGCATCGTCATGGACGGATCGCGCCACGCGCCATCACGGTATTCGGAAAGTGCCTTTGCCGGATCACCCGATCGAAGAAGGTCACCATAGGCATAAGGCTTGGAACGGGCTACCGCGCGCGTGTCGGTGCGATAATAAGTCGCAAGGTCGCCGATTGGATATTCCTTCCACGGCTGTTCACCGACGGGCAACCATTCGCGCCATACCTGCATTGCTGCGTTGCGTCGTGCGCTCCAGTCGCCTTCGTCAACGCCATGGTTTTGCGCGCCGCCTTCCCAACTGTCATTGGCAGTTTCATGATCGTCGGTATTGACGATCATCGGGAAGTTTGCATGCAGCGCCTGTAACTGCTTGTCCGAACGATAGCTGGCATAGCGCAGGCGGTAATCCGCAAGCGTCAGGATTTCATCGGCCGGGAATATCCGCGCGGCAAACTTTGCGCCGCCATCATATCCACCACGGCCATATTCATAGATATAATCGCCCATGTGCAGCACGAGATCAATGTCGTCGCGCGCGGCGGCATGACCATAAGCATTGAACTCACCGAAGCCCAGATTGGAGCAGGAGAATATAGCCATGTTGAATTTCGCCGCCTTGCCCACTGGCAGGGTCTTGGTGCGACCAACCGACGAAATGCTACCGTCGGGCGCGATGAAGCGGAACCAATGCCATTTGCCAGGCGCAAGGTTATCGACGGTAATTTTGACCGTATGGTCGCGCCATGGCCCGGTGACCATTTCGCCACCGCCCGCAATCTTAACAAAATCCTGACTTTCGGAAATTTCGACGCGCACTTTTGAAGCGCCGCCCGTCGGGTTCACATAGCGCGTCCACAAAAGTACCGACTCGGGTCCCGGCTCACCGCTCGCAACATTATGCGTAAATCCCGTGAGCCCAAGAAGCGTTTGCGCCATGGCGGCACCGCCCGGCAGCATCAGCCCGCCAAGACCAAATCCAGCGGTCGCCAGCACATAACGACGATTGATTATAAATGACATTATCGGCTTCCCCTTTTTTGTTCCCAAATATCGATTGGGTGCACCGTAACGATGCTCCGCAATGCGCGCTAATCAATTGCTGTTTCAACCATGTGACAGGCGATCACAACTGCGTGCGTAGCGACCATAATTCGGGAAATGCGCGCTTACCGACCGTGCTGCTGAGATAATTGACGCCGGACGTGCCGCCCGTGCCCGTCTTTCCCCCGATGATGCGCTCAACGGTCAGGGCATGCTTATGCCGCCACGTCGCCATCGCATCGTCAAGGTCCACCAGCTTCTCCGCAAGCTGATACAGTTCCCAATATTGATCGGGATTGCGGTATACGTGCAGGAATGCCTCCTCAACTTCGGGGGAGAATATATGCGGCTTGCTCCAGTCGCGCGCAAGCAAAGCAGGCGGCAGGTCAAATCCAGCACGCGCCAACGCCGCAATAGCATCATCCCAAATGCTTGGGCTGACAAGCGCCTCGGTCATCGCCGCATGTGCGTGCGGCCGGTCCTCCTGATATTTCAGGAACGCCGCTGCTTTCAACCCAAGCAGATATTCCACCGTGCGGAACTGGTCCGATTGAAAGCCTGAGCTTGGCCCAAGCACATGGCGAAACCGGGTATATTCGGACGGGGTCATCGTCGACAGCACGTCCCAGCTTAAAGTCATCACCGCCTGAATACGGCTTACCCGTGCAAGCGCTTTGTAAGCCGGAACGAGCGCGTCATTGCGGATTTGCGCGCGGGCCAATTGAAGCTCGCGGATGATCTGCTTCAACCATAATTCCTTGGTCTGGTGAATGATGATGAACAGCATCTCATCATCCAGATCGGATTGCGGGTGCTGGCAATCCAGCAAGGCGTCCAGCGCAAGATAGCGTGCGTAGGTCATGGTGGCGTCGGAGGCAGGAGCATCGGTCATACACCGACTTTAATGTTTCAAATGAAACTATCCAGCAAATTTTCCGCCAAAGCCTCCGCCTCGCCGACGCTAAAGGGCGCATTGCCCAAGCTTAATTCAAGCCAGAGGCCATCGACCAAAGCCGTCAGCGCGACTGCTGCCAATCGGGCGTCGGCTGGTGCATTCGGGCAGGCAAGGATGAGGCGCTCCATATCCCGGCGATTTTCGGCGTAAATCTCGTCATGGATATCGCCAATGGCGGGCACTGTGCGCGACAGGCTCCAAAACGCCAGCCACGTCGCCAGCAACTCCGGATCAGCGATGGGTGCACGGAAACTTGCTGTGACAAAAGCCAGCAACCGGCCACGCGGATTGTCGGCGGGAATAGCCTCAACCGCAGCATGCAACGCGGCGGCGACACGTGCCCCTGTCGCGCGATAGGTTGCGGCAACCAACGCATCAATTCCGTCGAAATAATGCCGCAGCAAACCCGCCGAGACTCCCGCCTCCAGGCAAATCGCGCGCACCGACGTCCCATGTGCACCCCGCGTGGATAGGCACCGCGCCGTTGCCGCAATCAATGCGTCGCGGCGCGTATCGGCGCTTTTTCGGGTGAAGGCTTGTCGCGGCTGCATGTCACTGTTATACACTCGTATAACAAGGGAAGCAAGATGTCCGAATCGGGTTTACTTATAGCGCATGATCATTTGGAAGGTTGGAGCCTGCCGGCCTGGACCTATGATGATCCCGAATTTGCGGCGCTTGAGGTGGACCGCATTTTTCGCCCGTCATGGCAAGTGGTGTGTCATGTCAGCGACGTCGCGCATGTGGGCGACTGGCACAGCCTCTATTACATTAATGAGGGCGTCATTGTCGTGCGCGGCGCGGACCAGATGCTGCGCGCATTCACCAATGTCTGCCGCCACCGGGGCAGCCGCTTGGTCGATGGCTCTGGCGGCTGCGCTAAGAAATTGGTCTGCCCCTATCACGCCTGGACCTATGATCTTGATGGCCGCTTGACTGGCGTGCCCGACAGCGCATCTTACCCGACGCTCGACAAGGACAAGGCGGGCCTTGTGCCCGTTGACATGGAAATCTGGCGCGGGTTCGTGTTCGTCCGTCTGGAAAGCGGCGGATCTTCGGTGGCCGAAATGATGTCGCCTTATGAAACCCAAGTCGCGCCCTATCGATTTGAAGAATTGCGGGCGTTAGGCCGCGTCACCATGCGCCCGCGCGATGTAAACTGGAAAAATGTCGGCGACAATTATTCTGACGGCTTGCACATCCCTGTCGCGCATCCCGGCCTCACGCGCCTGTTTGGCAAAAGCTATGGTGTTGAGGCGGAGCCGCATGTCGACCGCATGTGGGGCGACCTTGTCGACCGCCCTTCGGCCAATTGGTCCGAACGCGCCTATCAGAGCTTGCTGCCACCGGTCCCGCATTTGCCCGCCGCTAATCAAAAACGCTGGCTCTATTTCAAGCTATGGCCCTCGGTCGCGTTCGACATTTATCCTGATCAGGTGGATTTCATGCAATGGCTGCCCACGGGCCCCGATAGCTGCGTGATCCGGGAAATCAGTTACGTCCATAAAGATGACCGCCGCGAAATGCGCGCCGCGCGGTACCTCAACTGGCGGATCAACCGTCAAGTCAATGCCGAGGATACCGTCCTTGTCACCCGCGTGCAGCAAGGCATGGCGAGCCGCAGTTTTTCGATGGGTCCGCTGTCCGACAAGGAAGTGTGCCTGAAAAGCTTCTGCCGCCAAATCCGCAACATCATTCCCGAGGCCCGCCTCGAACAACGCCCGGCATCGGGCTGGAGCAAAAAATGACCCAAAAATATGACGCCCTCATCATCGGCGCTGGCCATAACGGCCTTGTCTGCGCCTTTTATCTTGCGCGCGCTGGTCTAAAAGTCCGCATTGTCGAACGCCGCGATGTCGTCGGCGGCGCGGCGGTCACCGAAGAATTCCACCCCGGTTTCCGCAACTCGGTCGCCAGCTACACCGTCAGCCTGCTTCAGCCCAAGGTGATCGCCGATATGAAGCTGGTCGACCATGGCTACCGCGTCATTGAACGGCCCATCTCCAACTTCCTGCCCCAAGAAGATGGCGGTTATTTGAAACTCGGTGGCGGGCTGGAACGCACACAGGCCGAATTTGCGCGTTTTTCAAAACATGACGCGGCGGTCTTGCCGCAATATTATGACATGTTGGAAGGGGTCGCGGACATCCTGCGCGACCTTGCGTTGCGCTCCCCACCCAATGTCGGCGATGGTATAAAGACCCTTATCGATGCCGCCGTGCAGGGACGCGGGCTGATGAAGCTCAACCTGTCGCAGCAGCGTGATGTGTTGGAACTGTTCACCAAATCGGCGCGCAGCTTCCTGGATAGCTGGTTCGAAAGCGAAGCGGTAAAGGCCGCCTTTGGCTTTGACGCTGTCGTCGGCAACTATGCCAGCCCCGATACGCCGGGCAGCGCGTATGTCTTGCTGCACCATGTCTTTGGCGAAGTGAATGGCCATAAGGGCGCGTGGGGCCACAGCATCGGCGGCATGGGCACGATTACGCAGATCATGGCCAAGATATGCCGCGATCTGGGCGTCGAAATCAGCCTCGAAGCCCCTGTATCCCGCGTGTTGGTGGATGGCGAAAAAGTTGCGGGCGTGCGCCTAGAAAGCGGCGAAGAAATCATCGCGGACCGCGTGATTTCGAACGTCGGGCCAAAGCTGCTCTACGAACGCTTATTTGACGATGCCGACCTTAAACCCGAATTCAAACGCCGCGTGAAGGGCTTTAAGGCGGGCAGCGGCACCTTCCGCATGAACGTCGCTTTGTCCGAACTGCCCAAATTCAGTTGCTTACCCGAAACGGGCGAGCACCATCAATCGGGCATCATCATCGCGCCAACACTCGATTATATGGACCGCGCCTTTTTGGATGCGAAGCGCGATGGCTGGTCGCAAAAGCCCATCGTTGAAATCCTGATCCCCTCCACCGTCGACGACAGCCTCGCGCCCGCAGGACAGCATGTCGCGAGTCTGTTCTGCCAGCAATTTGCGCCTGAACTGCCCGCCCATGCGGATGGCTCTCCGCGTGACTGGGACGCCGAAGAAGGCCAGGCCGCCGATGATATCATCAGCACCGTTGAGGGCTATGCCCCCGGCTTCCGCGCGTCGGTTTTGGGCCGCCGAATCCTCAGCCCCAAGGGGCTGGAGCGCAAATTCGGACTGGTCAGCGGCGACATCATGCACGGCAATATGAGCCTTGACCAATTATGGTCCGCGCGCCCGATTTTGGGCCATGGCGCCTATCGCGGGCCATTAAAGGGCCTGTATATGTGCGGCGCGGGAAGCCATCCCGGTGGCGGCGTGACCGGCGCTCCGGGGCACAATTGCGCGGCAGAAGTGCTCGCCGACCGCAATGTGTTCAAACGCATATTTGCCTGAGGTTCGGGACGTACAACATTATCACGCAAAGCCGCGAAGGCGCAAAGATAAAGAAATTACCTGATCTTCTTCTGTATGTCTTTGGTGCTTTGCGTGATAAAAAATGTTGGGGCCTTGCGTCATGACGCCATCTCAACGCTGCCGTTGGAGCCGCAAGCGGATGAGAAGGTCCTGAACAAAATGGCCTCAATCCGCTCAGGTAAATTTAGTTGGTCTTGCCCCTCAGCGACATGAAAAAGCCGGACCTTTTCAGATCCGGCTTCCTCCCCCTGTCGCTTTTGGCGACAAACTCTATGACACGCATTTTATGCCGCAATTATTCTTTGCGCACAAGAAGTTTTCTTCATTACGAAATGTGAACAATCATTAAAAATCGTGCGAGAATTTCACACCGATTACGCGGGGCGGGCGGAGGGCTGGTTCATATGTCGTGGTCTATGCCAAGCGGCAGACATTTTGAAGCGGCCAAATCATCTGGCGTGTCGATGTCGCGCAAGCTGCCAACTGGCGCGGCCAAACTGCGGGCGCGCACAAGGATTTGCCGCGCGCCAGCATCGCCTTTGGTCTCGAGCAAAAATGGCCAAGTTGATCGCGGAAATATCGCGGGCGGCATGGATTGGTTTCCGTCCAATGACGCAATGATTTCACCGTCGCACGCCTGTATCAGCGCGTCGATATGCGAGGCCATGATAAACGGCATATCGGCCAGCGCAATCAACAACGCCTGCGCCTGCGTCTTGGCAGCAGCCGCAACCGCGAGGTGCAGCGACCCCGATAGGCCAAGTTCTGCGTGCGGGTTTTCGACCACCGCATACCCAGCCTCGGCATAAAGCGACGAGATGACTGCTTTGGGCTGGCACACCGCAAAATGCGCTGCAGCGTCAATGCCGGCCAAATTGCGCGCGGCCCGCAAGCCTAACGGCGCGCCATCCAAATCCGCCATCAACTTATCCGATCCAAAACGCCGTGCATTGCCAGCGGCCAGGACAATGATTGCGACCTGCTTGGCCTCCATCACCGCAGGCCCATATTGAACGCGCATATCATGCCGCCCGCAATTGAGAGCGCGATTTCGGGCGCACTAATCGCGTTGATCGCAACGCCCGCTGGCCCTTCTATCCGCGCGGATTGTTCCGCACTGACCCCCGCCGCAGACAGCCGCGACAGCCGCGCCTGATGTGACCGTGATGAACCCAAAGCCGCCACATAAGCCGCGGGACTAGCTAACGCGGCAATCAAAGCGGGATCGTCGATCTTGGGATCATGGCTCAAGGTGACAATCGCGCTGCGGCTATCGGGCGCGAAGGCCTTTACCGCTTCGTCGGGCCAGCGGTCATCCAAGCGGACACCGGGAAAACGATCCGCCGTCAAAAATCGCCCACGCGGGTCGCACAAAGTAACATTGATGCCTTGCGAAACCGCAATCGCCGATAATGCGGCCGCAATCTCGACCGCGCCGACAATCAACAAGCGGCGCGGCGGATAATAGACATTCATAAAGCCATCGGCCTGCATGTCTTGCGAAGTAACGCTGCGGCCAGTGGCAAGGTTCGTCACGACGGATAATGTTGCTCCGCTGCTGCGCGCACGCACGATGTCCGCAAACAGGCTTTCTGGAAAACCATCCGCCGACACCGGCTGCACCAGCACCTGAATATCGCCGCCACAAGGAAGGCCCACGTCCCACGCCGCGTCGTCGGCAACGCCGTACCGCCTGAGCACCGCTGGCGCGCCAGCCAATACCATCTGCGCGCGTTCCAGAACGTCGGCTTCAACACATCCGCCGGACACCGAACCCACGAACCGCCCGTCGGCATGGACCAGCATATGCGTGCCGGTCGGACAGGGTGCAGACTTCCATGTTTCGACCACCGTCGCAATCGCCATCGGCGCGCCAGCCCAATCAAGCGCGGCGGCAAGGATGCGATCATGGTTGGCACTGCCTGTTTGCATGGCTACCCGCTAGCAAAGTGAAAGAAGCGTTGCTATATGAAACGCGATATCGGGTGGGAGCTTCTTCATATGGCAATTCAGACGTCAATCAACGGCAAGGCAGTCATGCTGTCTGCCGAACCGGACACCCCGTTATTGTGGGTCATCCGTGAAGAGCTCGGCCTGACGGGTACAAAATTTGGGTGCGGCATCGCGGCGTGCGGGGCGTGCACCGTCCATGTTGATGGCGAACCCGCCCGTTCGTGTAGCGTGCCCGTCAGCGACGTCGCGGGCAAATCGATCACCACGATTGAAGGTCTGAAATCCGCCGATGGCACGCTGCACGCGGTCCAAAAAGCCTGGATTGCAGCGCAAGTGCCGCAATGCGGTTATTGCCAGTCCGGACAAATCATGGCCGCCGTCGCGCTTATCGAAAAAACCGCCCGCCCAAGCGATGCGCAAATTGACGCGGCGATGACCAACCTTTGCCGCTGCGGCACCTATCCGCGTATTCGCAAGGCCATTCGCGCCGCCACCGGGCAGGCCGCCCAAGCTATTGAGGGAGCCGTCTGATGACCGATACCCCCACGTCCGATAGTGCACCCGAAGCCCCCTTTAAGCGCAAAGGCGTAAAGCGCCGTGCCTTTCTGATCGGCGGCGTCGCCATCGTCGGCGCTGGCCTGTTCGGCATCTCAATCGCCGACAGAAACGCCGCCAAAGACGCCAAGGCGCGCATAACAGGCGAAGGCGAGCATAATTTTGCCACCTGGCTGAAAATCAGCGAAGATGACGCCATCACCATTTATTCGCCGCACACCGACATTGGTCAGGGGTCAAACACGGGCCTTGCGCAAATGCTCGCCGAAGAATTGGATGCGGCATGGGACCAAGTGCGTGTTGTGTCGGCACCCGCCGAACCCGCCTTTGCCAATGTGGGCTTGGGTCGCGGATTTATCGCCGACATGACTGGGCAGCCAGCAATCATCAACGGCATTCCGCAATCCTTTCTGTCGTTCATCGCGCGGCAAATGAACCTACAAATTACCGGCGGTTCAACCGCCTTGCGGTTCACGGGCCAAGTGACTTTTCAAAAGGTTGGCGCGGCGACGCGGCTTGCGTTGATCGAAACCGCCGCCAAGCGGTTAAATGTCCCCGTCGGCGAACTGACCACGCAGGACAGCCGCGTCATTCATGCCAAATCAAGTCAGTCGTTGCGTTATGGGGAGCTGGCGGCGCAAGCCGCGACCTTATCGCTCGACAACGAACCAAAGTTGAAAGACCCAGCCCAATATCGCCTGATGCGGCAATCAATGCAGCGCCTCGACATTCCCTTTAAGGTCGACGGGACTGCGCAATATGGCATGGATTTTGCGATCCCCGACATGCGCGTTGCAACGATTCAGGCAGCACCCGTGCGCGGCGGAAAGCTGACGTCCGTCGACACCGCAATTGCCTTGGCGATTAAGGGTGTCGAGAAGGTCATCAAGCTCGATGATGCCGTCGCCGTGGTGGCCAAGGGATATTGGCCGGCAATTTCCGGCCTGCGCGCCTTGGCACCGAGCTTTAGCGACGGTGGCCATGCCGGCATTTCCACCGCATCGATTTTCAAGGCACATGACGCGCTGATTGCCAAAGGAGAGGCCGACGGCGAAGCAGGCGAAGGCGACGTGCAAGCCGGCCTTGGTGATAAGCCCATAGAAGCCAAATATCAGGTGCCGTTCTTGCACCATGCGATGATGGAGCCCTTTGCGCTGACCGCGCAATTTAAGGACGGTAAGCTCGATATTTGGGGCGGGATGCAAGACCCGTTGGCCACCAAAATGATGGCGGTTGAGGTTTCGGGCCTTGATGCCGATAATGTTACCTTTCACCCCATGATCATCGGTGGCAGCTTTGGCCGCCGCTTGCCCATGTATATGGAAATCGTTAGCCAAGTGACGCAGCTTGCCATGCAGTTGCCCTATCCGGTCAAGCTGATCTGGAGCCGGGAGGAAGAAGTCGCGCAAGGCGCATATCGCCCGCAAAGTTCGGCTGTTCTGACCGCATCGTTGACTGAAAAGAAACGCATAGCCGCTTACCGCAATGATTATGCGCAACCCGAAAGCGCCGAGGACGAGACGGTATTCCCCTACACCCTGCCCGCTGTATCGCGTCGGCATTTTGCGCATGTTTCGAACCAGAATACGGGCGCATGGCGGTCGGTCAATTCGACGCAGCAAGGCTTTTACAATGAAAGCTTCATGGACGAGCTGGCACATGCCGCAGGCGAAGATCCCGTCATTTTCCGTCGCAACCATTTGAAGGCGGATTCACGGCATTTGCGTGTTCTCGACGAAGTCGCAGCGCGCAGTGGATGGAACACGCCACTTCCTGCCGGACGCGGACGCGGCGTTGCTTTGGTCGAAAGCTTCAAAACCATCGTCGCGCATGTCGTGGAGGCATCGGTTGGCGAAGATGGCATGCCAAAATTGCACAAGGTCACCACTGTTGTCGACGCAGGCAGCATCGTCAACCCCGACGCCGCGATGGCGCAGATAGAGGGCGGCACGATCATGGGCCTGTCGTCGGCGATTGGCGAGGCCATCACGCTTGAAAAAGGCAAAGTGCAGCAAAGCAACCTCAACGATTATCTGTTGCTGACGATGGCGCAATCACCCTTAGTGCAGGATATCCACTTCCTGAACAGCGGCGCACCGATGGGCGGCATTGGCGAACCCGGCGTTCCGCCAGCCGCGCCCGCCTTGGCCAACGCCTTGTTCGCAGCGACGGGCAAGCGCATCCGCAATCTGCCGATTATGACGCAGGCAAAGGGATAGTTTTGCCGCACGCGAAATTACTCAAGCCCACAGACAATCTGGAGATTGCCGAAACGTTAGCGCGCGCGTTCCAGAATGAGCCCGGCTGGAGCTATGTCATCCCCGACCCCAAATTGCGCGCACGGCGGCTGACGGGGGCTTTCCATCTGTTCCTGCGCGACGAACATCGCAAAGGCGCGGTGTTCGGCACCGACGGCATAGAAGCGGTAACATTATGGCGCGGCCCCGGCCAAGCGCGCGATACGCTATTCGACACCGCACGGCTGTTGTTCCCCTTTTTGCAGCAATTGCGCTTCTCGATTTTGCGCGGGCTTGAAATATCCAATTTGATTGAAAAGCATTTGCCGCAAGAACCTGTCTGGTATTTGCATTTTGCCGGTTGCGACCCCGATTATCAGGGCAAAGGATTTGGCGGCGCGGCGATCCGCGCAGGGCTAGAGCGCGCAGATCAAGACGGCCTGCCCGCCTATCTGGAAACCGCGGACGAACATAATATCCCTTTGTACCAAAGCTTTGGCTTTGCCATCAAACATAGCTGGCAAGTCCCCGAAGGCCCCCAATTTTGGGGCATGCAGAGGCCGGGCAAAACGCGGCATTGAGTGCATGCGGGGGGTGGGGTTTGGATTGTTATTGCCATTTTGTCCCGGCAGGAATTTTAGGCGGCTTGCCCTTAGGGCGATTATCTGGGTGCATCCATTCAACGGGCGGAGTGTATTGCTTTGGTCTTTGAATGTAGCCTTTCAATCCGCTGACGGCTTCTGGCATAACGCATCGCTCCAAGGCAGCAATCGACAAACTAAAATGTTTGAAACAGTGCGGCTGCACCTTAGTTGGGACGACTTTATTGGGCGGCGCAACGCCTAAAAGTTTTTTATGCGGGAAGCGTTCACGGAATATTTTCGCAGTTGCCGCTTGATCGGAATCAGCACTAAGCAACATCGCCAAATCATATTTATCATCCACCGCATCAAGTATCAGATGTAATGCCACATTGATGTCAGACTGCTTTTCATTCCATTTTTCTCCGTCGTGGACGTGATGACCAAGAACAATTTCGACACCATGGGCGCGTTGCGCGGCATTGAACGTATTGTGTCGATCTCTCACTTCAGGCAGGTGCTTGGGAACAGCAGTGCATAAAACTACTTTTTCCAGCTTCGCGCCATGCGGTTCGCATATAATTTCGCCTAATCGCCAGAGATTAAGCCACTTTAGGTATGGCTTCCCCATTTCTTTGATTGGGTGATATAAATTGAAACCGTCGATGTAAAATGCGGCGCGCATAGCGGTTTCTTGTTGACAATCATCAGCACTCAAGATAGAGGCCCTCCCACAACGCAATACTGTTCTCAGTATCGCCAGCCCCGGCACTTCGGTGACCGGGGTTTGTTGTTTTTAGCCTTTCTTTTTATATGGTCCACGCTTTTTGTAGGGCTCCATGCTTTGCGCAAACCATTTAGGAATGGCGGCTGATTTGCGATAGCAGTTATAGTCCGAAAACTGCTATCAATTCCAAATTGACCCACTACCCCTTCCCCCTTGCCTTCCATCCAAAACCCGCCTAACCCCGCCGCACGCACCAGGTCTGCGCGAGAGCGTGGATAATAGGGAAGCCGGCGGAAATCCGGCGCTGTTCCCGCAACTGTAACCGGCGAGCTTTTGCTCCAAATGCCACTGGAAAAACGGGTGACCGTAAAACTGGGAAGGCGGGGCAAAAGCAGTGACCCGGGAGCCAGGAGACCTGCCTGATTGCGGTTTGTCCTTTGTGCTTGCGGGACACTGGCGCAATCGGGGTTTTCCTCCGCGTGACGACATACTGTTGGACGTCATGCGAAGGAGATAAAGCCATGACAATGTTAAAAACTACGGCAGCCGCGCTTGCGATGCTGCCGTTCACGGCCTTTGCGCAAACGGCAGAGGATGAAATTGTCGTCACCGCCAGCGGCTTTGCACAGCCGCGATCTGAAACCGGACAAGCCATCGACATTGTCGATCGCGACCGGCTTGACCAATTACAAAGCGCCACCATAAACGAGGCTCTGCAAACCGTTCCGGGCGTCAGCATCGCCACACGCGGCGGCCTTGGCGGCCAGAGCAGTGCCTTCTTGCGCGGCGGCAGCAGCGCGCAGACCTTAGTCCTCATCGACGGCGTCCGGATCAACGACCTCACCAGCCCCAATGGCGCATTCGATTTTGGCGCGTTGATGACGGGCAACATTGGCCGCGTGGAAATACTGCGTGGGCCAAACTCGGTCATTTGGGGCAGCCAAGCCATTGGCGGCGTCGTCAATGTCCAATCGATTGCGCCGGTGGACGGCTTTGAAGGCCGCTTCGGGGCTGAATATGGGGCTTATGATACCAAAAGGGTGAACGCCAATATTGCGGGCAGCAGCGGCCGGTTGGAAGGCAGCGTCGGCGGCTCTTTTGTGAACAGCGACGGCATTTCTGCGCTTGTGGGTGGAACCGAACGCGATGGGTATGACAATCTGACGGGCAATGCCCGGTTGAAGGTGCATGTCGCTGACAATTTAGACCTGGATTTCCGCAGCTATTACAATCGCGCCACAGTCGAATATGACTCGGCCTTTGGCGTTGGTGCCAATGGCTTGCCCGTGTCGCGCAATCGGCAATTTGTGGGCTATGTCGGTGCGAATTTCGACCTGCTCGATGGACGGCTGCAAAACCGGATTGCCTATACGCGCACCGACATAAAGCGCGTTGGCACGGATCCGGTTGTGTTTAGCTTCAACAATTTCAACGTGCGCGGCGCAATTGACCGTGCCGAATATCATGCGGCGTTTGATGTAAACGATGCGCTGACTTTAGTGGCGGGCGCGGAATATGAACGCAGCTTTGCCAGTACCGCGTTTGAAGGCGCTGCACCTGATGTCGCCCGCAACAATGTGGGTAGCGGCTTTGGTCAAGTCATCCTGCGCCCTGTCGCCGGCCTGACGCTAACGGCGGGCGTGCGGCATGATGCCTATAATGATTATGGCGGGCAGACGAGCCTTGGCGGTAATGCGGCCTTTACGCCCAATGACGGGCGGACCATGTTCCGCGCGACCTATGGCGAGGGGTTTCGCGCCCCCAGCTTGACCGAAGGCCAGCCGCCATATGGCAATCCAGACCTCAAGCCCGAAACCGCCCGCAATTTCGATCTGGGCGTTGAACATCAATTCATTGAGGGCAAGGCACAGGTTTTCGCGACTTATTTCAACCGCCGCAGCAATGACCTGATTGCTTTTTCGTCGATCAGTTTCCAATCGGAGAATATCGACAAGGTGACAGCAACAGGGCTTGAGGCTGGGTTTAACCTGAACCCCACCGACCATCTTGATATCCGCGCAAGCTATACGCGCGTCGACGCCATCAACCGCAGCGCAGGCGCAAATTTCGGCAAGCGGCAGACATTACGCCCGCAGCATAGCATGAGCCTCACCGCAGATTGGCAGACGCCTTTCGGCTTGTCCGTCGGAAGCAGCTTGCTTCTCATCGGCGACAGCTTCGACGATGCCGCGAACAGTTTGCGCCTTAATAGCTATGCGTTGGTCGGGCTTCGGGCGTCGATGCCGCTAACCGACGCGTTGGAGGTGTATAGCCGCATCGATAATCTGCTGGGCGCCGATTACACAGTGGTCGCTGGCTATAACAGCTTTGGGCGCAATGCGACCATTGGCGTGCGGGCGAAATTCTGATGCGCTTTGGCTGGTGCCTCCTTTGGGCTTTTGCCTTGGCCGGATGCGCCAGCCAGCCCGTCATTGCGCCGCATGGCGTCGTGTCGAACAATCCGTGCATTGATGCCGTGCTGGCGCAAATTGCATTGCCCGGACAAGTTAGCGCCGTCAGCATATATTCGCATGACCCCGATAGCGCGTCCGCACCAATGGCATGGGCGCGGCAATTGCCCGCCATTGGCATCAGCGCAGAGGAATTGTTGTTGGCGCGGCCCAATATGGTGCTCACCGGAAATCTGGCCAGCGGGGGCACCAACGCGGTGCTTGCGCGGACGGGCATTAAAACCGTGGCATTGGGGGTCGCGCCAACCATCGCCGACGACATGCAACAGATCCGGACAATCGCCGCCGCACTCGACAGGCGTGAAGCCGGAGAAGCCCTGATTTCCGACATTCAGGAATCGCTACCCAGCACCCCATTTTCCGGACCGCCTGTGTCGGCGATTATCTGGCAAAATGGTGGGTTTGTGGCGGGTAAAGGCACGTTGCAGGACGAATTGCTGGCGCGCCACGGCTTTCGCAACGCCAGCGCGCAATATGGCCTATCCTCATGGGGGGTGCTGCCGTTAGAGACTCTGATGCGCAACCCGCCACAGGTGATCTTCATGCCAAAGCATAAAAGCGGTTCCGATATCCGTGACATGCGCGCACGGCAAAAGCTGCTGGCTTATTTGGATGGTCGCACACGCATAATAGATTTCCCCGACAGGCTGTTATTCTGCGGCGGTCCGACGATCATCAAAGTGTCGTCCATCTTGTCGAAGACACGCGCTACTTTCCATCAGGATACGCCATGAATGCGCGCGCCTTAACATCGCTCCTCCTGCTTCTCACGGTCGCGGCGTTCCTGCTGTCGTTGATGGCGGGGAAGGTCTGGATTTGGCCGAATTCATGGGCGGCGGACAATGCCGATGGCTGGATTTTCCTCGAACTGCGTTTGCCCAGGGCGCTGCTTGGCCTTTGTATCGGCGCGGTACTCGGGCTTTCGGGCGCAGTGCTACAGGGCTATCTGCGCAATCCACTGGCTGACCCTACGGTGTTGGGGGTTTCGGCCAGCGCGGCATTTGGCGGTGTCGTTGCGATTTACGTCGGGCTTAACCTGCTGCCCTTCGGCTTATTCGCCTGCGCCATGCTGGGTGCGGGTTTTAGCATATTGTTATTGCTGGTAATTTCGCGTGGCGGCGGGTCGGTTGGCTTCATCTTGGGCGGCATGGTGCTGTCGACTTTGGCGGGCGCGCTGACCGCCTTTGTCATCAGCATTGCGCCCAACCCCTTTGCCGCCAATGAAATCATCAACTGGCTGATGGGCGCGCTGACCGACCGGTTGATGGCCGATGTTGGGACCGCTTTGCCCTTCATGGCGCTGGGCGTCGCTTTATTGCTCTCCACGGGCCGCGCGCTGGATGCGCTGACCTTGGGTGAAAATGGCGCAAAAAGCCTTGGCATCAACCTGTTCCGGCTACAGTGGATTATCGTGCTTGGCGTTGGACTTGCCGTTGGCGCGTCGGTCGCGGTGTCGGGTGTGGTCGGCTTTGTCGGACTGATCGTCCCGCACCTCATCCGCGCCATTTATGGGGAACGGCCATCGACGATATTGCTGCCATCGGCACTGGGCGGCGCAATCCTCACGCTGACCGCCGATAGCCTTGTCCGGTTGGTCCCCGGCCCCGGCGAAGTGCGGCTGGGCATTGCCATGGCTGTGCTTGGCGCGCCGTTTTTCCTTCTGCTGTTGCTGCGCTATCGCAAGGGTGCCGCATGACCCTGACCGTCCGAAATCTTGGTTTTTCTTATGGTCAAAGGCCCATATTGGAGGGGATTGACGCAACATTTGAGGCCGGGAAGCTCACCGTCATTCTTGGCCCTAATGGCGCTGGCAAATCTACTTTGCTCGGATGCCTCGCAGGCCTTTTGAAGCCCGACGCGGGGACCGCCAGCCTGCATGATGCAGACATCACCCGCATGGCCCCGACCGCACGCGCCCGCCATATCGGCCTTTTGCCACAAGGCGCAGAAACGCATTGGGCGATCACATCAATGGCCTTGGTTGCGCTTGGCCGCATTCCCCATATGCGCGGCGCAGGGACATCCACAGACGACCGCAGGGCCATATTGGCGGCGATGTCGGCGACCACCACCGAAGGCTTCGCTTATCGTCCGGTCACGCAGCTTTCGGGCGGCGAACGCGCCCGCGTTCTGCTGGCGCGTGTGCTGGCGGGTGAACCCGATTGGATATTGGCCGATGAACCACTCGCGAACCTTGATCCGGGCTTTCAACTCGACATGTTGAACCTGCTGCGGCGGCAGGTCGAAGCCGGAAAAGGCGTCGTCGCGGTGCTGCACGACTTACACCATGCGGTGCGCTTTGCCGACTATCTATTGTTGCTGCATGAAGGCAGATTGTTCGCGCAGGGCAGCGTCGAAGACGTCATCACGCCGGCCAACCTGGCGCATGTTTACGGGATTGACGCGAATCTCTTCAAGGACGAGAAATGGTCAGTCCAGCTATTCATCAAAGGCAAGGTCAGATCATGAAATATGCCCTCCCGATTATCGCTCTATTGCTCTCCGGCTGCGCCATGAACGTCACATCGACGACCAATATGGCCCCAGTTGCCCCGCAGAGCGCGCAGGAGGCGCTTCGGCCTTATTACGCGACCCTGAACGCCAATTTGCCCAAGGCGGCCCCCAACCCCGCTCTGGCGGCGGATACGGTCATCACGCGCTTCGCCTTTGGCAGTTGCGTGAACGAAAACCGCGATATGAAATTCTGGGACGTGATTGCCGCGCAAAAGCCACAGGCGTTTTTGTTGATCGGTGACAATGTCTATGGCGACATAAGGCCGACAAACGGCGCGGATATCCCGACCTTGGCCGCAAGCTATAGAAAGCTGAACAGCCGCGTCGAGTTCGACCGTTTCCGTCGCAGCGTGCCGATGATGACGGCATGGGACGATCATGATTATGGCGCCAATGACGCTGGCGGCGCTTTTGCGTTCAAGGAATGGGCGGAGAAAGTCTATGAAACCTATTGGGGTGCTTCGGACGAAGTAAAGTCCCGCCCCGGCGTCTATGAAAGCCGCATCGTCGGACCAGAGGGCAAACGCGTGCAGTTCATCATGCTTGATGGCCGCTTTTTTCGCTCCGACCTTGCGACCATGCCCTATCGCGACCCCGGCCCGACGCTGGGTTGGTATATCCCCAACATGGACCCCAAGGCGACGATATTGGGCCAAGCGCAATGGGACTGGTTGGCGCAGGAACTCGAAAAGCCAGCCGAGGTGCGCTTCATCATTTCATCGACTCAAGTGATTACCGACGCGCATAATTTCGAAGGCTGGACCAATTTTCCCAAGGAACGCGAGCGCCTCTATGCGTTGCTCGGACAAAAGGGCGTGAACAACGCCATTTTCCTGACCGGCGACCGGCACAGCGGCGGTTTTTACAAGACCAACGCCCCCGGCCTTTCCAAGCCATTATGGGATTTCACATCCAGCTCGCTCAATTTTGCCTTTGGCAAGGGCGATGGCAGCGAAAGGGAACCCGACCCACGCCGCACGGGCGGGTTCTGGGGCATCCCCAACTTTGGTCAGGTCGACATTGATTGGGCAGCAAAAAAGGTGACAATGACGCTGCGCAAAGATGATGGCAGCGTGATTGAAACTCAGGTGGTCAGGCCGTGAACCCATATATATCACCTTCGCGATTGATTGATCGCTGAATAATCGACCTCTGCGACCTTTTCCATAACCGCCGTGCGAATGGCCCGCGCGGTAGACAGCGGCAGGGCAACCATTTCCAGCGTGCCCCCGGCTATCCCGAATTTGAGCGAGGCTAGCCCGAAGCGCCGTGCCAATGGCCCTTGCGCAATCTCAATGCTTTGCACCTTCACTTGCGGTGCAAGCGTCAATTGCTGCTGCCACCAGCCGCGCCGAAGGTATAATTGTTGATCATCTAACCCAAAGCGATATCTGCGCCAGTCACACCACAACAGCAATGCGGCAACGACCAGCAACAGCAATAGCAACAAGGTCGTTGCAAGGGGCGTATCTGCAAAAATCATCAGTGCGGCCATCGCGACCAGTAAAGGCGGCACAAGCAGGAGCAACTGGATTATCCAGTGTAAAGCTGCGCCATTGCGTAGCCGTTCGTCGCCATCAGGTGCGTCAATCCCCGCAGCCGCCGCAATGCGCCACACCTCATCCAATGTGGCCAATGGCGCGGCGACATAATTGCTTTCTTCCTTGCTATCCTGTGCCAGGCTCACAAATTTTAGGCTATGCCAGCCGCGCCGTTTGCGGATTGGGCCAGTTTGCACGACAGCCGCCTGCACCCGATGCGTGGGCATCGCGACATCGGTAAGCGTCAGCAACCCGCGCTGCCGCCGGAACCCCTTTGACGTCTGGGTCAGGCGAAAGCCATGTTCACGCAGATATGTCCGCACAACGCCGGAGGCCAAGCCAATGAAAATCAGACTGCTGAACGCACCAAATGCCAGGATCAATTGCCCCAGTATGCCGACGCCATTGAGTGTGTTGACGCGCACGCCGCTTTCTTCGGCGAGGCCAGCCCAGCGTTTCAAATCCCAATAATCAAACGGCAGCAGAAAATTAAACTGCTGGGCAAGCCCGCCCAGAACCGCAAATATGATGAGTGAAAAGGAATAGAGGCCAAGGATAAAGACGCGTTGACCGTCCATAGCGAAGATCGTTTCTGCATCTTCCGCCTCGACCATCGGTGCAACATCTTGCGCCACCGCTACGCCAGCCTTGCGTGCCCGGATCAACGCGCGCAACCGGTTCGCCTCCTCCAAGGTGACGAAGCGTAACGTCGCGTCATCACCATCGCCGCCACCTGTTTCAAACTTGACCTCGCTGAGCCCCATCACGCGCGCCAGCGGCTTTTGCTCAATGCTCACATCCTGGATGCGTTCATACGGAATGGAGCGGGCCGTGCGGTTCAATAGGCCTTTTTCAACGCGGATATCATCCGCACCGACATGATAGCGAAACCGCAGCCATATTAGCCAGCGGAAGAATAGACTAAGAATCAGCACTGCCCCGATCGCGGCGGGAATGAGCGCAGGATTATCTGATTTGCGCGCGCCAAAAACGGCTGCAAATAAAGGAAGCAGCAGTTGCGGCAGCCCCGAAATAAAACCGACGAACAGGCCGCTAATATGCAACCGCGCGCCTTCCTGCCCTGTCCTATCAATAGGGTCGTCTGTAGCTTGGTTCACAGCATATCTTGCCGAATGGCGGCGCGAATGGTCTCCCGCATCGCCAGAGCGTCGGTATGCGCCAAGCCCGGCAGCGTTACCTTGCTATTGTGGTTACCCGCCGTGTGGACGGTCAGCTTGGCAAGGCCATAGCGTCGGTCGATGGGGCCTTGATCGACGTCGATATGCTGGATGCGTCCGAAGGGGACAATCGTGTCGCGATAAAACATATATCCACGCACAACGCGCAGCCGGTCCGTTCCCATATCATAGCCCCAATGCCGATATTTGCGGGCTGGCACCGTGTATGCAACGAACGCATAGGCCAAAAGCACAGGTACAAGAAAGGTGCCGGGCGGTAGCAGCTTTGCAAACTCCAACACCCCTGCCCCAACAACAAATGGCAGCAAGCCAAGCGCGGTGGCTATCCGGCTTGTCGTTATAAATGCAGGATCAAGTGGCGTAAGTTCCAGCGGGGCGTCATCGGTCATGCCGCTGATATGCGCACACTGTGTTGTATTGGCAAGACGGTTTATCTGTCCATCACGTCAGCAGGAGAAATCCAGCGCGCCCGTTAGCCAACATGCATCTCCCCTCCCGCGGGCGGGAGCGCGCCCGTTTGACATCATTCTTCTCCCCTCCCGCCTGCGGGAGGGGAACTTCACGACCAAATTTTCGGAAAAACACTATAAATCCTCCCCATCGACTAGAGATCGGGAGGATATTCTTGTCACCTAGCCAGTGCGGCGTTGGCCTCATCCACCAGCTTCGCGATGATATCCACCACGGGCCGCTCCACATGGACCATGCCAACCGACTGCCCAGCCATGACGGAGCCATATTCGACATCGCCGTCAATCACCGCGCGGCGCAGCGCCCCGGCCCAATATTTCTCGATCTCAAGCTGCGCGGTGTCCATGTCGATTTCGCCACGATCAAGCATGGCCGCGACTTCGACCTGTTTTTTGGTGAACTCTTCGGTGCCCTTGTTCTTCAACGCCCGCACGGGAATGACGGGCAAGCGCGGGTCAATCTGCACACTTGCAACCGCATCGCGGGCATTTGCGCGCAGGAACGCAGCCTTAAAATTGGGGTGCGCGATACTTTCATGCGCGCAAACGAACCGCGTGCCCAACTGCACCCCTGCTGCCCCCATTTCGAGATAGCTTGCCACCGCGCCGCCCCGCGCAATGCCGCCAGCGACGAAAATCGGCAATTGCTCGCCAAGTTCCGGCAATATTTCCTGCGCCAAGACGGACGTCGACACTGGCCCAATATGCCCGCCCGCCTCACTGCCCTCAATCACCAGCGCATCCACGCCAGAGCGCGCAAATTTCTTCGCAAGTGTGAGCGCGGGCGCAAAGCAGATAACCTTCGCGCCAAAATCCTTAATGGCCTCAATACTGCCCTTGGGCGGCAGCCCCCCAGCCAGCACCACATGGCTCACCTGATGGCGCGCGCATATCGCAATCAGGTCCATAATCTGCGGATGCATGGTGATCAGGTTCACGCCGAATGGCTTGGGCGTAAGCGCCTTCGTCGCGGCAATCTCCGTATCGAGCAACGCGGGCGTCATGGCGCCACACGCAATCACACCAAAGCCACCCGCATTGGAGATGGCCGACACAAGATTGCGCTCCGACACCCAAGACATAGCCCCGCACATAATCGCGACGTCGCAACCCAAAAAGTCCGTACCGCGTTGCATGAGATGTTGGAGTTTAGTCATATCAGGCCTTCTGTACATAGATCGTCATTGCCGCGAAGGCGGCAATCCAACTCCTGTGCTATATTATGGAAGCGTCGGGGTTGGGCCCCCGCCTGCGCGGGGGTGACGACGACGTGTCGAGGTTCACGCCGCATCCAAGCCATAAGCCGTATGCAGCACGCGCACCGCGAGTTCGGTTTCGTCCTCGTCAATCAACACCGACACCTTGATTTCGGATGTCGAAATCGCCTGAATGTTGATTTTGCGGTCCGCAAGGCTGCTGAACATCGTTGCGGCAACACCGGCATGGCTTTTCATACCCACGCCCACCACCGAGATTTTCGCAACCTTGGTGTCCGGAATAAGGCGGTTATAGCCAATGGCATCGCGGCGGTTTTCCAATATGTCGGTGCAGCGCGCAAGGTCGGCTTGCGGGCAAGTGAAGGTCACATCGGTTTCCCCCTTATCACGGCCAACATTTTGAATGATCATGTCGACGTTGATGTTGGCATCGGCCAATGGCGCGAAGATATTGGCCACTGCGCCGGGACGGTCGGGGACGCGGGTGAGCGTTATTTTGGCCTCATTTTTGTCATGCGCGATGCCGGTGATCAGTTGGCGTTCCACTTGGCTATTCTCCAATTCTGCGTCGGTCACGATCATCGTGCCGGGGATGCTGTCGGCGTCGGGTGCACTGTCGTCAACGAAGGAGGACAGCACTTGAATCCGCACGCCTTCCTTCATCGCAAGGCCGACGGAGCGGGTTTGCAATACTTTGGAGCCAACCGAGGCCAGCTCAAGCATTTCTTCATAGGTGACCGCTTTCAGCTTGCGCGCGCGGGCAACGATGCGCGGGTCGGTGGTGTAGACGCCATCCACATCGGTATAAATATCGCAGCGGTCGGCCTTGACCGCGGCGGCCACGGCAACGGCCGATGTATCCGACCCGCCACGGCCCAATGTGGTAACGCGATTGTCGTCGGTCAGCCCCTGAAACCCAGGAATGACCGCGATATTGCCTGACTGCATCGACGCCAGCAAATCGCCGGTATCAATCGACCCAATCCGGGCCTTGGCATGGGCATCATCGGTATGGATGGGCATTTGCCATCCCAACCAACTGCGCGCTTCGCAGCCAAGCGCTTGCAACGTGATCGCCAACAGGCCAGCGGTAATCTGCTCGCCTGCCGCCACAACCACATCATATTCGGCCGGATCATAAAGCGCATTTGCTTCGCGACAGAAATTGACGAGGCGATCCGTGTCGCCAGCCATGGCGGAGACGACGACGGCCACTTCGTCGCCGCGTTCGGCCTGCCGCTTGACCAATTGGGCAACACGGCGGATGCGTTCGGTGCCGGCCATCGACGTGCCGCCAAATTTCATTACTATACGCGCCATGAAAACCTTCAATAATTGCTATATTACAATCGCGGGTCCTGATAGGGATAGGATATGACAAACGCAAGCTTGCCCACGACAATTAACGCTGCGGAAGCGGCACATTTTGGCGCTCTCGCCGCCGAATGGTGGGACCCAAAGGGCAGCTCTGCGATGCTGCATAGACTAAACCCCGTGCGATTGCGCTTCATCCGGACCGCGATAGATACGCATTTTGGTGGCGACGCGAAGGCGCGATATCCATTGGCGGACAAAACCGTGCTGGATGTTGGGTGCGGCGCCGGTTTGCTCTGCGAACCGCTCGCGCGGCTTGGCGGGAACGTCACCGGTGTTGATGCCGCGCCTGAAAATATTGCGGCGGCAAAAGCGCATGTGGCTTTGTCTGGTCTTACGATCCACTACTGCGCTGGCGAAATCGCGGCGCAAGGCCTTGGCCAGTTTGATGTTGTGACCTGCATGGAGGTCATTGAACATGTTATGGACCCGGCGGCATTCATCAACGAATTGGTCCGCCACCTAAGGCCGGGCGGGCTATTGCTGCTCTCAACGCCCAACCGCACAGCAGCGTCGCGCCTATTTCTGGTGGAGGCCGCCGAACGCCTCGGCCAAGTCCCGCGCGGCACGCATGATTGGGACAAGTTCCTGACGCCCGAAGAACTGACCGCTTTGCTTGGCGATGCGGGGCTGGAGGTGGTCGATATGCAAGGCATCGCCTTTTCGCCCATGTCTGGTCTGCATTTAAGCGACAATATGGCGTTGAATTATATTTTAAGTGCGCGGTTGCGGCTGACACATAGACCCTGAAGCAAGTTCAGGGTGGCGTGGTTTGTTTAGATGAACCTTCGTTCCAAACGCGCCTCAATCATATCCCGCATCGGCATATTGGTCATCGGCCAAGTCGCTAAAACGCGTAATCTTGGCTTCGAACTTCATCCGCACACGCCCTGTCGAGCCATGGCGTTGCTTGGAGATAATCAATTCCGCAATACCGTGAATCCGCTCCATTTTTTCGTTCCAGGCCTCAAATGCGGGTGTGCCCTCATCGGGTTTTTTCATCAGCTCATAATAATCTTCGCGGTAAACGAACCATACCATATCGGCATCCTGCTCGATTGAACCGGACTCGCGCAAATCGGACAACATCGGCGTCTTGTCTTCGCGCTGTTCGACCGCACGGCTAAGCTGCGACAGCGCAACGACGGGTATGCTCAATTCTTTCGCCAGTGTTTTCAAACCCCGGCTGATCTCAGAAATTTCATTGACGCGGTTGTCGTTCGCGCGGCTTGAGCCTTGCAAGAGCTGCAAATAGTCCACAACGATCAGGCCGATTCCGTGCCGCCGCTGCAACCGCCGGGCCCGGGTCCGCAATGCGGCAATCGTTAGCGCGGGCGTATCGTCAATGAAAAGCGGTAATTCCTGCAATTCGCGGGACGCGCGCGACAGCTCGCGGAAGTCTTCACGGGAAATTTTACCCATACGCAGCAATTCAGAACTAATCCCCGATTGTTCGGCCAAGATACGTGTTGCCAACTGGTCGGCGGACATTTCGAGGCTGAAAAAGGCGACTTTTGCACCGGAGCCCTTGGACTCTTCAATGCCATCTTCACGCTCGCGGACCCAGCGCCGTGCGGCATTGAACGCAATATTGGTAGCCAATGATGTCTTACCCATGCCGGGACGTCCGGCCAAAATCACAAGGTCGGAATTGTGCAAGCCGCCGCATTTGGTGTTGATGCTGTTGAGGCCGGTGGTGATACCCGAAAGGCTGCCGCCCGAATTAAGCGCCTTTTCGACATTGCGGATGGCCTCGGTCGATGCGGTCAGGAAGCTCTTCATTGAGCCAGTTTCGCCTTCGCCCTCGGCGACTTTATACAGCGCGCTTTCCGCCGCTTCAATCTGCCCCTTGGGATCTACGCTTTCACTGGTGTCCAGCGCATTGTCGACCAAAGTCCGGCCCACCGTCACAAGCTCGCGCAGCAGTGCCAAATCGTAAATCTGCTGGGCAAAGTCGCGCGCGCCAATCAAGCCTGCGCCATCGGCTGTGAGTTTGATCAAATAACCCGGCCCGCCCAGTTCACGCATCGATTCGTCGGCTTCAAAAAACGGCTTCAGCGTGACCGGCGTGACCAGCATGTTGCGGTCAATCAGGCGCAGAATATGTTCAAAAATCCGTCCGTGCAGGGGTTCAAAAAAATGGTCCGGTTGCAGCTTGATCGAGACATCCTCAATCACGCGATTATCTATGAGGATGGCGCCCAAAAACGCGGCCTCCGCCTCAATATTGCGCGGCAAGCGTTGGGGTTCAGCTTCGTTCGCTGCGGCAAGTCTGATGAGTTCGGCCATGGCTCCCTATCCTTTACCACGTCCCGGTGCGCAAGGGGCGCAAAAAAGAAGTGCGGGGATATGGCTGTGGACAATATTTTGCACAACGCATTTGCCAGTATCTCGTTAACCCCTTGCCCCAAAAATATCTGAAGCTAACACAGCCTGTATGGCGGACCCGCGCATCATCAAAGTTGAATTGGACGAAGTAACGATCTTGCGGCGCAACGCCGATATCGAACAGGAACGCCGCGTCGCCATTTTCGACCTGATTGAAGACAATTTCTTCAAACCGCTGCGCGATATGGGCGACGGCTATGCGGGGCCATATCATTTGAGCATCAGCGTCGCTGAAGGCCGCCTCATCCTCGATATCCGCCGTGAAGACGGGACGCCGCACGAAACCTTGGTGTTGGGCCTTGGCCGGTTTCGGCGCACGGTTAAGGATTATTTCGCTATTTGCGACAGCTATTACCAAGCCATTCGCAAGGCCAGCGCGGCGGAAATTGAGACCATCGATATGGCACGGCGCGGGGTACATAATGAGGCGGCCGAGCTGTTGATGGAGCGGCTTGACGGTAAGGTGGAAGTAGATTTTGCCACCGCCCGTCGCCTGTTTACGCTGATCTGCGTGTTACACATCAAGGCGTAGCGTCCAACGCATCACAACACCTCTCGACTTCGCAAGGACAGAGCGCCTAGTAATATAGCCGAATCAAAAGCGTTAAACGGGGTTGCATGCCAAGGCGAAATCGCAAATTGATCCGCTGGGGCGTGCCCCTGCTGGGTATAGCTTTTATGGGCTTTGGGCTGTGGAGCTATGTCACCGGCTGGGCACCATCGCGCAATAGCTATCCCGTGCAGGGCATCATCGCGAACGAAAGCAACGGCCAACCCCAATGGTCGGAATTGGGCGCAACGGGCGTCGATTTCGCTTATATCACCGCCGTCGAGGGCGCACGCGGCCGCGATCCGCAGTTTCAGGCCAATCTGGCGGCGGTGCAGGAGGCGGGCATTCGCTTTGGCGCGCTGCATCATTATGACCTGTGCCGTTCGGCGTCCGAACAGGCGACGATGTTTATCACCAGCGTGCCCCGCAACGACCGCGCGCTGCCCCCTGCGGTGCAAATGGATTTTTCCGAAGGCTGCAACAGCCGCCCGAACCGGGCCTTGATTTTGGCGGAATTGGCGACCTTCTTAAACCAGATTGAGGCGCATAGCGGCACCCCGGCAATCCTGTTACTAACGCCGGACTTCGAAGAGGAATATCAAGTGAGCAAGTCGATTGACCGCAACATCTGGCTTGAAGGCAACGGCATTTCGCCCGATTATTCCGCAAGGCCCTGGGTCATGTGGACCGCCAATAGCCAACGTCGCGTAAGCGGCATCGACGGCGCGGTGCGCTGGGTCGTGGTGCGCAAATGAACGCGACCACCACGCGCCTGGTCCAAGCCGCGATCGACGCGGCCAAGACCGCTTATGCGCCTTATTCCAACTTTCATGTGGGCGCGGCGTTGCTGCTCGACAATGGCCAGATTGTGACCGGCAGCAACTTTGAAAATGCCAGCTATGGCATGACATTATGCGCCGAAACCGTGGCGATTGCTAAAGCCAATAGCGACGGCCAGTTACGCGCGATCCGCGAAATTGCCGTCGCGGGCGGCTTGGCCGGACAAGTCGGAACTGGCGCAGACCCGATCACGCCCTGCGGTCGATGTCGTCAGATTATCAAGGAAGTGGCCGACCTCACCCAAACCGACATTCCGGTGCACTGCGCCCACGCGACGGGCTATGCGACATATCGTTTGTCCGAATTACTGCCGCACGGCTTTGGTCCGGCCAGCTTGAAGTAAACCGCTTTTTGGGGCGCGCGAGATACGCACAATTTTTTCGTGCCGAACACTTGCACGCGCATCGCAAATTGGCAAAAGCGGTTCGGTTAACAGGGAGTGATTATGTCCATATTGTCCGACATCTGGATCCGCGAACAGGCCCAAGCGACCGGCATGATTGAACCCTTTGTGGAGGCGCAGCGCCGTGACGGCTGCATCAGCTATGGCCTGTCTTCTTATGGTTATGACGCCCGCGTAGCCGATGAATTCAAGATTTTCACCAATGTCGACAGCTCCGTCGTTGACCCCAAGGATTTTGACCCGAAAAGCTTTGTGGACCGCAAGACCGATGTCTGCATCATTCCGCCCAACAGCTTTGCCTTGGCCCGCACCGTCGAATATTTCCGCGTGCCGCGCGATGTTCTGGTCATCTGCCTTGGCAAAAGCACTTATGCCCGCTGCGGCATCATCGTCAACGTCACGCCATTGGAACCCGGCTGGGAAGGACATGTAACGCTGGAGTTCAGCAACACAACGCCCCTGCCCGCCAAAATCTACGCCAATGAAGGCGCATGCCAGTTCCTGTTCCTAAAAGGCGAGCAGCCCTGCGAAACCAGCTACGCCGACCGTGCAGGCAAATATATGGGCCAGCGCGGGGTAACATTGCCGAAGTTGTGATTGGGGGTTTAAAGACTTAGGTGGTTGGAATTACGGTGATGTTGTGGATGGCTCGGGTGGTGGATCTTTGACAATCACACCCTGAAGGTTCGGAAAGCCCGAATCAACTCAACAGTGCGCCGTCCACAACATCACCGTAATTCAAAAAGGATTCCTAATCATACCATGATTCACATTTTCAATGCGCCGCTCTAGCTCAGTACCTCTCGCATGGCGTCCTCATAGGGAGTCCAAGGCGTGCCGCTCTCCATCTTTTCCACCAGATCGGGGTTCGCCATGAAAAGCCGTCCCCAAGTGACCAAGTCGAGAAAGCCTCCATCTAGTTCAGCTTCAGCCTGTTCCTGCGTCAAGGATGCGCCGCCCATAATGATGCCGGGCCAGTTCGGACGGATTTTGCGAATTATCTTCCCCGATGTCTCGAAATAGTCTGAATTTGCGCAGCTTACATCAATGGAGCGCAAACCCAGATGCCACAATTGCGGGATAAAATATTCCAGCATTTCATCAATATCAGGCCATTCATAAATGCCACCCATGAAACGCGATGGTGATATCCGCGCAAGCACCCGGTTCGATGGTACGTTTTTGAGAACCTCGGTAACTAGTTCTAGCGCAAAGCGGCAGCGGTTTTCAACAGAGCCCCCATAGTCATCGGTCCTATCATTGACCCGTGCGTCTAAAAACTGGTCAGCCAGATAACCATGGCCGATGTGCAATTCGACGGCATCAAACCCCACATCGATGGAGCGCTTTGCGGCGTCAACATAATAGCCATAAATGGTCGGCATTTCAGTCGCCTCAAGCGCCCGTGGTTCACCATAGGGTTTGCCGTTCTGGCGGTTTATGCCTGCAGCAGCCTGATTGGTTGAACTGACCGGCGCGTCTCCCGTGTAGTCCGAATGCGAAATGCGGCCACAATGCCATAACTGGCAAGCAATTGCGCCGCCTGCTTCATGTACCGCATCAACTATCGGCCTCCAGCTCTCGGCATGGGCATCGCTGGAGATATACGGCGCTTGGTTCCAGCCGTCTCCGCTTTTGTGTATAATTGTCCCTTCGGTTAGGATAAGTCCCGCCCCGCCTTTGGCACGCCGAGCATAATAGGTGCACATATCATCGGTTGCGTGATGATCCGGCGTAGCGAAGCCACGACTCATCGCCGACATCACGACCCTGTTGCGTAGTGGAATGAAGTAGTCGCTTTCCAGTTTTTTAAGTAGGGATGACATTAAAGTTTGCTCTCTATACGATAGGCATCAAAGTAAGGGTGCCGCAAATAGGCTTGCAGACTGGCTTTCCATGACCGTTGCAGGTTCATGCCGTCATCCTCAAGTCTTTTGCAACTCAATATGGCTGCGTCCGGCCGTTTGCCAAGTTCGTCGCCGGACACCGCAGCAGCGCTTACCGTGTTAATAGAAAGCCGCTCATTCCAACCAAGCGCGGAAACAATTTCGCGGGCAAGTTCAGCGAAGCTCGCGCTCCCCAAGCAGGCCATCTGATAATACCCAGTTGCATTAAGGTCCATCATATGGACGGCGTTGTAGGCCAAATCATCGGTCCATGTGGGCTGCCATATCCTATCCCCGACATCAAAGCTCTTCTGGCCATCCATCATCGCTTGATGCATCACAGGAATTATGCGGCCTACAAAATTTTTGTCTGCAGCCTCGCCACCGAAAAAGCCTGCCATGCGAATTATCAGCGGATTGGGGAGCATTGCGGCAACAATATTCTCCGCTTCATATTTGAGATTCCCATATAACGACAGTGGCTTTGGTTGCGCATCTTCCGGAATGGGGCAAGTGGCAGCATCGAAAACAAGAAAAGACTGGGGATATAGAAGCCGGGCACCGGATTTTTCAGCAAGCCTCGCCACATTGCGAGTGCCACCGACGATAACGGCGCGGGCATTTTCCGGATCGCGCGCGCACCCTTCGACAGTTACTTTTGCCGCGCAGTGAAAAATCCATCCATCTTGAAGCCAGTCGGCATGTGCCATAACCGCATCTTCGTCTGTCACGTCCAATTCGTCACGCCCTAAAGCCCGCACTTCGAAGCGCGGGAAAAGCGAAGACATCTTCGCTACTGAACTACCAAGCATTCCCTTTCCGCCGGTCACCAGAATTTTTTTGGGCTTCATAACTCTCTACCACTCACTATTCTACATTTTGAAATTCTAACATAGGAATGTATTTCAAACAATTGTCGTTATCAATTTTTAAAACATATTCACATTTGACCTGATTGAACCGCCCCGGGATTGTCGGAGGCCCTCACTGCTCAGCAGAAGGGCTTAATATGAACAAGACAATGGGCAAATTTTCACCGGAGGTGTGCACCCGTCGTGCGGTGCGCATGGTTTTGGACCACGAGAGCGGTTACCCCTCACGCTGGGCAGCGATTGTATCGGTTGCTGATAAAATCGGCTGCGCGGTCCAGACACTACGCGAGTGGATGAAGAAGGCCGAGGTAGACTGGTTCAACCACCGCAGACTGCTGGGGTCAGGACCACTTAAATCCACCTTCGCGGTTTGAGGCCATTTTGTTCAGTGCAACGCGGTGTCCATCGGTCCACGGCGGAACTGGAGGCGGATATCTGCGCTTTCATCAAGGCACACAACAAAAATCCAACGCCATACAAATGGGTCAAATCCGCAGACGAAATCCTCGCCTCCGTCAGACGCTTCTGCCAAAAAACAATGAGCCGAACTTCGGATTCAGGTGACTAGGCCTTAACCGCTTCTGCCAACCGCGCTGCACCTTGCAACAAAAAGTCATGGTCAGACCCTAAAATAAACAAGCTCGCTCCCTTGTCCCGCCACTGTGGGACATCTGCGACGCGGCCCAGGAACATTCCGGTTGTCCGCCCCGCCGCTTTGCCCGCTGCAACGATGCGGTCTACTGCTTCCACCACCACGGCATCGTCAGGGGTTTCAGCAGCATAGGCGATAGTCAGGTCGGCGCGGCCGATGAACAGGGCGTCGATGCCCTCTACCGCCGCGATGGCATTGATATTGTCGACGCCTTCGACATCCTCGATCTGCGCGATGACGACCACATGTTTTGCATCAGCACGGTGTTTGGCCATGCCTTTGGTGGTGTAGCCGGCTGCCCTAGAGCTTCCGGCGTAGCCGCGCCCGCCGGTGGTGTAGTGGCAGGCTTTGACGGCGTTGGCGGCTTCCTCTGCGGTCCGGATATGCGGCAGGATCACGCCATCTGCACCAAGATCAAGCGCGTTCAAGATTTGCTCATGTGCCGACGATGGCGGGCGCACAAGAACAGGTTTTCCGCCTGCGCGCGCTGCCAATATGCATTGATCAAGGCCGCCCCGATCAAACGGCGCATGTTCGGCATCAAGCACCAGCACGTCGAGTGGTGAGAACGCCAACACCTCCACCACATGCGGATGCGGGGTCTTCACCCATGTCCCACTGAGCAGTTCGCCGTCTACTAAGCGTTCGCGAAAGCTCATGCTGCCTGTTTCCATAATTTCCGGCTCGCCAACTCTGCACCCTCGGCCAATGTCTTCAGCTTGGCCCAGACAATCTCCGGATCGACCACGCCGAACCCTGCAAAGGTCGAAAAGCCACAATCCGTGCCTGCAATGACGCGCTCGCGGCCGAGAATATTGGCATAACGCTCGATGCGTTCTGCGACCACGCGGGGATGCTCTACAAAATTTGTGGTGCTGTCGATCACGCCGGGGACCAAAACTTTGTCGTCCGGGATGATGTCCGCCATTTCGACAAAATAATTCCAGTCCGCGGCATGGCGTGGGTTCGATGTTTCAAACAGCAAAGCGGCAGGTTTTGCGGCCATCAGCGTTGGCAGAATGACACCCATCTCCACATCGCAACAATGCGGACCTTCATAATTGCCCCAACATACATGCATCCGAACACGGTCCGCTGGCACATTGCGCAGCGCGTGATTAAGCGCCTCGACATGCCCACCGATCAATTTGAGATATTCAGCGTCGCTGCGGTCCTTATACATCATGTGTCGGCCAAGGCCCAAATCAGGACTGTCAAGTTGCAGGTAGAGTCCAGCGGCGACAATGGCTTCATATTCGGGCCGCATTGCCTCTGCCAATGCTTCCAGATACGCGTCTTGTGTTGGGTAATATTCGTTGGGCTGGAACAGCGCGATAACGCCTGGCGAAGCGGAGTTCATGAAGCCACCAACAGGTCGATATGCCGCCATAGCCGCCTTCATATGCGCCAAATCATCTTCGAGCGGCGCTAGTGTTTTTAAGGCAATAGGGCCCACACATTTGGGACGGCGATAGGTGGGTGTTCCCCCGCCTTTCGACTGCCGCTCCAGAAAGCTTGGGAACATTTCCAGATCCTTGGGCGGCGTGCGCGGGCTGTCGCCATCAAAACCCGTAATCCGGTCCTTGATATAGGTGGCGTAGCTGATCTTCGACATCTCGCCGTCAGAAACAAGGTCTACGCCACTTTCCACCTGACGTTTGACGGCATCATCCACCGCTGCGCCGATGACGCTGTTGAAAGTTGCTGCGTCCACTGTCTCTCCGCGTTCCTGTGCAAAGACGAGGTCTGTCACGGCGGCAGAACGCGGCAGTGAGCCGACATGTGTCGTTAATATGCGATCAGCCATCAGGCAAATTCCTCTCTATTTTGTGTGAGCCAATGATCGAGTATTTCAGAGAACTTGGTGGGCGCTTCAAGCGGCACCATATGGCCTGCGTCGGAAATTTCTTCAAAACGGGCATTGCTGGTCTGATCCGCCCAGTTGCGATGCCAAGCGGGTGGGCATAACGCATCTTCTGCGCCGCACATATAAAGCACTGGAACATCAAACGCGGCAATCGCAGCGCGCCGATCTTCGCGCAAGCGCAGCGCCTCGCTTTGACGGATGAATACATCCGCGCCAAGGCCCATCCCCATGTCGCGCAGCAATTCCAGCAGCGCCTCGTCGGTACGATTTTGTGCGGCAAGATAATTGGGTTTCAATTCTTCGACCAACACCCTTTCCATTCCACCAGCGCGTACCTCGGCCTGTTGAACAGGGCGATGTGCGGCACGTTCCGGTAAATCAGCTGTCGCATTGTAGCCCGCCAGCACAAGCCCGGCGACCCTTTCGGGTGCCCGCACCGCCATTTCGACTGCAACAATAGCGCCCATCGAAAAGCCAATCGGCAGCAACGGACCTTGGGTTGCGGATAGCGCGCGCTCGGCCATTGCGGCGATATTGTTATCCTGCGTCAAATCGGCATAAAAAACAGGACTCAGCCGGTGATCAGCCAATGTTTTGATGATGGCTTCGTCACCACCGCGCCAAAGCCGCAGGTCGCACATATTGCCAGGAAGTAGGATAGTCTGTGGTAACATTAACCTAACCGCGCAGACTGTCCGGGTAGCAATTCACCCGCGAATAGCCGTTGCTCTGGCAGAATTCCGGGCTGCTCGATCCGTTCAATCAGCATGGAAACCGCTGCTTCGGTCATCCGTCGCACGGGTTGGCGTACGGTTGTGACTTGATAGGCAAGCCATTTGGCCGGGCCGACACCGTCAAAACCAACGATTGACAGTTCCCGAGGGACATCCATTTCGAAATTGATCCGCGCGCAGTCAATTGCGCCTATCGCCATCAGATCATTGGCGCAGATCAGAGCATCAAGCTTTCGACGCGTGATCTTCATCAGTTCGCGCAAGCAGGTATCGCCACTTTCATAATCGTAATTGCCTCGGACGATGACTGCTTCCCGGCCAAGTTGACTCAATCGCTTCTGCGCCGCCTGAACGCGTTCCTCGCCGACATAGCTGTCAGAGGGACCGGCTATGATCCCGAACTGCCTATGTCCCGCTTCTACCAGTCCCTCGACAAGTGCATGTTCTCCACTGGTCGAATCGCAGCAGACGCTGGCGGCAGGAAGCCCTTCGCCAATCCGGTTGTACAGAACCACTGGCACACCGCGATCTGCAAAGGCGGCCAACTGGCCTGGATTGAGTCGTGCGGCCACTATTGCGCCATCCACACGGTAACGCCAGACTTGGTCAAGGACATCATCCACCTCGGACTCCGCAGCCAGACTAAACAGCAGCACGCGGATGCCCTTTACCGAAAGCCGTTGGGTAAGTTCCGAGAGCACTTCGGGGTAATAGAGGTTCGTTAGACTGGAGATAATGATTGCGACCATGTTGGACCGCTTTGTGATCAACCCCTGCGCTATGGCATTGGGATAGTAATTCAGCGCCCTTGCAGACGCCAATATCTTTTCTCGCGTCCGCGGCGCGACCGACGCGCCTTTTTTAAAACAACGAGATACCGCTGACTGCGAAACGCCTGCATGTCGCGCGACATCATAGGATGTAGCTCGGCCCTTTGATCGTTCGTGCGACGCGCTGGTCATTAGGTCGTTCCTCAATCCCGTTGCAGGCAGTTGTGGCTTAATTACATCGCATTGTCCACTTTTGCATTCGCAGTCACTTTCAGCTTGCATTCGCAGTCAACTTCGCGTTCAACAATAAGAGTTTTTTACGACAAGCATTAAAAATGGGGAGAAATTGCCGTGACCAAGACCAAGCTCAGCCTGATGTTGACCGCAGCGCCGATGATCGCGCTACTTTTGCCAGCGCCCGCAATGGCGCAACAGACGGCTGAGGCGGAAAATGCCGGCATCGAAGAAATCATCGTAACGGCGCAGCGCCGCGAAGAAAATCTTCAGGATGTTCCGATATCGGTTTCCGCCTTTACTGCCGAGCAAATGGCGGCGCGCGGTACAACTGATATCTCACGGCTTGAAGGCCAAGTTCCCGGTTTTACATTCGGTCGTTCTGGGTCTGACGCGCGTCCAGCAATTCGCGGTGTCCGGACCGAAAATGTTGGTGTGAATGGTGACACCACGATCGGCTTCTTCATTGACGGCGTCTATCAGTCGCGCGCATCGCAGGCGACGACCGGATTTGTCGATATCGAACGGGTCGAAGTTCAGCGTGGTCCTCAGGGCACCCTTTATGGCCGCAACACCTTTGGCGGCAACATCGTTATTTCATCTGCTAAACCTTCGTTTGAGGGCTATTTTGGTGGCATGGACCTTACCGTTGGCGAGAATGGCCGCTTTCGCTCCGATGCTTTTGTCAACGCTGCGCTCAGTGATACCGTGGCGCTACGCATCGCTGGTTCGTACGAAAAATCCGACGGCTATGTGAAAAACGTCAATCCGCTAGGCAACAACCTGTTTGACGACGACAACCGCTATGTCCGTGGGTCATTGTTGCTGCAGCCGAACGACGCGTTCAGCGCGCTGATTAAGTTTGATTACTCACGCCGGGTTGGTGCTGGCGGATCGGCTTTTGGCTATAAACTGGCGGGAAGCTATTTTGACGTCGCCAGCCGTCAGCAACTTTACAATGCGACCCCAGTGTTCGGCCTGAACACTCGAGGCGGCAACCGCGACGGTGTAAACGATGCTCTTCCCGGGTCAGCTGTTGCAACGAGCGACCTTGGCGTTCCTATTTTTGCCGCTGGCGATCCTTACACCATCGATACTGACCAAAAGACCATATTGGACTTGGAAAACAAGGCTTGGACAGCAAATCTGGCTTATGATTTCGGCTCGGTCACCCTGAAGTCCATCACTGGCTATACCGATTTCGGTGCGATCCGGACCTCTGATACCGACTTTTCGGCAAATCAGATCGGTGTCGATTTTCAGGATACGCGCGCAAAGACATTCAGTCAGGAACTGCAATTGCTTTCCAGCGACACTGGAAGCGCGCTGACCTATGTTTTGGGTGCCTATTATTTCAAGGACAAGCTGACCGGTATCTTTATCAACGAGCAATATCCGCGCATCATCCGCAACGTGACGCCAAACCTCAATCTGGCAGCAAATGGCGGCGGATTTTATGACCAGCAGAAAGCGGAGACCGAATCCTATGCCGCTTACGCCCAGGCGAGCTATGCTATAACAGAGCAGCTGAAATTTACAGCTGGCATCCGGCACACCAGTGACAAGAAAGACTTTGCCTTTGCCAACGCGAACGCAATTCTTCCAACTGCAGGAACGCCGCCCGTGCCGCAGGGAACAGCCATCACGTTGCGTACGGGGCCCATTCCGGACAGCGCCTTTGGCGTTCAAGGCGGCACAACCAATTGCACCTATACGTCATTCCCGCCGCCGCGTTCCGGTTTCCAATGCCTTGCATCAAACACAACGATACTGACGGGTGCGACCTACGATACCAAAAAATTCAACAAGACCACATGGCGGGCAGGTCTGGATTATCAGCTGAGCGATGACAATCTGATGTACGCGTCAGTATCGACCGGCTTCCGCTCTGGTGGATTCAACTCGGGCCAAGGACCGGCGGCATTGCAACCAACTTTTAACCCCGAAACCGTGATTGCTTATGAAATCGGTTCCAAAAACCGATTTGCCGATAACACGATCCAGATTAACCTCGCGGCTTTTTACAACAACTATAAGGGACTTCAGGAACAGCGTCAGGTCCCGGTTGGCGCCACAACATTATCGATCATCGAAAACAGCGGCAAGGCGCGATCCTATGGTGCAGAAGCCGAGCTGATCTGGCAGCCAGTCGATGCGCTGCAAATCGGTGGAACCTTTGCCTATCTGAACGCAAAATATACTGAATATCGCGACGTACCTGCGCCATTTGGTACGACAATAGTTGTGGCTGATGCGACAGCATTGACCCCGACGATTGTAAACGGCGTGACGATTGCACCCGCTGGTCAGCGCCGTTTATTTGCCCCTGGCTATAATTGCGGCCTGGTCGCTGGCACGGGCGGAGCCGGGCAACCTGCTGCAGCTTATGGATGTGATATCAGCGGAAACCGCATTCCCTATTCACCCGAATTCACGGGAGCAGTTTACGCATCCTATGAAATTGATCTGGGCAGCGCCGGCACATTGACGCCTTATGCCTCGATCAACTTCTCCAGCAGCTTCTTTGGACAACCATTTAACTCGATCCTCGAGAAGCAGGCGGCGTTCAACAAAATCGACCTCCGCTTGACATGGGACTATAACGAAAATGTCTCGATCCAGGGCTTTGTGACCAACCTGACGGACAAGGTGACTTCAACCCGTTTCGTTTGGGGCGGCGGCGGTGCGATGCAAGCAAGCTACGCTCCTCCCCGGCTGTGGGGTGCGCGGGCAAGCTTCAAATTCTGAGCCTTCGCGATTTGTAGCGAAAAAGGGCGGGGCTTCGGCTCTGCCCTTTTTCGTTCTGTCGGCTGAGGTTTGAATATAGTATCAGGCGCGCCCAGCCTTTGTTTACCTATATCCGAAATGGCTCGAAGGCAGCACTGAGCCAGCGGTGAACAAACGCCTGCTTTTATCGGGTTCGGACAGCGCCTCGAATGACCGAAACTGAGCGCGAAGCTGCCATTGACGTAGCGGATGAACGAAGGTCTGCTAACCACCAATAGAGCCCCAGTTGCTGCCAACATATTTCGAGCCCGAATGGGTGAACGGACGGCAGCTTTTAGAGTCTTTCTGCGGTTGAGTGAATCGAGGGGGATTGCCACTCAGGCAGAACTGTGATTCAAGTTGGCTACTGGTGAGGAGGCCAGCATGACGCGCACCCACGGCTGGGCTACGCGCGGCGAGGTGCTGATCGACAAGGTGCCGCATGGGCACTGGAAAACGCTGACCTTCATCGCCGGGCTGCGGCACGACGGCATCGTCGCTCCGTGCGTCCTCGACGGCCCGATCAATGGCGAAACCTTCACCGCATGGGTCGAGCAGTTCCTGAACCCGATCGAGGAGATGTTCTCCAAACTCAAAAGGCTCCTGAGAAAGGCCAATGAGCGCTCCGTCGAGGCAACTTGGCGGCGCATCGGCAAACTGCTCGATCGGTTCCCGCCCAGCGAATGCGCCAACTATATCCGCGAAGCTGGATATGCCTCAATTTAAGTCAGAAAGACCCTAACTTCCATAATCAATCAGCCCGCGTTCAATCTGCGCCGCCATCGCCGCGTGATCGATTACGGTATCATCCGCATCGCCAGTAAACACGCTGCTCCCGATCAAGCGCACGCGTTGACCGCTCGCGTGGTGGCCGTGCACGCGCCACAGGATTGCGATTTGTTGATCACCAACAATCGCATGTTCAAAATAGAAGGTCGCGTCCGGTAACGCGCGGATAAGGGCGGGAAGCCATGTGCGGTCATAGAGATTGAAGGCGCGGCCGTTCCATGCTTGGTGAAGCCAGTTGGCAATTTCGCGGGCGTCTTCCGGGAAACCCGGCGGTAAGATGGCTGTGTCGCCTGCTGCATATTGACCCTGGGCGGGGCGAAGTTCACCCAAAGGCGGGTGGACGGGAGGTGCAACTTTGGGTGCGCCGCGATCTTCAACCACTATCTCACGCAAGATCCGGCCTTCTTCGCGCCAGACCCAGCGGTGGCAGTTCCCGCCCTTCACTTTATAGGCGATCATCTCGTCTAGATCGGCTGTAATCGTAATTTCCGCCGCGTCTTCGTTAACCCATGCTGCAGTGATGGCATCGCGGCCCTTGATTAGAGACAAGCTATCCTCGCGGGTTGCCCGATGAACATGGCTGTCAGCCAGTTGCGCATAGGCACGGTCCCGCCGCAGCGCGATTTCAAGGTCGGCCAAAATTGTCAAAGTCCACCTTCCATCTGCCGCATCAGGGCAACTTCATCGAACACCGTCACCTCATCGACTATAACGCCATGTTCAATGCGCCAATGGGTGACGGCAAGAATGTAAATCGGCTCTCCCGTCGCTGCGCCATAAAGTGCGCCGCCGTCATGTGTGCCCGCGAGTTCCCAGCGGACCGCGATCATGTCATCGACTGCTGCGACATGCTGGATGTGGAAACGCGCATCACCAAAACTGCCAATCAGGGCGGTGAACCAACCGGTAACCTCTCCCCAGCCAAATAGACGACGACTGCCGGGGCCGCTCCAGTGCGCGGCGGGAGAATAGGCCTCACGAACCCGACCATATCGTCGATGGCCGATAAGCTGATCAAACAGCGCATGGGCAAACGCGTGCGGGTCATGCTGCGGATTGGGAAGCGCATTATTGGTAAAGGCGGTGACTGGCGCATCGTTCACCCGCTTTATTGCATCTTTGCGCCAATCAGTTGGCGGCCCTTTTGCTTTATCCGCTGCGGCATGAATTTGGGCAACGGCGCGGGGGTTATATCCCAGCTGTAACGCCATCGCGCTATAATCGCGGACCAACCATTCTTCGATGATCAGATTTTCTTTGCACAGGCAATCAGCAATGGTTGTGAAGGTGATCCGTTTGCCTGTTGCTGGGCCAAGTTCGGACGTGCCGAGATTGGTCGCGGTAGATGTAATCCGGTGCGACGAAAGATAGGCGCCCCGTCCGTGCTTGGCGCTTTCATCTGACCAAATAACGGCCTCGCCGGTCAAGGTCCGGTCCGGGAAAGCCGACAAAGTGCGCGACGTGCCGGCAATCACCCCATCCATGCCAAATGCCGGGCCAGTCATCATATGCACAACAATGTCGCTGCCATAATGCGTGGCGATCAGGCCGACATCCTTCTGCTCCCAAATCCGGTGGGTGCAGCGCAGGATATAGTCGACAATATCGGCATATTCTGGATCGAAGCCCGGGATATGCTGACGCGGGCTTCCTTGCGGTTCCAATATCTGGGCGATGTCGCGCCCGCCAACATTGGGGATGGCTGTCATGGATACACCAGAAAAGCCACGACGCCGTCCTGCGTGGAGGCGCGGCGCGCAAGGCCTGCTGGCAAGCTAATTGTATCACCTTGTTTTAAGTGAAGCAGGCCATCGGTGCATTCCAAGTCGATCGACCCGCGATCAATGAACAACACTTCCTTGGCACCACTACCGTCCCAGTCCATGCCTTCGCCGGGTGCAATGGCAATCCGGTCCACATTAAAGCCATGGTCCCAATCCAGTGGCGCATCAGGGCCAATGACGGATAAGACGTCGCTACCTACAATCGCCTGATTGCGCCAAACAATGGTTTCAGCAGAATTCGCATTGACCGAGATCAGGCTGCTGGCTTCTTGGGCAGATGTCGGCTGCATCGGCGCTACATTTTCTGGAATCTTTTCGCCGGCGGCAGTGTCGACCAGCGATCCATTTTCCAGCAGAATAAGCCCATAATCTTTCGCCATTTCAAAGACCTTTGGTGCCCAGGTCACCCGGCCGGGATTATCCTGCCCGAGGACCGCCCATAAGAAGCCCGGCTTACCATCATCGTCAGGCTGCGTTGCCGTAAAACCGCGAAACATGCGTGTCGGAATCGAAATAACATCGCCGGGGTGAAGTTCAACCTGCGCATCATCGCCATGCTCACCAAGATCGAAACGCCAATGGCCGCTGTGAACGACAAAAACCTCTGCAGTGTCATGACTATGCTGCGAATTGACGCATCCAGGTGGTTGCCGCGCACCCCCGATATTATAGCCATGCGGCTCTGCAATATGAACATGCTGAGCCGGATTTTCAGACACGCCGGGACCGATGATCGTGAAGTTTTCCTTCGCCTCCGACCCCGGCGTCCGGCAGTCGATGAAGGCGTTGTAGCACGGAATGAGGTCACCATAGCGCACTGCGCGGGCTTCCAGCGATTCGACGGTCCAATCCGTTAAACGCGTCTGCAACTCGGCCATTGAACATCCCACATTTGCGTCGATTTTCGACGATCTGATCTCTTGCTTGAATTAGTGGTTTACGTCCATTGCATTCGAAGTCAATATAAGGATGCAAGGGGATCCGAATGACGCTCGATAAAATCGCTTACTGGAATGTGGTGAACGGCCACCGTGATATTGCGGAGTCCTATCATCTGCTGACTGATCGGCTGTATGCCAAAGACTGCAATTTCAATGCAGGGGCACCGGTCGATTATTGCGCGGGGCGTGACGCGATCATTGAACGCTTTTGGCAGCCTTTGGTGCGTGCATTTCCTGATCTGGAACGCCGGACCGACATAATGCTGAGTGGCCAGTTCAAGGACGGTCAGTGGATCACAACAACGGGCAACTTCGTGGGCCATTTTCAGAATGACCTTTACGGCCTGAAGGCGAGCGGGCGACCCCATTTCATCCGCTATGGCTGGTTCGACCGGATAGAGGGCGATCAGGTTGTCGAGAGCTATGTGCTGCTCGATCTGACACGGTTGATGATTGAAACAAACCAATGGCCGCTCCGTCCGCAGCTTGGAGAAAGCTGGTCCCCGGCACCTGCAACGCAAGACGGCATCATCCTGCAACCCGCAGATGACGCAGAGTCGGACAGAAGCCTCAAACTGGTCGAGGCAATGATCGCAGGATTGATGTCCTATGACGGCAAATCCCTGGCCAGCATGGGGATGCGACGGTTCTGGACACCCCAATTCCAATGGTATGGCCCGGGCGGCATCGGCAGTGCGCGCGGGCACGCCGATTATGAGCGCGCGCACCAAGGGCCGTTTCTCAAAGCATTTCCGGACAGGATCGGCGGCAATCACAAATGCCGCATCGGCGAAGGCGCTTATGTGGCCTCCACCGGCTGGCCAAGCATCAACGCGACCCATTTGGGTGATGACTGGATCGGAATTCCTGCAACGGGAAAACGCATTACCCAACGGATCATGGATTATTGGCGGCGCGAGGGCGACATGCTCGTCGAAAATTGGGTGTTCATCGATATGGTTGATCTCATCGCCCAGTTCGGAATTGACCTCTTGCCGAATTGGGAAAGGCAAATACCATGATCCGCGCTCACGATTTCTCAAAGACGCGCCGGTTTTGCGCATTAGCATTCCTACTCGTTGCCTATTTCTTTTACGCCTGGTCTTGGAATACCGTCGATATTCTGCGGCCTTACATCAAAGAGAGTCTGAACCTCACTGATTTGCAAGCTGGCTCATCCTACACGCTTCAGTCGGTTGGAGCGATTGTTGGCGCGGTTGTCATGGGCCAGATTGCAGACAAGATCGGACGGCGGAATGCGCTCGTCATCTCGATGATCGGCTACGGTTGCGGGCTACTCTCGGCCCTGCTGGTCTCCTCTTATACGGGCCTGATGTTTCAGCGAATCGGCCTTGGCTTCTTCATGGGGGCGATGTTCCCGATTGCGGTCGGTATCTATTCCGGCCTGTTCGCCCGCGACGTGCGCGGCGTCATCGCTGGCTTTGTGCTGGGCACCTATAATGTCGCAGTAGCCGCGCTTGGCTTTCTGTCGGCAGCGGCCTTCCGCGCAGGCTATGACTGGACTGTCCTCCTGTGGGCAGGCGCAGTACCTGTGATGCTTGCCCTTTTCGCATTTTTTGTGATCCCGGACGACCGCAACTTCATTCCGATGGATGGCAAGACAGAAGACGAAACAACCGCCAAGGCCACTCTGCCCATTGCCGAGCTTTTCAAGCCCGGGGTTGCCCGCCAGACAATTCTGCTCGCGACCATGACCGGTCTCAACTTTTTCGCCTATCAGGCCTTTACTGGCTGGGCCTCAACCTATCTGAAGGAAGACCGTGCGATTCCCGATACGATAGTCGGTGACGTGCTTGGCTGGCAGTTCATTGGAGCAGCCATTGGTGGGCTTGTCTGGGGCTTTATCAGCGACCGCTTCGGACGGCGGATCGCGGCCTGGGGATTTGTTGTCGCGGCCGCACTGATCCCGGTCTATTTGTTTGTGCCCATGCCAATCGGACTGCTTGAGCTCACCGGCTTCACATATGGCATCATGCTCTCATGCAGTGCGATCTGGGGCCCTTGGTTGTCAGAGCTGTATCCGCCGCATCTGCGGTCGACCGCAGCCTCGATCTTCAATTGGGGCCGCGTAATCAGCATGACCGCACCGCTCATCACCGCACCGCTTGCGGAGAGTTTCGGGCGCGCTCCGGTGATGAGCCTCGCCTCGGTCGCCTTCCTACTCGCCGCCGTGATCTGGTTTCGCATGCCGGAAACTGTCGGTCGCAAAGTCAACATTTGAATGAACGGAGATTATAATGGCTGAATGGCTGAAACGCGGAGCAACAATTGAGGCAAAGGCCAACTCCGACCGCAAGGTGCGCGACATAGTGGAAGGCATCCTAGCCGACATAGAAGCACGCGGTGATGATGCCGTGCGCGAGCTTTCGATAAAGTTCGATGGCTGGGATCGCGAATCCTATCAACTCACGCAGTCTGAAATTCAGGATTGTATCGATCAGCTATCGGGTCAGGATTTGAAGGATATCGAATTCGCGCAAACCCAGGTGCGCAACTTCGCGCAGATCCAGCGGGACTCGATGAAAAACGTCGAGGTTGAAACGCTGCCCGGCGTTGTCCTCGGCCACACGCATGTGCCAGTGAATGCGGCAGGCTGCTATGTTCCGGGTGGGAAATATCCATTGCTCGCCTCTGCCCATATGTCGGTGATTACCGCTAAGGTTGCAGGCGTCAAACGCGTCGCGACATGCGCGCCGCCCTTTCAAGGAAAGTTTGCGCCCGCAATTGTGGCCGCTCAAGCAATGGCGGGCGCCGACGAGATTTACGCGCTCGGCGGGGTTCAGGCGATCGGCGCGATGGCTATCGGCACGGCGTCTATGGCCCCAGTTGATATCCTGGTCGGTCCCGGCAACGCCTTTGTCGCGGAGGCCAAGCGACAGTTGTTTGGGCGCGTCGGAATTGATCTGTTTGCTGGACCGACCGAGACGCTCGTTATCTGCGACGAGATCGGTTGTGACGGGGAACTGGCGGCAACAGACCTTTTGGGTCAAGCCGAACATGGTCCGGACTCTCCTGCGGTCCTGCTCACCACGTCACGCAAACTTGCTGAGGAGACAATGCAAGAAATAGAACGCCTGCTGACCATCCTTCCGACCGCTGATATAGCCCGGCGCGCATGGGAGAGCTTTGGCGAAGTTATCGTCGCACAGGATGACGCGGAAATGGTTCGCATCGCAGATGAGATCGCCTCAGAGCATGTGCAAGTGATGACCGCAGACCCCGATTATTTCCTCAAGCACATGACCAACTACGGCGCGCTGTTTCTCGGCAACCGTACCAATGTGAGCTATGGTGACAAGGTTATTGGTACCAACCATACGCTCCCCACCAAAAAAGCGGCGCGCTATACCGGCGGACTGTGGGTCGGCAAGTTCCTCAAGACCTGCACCTATCAGCGTGTCTTGACCGATGAAGCTTCGACGATGATCGGTGAATATTGCTCGCGACTGTGCGCGCTTGAGGGCTTTGCGGGCCATGGTGAGCAAGCCAACATCCGCGTGCGGCGCTATGGCGGCAAGAATGTGCCTTATGCTGGTAAGGCGGAGGCCGCTTGACACTTCCCATCACCCCCAGCCTAAGTCTCGACGGTCGTCGTGCTATCGTGACTGGCGCTGGGCGGGGCATTGGCCTTGCCGCAGCGGCAGCACTGGGTCAGGCCGGAGCCGACGTAACGCTTGTCTCTCGCACGGCGTCCGAAGTAGAAGAAGCCGCTGCGATGATTGGCCCAACTGCAACCGCTGCTGTTTTGGACGTGTCAGACATCATGGCCGTGAAAGCATTTTTCGCCGCCCGTCCAGCCTTCAACATTCTCGTCAACAACGCGGGCACCAATCGGCCCAAGCCAATGTGGGATGTGAGCGAAGAAGATTATCACGCGGTATATGATCTCAACGTCAAGTCGGCCTTCTTTGTAGCGCAAGCCTGCGTGCACAAGATGATCGCCGAAACTGCTCAAGGCTCGCTAATCCATATGGGCAGCCAGATGGGCCATGTCGGTGGACCAAATCGAAGCCTGTATTGCGGATCAAAATGGGCGCTGGAAGGGATGAACAAGGCTTTCGCTCTCGATCTGGCAAGCCACGGCATCCGCAGCAATACCATAGCGCCGACCTTCATAGAAACGCCGCTCACTAAGCCATATTTTGATGACCCGGCATTTAAGGCGCATGTCCTGTCCAAAATCAAACTCGGTCGCGTCGGTCAGGTAGAAGATGTGATGGGAGCAATCCTGTTTCTTGCTTCGGACGCATCGGCATTGATGACAGGCACCAGCTTGGTCATCGACGGCGGTTGGACGGCGGACTGAGACATTCCGAATGACATTGATCACAGTGTTTTGTTTTGCCGGGTTTGTAAGTAAGTGAAGCTCCATTATGTTTTCGGAAAAATCCCGAAATCCACGCTCCAGAAGGTTACTCATACTTGATCTCAATCCTTGATCTATTTCGCATTGGCATAGGACCATCGAGTTCGCACACCGTCGGGCCGATGCGGATCGCCCGGCGGTTCGTCGAAAAGTTGTCGAAAACTGCGCGGCTGACGGATGTTTCCCGGATCGAAGTGACGCTGCAGGGATCGCTAGCACTTACCGGCGTTGGGCATGGCTCCATCGATGCTGTGATACTCGGGCTCATGGGATACCGACCTTCGCGGATCGACCCTGATGCTATCGCATCGATATTGGATGATGTCACGCAGACGCGGCGCCTTTTGCTGAAACCCGATATATCGGTCGATTTTGACAAAAGGCGCGATATTTTACTCGACACGAACGTCATTCCAAAGCTCCATCCAAACGGTATGGCACTTAGGGCTTATTCGGCAACAGGCACCCAACTAATTGAAGAATATTATTATTCTACCGGCGGGGGATTCTTTGCAACCGAAAAGCAGCTTAGTTTGTCAGCGCCGGACGACACCATAAGCGCAGCGGGAAAGGGCAAATATGCCTATAGCTCGGGGGCGGAGTTACTTGAAATTTGCGCAGATACGGGTCTTACCATCGAACAGATTGTGCTTGAAAACGAAGATAGTTTTCGGCGTCGGGCAACTACGCTGGCTGGGCTCGATGCGATAGTATTGGCAATGCTCGGTTGCATTGATCGCGGCTTGAACACCGGAGGGACGCTGCCTGGCGGCTTGAACGTTCGTCGACGCGCGCCTGAAGTCCTTGCAAGGTTAAATTGCGGCATAGGAGCCAATGAGCCTGAACGTTTATTGGATTGGCTGAATGTGTACGCGCTTGCGGTTAATGAGGAAAATGCGTCGGGCGGTCGCGTCGTTACGGCGCCTACCAATGGGGCTGCGGGCATTTTGCCGTCGGTCATGAAATATTACTGCTGCAACGATGGTCAAGCTCCGGAGGTCGCGCAGCGTTTTTTAGCCACTGCAGGTGGTATCGCGCTTCTTTACAAAATGCGTGCTTCAATTTCTGGCGCAGAAATGGGCTGTCAGGGAGAAGTGGGCGTTGCTTGTTCCATTGCAGCGGCAGGTCTCGCCGCCATATGGGGCGGAACCCCCTCCCAAGTCGCAAGCGCAGCGGAAATTGGCATGGAACACAATCTTGGCCTTACGTGCGACCCAGTAGGCGGGCTGGTCCAGATCCCATGTATCGAGCGAAATGCGCTAGGCGCAGTCAAGGCAGTCAACGCTGCGCGGCTAGCGCTGCATAGCGAAGAGCGCCCCAAAGTGTCGCTCGATCAAGTGATTGAGACAATGCGACAAACTGGCATGGACATGTCTTCGCGATATAAAGAAACCAGCCAAGGGGGATTAGCGGTAAACGTCATCGCGTGTTGACCGTCACAGTTTTGATGGGGGCATCATAGCGAGCGCGGCATTTTGTATTGTGGTGGCGCACGGTGAAGTCTTCCGGCCCGGCCACGTACCGGTACTTGCGGCGTGATGGATTAACAGCTTAGCTGAAGAGATCAGCTTACCGAAGTTGTGAGAGCGAAGTGATGTGATGGCACAACCGGTCGGACCGGGACCAAGGACAACCCAATGACAGTCCTAGGCGCAACAGCCTGCAAAGCCGATTGGACCTTGCTCGTGGCCCCCATCAGGGCCAGCAGTCTATACCGACTGCACAAACAGGCCGGACAGACGACTGCACCCGACCAAAGGCCAGTTCATCATTTTATGCTTGCAACGCGGGAGCCACCCACAGAGGACTGTGCGCTTTGCAAAAGCTATGATACGAAAACGGTCATGGTTTGCCCGCCAAAATCTGCGCCAATGAAGGCGCCTGCCAGTTCCTATTCCTAAAAAGCGAGCAGCCCTGCGAAACCAGCTACGCCGACCGCGCAGGCAAATATATGGGCCAGCGCGGGGTGACATTGCCGAAGTTGTGATTGGGGGGTTGAAGGGTTGGAAGTTGTTGGGAGGGGAAGTCAGGTATTGGATGAAGATGCTCGAAAATCGCCGTAGCGTAACGCCCGTGTACCTCGGTGCGTTGCTTCCGAGGCGATAGAAAATCTGTTTGGTACTGACACTACGGTGGTCTAACGATTGATGATGCTAGCAGGATGCGCCAAAGAAGAAGCCATTATTTACGGCCTTGCTATGTCTGGGTTAGTCATCCGAACGCCGGACGTTGCTGCGTTCTACATCGAGTCTTTCGCTCGGCATCCCGATGAATTCGTCACATACAAGATGTTGAGAATGAGAGGTGACATCCTTACCAAAGGCCAGCTTCAACTTTTGGGCATACGCACCAACATCAAAATTTCCCGGCAGTTTTACGAAACGCTCAACGATGAAGGGTTGTTGGACCCTTCCGAGTCCGCCGTCATTATCGCCACAAGCATTTCCAGTGCACTGTGTAGCCGAAGGGACGTTCATAAGTTGCTGGCCGCAATGGGGCCTGACCAAACACTTCGGGCATCGCCATCCAACATGGCCGCTGGCCCTTGTGAAAACGCAAATCGTTTAAGCAGTGTGCCGGTGAGAGTCAGCGAGGCAGTTCTTTTTCCGCTGTCAGGCTGCGATAAAGTTGGGCAGTGCGGCTGCTTATGGACGTTAGACCGTGTGCAACAAGGCCATGCAAACCGGGCGGCTCTATCCGACCGACTATTGTTAGAATAGAGGCTTTGCTGTCAACGCCTTGGGTATTTAGCACGCTCTTGGTTCGGCATATGAATATCCCTGCGAACAGGGGCGTCTCCATCATGATAGCTCATCAAGACCGGCGAAATTTCGGATAGTCGCAGATAATTGCCAAGTTGCCTCGGAGTCCAAACTCTGGTTGCTAGGGACTTTATTGCAGCGTGCCCCTTTTGGCTTTCAATCGCCTTCAACAATGAATAATCCATCGTCAAAAAACAAAATGCGCCATACTTTTCCGCAGTGCGAATGTGCCACGCGTCTTGGCTATTTTTTGGACCTAAACAGTCTCGCAGTTGACGATAGCGATCATCTCCGATCCTTTCGATGTGTTCAGGCAGGCTTTCGCGCGTGTAAGGCCATGACGATTGGCCGCCATCAAGTTCAGATGGCAACCAAGCGTCGATGGGCTCAAGTTCTACACGCCCCAATAAATTCAAATCCTCATAGCCGTAACCTCTAAATCGCCCACTGGGCTGGTAGTACCGCTCCGCAAGCAGGTGCGCGGAAGTGCGCAGCCTCAGAGATCCTGTTTTGGCTAGGTGCGCAATTCCAGCAAGGTGTTTCAAATCGCGATAGTCGTGGGCATCGTTCATCGGATCGTGCACGGGAACGCGCGCGCTGTAGCCTGTTGAAATAACTGAATTGCCGAGTTGATGTTCGCCTGTTGAAATCCACGCCGAGTCATGGGTGACTGCGTTACTAAAAACCTCATTGTTTATGAGTATCGTTAGGGGGTTACTTGGGCTGCAAATAGTGCGGCTCTTCCTAGTTGACCATTTGACGCACACGTCCACGAGAGCTGGCCTGCATTTGAAATTCCAGAAGTATAAAAGGCGGTTCATTGGCAAAAACCTTGGAATCGAAGATTGGGGAACTTAAACCAATGTCAACCTTCGAGCTACATCGTTATGTCGCTAAACGACCTCTTTCTTCTACCAAACAAACCAACTCATTGACTATATTATCCATATAGGTTAATACAGCCAATCATGAAAACCATATCAGACTATGAACCCGAATTCACCCCCGTCGCTCTTGATCGCGTGCGGCATGATGGTTGGACGCCGGAGCCGCAGGTGATGTATTCGTTTTGCATCCTCTGGTTCTTCATGTCGCAGCAGCCAACAAGGCCACCGAACCTCGGTTTCTGCTTAGTGGTGGCATAACCACCGATCTGTGGGGCTGGGGCCCTTAACCCTGCGAAACCAGCTACGCCGACCGCTAGGTACACTCTCCAATGGCACTTTCGGACGACCTGCGCATGTCGCCAGCTTGCTACGGACATCACAGGCCGCCTTTGATCACGTGGTGATGTAATTGCAAAGATTGACGAATTAGTTCTAGCGCTTAAGTTACGTGGACCACATAAAAAGAGCGTAGCATGACAAGCAGAGGTCGGGAAAAAGTTGAGGGCGGCGCTACCGAAGCAGCCCGCCCTCTGATCTTGTCCATGGGAGGGGCATACCGCAACCTCTCCACAGCGCACGCCTTTCTTATATGCGCAAGTGCGTTAACATGCAACTAGCAATTGAACCTACTGCCGCACAATTCCCTGCAGTCGTCGCGGCAATGCATGATGATCGGATTGATCGTTATCTGCCGGCAGCAGGGCAGAGTAGAGAAGACGCATTTAAGCTTTTTCTTTGGAATTGTGCGCTTTGCGAAGCATTTTACCTTCCCCTGCACATCGCCGAAGTATCTGTTCGAAACGCAATACATCAGCGGCTCTTAGAGCGTTTAGGTGACCAATGGTATGATCAGCCAGTGTTAAGAAAATTGCTAGCTGATCGTCTATTCAAAGACCTTGAAAAGGCTGTTCGACAAGAACGTGCGCGATATGGACTCCTAATGACCAGCCATCATTTAGTATCAGAGTTGTCCTTTGGGTTTTGGCAGCATTTATTGACCAAACGCTTCGATAGACTTTTGTGGCCGCGTGGTATGAGAGATGTATTCCCTAATTTGCCGTTGGCGCTAGGTCGTAACGACGTGCATAATCGGGTTGATATTGTCCGAAAATGGCGAAATCGTATTGCGCACCACAAAGCGATTTTTGACCAAGCGCCCACAAAGCGGCATCAAGAGACGCTTCAAATGGTAAGGTGGGTGTGTCACGATGTAGCAGACTGGCTTACGTCTGCGTCAAAAGTTTCCATGGCTATTTCACTAAGGCCTGTCCCAGCGGCCTGATTTCAAACTGAGATACAACCAACCCATTGACTATATTATCCATATAGGTTAATAACTCCAATCATGAAAACCATATCAGACTATGAACCCGAATTTGCCCCCGTCGCGCTTGACCGCGTGCGGCATGATGGTTGGACGCCGGAGCGGCAGCGGTTGTTTTTGGTTGCGCTGGCGGCGATGGGCACGGTTGATTCTGCGGCGCGGGCGGTGGGGATGTCACGGATTTCGGCCTATAACCTCAAAAAACGTGCCGACGCGGGTAGCTTTGCGGAGGAATGGGACCGGGCGTTGGGGTTCGGGCGGGGCATGATGTTCGATTATGCCATGGAACGCGCCATCCACGGCGTCACCACGATTAAAATGCGGTTGGGCGGCGCGTTTGAAGTCCAAACTGGCCCCGACATCAAACATATTATGAAAGTGTTGCGCTTGCCCCCGCCGCGCCGCGATGCCAAGGTGAAAACGCGCGCTTGTTAGGGTCAGGACCACTTAAATGCACCATCGCGGCGTCAAAATGGCAAAGATATCGGAGCAAAATGTACGCCGCAGGCAGTCGTTCTGCCTGCAAGGGCATTTTGTTTCGAGATCGAAGCCATTTTGGCGTCCTTTGGATTTGACCCATTTTGTCCATTGCCGCGTTGGCAAGCTTGGACTTAGAACCACTAAGTCCTGCGCTTGCCGCCTTGCACTGAACAAAATGGCCTCAAACCGCGAAGGTGGATTTAAGTGGTCCTGACCCTAGGTTTACAAAAAAGGCGGCGCATGCATATATGTTTGTAAACTTAAGGGGCAGAATCCTGTCCCCAATATACCGCCACGCCCAAAGAGAGGAAACTTCATGCCCACCACCCCACGCGAATTCGATATCATTGTCTATGGTGCCACGGGCTATACCGGGCGTTTGGTGGCCGAATATCTCAAAGGTAAAACTGGCCTGACATGGGCGATGGCGGGGCGTAGCCTTTCCAAGCTGGAGGAGGTGCGCGACCTGATTGGTGCCGCCGCAGATACGCCATTGATTGTGGCCGATGCGTCTGACCCCGCTACGCTCGACGCGATGGTCAAGCGCACGAAGGTCGTTTTGACAACCGTTGGCCCCTATCAATTATATGGCAATGAACTTGTCGCCGCCTGCGTGGCCAATGGCACCGATTATACCGATTTATGCGGCGAGCCGGCATGGATGCGCCAGAAAATTGACCAGCATGACGACGCGGCCAAGGCATCCGGCGCGCGGATCGTGTTTTCCGCTGGCTTTGACTCCATCCCCTTCGATTTGGGCGTGATGATGCTGCAAAAGCATTGCATTGCGACATTTGGTGCGCCTGCGCCCCGGGTGAAGGGCCGTGTGCGCGCCATGAAGGGCACGTTTTCCGGCGGCACCGCAGCCAGCCTGAAGGCGACCATGGCCGCCGCTGGCAAGGACCCGGCGGTTATCGGTTATTTGACCAACCCGTTCAGCCTTTCCGCCGATTTTGCTGGCCCGCCGCAGCCAGCGGCGAACAAACCCGAATATGACGAAAGCCTGGGCAGTTGGGCGACCAATTTCGTCATGGCGCCGATCAACACCAAAAATGTCCACCGCACCAACCATTTGCTGGGGCATGCTTATGGTGCAGATTTTGTCTATGACGAAATGGTGCTGACGGGCCCCGGCGAACAGGGCGAGGCCATTGCCAAGCATGTCGCCTCCACCCCGATGATGGGCGGCGCGGATGATCCCAAGCCCGGCGAAGGCCCGACCAAAGAAGAACGCGAAACCGGCTTTTATGACGTGCTGTTCATCGCCGAATATCCCGATGGCCGCACGGCGCGATTCAGCGTCAAGGGCGACCGTGACCCCGGCTATGGTTCGACCAGCAAGATGATCAGCGAAACCGCGATTGCTTTGTGCGAACAGGATGGTCCGGGCGGCGTGACCACGCCAGGGGCGGCCTTGGGCGCGCACCTTGTGGACCGGCTGCAAAAAAATGCCGGATTGATTTTCGCTGTTGAAGGCTGACCGCTTCCCTAAATCGTCAGGCGGGCTTATAGGGCGCAAGCCATGTTAGGTCGCCTTTTCAAAAAAGCTGTTGCCCCACGCCCGCTCGATACCGCGCGGGTGCCCGACGGCGTGCGGGTATATGCCATCGGCGACATCCACGGACGCGATGACTTGTTATCCGCCTTGCTGGCCAAGATACAAGCCGACGACCAAGCGCGCGGCCCTGCCGATACGCAGATCATATTTTTGGGCGATCTGGTCGATAGAGGCCCCGGCAGCGCGGCGGTCATTGAAACCGCGATGGCGTTGAAGGCATCGGGCAAAAATGTCCGGTTCCTGATGGGCAATCATGAGGAGGTGTTTGTCAGCGCCTGCCGCAAGGGCGACCCAAAGGTTACGCGTTTCTTCCTGCGCATTGGCGGCGAGGAGACGGTCTTGTCGTATCCGATCACCCGCGCCGAATATATGACATTGGATATGGAGCAACTGACCGAGCGACTGGCGACCTTAGTGCCGCAAGCGCACATCGCATTTGTCGAAAGCTTCGAAGATCAGATTATCATCGGCGATTATGCCTTTGTCCATGCCGGTATTCGCCCCGGTGTTGCTTTGGTAGACCAAAAACCAAGCGATTTGCGCTGGATACGCGACGAATTTGTGGGGCAACGCGGCGATCTGGAAAAGGTCATTGTCTACGGCCACACCATCTACGACGCGGTGGAAGAACGCGGGTCACGCATTGGCATTGATACCGGCGCGTATAATTCAGGCAAGTTAACCGCCTTGGCGCTTGAGGGCGGCGATCGTTGGTATCTACAAACATGACGGGCGGGGAAACATCGTGAAAAGGCTAAACGTCTGCGCGAGCATCATCGCAATTGGCCTTGCTGCTCCATCGGCCGCAGTGGCCGCGCAGGCTACGCCCCCAGCCAAGCCAAAGGCCGAGCGCCTAAAGGCCGACGTTGAAAAACTCGTCAGCTTTGGCACGCGCCATACATTGTCATCGGCAACGGACCCGAAACGCGGCATCGGCGCCGCCCGCAAATGGGCGCACAGCGAATTTGTGAAAATCGCCACGGCGTGCAATGGCTGCCTGCAGACAGAATTGCTCGAACGCAATATGTCGGGTCCGCGTATTCCAAATGGCGTCAATATTGTCGACGTGCTTGCGATTAAGCCCGGCACAATGGGCTGGGACCATGTCATCATTATCGCCGGACATATTGACAGCCGCGTTTCCGACGTGATGGATTTCACGCAAAATGCGCCGGGCGCTAATGACGATGGTTCGGGCAGCGCATTGGTGATTGAGGCGGCACGGATCATGTCTCAGCAGCCACAGAATGCAGCGACGATTGTCTTTGCTCTGCTGTCGGGTGAAGAACAGGGACTGATGGGTGGGCGGCTACTCGCCGAAACCGCCAAGGAACGTGGCTGGAAAGTCAGCGCCATGTTGAACAATGATATTGTCGGCGGCACGCTGGGCACCGACGGACGCAGGGTTGATAATGTCGTGCGCGTCTTTAGCGAAGGCATTCGTGCATCCGAAGATCTGGCGGGGCAGATGGCGCGGCGCAATAGTGGCGGCGAAGATGACGGGCCAAGCCGTTCGCTGATGCGTTACGCTGACAAGGTTGCGGCGCAAGCTTATCCGGACGTAACACTCGATGTTTTTGGCGTCCGTCGGCCTGACCGCTTTGCGCGCGGCGGTGACCATTTGCCAGCGCTCGAGCTTGGCTTTCCGGCCATCCGTTACACCGTCGGCGTTGAAAATTATCATCACCAGCATCAAGATCTGCGCACCGAAAATGGCATTGAATATGGTGATACCATCGACAAGATGGACTTTGACTATTTGGCAAAGGTGACGATGTTGAATGTTCTAACGGCAACGGCATTGGCCGATGCTCCGCCAGCGCCTGCGTCGGCGACATTGGGCGGCGCAGTCACCTCCAACACCTCAGTCACATGGGACGCAAGCCCCGGCGCGCAACGCTATCGCGTGTATCAGCGCCGCGCCGATGCGCAGGATTGGAACTTTGTCCGCGAAACGCAGGGCACCGAAACAGTGCTGGAGGGCTTGATCGTGGATGATCATTTTGTTGGCGTCAGTGCATTAAGTGCGAAAGGCGCGGAAAGCACGATTACTTTCGCTAGTCTGCCGCCACGGCGTTAGAGCGTTTTTCGAGCCGTCTGAATCGAAAGGGGATTCCCATCGGCCGTGATTTCTGATTCAGTATCGGTGCCGGTGAAGGAGGCTGGCATGGATGGGTCAACCACTATCGATGGATTTGCGTTCGCGGCTTTTGGCGGCGGTTGATGATGGTATGAGTTGTCGCGGGGCAGCTGCCCGCTTTGGCGTTGCGCCATCGACGGCGATCCGCTGGCACGCGCAGCGGCGCGAGACCGGCAGCTTTGCACCGAGGCCTCAAGGTGGTGATATGCGTTCGCGGCGGGTTGAAGAGCGCAGTGACGATATTTTGGCTCTTTGGGCGGCACGAAAGGATATCACCCTTGAAGAGTTACGCACGGGCTTGGCCGAGATGGGCCTGACCGTCTCTGTGGCCGGGCTTCACCGCTTCTTTGTGCGCCGTGGCATGACGCGTAAAAAAAGACTGGCCATGCCATCGAGCAGGACCGGCCCGATGTCCTGAAGCAACGGCACGACTGGTTCGACGGCCAGATCGATCTGGACCCGGAGCGCCTCGTCTTCATCGACGAAACATGGACTGCGACCAACATGACCCGCAGCCATGGCCGCTGCCCCAAAGGCGAACGCCTGCGCATGGGCTTGCCGCATGGCCACCGCAAAACGACCACACTGGTGGCGGGCCTTCGCATGACCGGCATGGTCGCGCCGATGGTGCTGGATGGTCCGATCAACGGAGACTGGTTCGAAGCCTATGTCACCCAGGTGCTCGTACCGGAACTGAGGCCCGGTGACGTCGTCGTCATGGACAACCTGTCCAGCCACAAACGGGTATCAGTGCGCGAACGGATCGAGGCCGCGGGCGCAATACTACGGTTCTTGCCGCCATACAGCCCCGACTTCAATCCAATCGAAAAGGCCTTTTCCAAACTCAAAGCAATGCTGCGAAAGGCAGAAGAACGAACCGTGAGTGGCCTTTGGACCCGGATCGGCAACCTCGTCGATATCTTCCAGCCCCACGAATGCGCCAATTACTTCAGCTCATGCGGATATGACCCAGAATGATCGACAAACGCTCTAAGCCACATATAGCAATGGGCGCAGCCATTTCTGACTGCGCCCATGGCCACCCATAAAATGTGCACGTCAGGCCGCTTCAAGCGACGAGCTGCGCCACATCGTCGAAATCGCGCAGTACATAGCCACGGCCCCACACCGTTTCGATGTAGTTTTCACCGCCACATGCCAGAGACAATTTCTTGCGCAACTTGCAGATGAAGACGTCGATGATTTTCAATTCAGGCTCGTCCATGCCGCCATATAAATGGTTCAGGAACATTTCCTTGGTCAGCGTAGTGCCCTTGCGCAGGCTCAACAGCTCAAGCATCGCATATTCCTTGCCCGTAAGGTGCACGCGGCTGCCGTTGACTTCAACGGTTTTGCCGTCGAGGTTCACCGCCAACTTGCCCGTGCGGATAACGGACTGCGAATGGCCTTTGGAACGGCGCACAACCGCGTGGATGCGCGCGACCAATTCTTCGCGATGAAACGGCTTTGTTACATAATCATCGGCCCCAAAGCCAAAGGATCGGACCTTGGTGTCCATCTCGCCAATGCCTGACAGAATAAGCACGGGCGTTTGCACTTTGGCAACGCGCAGTTTTTTCAAGACATCATATCCGTGCATGTCGGGCAAGTTCAAATCGAGCAATATGATGTCATAATCATAGAGCTTGCCCAGATCGAGACCTTCCTCACCCAAGTCAGTCGTGTAGACATTGAACCCTTCCGTCGCGAGCATCATTTCAATGGCCTTCGCTGTGGTAGGTTCATCTTCAATCAAAAGAACACGCATGGGCAAACCCCTTTTTGAAACGCCTGGATCCCCCGAAACCGCTCAGATTTAACCAGCAGTGCTTCGAACGTTATTAACCATAATAGGCATGAACTTGAAAGGTTAATTTGGTGTTAATGCTAGGATTTCCGGGGGTTTTGATATTTTAGTTCACAAAAATTAACTATTTTCCGAGGGTTACAGTATCCGGCTAATGTAAACTATATCGCATGTTTTGTAACATTTCCGGAAGTTGGTCTCGGAATCGAAAGAAAACCCACATTTGCGTCGGCGAAAACTTAACGGAAGTTAATAAAGTCATCGTCCGAGTTGCGCGACCAGATAGTCAATGAGCGCAGTGACCCTATGTGGCCGAATGGTGCCCGGCGGTGTAACCAGGTGCAACGCCCCGGCGAGAACTATCTTAGGCATATCGAAAACACCCTGCTAAAGGAGCGACTGACATGACCGACACAAAGACCAAGTTTGAAATTCGTCCCTTTGAAACGCTCGGCGCCGCGAACCATGGCTGGCTTGACGCACATCACCATTTTTCATTCGGCAGCTATCACGACGCTGCACGGATGGACTGGGGTGCAATCCGCGTGTGGAATGATGACGTGATTGCGCCACAGTCGGGATTTCCTCCCCATCCGCATGCCGATATGGAAATCATCACTTATGTCCGTACTGGCGCGATCACGCACAAGGACAGTCTTGGCAATGAAGGTCGCACGGCGGCGGGCGATGTGCAGGTCATGAGCGCGGGCAGCGGTATCCGGCATGCGGAATATAATCTGGAGAATGAACCAACCACGCTTTTCCAGATATGGATCATACCCAACCGAGCCGGTGGAGCGCCAAGCTGGGGCGCAAAGCCATTTCCCAAGGGTGAACGGTCGGGCGCATGGCAAATCCTTGCCAGCGGCTTTGACGAAGATAATGACGCCCTGCCCATCCGCACCGACGCCCGCGTGCTCGGCGCGACGATCAAAGCGGGCGACAGCCTGGAATATGCTGTCGGCGCAAAACGGCATGCCTATATGGTGGCAGCAACCGGCGCGATTGAAATCGACGGGCAGCGCGCGAACGCCCGCGACGGTGTGGCCATAGGCGAAGGTAAGGTCATGATCACGGCCATGGAAGACGCCGAAATCGTTCTGGTAGACTCGCGTTAATCCATGCGTGTGATATTGGCAAAATGTGGCGATGGCTGTTACAGCCGTCATTATGGCCTTTGACCTTCCCGAAGAATATCTTGAAGAAACCTTCTTGGCCTCCACCGGGCCCGGCGGGCAGAATGTCAACAAGGTCGCCACCGCCTGTCAATTGCGTGTCGATGTCTATGCGCTGGGTCTGCAACCTTATGCCTTCCGCCAGTTAAAAATCCTGGCGGGTAGCAAGATGACGATATCGGGTGAGCTGATTGTCACAGCACGCAGTCACCGCACGCGGGAGGCCAACCGGCAGGATGCCCGTGCGCGTGTGATCGAGCTGATCGACCGCGCACATATCCGCCAACCCCGCCGCGTCTCCACCAAACCAAGCAAAGCCGCCAAGGCACGGCGGGTTGATGCCAAAAAGGGCCGATCCACGATCAAGAAAAACCGTGGCAAGGTCAGTTTCGATTGATAAGGCAAGAAAATGTACAGGTTTGAAATTGATACCGCAGCACCTAAATCCGAAGTCTACGCAGAAATGGTCCGCTCTGCCGATGCGTTGACCAGCGGTGAGCCTGATGCCGTCGCCAATATGGCGAATATCGCCGCCTTGCTTTGGGAATATCTGCCGGACGTAAACTGGACGGGTTTCTACCGCGTGGTCGATGGCGAACTTGTCCTTGGGCCCTTTCAGGGCAAGGCAGCCTGCATTCGGATACCCTTTGGCAAAGGTGTATGTGGGACCGCGGCGCAATCGGGCGAGACGCAGTTGGTGGAAGACGTCCACGCCTTCCCCGGCCATATTGCCTGCGATGCCAATAGCGCGTCGGAACTGGTGGTGCCTGTGAAGCGTAATGGCACAGTTATCGCGGTGATTGACCTCGACAGCCCGACACTGAACCGCTTTGATGCCGAAGACGCACAGGGTGTTGAGTTGCTTGCACGGATGATTGCTGACAGAATTTGATGGCACCTCTCAATGCCTTCGTCCTGATGCTGTTTGGTTGAACGGCGCAGCCTCACGGCCGGTTCAATAGTACCTCAGCATCGGGATCGAAACATTCCCACCCGTCAGGCCCAAGGCGCTCCAACGGCCTGTAGCGGGTCTTATAATGCATCCGTTCCGCACCATTCACCCAATAGCCCAAATAGACATAAGGAAGCCCTGCGGCCTTTGCGCGCAAGATATGGTCCATGATGATGAAGTTACCAAGACCAGATCGGCCCGCAATCTCCGGATTGTAAAAGCTGTAGATCATCGACATGCCGTCGCTCTGCTGATCGGTCAGGCACGCGCCGACCAATTCGCCAATCCGGCCGAATCGTGGCGAAGTCCGGTATTCAATCACTTGGCTGCGCACGGGTGACTGTTCGACCATGTCCGCATAATCCATATCATCCATATTCGCCATGCCACCGTCGGGATGGCGGGACGAAAGATAACGGCTTAGCAGGTCATATTGCTCGGTCGTTGACCAAGGGCGGCAGGCGCTAACAACCAGATCGGCGTTGCGCCGCAAAATTCGGCGCTGTGTGGCGTTAGGCCGGAATTCGTCCGTGCGCACGCGCACCGATACGCAGGCCTTACAGTCCGGGCAACTTGGCCGGTAAGCGACATTCTGACTGCGGCGAAAACCAATACGACCAAGCGCCTCGTTCAGTTCATCGGCGTGGTTGCCGTTGAGCTCGGTAAAGACTTTCCGTTCGGTTCTGCCCGGCAGATAAGGGCAAGGGCCAGGGCTGGTTACAAAAAATCGCGGAAAACGGACTGGTGCGCTCATATTCTCTCCGCTGGGCAGCCTTGGCCTTTAATCTATTATTTACCTTTTATGCACACCGCAACCAATGCTGGAAAGCGCATTTACCATCTTTCTTGCGATGCCTGCTTATTTGTTAAGCTCTACCCGCTCGACCTTGTAGCCAGCATCATTCAAACCATCAACAAGTCCTTGTAATTGATTGGCGTCCCGCGCTTCGCATTCAATGTCGGTGATCAACCCCTTGGCTGGCAAGGTCGTAAAAATCCGCTGATGGTAAATTTCGATGATGTTGACATTATGCTCGTTGAACAAACGCATCACCTTGTACAGCGCGCCGGGGCGGTCCTGAAGAGTCAAACGCAAACGCGCCAAGCGACCGGACCGCGCAAGGTCACGCAAAAGGACGTTTGCTAACAACCGCGTATCGATATTACCGCCGCACAAGACTACGCCAACATTCTTGCCTGCAAATTTCTCAGGATAGGCCATCATCGCAGCAAGGCCCGCCGCACCAGCACCTTCGGCAACGGTTTTTTCAATCTGCAGCAGCAGGCTGACCGCGGTTTCCAATTGCGCCTCATTCACAAGTACAATTTCGTCGACCAGTTCGCGGATGACTTCGCTAGTGAATGCGCCGGGTATTTTGACCGCTATGCCCTCCGCCAAAGTGTCGCCTTCGCATGGCATCTGCAAATTGTTCAGCAAAGCATACATGGATGGGTAAAGCTCGGCTTGAACGCCGATGAGGCCGATATCGGGCTTCAACGCGCGCGCGGCCGTCCCCATGCCAGATAGCAAGCCGCCGCCGCCAATAGGTACTACCAACATATCAAGGGACGGGATGCTCTCGAGCATTTCAAGCGCAACAGTACCCTGCCCTGCGGCAACATTGGGGTCATCAAAAGGATGCACAAAGGTCAACCCCTGCTCGGCCTCAAGCTGCCGTGCATGTTTGTAGGCGTCGTCAAAAGTCTCACCAAACAGCACGACTTTGCCGCCAACACTCTCAGTCTGCATGACCTTAACCGTTGGCGTTGGCACTGGCATGACGATGGTCACTGGAATGCCAAGGCGGGTACCATGATAGCTCAGCCCCTGCGCGTGGTTCCCCGCCGACGCCGCGATCACGCCCTTGTTGCGTTGTTCTTCCGAAAGCAGAAGGATTGCGTTCAGCGCGCCGCGCTCCTTATAGGCTGCCGTAAACTGCAAGTTTTCGAACTTCAGGTAAATATTTGCGCCCGTCAGCTTCGACAAAGTCTGGCTGTGCAGGGTCGGCGTTGCCACGATGGAATCGCGAATACGGTCATGGGCGGCGCGGACATGGTCCAGGGTCAATAAGTCAGACATATAAAAGGCCCTAACGCATCTGGTGTTAACTGAAAACAGACATTAAGACCAAATAATGACCAGAATAGCTTTTATCGGATTGGGCGTCATGGGCGGCCCGATGGCACGACATCTCAAACAGGCGGGGCATGATTTGACGGTGTATAACCGTTCGCGCACCAAGGCCGAAAAATGGGTCGAAGCTTATGGCGGCACGCTTGCCACCTCGCCAGCAGACGCGGCCAAAGACGCCGAGGTCGTGATTAGCTGTGTCGGCACGGATGACGACCTGTCGGGCGTGACGCTTGGCCGCGACGGGGCATTTTCGGCGATGACCAAGGGTAGCCTGTATATTGACCATACAACGGTTTCCGCACGGATTGCGCGGCAGCTCGGCGTGGAGGCGAAATCACGGGGGTTATTGATCGTCGACGCGCCCGTGACCGGCGGGCAGGCTGGCGCAGAGAACGGCACCTTGTCCATCATGTGTGGCGGGACCGAATCTTCTGTTGCGGCAGCTTCGCCCATTATCGCGGCTTACGCCAAACGTATCGTACATGTCGGCGGTCCCGGCACGGGTCAGATCACGAAAATGTGCAATCAAATCGCTTTTGCTGGCGTTATACAATCCTTGTCGGAGGCGCTGCGTTTTGCGCAGTCCGCTGAACTGGACGTTGAAAAGGTATTTGAAGCCATTTCCGGCGGCGCGGCGCAAAGCTGGCAAATGGATAATCGCTGGGCGACGATGGCGGAGGATAAGTTTGATTTTGGCTTTGCCGTAGATTGGATGCGCAAGGACCTTGGATTAGCATTCGAAGAAGCCCGCGCGGTCGGCGCGACTTTGCCCATCACTGCAATAATTGATCAGTTTTACGCCGATGTGCAGCATATGGGCGGGGGCAGGCTGGATACCAGTGCGATTGTGAAAAGATTGCCTAAAGGATGAAAAATGGTTTTACTAGTCCTCCCCGAAACGGAGAGGTGGCGCGCGCAAAGCGCGTGACGGAGGAGGCTGGTGTTCAAACACCAAGCGCTAAGCGGATAACCCCCCCAAATATTCTTCGGATGGTCCCCCTCCTTTTTCCGGGGAGGATCATCGCCCTCGCCCTGTTCGCGAGCACTGCCACATCGCCGGCATTCGCCGACGGGCTTGTCGAAAATGTGAACGGCATCACGCTCGACAAGGATGGCAAGGTCATCCGCTTTAACGCCATGCTGGTGGGTAGCGACGGTAAGGTGACGGAGCTGCTCACCAAAAAGGATAAGCTTCCCAAGCAACTCGATTTCCGCTTGGACGGACGCGGCGCGACATTATTACCCGGTCTGATTGATGCGCATGGCCATGTCATGGGCCTTGGCTTCCAATTGCTGACGCTCGACCTTTCTGCCACCAACAGCCTTTCCGAGGCACAAGCTGCGATCAAGGCCTATGCCGCAAAATATCCCGAACGCCGCTGGATTATTGGTCGCGGTTGGAACCAGGAAAAATGGGGCCTTGGCCGCTTCCCGACGGCCCAAGACCTTGACGCCGCCGTCAGCGACCGTCCCGCCTGGCTTGAGCGGGTCGACGGCCATGCGGGCTGGGCAAATAGTCGCGCGATGGACATCGCTGGCGTAAACGCGACAACAAAATCTCCGCCAGGTGGGCGTATTGAACTTATCAGCGGAAAACCAAGCGGCATATTTGTTGACGCCGCGGCGAATCTGGTTGGCAAATTTGTGCCTGCACCTAAGCCGCTGGAGCGCGATATTGCCTTAGGTGAGGCGCAGAAGAAACTCCATAGCTTAGGCATCACCGCCATTGCCGACATGGGCACATCGATGGACGACTGGCAAAGCTATCGCCGCGCAGGCGATGCTGGCTGGTTGACGTTGCGGATATTCGCATATGCGGGCGGCATCGACAATATGGTCGCCATTGCCGGTCCGCGGCCAAGCCCATGGTTGTATAATGACAAGCTTCGGCTTGGCGGGGTGAAGCTATATCTCGATGGTGCCTTGGGCAGCCGAGGGGCGTGGTTGAAAAAACCTTATGCCGATGCCGCTGGGCAAACGGGTCTCCAATTTCTGGCAAGCGCGGAAATCCGAAACCTCATGGTCCGCGCATCCATGGATGGCTTCCAGACCGCCGTTCATGCCATTGGCGACGCCGCCAATGCGGAAGTCATCAGCGCGATTGAGGAATTGTCCGAAACCTACAAGGGTGATCAACGCTGGCGGATTGAACATGTCCAAATCGTTGATCCAGCCGATCTGCAAAAACTTGGAAAATATGGCATCATTTCCTCGATGCAGCCGGTGCACCAGACATCCGACCGGCTTATGGCTGAGGCACGGCTTGGGCCAGAGCGGCTAAATGGCGCGTATGCATGGCAGTCAATTGCCCGCGCGGGCGGAAAACTCGCCTTTGGTTCCGACGTGCCGGTGGAATCGGCGGATCCCTTTGCTGGCCTTGCCGCCGCGATAACGCGCGAAGATGCCGAAGGCCAACCCTTTGGCGGCTGGCGGCCAGAAGAGCGCGTGTCACGTGAACAGGCGCTTGCCGGTTTTACGACAGGCGCGGCCTATGCTGCTTTTGCAGAGGGCAAATTCGGTTCGCTGACGCCAGGGCATTATGCCGACTTCATCTTGATTGATGTCGACCCTTTGCTTGCAAGCCCCCGAGAATTGCGTAATGCAACCGTTAAGGAAACGTGGGTGGGCGGACGGCCTGTCTATAAAAATGCTGCAGCAAATGCTGCAGACGAAAAAATGAATGGAGAGAAACGATGATGCGCGCATGGACATTGGCTAGCCGCCCGGTTGGGCTTCCGAACAGCAGCAATTTTGCGATGGTTGAAAATCCCGACGCACCCTTGAGCGCGGATGAGTTTCGGGTAACCAATGGCTGGCTGTCGGTCGATCCCTATATGCGTGGACGCATGAACGATGCAAAAAGCTATGCCGACCCGTTCATGTTGGGCGAACCCATGACTGGCGGCGCAGTTGGCACTGTGACCGAAAGCAACAATGCCGATTTTCCCGTTGGCGCAAAGGTGCTGCACATGGCGGGCTGGCGTGACACTGTCGTCTTTGGCGGCGGCAAAACGCCTCCTGCCGGAATGCCGCCGGTGAAACTTCCTGACCTTGGCGTGCCAGACCAACATTGGTTAAGCATCATCGGCATGCCCGGCGGCACCGCATGGTTCGGCCTGCTTAAAGTTGCTGAAGCCAAGGCTGGCGAAGTGATCTTCGTGTCGGCTGCGGCTGGTGCCGTAGGCTCCACAGTAACCCAAATTGCCAAAGCCAAGGGCATGAAAGTCATTGGCTCGGCGGGTGGCGCTGACAAATGCGCGTGGGTAAAAGAACTGGGTGCGGACGCCGTGATTGACTATAAATCCGGCAAGGTGCTTCCGCAGTTAATGACTGCGCTAAAGGACATAAGTGAAACCGGTATTGACGTGTATTTCGACAATGTTGGCGGTGAACATTTTGACGCCGCGCTTGCCACATCAAAGGAATGGGCGCGCTTTGCGATTTGCGGCATGATTGACGTCTACAACGACTTTAAGGCGCAACCTATGCAGTATCTACCGATGATCATTGGCAAAAGGATCATGATTAAAGGTTTCCTCTACCCTGATTTCTACGCCCAAGTACCAGAGTTTAATGCGGACATGTCGGCCCTCATTCAATCGGGCGCTGTGAAAGGCCGCGAGACCGTGAAGGACGGTCTGGAAAAAACACCTGAAGCTTTCATCGGACTGTTCAGCGGCGAAAACACTGGCAAAATGCTCGTTAAGCTCTAACGCAAAACGCTGCGCAGCATTTTGACGCGAAAACGCGCATAGTTTTCGCGGCGAAGTCGTGCGGTCTGCGGCGTCAATACTGCTATTGCTGCCATATTGACGCACCGGCAAATTTTCAAAGCGCATAATGATTTAGAGCGCATAGCGATTTAGAGCGATGACATTCAAATACCCTTTCGCTAGATCGCCACAAATTATGTCAATTAGGAGAGAAATTATTTTACGACGTGACAAATCCCTCATTTGTGCATTGAGACTATCCGCCGCCTGCTTCGCACTTGCCGTGCCCGGCATGGCATTCGCACAAGAAGCGCCGCAAGCCGAAGACAATGCCGACGCAGAAATCGTTGTGACGGCGCAAGGCCGTAGCCAGCTGCTTTCCGACGTTCCTGTCGCGATTTCTGCCGTGAACGCCGAGACGCTGCAAAACAGTGGCGCGAATGACATTCGTCAGCTTAACCAAGTCGCGCCATCTTTGCTCGTGTCCTCAACCGGATCAGAAGCCAATGGCTCGGCCCGTATTCGCGGAATTGGCACCGTGGGCGATAACCCCGGCCTTGAAAGCTCGGTTCCCGTGTTCATCGACGGCGTTTACCGTTCGCGTTCGGGCATTGGCCTGAACGAACTCGGCGAAATCGACCGCGTCGAAGTGCAACGCGGCCCCCAGGGCACGCTGGGTGGACGTAACTCTTCGGCTGGTCTGATCAGCATCTATTCGAAAAAGCCAAGCTTCACCTTCGGTGGCAGCGGCGAGCTGACCTACGGCAATTATGACTTCATGCGCGCCGCGACAAGCTTCACTGGCCCGATTTCGGAGCAATTGGCATTCCGTGTTGACGGCGTCTACGTAAAGCGTGACGGTTTCTACCGTGATGACCAAAATGGCCGCGACGTCAATAACCGCGACCGTTACTTCCTACGTGGCCAATTGTTGTTCGAACCCACTGACGCGCTGTCGGTCCTCCTGATTGCGGATTACACATCGCGTACAGAAGAATGCTGCGCAGCAACTCATGTTGATCGGACCGTCAATCAATTTATTGGCGACCTCAACAATTCAAGCACGACAGGCGTAGCTTCAACAACAACATCTAACAATATCATCAATGTATTGCGCGACTTGGGTCAGCCATTGGCTGCGTTCAACCAAGGCTTTGGTCGCAACATTTCAGTCAGTCCCAACCGCGTCTTCACCGGCGAGACCAAGGACTATGGTTTCTCCGGTCAAGTCGATTATGACTTTGGAGGCGCAACTTTGACCTCAATCACCGCTTACCGCCAGTATCGTTCGGGTCAGGCGTCCGACGGCGATTATAGCGAAGTTGACATTCTGTATCGTGCGCCAAGCGACGATCTCTATCGTCAGTTCCATACCTTCACGCAAGAACTGCGTCTGCAAGGTGAGGCATTTGACGGAAAGCTTGATTGGTTAGTCGGCGGCTTCTTTGTCAATGAAAAGCTGACGCTGAGCGACAATCTGCGCTTCGGTAACCAATATGGGCGCTTTGCAACATGCCGCATCATTTCGGGTATTTTGGGTGGCGATTTGGCTCGGCTTTATTCACCTACCAGCCAATCATGCGTAATCCCTGGCGTCGGCACCGCAACCATCGGTGGCGATTCGGGTCTGTCCGGTCCAGATATTCTCGCGGCGTTTACGCGGCTTGATAACCTCAACAATATGGGCTCCACCAACGACCGTTATTTCCAGAACGGCACGAACTTCGCGGCGTTCACGCACAACATCCTGCACATTACCGATGCGCTCGATCTGACACTTGGCCTTCGCTACACCAGCGACAAGAAAACGTTCAACGCGAGCTTCGGCAATGACAATACAGCGTGTACAGCAATCCAAGGCCTTGTGACCGACGATTTGGACAACCCGCTCACAACCGCAACGGCACGTGCGCTTGCGGGCTCGTTGATTGGTCTGGGTTGCCAAGGCAACTCGACAGCGGAACTGAACGGCGTCTCGATTAACGACAAGCGCAGCGAAGATGAATTCACCGGCACCGCGATCCTCTCGTGGAAAGCAACTGACGATCTTCTGGTCTACGGCAGTTTTGCACGTGGCTATAAGGCTGGTGGTTTCAACCTCGACCGTTCTGCGCTGAAGTCACCAATTCGCACATTTGCAGCATCCGGCGGCGCGCAGGCTTTGGTCGGCAATCTCCAGTTCGACCCAGAACTGGTGGACAGCTATGAACTAGGTGCGAAATTCTCAAATGGTCCATTTGGCCTGAGCGTTTCGGCATTCCGTTCGGACTTCAGTAGCTTCCAGCTAAATACCTTCAACGGCACTGTATTCCTCGTTCAAAATGTCAACGGTTGTGATAATCTTGTTGGCGGCTCAAACGCGGACACAGACCTCAGCAATACAACCGGCAGCTGCGCCACAGCCGACATCACTTATGGTGTTCGCACGCAAGGTCTTGAGCTGGAAGCATCGCTCACGCCTGCACGCAACTTCCGCATGGCGGCGGGTTTGACCTATGCCAAGACGACCTATCGGGATGACCTGATTGGGACGAAGAACGGCGCGCCGTTGGATCTCGCACTGCGCAAATTGCCTGGCGATAACCTTTCCAACGCACCAGAGATGGTTGCCACCTCCAGCGTCACATGGACGCCGGATATTGGCAGCAATGGCATGAGCGGCCTTGTCTACATCGACGGTCGCATGACCAGCGATTACAACACAGGTTCCGACTTGTTCCCGCAAAAAGAGCAAGACGGTTTCGCGGTATTCAACGCGCGTATCGGTCTGCGCGGTGCTGACGAAGCCTGGGGCATTGAGCTTTGGGGTCAGAACATCTTCAATCAGGATTATGCCCAGGTCGCATTCAACTCGCCATTCCAGGCGGGTCAAAGTTCAGCACCATTTGTCGATCCACAATATCCTGGTGGTCGCCAGATCTTCTCGCAGTTCCTTGCCGAACCGCGAACCTATGGCATCACATTGCGCGGCAAGTTCTAGGAACTTCGCTCACTTAAATGAAAAAGGGCTCGCAGCGATGCGGGCCCTTTTTTTGAGGATTGAAGGCTAAGTGTCTGTTCTTGGAATCTATCCTCATCCTGAACTTGTTTCAGAATGACGATAGAAATATCATATTGACAAAACGCGCCTAATCGCGCCGTATGCGGTGCAGCTTAACTACCGAAACCCACGCTCAAGAAGCCCGGCATCGGCCCATTCCAGCCATCGTCGCCTGCATCTGCCCCATTCGACTGGTTGGGCTTAGCAACTCCAGCCTTAGGCGCTGACTTCTCACGTGCTGGTTTGGCGACAGCCTTCTCACGCACTGGCTCTGGCGCTTCGGCTGCTACCTCAGGCGTGTCAGGCCGCGCTTCCTTGGCCTTAGCCGAGGGTGTTCGGCGTCCCCGCTTTGCAGGCACGCGTTCTTCGCCATCGGCGGGTGCTTCTATTTTGCCCAGACGCGCAATCTTATTGCCGATCAGCTTTTCAATGCTTTCAATCGCTTCTTCGTCGGCCTTTGTGACAAATGTAAATGCCTTGCCCTTGGCTCCGGCTCGGCCCGTGCGGCCAATGCGGTGAATATAGTCATCGGGATGCCATGGCGCATCGAAGTTAAACACATGGCTAACACCCTTAACGTCAAGCCCGCGTGCCGCGACATCAGACGCAACGAGCAAGTCAATGTCGCCATTCTTGAACGCTTCCAACTGCTTTTGGCGCGACGCCTGGTCAATGTCACCGTGAATTTCGCCAGACCGAAGGCCGTGGCGTTGAAGGCTTGTGTTCAATTCGCGTACAGTCGTCTTGCGATTGCAGAAGATAATCGCGTTCGACACTTTTTCGGTCCGCAAAAGGTCGCGCAAAACCTCACGCTTTTTCATAGGCGACACGTTGACCAAAAACTGTTCGATATTGACGTTAGCCGTCGCCGGACGTGCCACTTCGATATATTTGGGGTTCGACAGGAACTTGTCCGCCAGCTTTTTAATGGGTGGCGGCATCGTTGCCGAAAATAACAAAGTCTGGCGCGTTGTTGGCAGTTTTGTGCAGATATGTTCAATATCGGGAATAAAGCCCATGTCGAGCATACGGTCCGCCTCGTCGATGACGAGCATTTCGCAGCCAGTCAGCAAAATCTTGCCGCGTTCGAACAAATCCATCAACCGGCCGGGGGTAGCAATCAAAACGTCAACGCCCTTTTCAAGCGCCTTGACCTGGTCCCCCATTTGTACGCCACCAATCAGAAGCGCCATCGACAGCTTATGATATTTGCCGTATTTTTCAAAATTCTCTGCAACTTGCGCGGCCAGTTCGCGTGTTGGCTCCAATATCAGGCTGCGCGGCATCCGCGCGCGCGCGCGGCCATTGGCCAGCACGTCAATCATCGGGAGAACGAAGCTTGCCGTCTTGCCCGTCCCTGTTTGGGCAATAGCGATGATGTCGCGCATCATCTGGACTTGCGGAATAGCCGCAGCCTGAATTGGGGTTGGCGTGTCATAGCCAGCCTCGCTCAAGGCTCTCAACAATTCGTCAGACAGGCCGATATCGGCAAAACGCATATGGTGTTCCGGAAAAAATGGCGCAGCGCCACCAGAAACAAATTCTCATGGACGAGCGTGGCCATTGGTCGCTACCGCAAGAAATGTCAAGATACATGCCCGATGGAACGGGCGTTAGCGCGGGATCAGCAACCTGAATTTATCGATATCGCATTTGGCGCCAGTGCGTGCATGCAAAAGATCGCGATTGACGCATAACTTGCCGTCAAACGACCGTTCCATATAGGTGCCGGCGTAAAATTCGCGGGCAAGGCAGCCGTCACCCAAATATGCACGAATCAGAATGCCGTCGCGCGTCACCAAATCCAGACTGCGGTCAGGACCAGGGCGCGAACCGCCGAGCCTGCTGACCCAAAGGCATTTGCCGATCTTTTTTTCTTTATATTTGATCTTGCCAACGGACTGTCGCTGCGCACCCGCCGTTGCCGGCACTGAATCCGGGGCAGGAAATCGAACAATGACGCTTTGGTCAATACGCACCTGATTAAAGTTGGTCCTTAACCCCAACACGGGCATGAACGAACTATCGATCGCGGCAACCTTAAAGTGCGCAAAAGCCTTATGCGACAATGTTGTCCATGCGACCGCAAAAAGGAAGATTGCCAATAGTGCGCGCAAGAAACATTCCGGTTTGAAGTTGAAGTTCGGATCGCTTTACCCGATAGGGTTGAACCTATCATGAATTGCAAGCCAGGGCCGTTGCGGACAATGGAAAAAACTGTGCCAGATGTAAAGATTTTATCGAAATTTCGCGCCATATTGGGACCGAAGGGCTATTCGGACGAAACTGACGTGATTGCGCCTTGGCTGACCGACTGGCGCGGCCGATTTACAGGAGCAGCCCCTGCCCTGCTCTCGCCAGCCAATACGCACGAAGTTGCCGCGGTGGTGAAGCTGGCGGCCAAGCACCGGATTTCTCTGGTTCCGCAAGGCGGCAATAGCGGGATGGTCGCTGGCGCAACGCCGGATAAGAGCGGTCAGCAGCTAATCCTGTCTTTGCGGCGAATGAACAACATAACCGCGATGGACGCAGAAGATGGGCTGATATGCTGTGATGCGGGTGTTATTCTGCAGAATTTGCACGAAGCCGCAGCGGCGGTTGGACGCCGCTTTCCGCTGACCTTGGGCGGAAAGGGCTCTGCCACCGTCGGCGGGTTGATTTCAACCAATGCTGGCGGAACTCAGGTAATCCGCCACGGCACCATGCGGATGCTCGTGGCCGGCCTTGAGGCGGTCTTGCCCGATGGATCCATCTACGACGCAATGGCCCCGTTGAAAAAAGACAATCGCGGCTATGATCTGAAACAACTGCTGATTGGTGCAGAGGGGACGATTGGTATCGTCACCAAGGCCGTCTTACACACGGTTCCGGCCTTGATAGATCGCTGCGTCGTGTGGGCCGGTGTTGACAGCCCTGCCCAAGCATATGACTTGCTATTGTTCATGCAGCGGCACGGCCGGGAACGCTTGGAAGGCTTCGAAATCCTGCCACAGCGCGCGCTGAATGCCGTGACAACCCATATCGCCGGAACCCGGCCGCCCTTGGATACCACGCATGGCTGGCACTCGCTGATGGAATTTGTGCAGGATGATCCAGGGCAGACGCCCCCCGGCGAACTGGCCACGCACCTGTTGGAAAAGGCCATGAATGAAAATCTACTGGGCAACGCAACCATTGCGAGTAGCGACGCGCAAGCCGAAGCATTCTGGAAAATCCGTGATTCCATTGCAGAGGCTGAGCGCGCGGCGGGGCCTGCGCTTCAACATGATATCAGCGTCCCCGTGTCGGCGATGGCCCGTTTCATAGAGGATGAATCCCCTGTGATTGAAAGCACTTTTCCCGGCACCAAAACGCTTGCCTTTGGGCATTTGGGCGACGGCAATATCCATTTTCATGTCAAGGCCCCGGCCGGAATGGATATGACATCCTGGTATGAAGGAGACGGCAGAGCAATCACGTCGCATGTCTACGACCGCGTGCGCGCGTATGGCGGGTCGCTGTCCGCCGAACATGGAATTGGACAGGCCAAAATCGCCGAGTTCGAACGTCTAGCAGAGCCCGCGCGGCTTGCCGCATTGCGGGCCATTAAAAATGCGTTTGATCCGCTGGGAATTATGAACCCGGGCAAGCTTGTTCCGCTTGCGTAAACCCGGCTGTCCGCTTAAACGGCGCCTTCAAAATTTCTTTATTAAAATTCAACGATGGAGTTACATATGGCCACCGCGCCCCAAGCCGCCAACCTCCCGCTTTTGTACAACGACCTGGTGCCGTTGAGCAGCAACGATCATGTGACGTGGAAGTCACGCATGCTCGAAAACGCTAAATTTCTTGAGGGCCAACATGCCATTCCGTTGACGATTGAAGAATTTGTGCCTGCGTCGCGCACCTATCCAATCATCTTCTCCGCATCGGAAAGCCCCGTACCGCTCGTCTTAATGGGCATGAATGAAGGCGTGAACACTTTCATGAATGAAGAAGGGCACTTTGATCGCCCCGTTTACATCCCTGCATATGTCCGTCGCTATCCGTTCCTGCTGGCGAAACTGCGCCCGGACACCGAAGAATTGTCGTTGTGCTTTGACCCAACGTCCGGTGCAGTTGGCGAATTTGAAGAAGGCTTGCCTTTGTTTGAAGACGGCAAGCCAAGCGACAACACAAAAGCGATTTTGAAATTCTGCGAAGACTTTGAAAATGCCGGTGCGCAAACGCACGCCTTTGTTGAGGAAATCAAAAAGCTCGACCTTCTCATGGATGGTGAAGTATCCATTCAGCAAGAAGGTCAGGAGCAGCCCTTCATCTATCGTGGTTTTAAGATGATAGATGAAGACAAATTGCGCAAGCTTCGTGGCGATGCCGTTCGCAAGTTGAACCAAAATGGGATTCTTGCGCTGATCCATGCACATTTATTCTCTTTGCAATTAATGCGGGAAATCTTTGCAGTTCAGGTCGCTCAAGGTAAGGTGCCGCAAGTGACGGAACTGCCTTCGAGTTAAGCCAATCGATCGCTTCATGCCGTCACGCCACCTATTTTGGGGAGTGACGGCATGGGCAAATATAGCAAAATCGCAATCCTGTTTCATTGGGCTATCGCGACATTGATTGTGGCCAATATATTATTGGCTACTTTGGCTGAAGATCTGCCTCGGGCAACGCGCGCGGTGTATATGAGCCCGCACAAGGCCATTGGTATTTCCATTCTCATCCTTACCATTGGCCGCATTTTATGGCGCCTTGGCCATCGCCCTCCGCCGCTACCTGGTCAACTGGCCGGCTTTCAAGCGACGGCGGGGCGAACCGTGCATATTCTTTTCTACATTCTGATGATCGTCATGCCATTGACTGGCTGGCTCATGATCGGCGCCCATGGTAAAGCGGCGCCAGTGGACTTTTTCGGTCTATTCACTGTTGATATGGCCGTCGGCAAAAACGCGGCGCTTGCCGACTTTGCGCAAGAAGGTCATGAATTTCTTGCCACGCCTCTTATCATTCTGATCGGGCTGCATGTCTTGGGTGCGTTGAAACATCAGTTCATCGACCGCATGCCATTCCTTCAGCGCATGTGGCCCTGACATGGTCGCAGCACAGGCTAACGCACAATTCCTCGCAACCAACGGGCAGCTGGTCGGCACACTACCCCTGTTTTTGGCCTAGGTCTTGAAACTGTAATAGCAATGTCCCATTGTCTTAGGTGGACGGAATCAACCCCTCCCGTTTCCGTCCACCGATGTCTGAGAAGGCATCAACTCCCTGAACCTAGGCCACCCCGGAACAATCCGGGGTGGTTTTTTTATCATCATTCCGCAGCAATCAGGGTAGCGGAACCCAAAGCTTCGTCGGCAAGCGCCGCCACTAGAGCAGATATCATGGCGTTCATGCGGTCCGAACCAGCGCCAGGATGGCGCAAATCGGGGTCGAGATAAAGGGATCGGTCAACTTCCAACTGAATGGCATGAATGTTCGCACCTGGCCGCGCGTGGCGGCGGAGAATATACGCGCCAGCATAAGGATGGTTAAGCGCGGCGTTAAACGCTTGGGATTGCAACCGCGCCATTAACAACTCTGCATATCGCGACGCTGCACTTTTGCCGAAACGGTCCCCAATGACAAATTGAGGCGCTGGTCCAGAAGTTACGCCACGGATCGGCGGCATGCTGTGCAGGTCAAGTAATATAGCAACGCCAAACCGCAGCCGCATCTGTTCCAGCACATCCGCAACTGCCTCGTGATAAGGTCGGTGGAACGACGATATCCGGTGCTCCACCTCATCCAAGGTAAATTGCCGTTTCCACAGTTCACCCTCGCCTGACAATCTTCTGGGAATCAGGCCAAGACCACCGCGTTGCTTGACCCCTGGTGGGGGATAATCACTTCGCAGCGCCCCTTGAACCATTTCTGTGTCAATATCCTGCTCGTCGCGGTTTAAATCAATCCACGCCCGCGCACGGCGCGCCATAATGACAGGATATCCCAACTGGACACAGCGCCGCGTCAATATGTCGGCATATCTGTCCTCAAGCCGCAGCAGGACCGCAGGCGGCAGCCTTAACGCATCCAACAGCTCCGATGGATAATCACGCCCGGCATGCGGCACGGACAGCAGCACAGGGACGGATGGTGCTTCCGTCCCCCATGTTGCGAATCCATCTATATCCGTCCGTGCCATGCTTCTCTCTGAATTGTGCAGCCGCATGATTGCCAGATTCTCTGCAAAATGGAAAAAATAAAACTGCGCGATTATGCAGACGTTGTAGCGTTAGGGTCAGGACCACTTACTTTCCAAACCCTTCCATCTCAAGGATACTGCTCTGAAAGTCGAACGCTTGTTTGCAAAGGAAAGTTTCGGCGAACTGAAATAGGCTTGAATGATAGGGCAAGCCCAGCTAGATGCTCCCGCAGCGTGGGCGTATAGCTCAGTGGTAGAGCACTGTGTTGACATCGCAGGGGTCGCAAGTTCAATCCTTGCTACGCCCACCATATTCCCTTTTGATGTCAGTCACTTGCTCTAAGTATTTTGTTGCTTTCCTCCGTTAAAAATAATGCGTCCGGTGAATTTCCGGTGAAATGTTTGTCAGGACACGCTGCTTTGGTCGCGTGGCTCATCGTGCTCTAAGACTACAACAGTGCCGGTTAGCGTAAATGCCGATGGCACTTTTTCGATGATTGCATCGATGACACCCTCGATCGCTGCCGTCACGTTTTCTAGGTAATCAGGATCAAACATCGCATATAGGTCAGTCACGCTGCCAATCTTACGATGGCCTAGCTGCAGGGCGATTTCATCAGATGGAACTCTACGCATCCGATCACGCCACTCGTTTGACCAAGCGCGTTTTGTTCCAGCATCACGGACGAGCTGAGCAATTGACCGCCGAATAAGTTTCATCCCGCCATCTCCGTGCTTCGGCCAGCCGAGAAACTCTACCATCGAATCCCAAGCGCTCCGGACCGAAATACTCTCAATTAGGAACCCATCAACCTGATTGAGAACAGGGATAATTTGACGCGGCGCGGCCACGGCTGCTCGATACTTTTTGGTTTGGCGACGATTAACAGGATTGAGACAAATAACGTCGCGATCCTTGTTCCACTGCTTTCGATCGGGAGCAGTGGAAAAGTCGTGAGCAGCATCGGGTCTGGCCATCGTTGCAACGCTGAACATCAGGAAACTATGAAGTCCCCTCCGCTTTATTGGATATCGCGGATCGGTTGCGTATTCAAATGCGTCTGAAAGTTCTTGGACGGTAAGCCTCCTCGTCGGAGTATTGTTCAATTCCTTCGTCTGCACAGGCTTGAATCGCAATGGACTTTTTGAAGCCGTTATGGCGGCAGCAAGTTGACTAACGCTGTTCTCAACCGTTGATAGCGCGCGCTTGCGGTGTATTTCAGCTCCAGCTGAAGAAAACATAGGCTCTTCACGCAGCCAAATGCGAAAGTTCTCAATCCAACCCTCGTCGATCTGAACTTGTAACGGTCGTCTAATCGCATATTCGTCAAGGGGGATTTTTGACATATTTCTTGGGGCTACGATTGATTGATCGCAGTGATGTTCGTTTTGGTTTGCTAGTTCAGCTTTGGTTGCGTCGTTGATAGTCGTTTGTCGGGAACATGGTCGTCTACGCGGTCGAGACTTGCGCGCCGCATGATAGGTTTCGTAAGGAAGGATCTTGCCAATGTTTAGTTCGCATTTTGCCGATAAGGCACTTGCAGCCGTTACAACGCAATGATCCAGCCCGCGCCCCGACAGGGACGGCTCGACGCGCCCAAAGCATGAACGCAAACGAGAAAGAGGTTTTCAACTCAGTCTATTGGCCTTTCTATTCTGCCTTGCGCGTCAGGCTGTGGCACCAGCTGAACGATTGAACAGTTCGCCGGTTTTGAGCATCGTATGCATGATGACCGCGAGTTTGCGCGCAACTGCAATGGCTGCTCGCTTGAACCCGGCCTTTTCCCTGAGCTTCAAGCCCCAGACACGCAGAGCACTGTCCGCTGTCGTCCGCGTCAGGATCACCATAGCGGCTTCGTACAGCAATGCGCGAAGGTGATTGTCGCCGCGCTTCGAGATGCGTCCGGCATAATCGACCTCACCTGACTGGTAACGCTTGGTGGTCAAGCCGATCCAGGCACCGACAGAGCGCGACTTGGCAAAGTTGGCGGGATCCTCGATCGCTGCAATAAAGGACGACGCTGTTACCACGCCAATACCCGGGATCGTCATGAGCAACTGGCACTGCTCGTCCGCACGCGCTGTGGCGATGAGCTGCTTGCTCAGCTGCGCGACACGCGCACGCACCGCCAGCCACGCTTCGAGCAACGGCAAAACGATCCGCTCAAGCCCGGCGTTCGTTGCCAGCAAAGTGCGGATGTGGCCCTCCAATATGTTCCCTGCACTTTTGGGAACAATCAGCCCGAACGTTTTCATGACACCGCGTATCTGGTTCGATATCTGAACCGTCATTTTCAACATCTGATGGCGGGCGGCGACCAATGTGCGAACGAGCATGCTATCAAAGCTCTTCACTCGAACCTCGCGGTAAAAGCCAACCTCGGCAAGGTGGGCCAGCCCATCTGCGTCGTTCACGTCGGTCTTGTTCGGTGCCATGTCGAGTGCTGCTTTGGCATGACGTGCATCGATACAAATCGCTGGCACGCCCTGCGCCGTCAGCGCATGAAAGAACCACACCGACAGCGGGCCTGTTTCAAAAACGACGCGTCGCACACTCGGCGCATGTGTGCGGATCACTTTGGCTATAACTGTGGGATCAGACGCGCATTTGCCGCGCCATATCCGTTTGCCGCCTTCGCGAACCGAGATGAAAGTGTCTTTCAAAGATACGTCTAAACCGATATATTGATCCATGATTGTCCTCCGTCAGGTGCTTGGGCCCAGTCACAATCGTGAGCCCGTATTTTTATCCTATCGGGGACAACCAGCATTCAATCACAGCATCGTCCAGCTAATCACAGCCCCGCGATTACCCTATGTTTCGTGCCGGTCACTTGAGAGTTAAACACTCATACAAGGAGACCGAAGAGATGATGAAGCATACAGAAGATTTCAAACAAGAGGCCGTCCGGATTGCTTTGACCAGCGGATTGTCACGGCGGCGTGTTGCTGCTGACCTGGGCGTTGGATTGTCGACGCTGGGCAAGTGGATATCGCAGTATCGGCCAACCGATCTGGTATCAGCGCCGCAAGCGGATTTAGCCCGCGAGAATGAACGCCTGCGCTTAGAGAACCGTATCCTCAAGGAGGAGAGGGAGATACTAAAAAAGGCTACCCAGTTCTTCGCGAGCCTCGGCAAGTGAGGTTCGCATTCGTGCACAACTGGCGGCATGTCTGGCCAGTGGAGATGCTTTGCCGCGTGATGCAGCTATCGACGCGCGGTTACCGGTCCTGGCACGCACGGCCGACAAGCCGACGGTCACGCGGTGACATGAAAGTGCTGGCCCACATCCGTGAACAATATGGCCTCAGTCTCGGCAGCTATGGCCGTCCTCGCATGACTATGGAGTTGGGCCGAAGGCAACGCCCGTAGGGCGGTAAGGAGGTAGGGCTCGTTGTAGGCGAGCGCCGTGTTGGCCGTTTAATGCGGATCAACGGGAGCGCAGGTAACTTATGATCCGGGGGATCATAAAGCCAAGCCCAGTTCGCACCCGCAAGCATAAGGTCACCACCAACAGTAATCATCGTCTTGGCATCGCTGCGAACTGGCTGGACGGCGATTTTGTTGCCGCTGCTCCTAACCAAAAATGGGCAGGCGACATTACCTACATATGGACTGCCGAGGGTTGGCTCTACCTCGCTGTTGTTCTTGATCTACACAGCCGCCGTGTCGTTGGCTGGGCGGTCAGCGACAGAATGACCCGAAGGGCGGCGAAGCCAACAAGGATCTGGCAATCAGGGCGCTGGATATGGCGGTAAACCTGCGGCAACCCGCCGAAGGCTGCATCTTCCATTCTGATCGCGGCAGCCAATACTGTGCCTATGATTATCAAAAGAAATTGCAGGCCTACGGCCTGCGGCCATCGATGAGCGGCAAAGGTAATTGTTACGACAATGCATCCGTTGAGACGTTCTTCAAATCGCTGAAGGCGGAGCTGATCTGGCGTCAGAAATGGTCAACACGAAGGCAGGCAGAGGCAGCAGTCTTCCAATACATCAACGGGTTCTACAACACCCGTCGCCGCCACTCGTATCTGGGTGGCATCAGCCCGCTGGCGTTCGAAGCAAAGGTGGCATAATGACATAAGTGACCGGCGCAAAACTGTTACAAGTCCAATAAGGTTCAGGCGCCGTGTAAGGTTTTTCCGCGGGCGACGACTATTGGGGCTTTAGCAGGGGGTTCCAATGAAAAAATGGGTTTGGGTTTATATCGCTGGCTTCATCGCGCTTACCGGTGCGGACTTCGCATCCACGATCCTGGGTATCGCGGCGGGTGCGAGCGAATTCAACCACACGCTGGCAACCAGCGGAGGTGATCTCAAAATCGCGCAATTTCTCTTGTTGAATGCGGCCATGCTTGCATTTACCAGCTTCATGTTGATCTGGGCGTGGCGCAATCGCCTCCGCATCAACACTGAATATATTTCCCGTCCTGAACGGGCGATGTTCAACTGGATCTACCTGAATCCATTTTCGGAGCGGAACGTGCCAAAGTCAGCATTCCACTATCTAGCCTTGGCGCCCGGCATGCTGCTCATAAAGATTGTCGTATCCTTCAACAACAGCCTGATCAGTTTCGGTCAGCCAGATTTCTTAACACCTGTCGCGTCGGCCATTTTCACCTTCATACAGGGACCTCTTGCATACTGGACATTGATCTGTGTCCTGTTCCTGCCGATCTGGTGGCTCTCTCTTCGCCTCGCGGCAGCCTTCGTGCGCGCCAGCAGCAAGAGCGTCGAGCAGTTGCCTGTGCCCTTGGCGTGACATCGGGTGGCATCGGACATCTTCGACCAGGCGCTGGCCGAGCATGCAGCAATGATCGACCGGATCATTGCTGGAATGGAAAGTAATCCGGCGTGCCGGGATGAACTGAGGCAGGAGGTCGCGCTCGCGCTCTGGCGAGCAACGCCATCTTGGCGCCAGGCCTCCTCCTTAAAGACATTCGTGGCGCGGGTGACACATAATGTTTGTGTGAGCCATGTGCGGAGGGCCAGTCGCGCGCCGAAGCATCACGAACTCTCGGATACAGTTATGGACAAAGCCGAGGCAACTGACGACGCGGACGTTCGCGCGGATCTCGGCCGACGACTGCTGGCTGAGGTGTCCAAGTTGCCACGTGGCATGCGGGAGGTGGCAACCCTCTATCTCGATGATTTCTCGGCCCGCGAGATAGGGGAGACACTTGGAATCAGTGAAGGGGCAGTCTTCACGCGTATCACGCGGCTGCGAGAAACGCTGCGCAAGGTAATGGATACAGAATGATGGACCTGGACGACCAGCTAGAGGCAATGCGTGCGGCTTGGCGGGCTGCTTCTGTCGGCGACCTTTCGATCAGCCAGTTGCAGGCGCAGGTGCGTCAGGAACAACGGGTGTTGCGGCGGGAAGCATGGCTTGAAGCGCTCGCCTCGTTGGCTGCGAGCGCCGTTTTCGCCGTTTGGGCAGCGCATGCGGTGGATGTCGCGCAAGACATATTTGTTGGGTTGTCAGTCTTCGCTATCGGGTGGCCCGCGATCACGATCCAACTCAGGCGAAAAGCTTGGCAGATGCAGGCGGAGACGGTCGAGGCCTACCGCTCGTTCTTGCAGCGGCGTGCTCAAACCGGCCTGTTCCTTGCGAGACTGGGCCATGCAGGCGGGCCGCTGGGCCTTGTTATCGGCCTTAGTCTTGGAAGGATTGGGGTGCCGCCGAACGTTGGCGTTCAGAGCCATCCGGCCGTCATCTGGATGGCAGCGGCCACCTTGGTAGTATTGTGGGTATGGAGCATCCGCGCGGCCCGGAGGCGCAAGCGCGCCCTTGCGAACCTTCGCGCACAAAGCACGATCGCGGATGCCATTTGCAAAGAGTTTTGAGTATTAAGCGCCTATCTCGTTGCCACTAAAGGGTGTAGATATATCTCCGGATCTAAATCTGCCGAGAAGGAAAAAATGTCTATCAAGCGCAAGATGACTGGAAGGACGCAGTGAAAGTAGATATCTCAACCACAATAGACCTTCCGACCGAGGCTGTCTGGGCGGAAGTGCAGACTGCGCCCTTACTGATGCACATTGCGTGGCCGCTAATGCGGTTTGTGCCGGTAGGTAAAGAGCCACTTAACGCATTCAAAGATGGTGGCCGCTATCTTATGAAACTGCGCCTTTTCGGTTTCCTGCCGTTTGGAACGCAATGGATTGTAACCTCGCTGCACGAACCTGAAAACGGCACATGGCCCAAGCGCCTTCGCGACGACGGCCACAGCGCGATGATCAGGAAATGGGATCATTGGATTACGGTTGCGCCAAATCCAGATGGTGGCACCGATTACAGAGATGAAGTCGAGATTTCGGCAGGTGTGCTGACCCCTTTTGTTTGGATCTTCGCGCAACTTTTCTACCGACATCGGCAGCGACGCTGGCGCGGGCTTGCGGCTACGTTGCATGCCCGCCGTCTGATCAAACATGAGATGTCAGACTTCGAGAAAGCCTGCTCAGAAGGCGATAGGAACTCCGCATGGCGAGCACTCGAACGCGCACATATCATCTCGCAGCCCTTTCTTGGGCCTCATCTTGGCAATCACCGGGCAATGCTGAGATATGCAATCGAGCAGCGCGATTGGCGTGAAGTTATGGGGCAGCTAGTCAGGCTTGCTCTTGCGCCACTAGGCGCGCTTACTGGACGTATTCCTATCGGCAACACTGGACGGTCGAACGTCAGTGCGTTTCAGCAAATGCCTATTCCAGATGATTTGCGCCGCGCAATCGAACGCAAGCTACCATGATGAACAATGGACGGCTTTTCGAAAATAATCACTGAGAGCCGCCTATCAGCATCCCACCCAATTGTCGTCGTTCAGAAGGTGGTGACGGTCGCCTAAAAGCTGTCGCAGCAGCGAGCACCTTATTCGTCTCGTCATAATGACCGGAATTGGGCCTATTCTGTTGAAAAAGTCGCCCTATCTGGAGGCCTCGTAATTTTCTTTCAATCTTTGCGAGTGGCGCGTAACTTCGATTCAACACGTCAACGCACGAGATTCCATCTGATCAATGGCGGGTAACGAAATTACGCTGCCTGACTTTTTCAACAGAATTGACCCAATTGCAGACATGCTGCTGTGCACGTTCTCCGACGGTAGTGTGCTGGCAACGTCCTCTATTTCAGGAGTGATCTTTAGTCCGCCGTGCTTCGGCTTTGATCGTATTTAGGTTGCTATAAATACCACTAAGCAACGCGAGAACAGCGATATAGAACGCGGCTTCTATCCAAATCGGCATATTGTTACTCCCCAAGTAGCAGAGAGGGTAAACTCGCACCGCTTGATGAACAAGCTATTTCCCGATTGCAAAATTCCGACTGCGGACAGACAGCTTTCGGATCGATAAACCCGCAAAGCGGAACTTCAGCAAGCGACCCCCTCCGCGATACATTACCGACGCTCAGTCGATCGAAGACAGATCTAAGCGGCCTGATACGACCACGCTGGTCAGTATCGCGGGATTGGAAACAGCACAAAACTGCCTATTGGCATTGATGCGCTGAACCTTTTTGCAAAGCGGGATGACAACCTCACATTTTTATACTAAAGCGCCCGCCCATGAACGCATGGGTCCGAGATACGAAGGGTGGGAAGTCGCTTTTTGCGATTGCCGTGCTGCTTGCACTCTCCCTGCGTGTACTGATCCCCACTGGCTTTATGCCAGTGGTTGGCTCGCAAGGCTTGGTCGTCCAACTCTGCACAGGCTTGGGCGTCGAGATGATTACGATCGACATCGGGAAAAAGCTACCAAGCGAGAAGCCGCAACACGCCGCTGAAAGCCCTTGTGTCTTCGCAACAGGCCTTGGCCACAGCTTACTTGCTAACGCCGAGCTGACGACCATTTTGCCTTTTGTTTACGGCCTGACCATCTTCGTCGGAACGGCCATTGCCGATCTGACAATCAGCCGCCTTGCGGCACCACCGCCGCCCTCCCAAGGCCCGCCTGCGCTGAGCTAAGCTCGCGCAGCGGACAAATTACACCTCGTTCGCTGCTACCTGCGCTCAGGCTGTGCCTGCGCGCGCGCCTGACATCCGTTTCGGATGATCAGGCTTAAGTGAACAGGTTTCATCATGTCTACACATACGAGGGCGATATCGCCCAAAATCGAGCAACTGCGTTCCGTTCGACGATTGGCCTGGCGGTTGATAGTTGCTTTCTTGCTTATCCACTACGCGGCTGGCGTTGCACATGATCTGCTTTTCGGAGACCCCGGTTTCCTTCTAGTCAAGGTGGGCTAAGATTATGCCGCATCTCTGCCAAAAACGCAGCTGGGGTAGCTCGATGAAGGGCGACTGGCATTCCGGCAATTACCCAGCCCGTGGTCGTGCCATCTCCATGATCGCACCGCGTTCATCAATGCTGAGTAATCCCAAACGGATTTTGTGGTTCGCTACGGTTAACCATGTTTTACAAAATGGTAAGTTTCTTTGTTTAAGGGTTTTTAAACCACGAATGGGGCCTGTCGCGGGCGACATGCCAGGAGCGCTTACCCAACGGCTTGTAAATAGGGACCACCGAATGGCGCGTAATCGCGCCGCAAATTCAACACACGCTGCAATCGCAGCCGAACTAAATTCTAATTGAAGGTTATAATACCATTGACGTGACCCCTTAAATTCTCTCCATTTATAATTAGAGTCCGGCCCTTGAGAGAAGGACGGAACGATGAAGCGATCACGGTTTACAGAAGAGCAGATTATAGGTGTGCTGCGGGAGGCAGAGGCAGGCGCGAAGACGGCGGACCTTGCCCGTCGACACGGCGTATCGGAGGCTACGCTTTACAACTGGAAGGCCAAGTACGGCGGCTTGGAAGTATCTGAAGCGAAGCGTCTTCGAGCGTTGGAGGATGAGAATGGTCGGCTTAAGCGACTGCTAGCGGACGCTATGTTGGATAATGCAGGTCTTAAGGATCTGCTGTCAAAAAAATGGTAACGCCCGCTGCAAAGCGTGAAGCGGTCGCGCATCTTCAGGCCCTGCTTGATGTCAGCGAGCGGCGGGCGTGCAGGGTCATAGCGGCGGACCGGACGGTCATCCGCTACCAGTCTTGTCGCGGTGATGACGAGGTGCTGCGTGAGAAGCTGCACGCTCTTGCGCACCAGCGCCGCCGGTTTGGTTATCGCCGCCTGCATATCCTGTTGCGGCGAGACGGCATCGCGATCAACCGCAAGAAGACGCAACGGCTTTACCGCGAAGAAGGGCTGACCGTGCGGCGGCGCAAGGGGCGCAAACGCCCGGTAGGCGCTCGTGCCCCGGCTCCCGTTGTAGCGCTGCCTAACCAGCGCTGGAGCCTCGACTTTGTGCACGACCAGCTGGCGAGTGGCCGCCGGTTCCGGGTACTCAACGTGGTCGATGATGTGACGCGCGAGTGCCTGGCAGCAGTTCCTGATACCTCGATCTGTGGCAAACGAGTGGTGCGTGAACTGACCTATCTGATCGCCGTGCGCGGCAAGCCCGGCATGATAGTTAGCGACAATGGAACTGAGCTGACCTCAAATGCGGTGCTCGAATGGTGTGGAACCGCCAAAATCGATTGGCATTATACGGCCCCGGGAAAGCCAACCCAGAACGCGTTCGTCGAGAGTTTTAACGGGCGGATGCGTGACGAACTGCTCAATGAGACGCTGTTCACCAGCCTCGATCATGCCCGCGAGAAGATCGCTGCGTGGGCGTGGGATTATAACACTCGGCGTCCCCACTCGTCACTTGGTTACAGCACCCCGGCGGCCTTTGCGGCCGAACTGAAAAAGCAAGGGGCCGCTTCGCTCCGCATAGCCCGAGGCTACGCTACGCAGCCCCTTGCTTCACCAGCCCATATGGGCAAAAACAACGCTGAGGCTCTAATCAAAACTGGATGATAGTTGGGGGTCACGTCACCATGAAGACATCCATGATCGCGTTGGTTGCAGCGCTAACATCAACATCTGCATTTGCGGAAGAGGCTGCGACCGCGTCTGGCGACGTCAAAGCTAATGATACTATTCTTGTCGTTGGTCAAAATGATGCACCGATCACAGTCGTGCCGCGTGGGCTATCTGTCTCGCTCGGACAGGAGGAGTTCGATGCGGTCAACGCGCTAAATGTCGAAGACCTTATGAAATACGCGCCGAATTTCTTCGTCCGCAAGCGTTTTGCAGGGGATGACAATGCGGTGGTCGCACTGCGCGGAGCCAACACCATCCAGAGTGCGAGAACTATCGTAATGGTCGATGGTTTTGTTGTTTCCAACTTCTTGGGCAATCGATGGGACTTTCCGCCAAAATGGAATGTTGTCGGCCCTGCCGAGGTGCGCCAGTTTGACATCGTATACGGTCCATATTCGGCGCGCTATGGTGGTAATTCAATGGGCGGGGTCATCTCCGTGACAACGCAGGAGCCTAAAGAAACCTCCGCATATGCGACAGCTCAAACCATGATCATGCCGTTCAAGGAATATGGCTTTGATGAAACCTTCAAGGGGTACAGCTTTGAAGGTGGCATTAACTGGAAGCAAAAAGACGGACCTTGGTCCCTACGGATTTCCGGTCGCCATTTTGAAAACACGGGCCAATCGATGACCTACAACTTGCTTACAGCAACGACTGGCACCGGAACGGCCGTCACTGGCGCGTATGAAGACCCGCGCCTCGCCACACCCGTGTTTGGCGCTGCTTCGCCAGTTGATGTAACTCAAGATCAAGCAAGGCTACGGATAGGTTACGAGACGGCAGGCGGTTGGCAGATCGATGCGCTCGGCATGATCTGGTTGACAAAGCAGGACCTGACCGACCCGCGCAGCTGGCTTGTAAACGCCAGCACAGGCGCGCCTGTTTACCAAGGCAAGGTAAGCTTCGGCGGCAGGGTTTGGAATGCCACTGGCCTGACTATGTCAAAAACACGCCGGACAGAATATCTGGCAGGTCTAAAGCTAGCTGGTCCCGCAGCGGGGTGGGATGTGTCTCTTAACCTGTCGCGATATTGGATCCCCGAATGGGATGCGCGCACCTCAAGGGACTACGCAACAGGTGTTGCGCTGGGGCAAGGCACGCTCTCCCTCGCCAACACTCCCGGCTGGTATACAGGGGACCTCACCATTGAGCGTGAGTTTGGCTTACACAAGATCGCTTTTGGTGCGAATGCCAACCTTTATGAAACATCGACGGATAGCTTTGCGACGACAAACTGGGAAGCCGCCACTGCACCAACTTATTCCACGTCGACTTATGGGAAAACCAGCCTGTGGGGACTGTGGCTTGAAGATGCCATCAACCTTGGAAGCAGTTGGGTTTTAACTGGGGGTATCCGATATGACGGATGGCGCGCTTATGACGGCGGCATCGCAAAGGTCTATACCGGTGCACGTAAAGATGATGACTATCCTTCGCGCACAGACAGTAGCTTCAGCCCGAAGCTGAGCCTGCAAGGCGAGCTAAGTGATACACTGGCGGTCCAGATTAGCCTTGGTACTGCCAAGCGTTTTCCAACTGTCGGTGAATTATATCAGGGACGGTTTGATGACATCTCACAGGCCATCGACCCGCAGAGCTTCGACCCCAATTTGAAGGCTGAACGCTCGGAAGACGCAAACCTGATCCTGCGGCATCGTTCCGGAAAAGTGCAAACAACGCTCAGCATCTTTTACCAGAACATCGAGGATGCGATCTTCAGCTTCAGTGGCCTCAATCAGTTCGGCACGGTCATCACCAGCTACAAAAATGTCGATCAGGTTCGGCAATATGGCGCCGAGTTAATTGTCGAGGCCAAGGACATACTGTTCGATGGTCTTGATGTTAACGCCAACGTGGCGTGGATCGATGCCAAGACGGTCAAAAACGTTGCTAATCGAGCCGCTGAAGGGGTTCAGTTCCCCCGTATTCCGGAATGGCGGTCCAACGGGAACATTCGGTATCGCTTGGCGGATCCGGTCAAAGCGTCCATTGGGTGGCGTTATGCATCACGCCCCAATTCTGATTTGTTCGGGCTTGTGCGCGGTGACGCCTATGGCTTTCAGACCGAATATTTCACAGTTGATACCCGCCTGACTTGGCAACTCAGCAAACAGATTGAACTCGGCGCTGGGATCGATAATCTTTTCAACGATCAGTCTTATGTGTCACATCCCTTGCCGCAGCGGACGTTCGTTGTTGACCTGAAAGCGAAGTGGTAAAATCATGAACAAGCTGGCGAGAAGGGCTTCGCTCTATCGGATGATCTGGCGCTGGCATTTCTATGCCGGCTTGTTCGTTGTCCCCATGATCTTGATCTTGGCTTTGACCGGCGCAGTCTATCTGTTCAAACCACAGGTAGAGCGCTGGGAAGAGCGGGCTTGGCAAGGACTGGCAACCGAGAATGCTGTGACGCCCGAACAGCAGTACCGTGCCGTACTCTCGGCCTATCCCGGCGCCAAGTTCCATTCATACCGGGTTCCCAATTCGCCCGGCGATGCAGCGATGATCCACTTGGGTTTGCCCGGATCAGGCCGCCAAATGCTACATGTATTTGTTTCACCACAAGGTCGAGTTGTTGGGTCACTCTCTCCAGATCAGCGGATTATGGAAGTCGTGAAAGACATTCACGGACAACTGCTCATGGGAAAACGAGGCAGTTTGCTGGTTGAGCTTGCTGCAAGCTGGGCGATCGTGATGGTTCTAACGGGGCTTTACCTTTGGTGGCCACGCGGCCGCGGTATATCAGGTGTTTTGTGGCCAAGGCTTTCACAAGGAGGTCGAACCGCATGGCGCGACATGCATGCCGTAACGGGCTTTTGGGTGTCAGGTCTTGCCCTAGTCCTGCTGCTGACGGGTTTACCTTGGGCAGAAGTATGGGGCAGTTCATTCAAAGCCGTTCGTGCGGAAATGGGCTGGGTCAAAGGCGCGCAGGACTGGACTATTGGCGGAGAGACACCAGTTTCTCCCGATCATGCAGAGCATGACCATGCGGCCATGATGGGGGCAAGCCCTGCCATGCCTGAGGTTAATGATAGCCAGATCGCAACAGAAGCGACGGCAAGCCTCTCTCAAATGGTGATGTTAGCAAAGCAAGAAAACCTGGCATTTCCTGTCGTTGTTACACCCCCAGGGGCACCGGGGCGGTTTGGCAAAAAGGGCGCCGATGGCTGGACCATTCGATCAGATAGTCAGGACCGCACGCTCCGGACCACAATAACTTATGATGCAAAAACGGGTCAGGAGTTAACCCGTGAAACTTTTGCCGATGATCATGTTATCGATCGCGTTGTCGGTTATGGTGTCTCTTGGCACGAAGGACAGCTGTTCGGCTGGGTCAATCAACTCATCGGTGTAATCTCCGCGCTGATGCTCATAAGGCCCTGTCATTAATTTCGTGTGTGGGCGGGCGGTTGAACATTATGCCGCCATGGCTTTGATGAACCGTTCGCCGAATATTACGGCGAACTGGGCCTTTGCCATGGTCCACTCGCGTGGCGGCATCTTCCACTCTTTTTCCGATCGGTTCAAGATCAGATAAAGCAGTTTGGTTGCAGCCTCGTCGCTGGGGAAGTGCCCTCTGGCTCTGACCGCCCGCCGCAGCTTTGAGTTCAGCGCTTCGATGGCATTGGTGGTGTAGATGATCCGGCGCACTTCCTCGGGGAAGGCGAAGAACGGAATGACCTCAGCCCATGCCCGCCGCCAACTTTGGCCGATGGCGGGGTAACGCATGCCCCATTCGCTGGTCTCGAAGGCGGTGAGTGCCTCTTCGGCGGCTTTGGCATCGACGGCGCGGTAAATGCTCTTCAGTGCGGTTGCCAGCGGCTTTCGGTCTTTCCAGGACACAAAGTCCATAGAGTTGCGCAGCAGATGCACGATACAGGTCTGAACCACAGCTTCGGGGAACACGGCGGTGATGGCGTCGGGGAAGCCTTTGAGGCCGTCGACCACGGCCAGCATGATATCATCGACGCCCCGGTTCTTGAGCTCGTTCATGACGCGAAGCCAGAACTTGGCCCCTTCATTCTGCTCGATCCACAGCCCCAGAACCTCCTTGCGACCGTCAGCGCGGACGCCAAGGGCAATGTGGATCGCCTTGCTGCGGACCATGCCTTCGTCGCGGATTTTGACACGGATGGCGTCGAAGAACACCAGCGGATAGGCCGGATCAAGCGGGCGCTGCTGCCAGGCGGCAACCTCATCCAATATCGCGTCGGTGACGGTCGATATCAGGTCAGGCGATACGTCTATGGCATAAAGCTCGCGCAGATGCCCGGTGATCTCGCGCGTGCTCATGCCGCGCGCATACATTGAGATAATCTTATCGTCAAAGCCGGGAAAGCGGCGCTGATACTTGGCGATCAGCTGCGGATCGAAGCTGCCGGAACGGTCCCGCGGCACGTCGATATCGATCTTGCCGGTATCGGTAATCACGGTCTTGCGGCCATAGCCATTGCGGCTGTTGCCTGCCTGATCGTCGCTGCCCAGATGATAATCCATCTCAGCACCCAGCGCACGTTCGGCCAACGCCTTCTTCAAAGAATCAAGCAATCCGCCCTGATCCAATGCAGAAGCAGCATCCGTGCCAGCCAAAAGACGATCCAATAACTCAGCCGGGATCACAGGCTCTTTGCGTCGTGACATAGTAGGTCTCCTTCTTACCCATTATGCCCGCCCACACACGAAATTAATGACAGGGCCGCTCATAACGCTATCGGTCACTGGCTTCGTCATGTGGCGACGGCGCAAACCCCAAGGGCAGCTTGGAGCACCGCCTGTGGCGACGTCACCAACCAAGCTCAAGGGCGTTGCGACACTGGTCTTTTTGCTCGCCGCCTTCTTGCCGCTGCTGGCTGCATCGCTGCTGGCTATGTGGCTTGTCGAGTTCTTAATCATTAGTCGAATGGCAAACGTCGCGCGATGGCTCGGCATGCCGAGCGACAAGCCCCATTCAGAAGATGTTTAGGCAGGTAGCCATCTCAATTCCGCGCAAGGGCGAATATTTGACAGGCCTGCCATCATGGCTTCGTTTGCGGCCATGATGGCGGCCCATCGATCAGCATAATTAATACCGGTAAAGGACATGAAAAATGAAACCCTATCTTCTTCACGGAGCGGTCTTGGTTGCTGCAATTGCGGTTGCCGCTCAAGCTGCGCCGCGCTCGATTAGCATCGAGAAACCTTGGGCACGTGAGACTGTTGAAGGCCAAGCTGCTGGCGGCGGTTTTATGACGATCGTCAACAATGGTCAGCGTGAGGATCAGCTGGTCTCAGCATCTTCGCCTGCCTCCCATGAGGTTCAGATCCATACGATGTCTATGGATGGCGGCGTGATGCGCATGCGGCAGCTGACCGACGGGCTGTCAATTCCTGCCAAGGGCAAAGTAGAGCTAAAGCCCCGTGGCTTGCACATCATGTTCATCGGCTTGAAGAAGCCTTTGCGGCCCGGGACGAGCGTGCCGGTTACGCTTAAGTTCCGTCATGCCGGCTCGATGACGGCTCAGTTCAAGGTGCAGGCGATGACTGCCCCCGTGCCAATGGGAGGAAGCAAGTGACGTTACGACTGGCTAAGGCCCGGCGCGGGTTGTGGATAGCGGTCTGGGCAGCATGCGCGCTCAGTGTCGGTTATGGGCTCTACCGTATGTCGGAAGCTCCTGAAAACTCCGGTTATGAGAGAGCTTTCGGCGGTCATTTCGCATTGACTGATCGAAACGGTCAGCCGTTCTCCGAGGCCAAGCTCAAAGGGAAGCCGTTCGCCATTTTCTTTGGTTTCACGCGCTGCCCTGACGTTTGCCCAACATCGCTCAATCTGATGGCCCGCCTCCGTGAAAAACTTGGCCCTGACGGCAACAAGTTTGAGATCGTATTCGTATCTGTCGATCCCGAGCACGATAGCCCCAAGACAGTGGGCGATTATGTCGACCTGTTCGGCACACCAATCATTGGGCTAACCGGCTCAGATCAGCAGATCGCGAAAGTTGCCAAGTCATATGGTGTCTATGTCGAAAAAGTTCCGCTGCCAGGTGGAGATTTTACGATCGACCATACCGCTTCCATTTTCCTCATGGACCGCAACGGTGAGTTAGTCTCAACAATCGACAATCACGAAGATCCCAAAGTAGCTTTGGAAAAGCTTGAACAACTGGTGACCAACTGAACGCCAGTTTCACCAGCGTTGCCGAAACCAGTTTAGAATGAATGGGGGGGCAGTAAGGCCATGATCCATTGCCGATTATTAACTCTTGCGTGGCTTCACCCCGCTGCACCAGTCTTTGCCGATGTAATGTCTGTTTTGGGTCAGCCAGGTAGCGCTTAAAACGGCGGCAACTGGGCGCGAAGCCGTCATGCCCGCTAGCTCCCTTGAATGTCTGCTTTGGCCAGTTACGAACCCAAAAGCGAACCGTCCGCTTCCCACAACATTCCAGCCATACGTGCAACAAGTTCAAGCGCTCGCTAGCTGCCGTTGGTTCACAGGCTGAACGAAGGGCAGCTTTCCGAAAAATATCGGATGATAATGCCATTCAGGACATAACAAAATTGCGGGTGTGCATAATCAATCCGTAATTCGATTGAATTGATTTTCAAAAACAGATGAACTCGGAATTAGTCGGCAGAGTGAGCGGCTAATGGCTGTTGGCCCCATTTCCTAACCTCCTAATCCTTCGTCTCTTCTCAATGCTCCCGCAATTTGCTGCCGATTTTTGTATTGTCTATCAACGGTGACCCAGTTCGGGTCATTACGTAGAACCAATCGTTCTAGAGCAATTTTGTCGGCTCGAATCAACGCTGCAACTTCGTAGCGCTCTTTGTCATTTTGGGCGTTTTCGAAGCGATGGATCAGCGAGTCATGCCCATCGACTGTTGATTGCGCCGTTGCTACCATAGTAGCACTGAGCTTACCGCTATCTTTTTGCTCGGAATCTTTTCGTGTAGAAATTGTAGGAACGTCTTTGGATCTAAAGTCGGACAATTTAAATGGACTGGTCGCGGTGGACGCGGGCGGGGTGTTGAGCAGATCCGTTTTGGCAGCTCTATCTGCCTCATGACGAACGAAGAGAGCTTTTGCGGACTTCGGAAAAGCGCTAAGACAGAGGCGTTCGATTTCAGTTACTGCTTCTGGCCTTGCAAAAGACACAACCCCGTTAATAGAGACAAGGCTATAGCCAGCCATTTCTATTTTGTCGAACGTTTCAAGTTCATTGAGACCGAGCTGATCCCACTCTTTTATAAGATGGCTCGGTAAGACGGCAGCTGCCGGCTGCGGTGCAGGAGGAAAAGTAGCTTTAATTGTTTCTGTCGGAATTAGAGTGTCGCGAGGGGCCTGCGGCATGCGCAATTCATCAATCATAGGATCGACAGACTTCCTAGTAGCGTCACTTATGACAGCTGCACCATTTGGTGTCAGTGTCGGCAAGTGATTTTGCTCGTCGGGCGGAGCGGTCCGTTCTTGAGACTTTTCCTCCAATTCGCTCAAGCGATTGCCAGCAGAATTATCTTTTTTGGCATTCTGCTGCACGCGGACAAGTTCATGAACGCTATCTGCTGCCGGATTGCCGCCTGAGGAGTAATACCAAGCTGCGCTGAGGCTGACTCAGATTTGGGATTCCCAAACGGTGGAAAGTCTGATTCTATGTTGCTCTTCATTTGGAGGACGTGACATGGGATCAGCGATTAGCTTGCGGGATGATTTTGACGGCACTGCCTTGAGGCGACTGGCGCGGAAGTCGAAAAGTGCGAACCAGGCGCGGCGGCTTTTGGCATTGGCTGAGATTTATGACGGCGGCCGCCGGACAACGGCGGCGCGGATCGGCGGTGTTGGCTTGCAGATTGTGCGTGACTGGGTGCTTCGCTTTAATGCGCGTGGTCCTGATGGGCTGCTAGATGGCAAAGCGCCTGGAAGACAATCGCTGCTCAATGATGCCCAGCGCCGTGCGCTTGTCGAAATGGTCGAGTCCGGCCCGATCCCCTCGATCCATGGCGTTGTTCGCTGGCGACTGATTGATTTGACCCGGTGGCTTTATGACGAATTTGCGGTCTCGCTTGATACAACGACCGTCGGGCGTGAACTGAAGAGACTGGGTTATGTCAAACTAACGGCACGGCCTCGCCACCACGCGCAAAACGAGCTTGCGATGGAGGCCTTTAAAAAGGGGGCTTTGCCGCCGAGCTGGCAAAGGTCAGAAGATCTCTCCCGAAGGGCACGCCGATAGAGATCTGGTTTCAGGACGAAGCGCGGATCGGGCAGAAGAACAAGATCACGCGGCGCTGGGCCCGTCGCGGGACGCGGCCATCGGCACCCAAAGATCAGCGAACTAAATCGGTCTATATCTTCGGCGCGATCTGCCCGGAGCACGGCAAGGGCGCGGGGCTGGTGCTGCCGTTCTGCAATACCGAAACCATGACGCTCCATCTGACAGAAATAGCGCTCGCCGTCGCTCCTGGCGCTCACGCTGTTATACTGATGGATCAAGCCGGTTGGCATATGACTGACAAGCTGGACGTGCCTGACAATATCAGCATCATAGCGCTCCCGGCCAAATGTCCTGAACTCAACCCGGTTGAGAATATCTGGCAGTTCATGCGCGACAACTGGCTCTCCAACCGGGTGTTCACTTCCCACGACAATATCGTCGACCTCTGCTGCGAGGCGTGGAACAAACTCATAGATCAGCCTTGGCGCATTATGACCATCGGGCACCGCAAATGGGCCAGTGGGTTATGATCATTGCAGGTTGGTATTACCGGTGCGGTGCGGGCTGAAAATGGTGGCCGTTTCGTCCAGCCGAAGCGACGGACTTTTGATCCCTCGAAAATTCTCAATGTCGAGCTACCGGATGATCACAGCACCACCTTTTCGATAGTCGCCGTTGTTGGATCATACCGAAATTCCGTAATCGTGCCGTTTTTGATCCGTTCAACAGCCTCGTCTATCACATGGAGCGGGACAAGAAACCATTCACGGGGTCGAACAAGCTTACCAAAGCGATCCGTAATTTGGATATCGTAAGCAGCGTCAGCGAAAAATCGGTGGATCAGCTTTTCCAGCTTTGTTCGGTTAATGTTGAACAGCTTGTATTCCGCGATGATCTCGACGCCGGCCAGCAAATAGGTTGCGTCGTTCTCCGCTGATGCAATGCGCGCCGTGACGCTGCCACCCGTCACGCCGATCTTGTGGATCAAATCACGGTGCTGCGTGATCTGGCGATGGTCGGACTTGCTCCGCAGGACATAAATTGTTCCGCTTTCGGAGTCGTCTTCGTCGGATTCATTGGCGAAAAGTGGACCAGCAGACGGGTTGGTAATGCGACGGCCCGCCCCATCGCGATATAATGCCTTTTGCAACGACCGAGCCAATACTTTGCCTTCAGTGCCATTGTCATAGATGATGCGAGTCCGGCGGTCTTTCCGGTCATATTCGGTGACGAACTCCTCGCCAATTTCGGCCACATAGGCAATCTGGCCGCCAACGATGAAGAACTCGCCCTGCTTGATTTCAGCAGTACGCTGAAACTCGCGTGTTTCACGATGGCCCTTGTCAAGATCATCCTTGACGGCCGCGAACAGAGGCTTGAACGCTTCAAAATCCACGCAAACTTCGCGAAGGGCAATCTCTTCAGCGGCGCGGCGCTCTTCGCGCGTTTGCACATGACGGAGCTGCGTGATGTCATTATCGCCATCTGGATCAATTCCGAGTTCAGCGAGCAGCGCATCATCGTCCAGCGCATCGGGAACGATGTGGCTGGCATCCGTATTCGCCTCAAGCAAACCGTGCTTGTCCAGGCCCGCCAACAGCGAACGGCAATCCGCAAGCTCGCGCAGGCGATCGAGCCTCACTGCATAAAGTCGCTCGAATATGTCGCGCTGCTCACCGTGCTGCGGCGCGCGGCCATGCTCATCGTGGAATTTGAGAATGTCCTCAAAGCCCGCGATGATCCTTTCCTGCTGCGGCGTGTAAGCGCGCGCAGGCTTCGCTTCGACGGCGACGCCGAGTTCTGCGAGCAATTCGTCGTCGGTCAGCTCAACCATTGGCGGCCTTCTGCGCCGTGAATTTCGCGAGGGCGGCAACGCCTTCGGCAAGGCGCTTTTCCCACGGATCTTGCGATGTGATCTCGGGCGCGCGTCCGCGTTCCTTCTTCCACTGCAATGCGCGGACGGCCAAGTCGCGCGCTTCGTCATAGGGGATGCTGACCTTGCGTTTGCCGATAACGGCGGCAACCTGCTTCAACGTCCCCTCGTTCATCGCCTTGGCGAGAACGGAATAGGCTGCCTCGAACGGATTGATCCGGTCGATCAGGTCGATGTCGAGGTCTTTCACCTCAATGGCGAATTTGCGAACGCCCTCGATCAACGCTGTGTTGGAGCGCGCCTCCCCATCATCAAGGTCGTCTGCTCCAGCATCGCTGCCCCCCGCAAGCTGCTTGGCCTTCTGGGTCAGGTTCAACGCGGCAACCGCGTGCTGGCGGACCGCTTCCTGATCTTCGCCCGATAATTCAGGGTAACGATCCCGCACGATTTTGCCCATTTTGAGCTGGGTCAGTTCTTCCGCCAATGTCTCGCCGCCAACGTGCGCACCATCGAACAAACCGCGCTCAAGAGCGGACTTATCCTGCACGAATGCGGTGATGACTTCGTTCAAATCCTCGGCGCAAATGCGGGTTGCCTCGGGACTCTTGGGCGTAACAAGCCCCTTGATCTCGAAATGGAACTGGCCGCGATCTTCGTTGAAGCCGACGTTGGTTTGGCCTTCCTGATACCCACCCGGCCCGTAATCGAAATCGTCAATCGGTCCGTTGTCCTTCGGCGTGAAATTGAAACGCGGGGCAAGCACCTGCTCCATGAGCAAGCTTGCTGCGATAGCTTTCAGCGTATCGTTGATCGCATCGACCACGGCGGCTTCGGAAGCATCGGGCTCGGCGATCAAATTGGTGAAGCTCGCGACTTCCTTGCCCGGCGCGTCACGGGTTGCGCGGCCGATGATCTGAATGATCTCGGTCAAGCTGGAGCGGTAGCCGACCGTCAGCGCATGTTCGCACCAAATCCAGTCGAAGCCTTCCTTCGCCATGCCAAGCGCGATGATGATGTCCACATGGTCGCGGTCATTCTTGTGCGCGGGGTCTTTGAGCGCCGCGAGAATTTTCGCGCGCTTCACATGATCGCTGTCGTCCACAAGGTCGGCAATCTTGATCGTGCGGACTTTCCCATTTTCATCGGCGGGCAGCTCGACCAGATGGAAGCCAGTCACGGGATCGGCGCCTTTCCAGTCACCGAGATATTCCATGATCTCTTCGACTTCCTTGATCTTGTCCTTCGTGCTTTCTCGGCTGTTGACCGAAGGAATATGCACAATGGTTTTGCGCGACGGATCAAGCACGGCCTCAATCGCGCCGAGATAGCGGCCTGAGTAGAAAAAATAGCCGATGTTGAGCGATTTCAAATGCTCATAGCCATTGAGCTGCTCATAATAGGTGTAGGTGACAGTCTCGAACTTTGCCTCATCCTCGGGCATCAACACGGGAACGGCATCGCCCCGGAAATAGCTGCCCGTCATGGCGACAAGATGCACCTTGTCACGGTGGATGAAGTCGCCAAGCTGGCTGCCCAGCTTGTTGTCGGCACTGGCGGAAACGTGGTGGAACTCGTCCACCGCGATCAGGCGGTTGTCGAACGCCTCGATCCCAAGCTGCTCAACCGCAAAGCGGAATGACGCATGTGTGCAAACCAGCACCCTGTCATCGCTGGCGAGGAACTGGCCCACAGCGCGCACCTTGGATGGGTCAACCCGCTCCTCATCGGGGCCAGGTGCGTTGCACAGATTCCATTGCGGTTTCACCGCCCAGTCCGCCCAGAAGCCGAACTTTGAAAGCGGCTCATCGGCAAAGCTGCCGCCGATGCTCTTTTCCGGCACGACGATGATCGCCTGTTTGACGCCCTGATTGTGCAGCTTGTCGAGCGCGATGAACATCAGCGCGCGTGATTTGCCCGATGCGGGCGGCGATTTGATCAAAAGATATTGCTCACCGCGCTTGGCATAGGCGCGCTCCTGCATCTGACGCATACCCATTTCATTGGGTTTGGCCGATGCACCGGTGCGGGCCGTGGTAAAGGAAACGGCGGGGATGGGCTTTGCGGTGGTCATCATTCATCCCCCTGCTTATTCTTTATCGGCTTGCGTGAGGATTTCAAACTGTCTTCGATTTGGTTCAATTCACGCATGTCATCTTCATCAGCCTTGGCCGCATTCTCTTTTTTACGTCGCGCGTCAAATTCTTGATAAATGCTAACGACTTTTGCCTCCATTTGCGCATGACTAATCTGCCCTGCTGTCCGTAGGACAGGCTTATCATTGAACTCCAAAAGCCTATCGACATTTGCACGCCAATAGGAAAGCGTTAGATCCTTTCGGTCTTTCACCCGCAATTCGGCAGTTTCCAAAAAGATAATGGTAAGGCGGTTCAAACTATCGACTTCATCGGCATTCAGGTAATTTTTGGCCGTGATAATGTCCCCTTTGCGAACGACAGATCCCTTCCATGCGGTAAGGTTCATATTGGGGGCGTTCGCATCGGCCCGCGCCATAATAATTTCCGCCGCCGTTTTACCCGTAACGGCAAACAGCAGTTTATTCTGCGTTTCGGCGAAAAACATCTGGGTGGCTTTGTCGCTCGCATCATAATCGGATGACAAAGCCAACAGGTCGCGCACCTTTTGATAGAACCGCAATTCGGAAGCCCGAATGTCGCGAATGCGTTCCAGCAATTCGTCGAAATAATCGGCCCGGCCCCCACCATTTTTCAGGCGCTCATCGTCCATCACAAAACCTTTGATGAGGTATTGCTTTAGGTTGGCATTGGCCCATTTCCGAAATTCGGTGCCGCGCGGGCTTCTGACGCGGAAACCAATCGCCAAAACCATGTCGATTGCATAGAAGGTGATTCGGATAATTTTTGCCGTCCGCCGCAGTTGTCAAGAAATCCTTGACAACTGAATTTCTCAATAACTCGTTATCTTTCAATATGTTCGATATATGAAGGACTGATATTTTGTTTGGAGGTGGCAAAAAGTTCGGCTAGCTGGCTTTGGTTCATCCACACATTGCCGTCCCGCGCAAACAGGGCGACCGACTGCCTTGCCATCCTTGCTGTTGTAAATAATCAGATTTTGTTCGGGATCGGTCATGCCGCCACCTTGGGCTTGGTCATCTTGGTGTAGAGTTCAAACAGCTTTTCTAGCCGTTCGGTATCGTTCTTGAATCCTGACGTCCGATATAGATGCGCTTCCAGCACCTCGTCGTTCGGCCTCATGCGCGGCACGGACGCGGGGAAACTCTGTGCCCATGCGCTCGGGGTCATACATATCGGCGATGGTGGCGGGGAAATAATGCTCGCGCGCGAGCAAGATGTCCTCGGCGCAGCGAGTAAGGTCGGCCTTCGCCTGATTCGTGAGCAGAGGAATAGGAAATGTGTGATAGCTAATGGTCGGGGTGTAACGAACGCCCTCGCCAAGCCGACCAGAAACAGCTTTGATCCACACCGTATGCATTCGAGAAGATAGTAGAGCAAATTGATCAACGCTGAAGCTGTAGATTAGATACGCAAGATTTGTGACCATAACCCCTGCTGGGATCATAATTGGTGTCACATATGCGCGCTCCTCCGGCGAAACAGATGGAAGAGCCAAGGCAGTTGCATGACGATGACAATATTGGGCAAAGCGGTGGGGAATAGCCGCATATCCATTAGTAGTCTTTGCTTTTGAATCTTGGCGAAATTTTTTGACAGCCTTAACGCGACTGGCAATCGGTGCGATGTTGGACCAAGTTTTCTCGCTGCTATTGTCCAAATGCAAAGCAAACCTCGGCAGGCCGTCGATGATCTCCTTGGTCCCAACCAGAGGCAATAAGAATGGCTTTGCTTCTGGGTTTAAAGTGATGAGTTGCCTAGCCTGTTCGCGGCTCAATATGAGGTTCCCATCGTCTCGTGCCATGTTGCCCATGATCATTTTTGGAAGGGATGGAGATATGGATTTGTCAGCCGACTTGACCACCGTGTCAGGCCCGTTGGTAAGATACGGCGAAATATTTTCAACTTCTCGTTTTTGAAGTTCTTCAAATATCAGTTTTGCGCCATTTTCACGTTTGCGGATGCCTGTAATCACTACGAAGACGCCTGCATTATGCGCCGCGTTATTTGCCCACTTAAACGGAGGATGTGCAAAAAATATCTCTTGTCCGTTTCCCCATATTCTCGGCCACAAAAACTGAACCTGCTCGCCTTGGCAAACCGAACTAGTAGCAACTAGCGCAAATTTAGCTTTAGTCCTTGTGCAATATTCTGAGGCTTTGAGAAACCAACCGGTCACGTAATCGGCGTCTTTGAAATCGGCGTGCCCCAAGAAGACCCTATCAAGATCTGCCTTCTCAGGCGGCTCTTGCTTCCGAGCACCTTTATATGGCGGATTACCGCAGATATATGTCTCTCCACCCTCATTCTCGAAGTCGATCTGTGCCTGATCAAGCGGCGTATTAAACAGGTCATCGCCGTGAATTTTCATACCCGTGCCGGTTGGCGGGCAGATACTCAGCCAGTTCAAGCGCAAGGCGTTGCCGCACGTAATCCAGTTCTGTGCATCAAGCGGAAGAAACTCGGCGAGCGCCTCCTTCTGTCCACGGTATAAAACGTCACACTGATACTCAGCAATAATCAGCGCGAGCCTTGCAATCTCCGCCGGGAAATCCCGTAGCTCAATGCCGCGATAGTTTGTCAGCGGAATGTCGCTGCGCCGGTCTTCCTCCCCGCGACGCGCATTGATCACCGCCTCAATCGCGCGCATTTCCTTGTAAGCGATGACAAGGAAATTGCCGCTGCCACATGCTGGATCAAACACGCGAATTTTCGCCATACGGTTGCGCAGGTTCAGCAGCTTGCGCCCATTGTCGCCCGCTTCCGCCAACTGCGCGCGCAGATCATCGAGGAAAAGCGGATTGAGAACCTTCAGGATATTCGGGACACTGGTGTAGTGCATACCCAGAGCGCCGCGCTCCTCATCATCGGCAACGGCTTGGATCATGCTGCCGAAAATGTCGGGGTTGATCTTTTTCCAATCGAGGCTGCCGATGTTGATCAAATAGGACCGCGCAATCTTGCTGAAACGCGGCACTTCGGTGCTGCCGGAAAACAGGCCGCCGTTCACATAGGGGAACCTGTTGGCCCACAAACGGATTCCCGCCGCTTCCCGATAGCGGTTGTCAGGCTTCCCATCATGCCGCGTCGGCGTATTCATCGCCAAGAATATATGGCTGATGACCTCGTGCGTGTTCGAGCTGTCCGCTTCGGACATTTTCTGCACTTCTGCCGTGAACAGGCCGGTGCCGTTGAAGATGTCAGTGTCCTCCGCGAAAAAGCAGAAGATCAGCCGCGCCATAAAATGGTTCATGTCGGGGCGGCGCTCGGGGCTCGCCCATTCGGGGTTGTCTTTCAGCAGTTCGACATAGAGCTTGTTAAGCCGCCCCGTGGCCCGAATGTCGAATGAACTTTCGCGGATTTGCTTGACGGTGGTGATGCCTGCGAGCGGCAGGAAGAACCCGAAATGATCAGGAAACTTGGCATATTCGCACGCGATGGGCGGATCGTCGCTGGTGACGTCCTCCGCCTGTAGCGTCTCGCCATCGGTGGCGAGGATGAATTTGGCCTTGGCTGACGCCGTTTTCGGACTGTCGCGCAACGCCTTCAACGTCGAATCGACCTCACCCGCTGCGCAGGTCGCCAAGTGAATATTATTACGCTGGAGAATGCCGCCAGCAACATCCGACGCGTTGGAACCACCCCCGGAACCACGCACACCGCGAAGGCGCTTTATGGTGGTGTCCTTGTTTCCGAACGCTGCTAGAAATTGATAAGCGAATTCGGCCCGATCAAAGGGCTGGCTCGCAAGTTCCGACACTGCTTCTTCAATTTCTACAGCATTCATTCTACTATATTTTCCTGCACCAAATGAGATGCTTTCGGTTCGCGATTTCCAGGATACGCAAAGTTGCGCCCAGAGATCGTTAATGATTAGCCGAACGCGATGCGATTGTCACCGAGTTCTGAAAACCTAGTGCGCGTTGCGAAAGGTGGATGCGGCGAACACCGAAATGACATCTTTACATCCGCAAAGCCGCACCCAAGCGTCCGGTGTAACTCCGGTGAAATAGACACAGAATGGCATTTTGTTCGTGACTTGTTCCGGTCAAAAAATTCAAAAAATGACGCATTTTGGCCAAATTGCGCCCGAAGCACTGTGTTGACATCGCAGGGGTCGCAAGTTCAATCCTTGCTACGCCCACCATATTTTCCTTGGCGATGTCTTCATTCCTGAGCGTTCTGAGGGTCAGGACCCAGGTTTAACCGGTACACTCGCTGCCGCTTAACGTCGGCTTGGGGAGCTTCCGGTCCAGTTTTTATGCGCCCGCGTAAATGCGCTTAAATCGCTATAGCCGAGCAACAAGGCGATCTCGCCAAGTGAGCGGGTGTCTTCCATGAAATATAGTTGGCACATATCCTTACGGACAAGGCGAAGCAGATCCCGGAAGGACAGGCCTTCCTCCACCAGTTTACGCCGCAGTGTCCGTTCGCTCATGCCAAAGGACGCGGCCATTCGGTCCAACGTCGGCGGTGACTTGTCTAACTCACTTGTCAGATAGAAATAGCTGAAGGCCAATTGGGTTTTGCCTGCAAACATCCACTTGGCCGGAAGCTCATACCGTTGCGACTCTGCATCAAGCAGCGCCTGATTGGCGAACGGTGACGGACGAAATACCTGACGCCCTGCGATTTCCAAACGCGTTTGCGGCATTCCGAATTCTACCGGACAACCAAAAGCAGCGTCATAAATAGCCGTGCCAAATTGGGGCTGATGCTGAAAATGCACCGCCTGAAGCAGAGGTGGTTCGTTGAGCACCTGCCGCGACAAACGCGCGAAGGCCATAACCGAACACTCGACAAAACTGGCGTAACTCTGCACGCGGTCGGGTGCGTATTCCCAGATAAAAAACGGTGGCTTGCCATCTGAGTGGAAGGTCGTCCGCACCATATTCTGCCGCAGCGGTTGAATACGCACATGCGCCCGAATCACTGAGGCAAGATCGAGTTCGAGACGCGTGACATAGCCAAAGTCAGAGAAGTTCTGCATCGCGGCCTTGTCGCCAAGCCGCAGGTGCACCGCTGGATCGTTAAAATAGGTCTGCAATGTTTTAAAATAACGCAACGCGACTGGCGCGGAAATCCGGCTTAAGGGATTGCGCAGCCTTGTTTCATCAAGGCCAATGGCGCAGATAAGCTCTCGCTTGTTCGCACCCTCTGCAACTGCGGCACGCAATATCCGGGCGGCAAGACTTGCCGACATTGTGTCGGGCGGGATAGCCTTTCCATTCTGCAGCAGATCGTCGATCCCGTAATAAATCGGATGTCTCCCTTTGGCGATATGACAGGGTTCAACACGCAACGCATTCCAACGCAAGCCAGTTTTCGCCCGCGGCTTGCGGCATTGATTTTCCATCGCTAAGCCAAAGGCATGAACCTAGCATCGCTTCTCGCCCAGTTTTCACCCGGCGCCACGACTCACACAATATCCATTCCGCCAAGCTGGCATCAGGGACGCACGGCCTATGGCGGCCTGAGCTCTGTTCTGGCGTATCAGGCGGCGAAGCTGGCAGCGGATGATCTGCCCCCTCTGCAATCGGCTCAGATTGCGTTTGTGGGGCCTCTGGCAGGCGAAATAGAGGTCAGCGCGCATATTCTGCGGCGTGGGAAGAACACCGCGTTTATTCAAGCCGAAATATCCGGTGCAGATGGCGTTGGCCTGACATGCAATTTCATTTTCATGAACCGCAGGCACAGCCATTTGGATTATGTGAATATCCCGGCTCCGGACTTCCCGCTTATCCCAACGACCGATAATGCGCGTAGCGGCCCACCAGAGTTTTTCACGGGTCATATGCAATATCCAGACAAAAGGCTGGAGCTGGGCATGGCGACCAATCGGCTCGCAAGCTGGCATCGGCTGACCGAGCATCAAGGGCTGGACCCAATTGCCGAGCTCATCTGTATCGGTGACGCCCTGCCGCCGTCGGCCATGGGACTCATGACCGAAAAAGGCATGGTGAGCTCCATGAACTGGCAGATCAATATGTTGACCGATGCGCCAACCACCGAAAATGGCTGGTGGTACCTATCCAGCGAAACGCACCACGCCGCCAACGGCGCAAGCAGCCAATATATGACGGTCTGGAACAGCCGCGGCGAAGCGGTGCTAACGGGTATGCAATCGGTCGCGATTTTCGTTTAAACTGTTGGCTTTGTCCGGGAATAGCGCAATGCAAGCAGGACAAGGCCAATAACGATAAAATTATCGACGAAGGTTTTGTAGAACAGCCAATTGTCAGTGGTCAGCAACTTTGCAGCGCCATAATTCAACGCCGCCATAATCAGTCCGATCACGCCCATGACGATTGCAAAGCGGCCCACATGAATATCCGAATATGGCATATAGCGCGCCAAGCCTTTGCCGATATATGGCCCTCCGCGCGCACCATCGATGATGAAGAAGCTGGCGGCAATCAATCCTGTGATTGTGCCGCGCAGCTTTATCCATTCCTCATCATTCAACAAGACTGCAAGGCCCGCCGATATGCAAAGCATGAGGATGCCAAACAAAGCAAGGCCACCTGTGACATCGATTTTTGTGATGCGTTGGAACGCGACAAGGCCAAAGCCGACGACAACACCAACCAAGGCGGCGGTTTGTAAATCGGTCGTTTTGGCTATGAAGTAGAATAATAAACCAGTGGCCACATCAATGGCAAAAGGCAGGCGGTTGTGGCGCGCGAATACGCCGCTATGCGTGCCTTGTGCGCTTGGCCCTGCCTTCACGATTTCGCCAAAGCTGCTGTGCTGCACCGCCGTGCTCTGATATTTTTCGGGATAGACCGGAACGCGCCCTTTGTGGCTTTCATACACCAGAACGCCATTAACACGCGCGACAATGCCAGTGGTCCATAGGCCCATATAACCCAGTTCCACCTCCAACAAACGTCCATCGGGGAGCGTCACCCGCAACAGATGGTTGCGGACAGATTCGGGGCCAAGGGACGGTGTGTGGTCCGCAGCTTGCGCCACACCCTGCATGGATAAAGCCGAATGCAAACCATCGCCGCGTGCCCGGCTGGAAACGCTAAACGCCAGCCCATCGACCGCAAATCGACGTGTCGGATATCGCCACCACGTAAAGCTCATGGCCTAGCCCAAAGCCGTCTGTTTTTCTTCGGCGAGGCGTTCAAGCTCGACGCGGCTTTTCTTCTCGCTAGAGGATTTCAATTGCCCGCAAGCCGCCATGATGTCGCGGCCACGTGGTGTGCGGATGGGGGCGCTGATGCCAGCTTCAAAAATAATGCTGGAAAAACGCTTAATCCGTTCGGGGTCAGAACATTCATAGTCTGCGCCGGGCCATGGATTGAAGGGGATCAGGTTGACCTTGGCAGGCAGTTTATACTGCCGGATGAGGCCCACTAGCTGGCGCGCGTCCGCGTCACTGTCGTTTTTGCCCTTCAGCATCACATATTCAAACGTAATCCGCCGCGCGTTGCTGGTACCAGGATATTCTGCGCAAGCGCGCAGCAATTCATCAATGCCATATTTGCGGTTCAAGGGCACCAACTCGTCACGAACCTCTTTGGTGACTCCATGCAACGATACCGCGAGGTTGACGTTAATCTCCTCGCCTGCGCGCGCCATCATCGGCACGACACCCGACGTCGACAGCGTAATCCTTCGGCGCGACAGGCCAAGGCCATCGCCATGCATGACAACCTTCATCGCGTCACGGACATTGTCAAAATTATAGAGCGGCTCCCCCATGCCCATCAGCACGATATTGGTCAGCATTCGGCCATCGGCGGTATAATGGCCGACGTCGTCGTCTTCATCTTCGTTGGCCGACGCAAAGGCCATATTTCCCTTTGGCCATTCGCCAAGCGCATCGCGTGCGAGCATCACTTGACCAACGATTTCGCCGGGCGTCAGATTGCGCACCAGCCGCATCGTACCGGTATGGCAGAACCGGCAATTGAGCGTGCAGCCAACTTGGCTCGAAATACACAAAGTCCCGCGATCCGCATCGGGGATGAACACCATTTCATAATCCTGCGCATCATCGGTACGCAAAAGCCATTTGCGCGTGCCGTCTGTCGACACCTGCGCCTCGACCACTTCTGGCCTGCCAATGACAAAACGGTCGGCGAGCCAAGGCCGCATCGTTTTGGAAATATCGGTCATCGCCTCAAAATCGGTCACGCCGCGATGGTAGATCCAATGGAACACCTGCTTGGACCGCAGCTTTGCCGCCTTTTCATCCAACTGCGATTCTTCAAACAACTGCCGAATTTGGAGATGGCTCAACCCCATGAGGTCAATGCGTCCATCATTGCGCGGCGTAATGGCGCGCGGGGTGACAACGGGGTCGATATGGCCAGGAATTTGCATGTTAGCCGCGCCTATAATTATGTTGCCCGCGAAAAGCCAGCGTGGCGGCTTACGCGGTACGCACCACAGAAACCTGTGTCCCCGGTGCCGCATCCGAAATCGTGACAATTGCCCCCAACTGGCTTGCCAATGCCTCGACAATACCTGTGCCCAGGCCTGGTTTACGGTCTTCTTTATCCTTGGGCATGCCGATGCCGTCATCTGCAACGACAAGTGTCCATGCCTTACCATCTGATGTGAAGCCTACCTTGATCGACCCGTGCTGGGACCGGCCCGGAAAGGCATGCTTTAACGCATTTATCACCAGTTCGGTGACAACCAAGCCAAGGCTGACCGACGTATCTGGGTCAACGACGCTGTCATCACATTGCGTTGTGAGCTTTATCCGCCCGGGGTCGCCGATCATTGATGCGCCGATACTATTGCACAAATCCGCAAAGTAATTTTTGAGGCCTACATTATCGACAGCGGTCGATGACAGGTGCTTTTGCAGCATTGCGATCGACATCACGCGGTTATGCGCGTCGCGCAAATGCTCGCGGGTTTCGCTCGACTGCACCTTGCGCGCGCTTTGCAGCAAGACGCTCGCGATAATCTGAAGGCTATTTGCGACTCGGTGCTGTATTTCGTTGAGCAACAACTGTTTTTCGCGGACAAGATCATCGCGCACTGTATCGGCCAATCGTCTCAATGCTCAACGACTCGGCAGTACGTATGGCGCAGACAATCTCCAAGTCCAGCCGCCTGCCCACTGCCCAAGCTACCTCGCTAGCAGCCTTCAATCGAAGCGGCAATCGCGTAGCAACGGGGCGTCTGTGGCTCGTGAAACGCAGCCCAGCTTTGATAGACGCCCAAGCGCTTTTTGGCGGACACGGGCGCCGATATCATAACCATATATAACAACCACACAACCGCTTTCACGCGCGCTCGCCCTGCCCGCTGCCATCGATGACCAAAGCTTCGACACCATCGCAGATCATGACCATGCTACCTTGGGCCAGGCTGGGCGCGATGGGCGCGCCGAACTGCGCCATCGGTTCGATCCCAAGCAGCAACCCGCGCAGCACCCGCGCGGTCATCCCATGACAAATGATGAGCATATCCTGATCAAAGGGCAATTCGCCAAGCCAGTGCGACAGACGATGCGCCACATCTTCATAATATTCACCGCCGTCGGGCCGAACCGAAAACAATTTATGTTCGGCGTCGACGATTGGGCCGATTTCAGCAGATATGTCGGCATAGGTCCGGCTTGACCAACGTCCAACGTCGATTTCAAGCAAACGGTCGTCGCGGTTAGTCTCGTGCCAATCCGCATCAATTTCCTCGGCAATTAAGGCGAGCGTTTGCAGTGCGCGGCCTGCGGTGGATGACCAAAGCTGCGGCGTTGCGTCCGCCCCGAGATATTCCGCCAACGCACGGCCCATCTCACGCGCTTGGACGCAGCCCTCCCATGTCAACGGCGTATGCAATTCGGCCTGACCTTGCATCCGTGCCACTTTGTTAAACACTGTCTCCCCATGCCGCGCGATGAAAAGCCGTCGATTATGTGTTGAAATTCCCATATCGCCCTTATTCCACAGGATATTGTTGGAGGCAAAAGCTATCGGCTTGCCCTAACGGTCAAAGCGGTTATGGAAGATTCGGTATATTAACAGGGTTTTTTGGCTGGCTTGCGGACCAGCCGGCCCGACAAGGGGAATGAGAATGAGAGCCACGATCGAACGCGCGACGCTGCTGAAAAGCCTGAGCCACGTCCAGTCCGTGGTGGAACGGCGCAACACCATTCCGATATTGTCCAATGTCCTTATCGAAGCAAGCGAAGGCGGCAAAATCAAGTTGACCGCGACCGACCTTGATTTGCAGGTCGTTGAAACTTTTGCTGCCGATGTCGAAACCCCCGGCGCAACAACCGTTTCCGCGCACACATTGTTCGAAATCGCCCGCAAGTTGCCCGATGGTTCGCAAGTGCAACTGCACGCCGCCGATGGTCGCATGGCCGTGAATGCTGGCCGCGCTCGTTTCTCGCTCGCGACCCTTCCACGTGAAGATTTTCCGACGATTGCCGAAGGTGACTTGCCTACCTCGTTTGAAATCTCTGCAAGCGCGTTGATTCAGATCATCGATAAAACGCGCTTTGCGATTTCGACCGAAGAAACGCGTTATTATCTCAACGGCATTTTCCTGCACGTTACCGACGATGCCGAACCCGTTTTGAAGGCCGCAGCGACCGATGGTCACCGCTTGGCCCGCGTAACCCTTCCACGCCCTGCTGGCGCGGAAAATATGCCCGACATCATCGTGCCGCGCAAATGCGTTGCCGAAATCCGCAAGCTGCTTGATGAAAGCGGCGACAATGTCATCCAGATCGACCTGTCGGCGAGCAAAATCCGTTTCACCTTTGACAGCGTCATCCTGACATCAAAGTTAATCGACGGAACCTTCCCCGATTATAGCCGCGTCATTCCGACCGCGAATGACAAATTGCTGCGCATCGACCCTAAGGCATTTTCGCAAGGCGTCGACCGCGTCGCGACCATTGCCACCGAAAAAACCCGCGCCGTGAAAATGGCGCTCGACAAGGACAAGATCACCTTGTCCGTCACCAGCCCCGAAAACGGAACGGCGGCGGAAGAAGTATCCGGCGAATATAGCAGCGATAGCTTCGAAATCGGCTTCAACGCGCGTTATTTGATGGACATACTGGGCGAAATCGAAGGCGACGTGGTTGAACTGCACTTGGCCGACGCTAGCGCACCGACCTTGATCCGCGAGAATGATAAGTCAGCGGCATTGTATGTACTGATGCCAATGCGGGTTTGATAAATTTAATGCCTGACTTTGGATAGAAAGCCAAAACGATGTTGGGGTGCTTAGCTACTTTAATAATGATCGCAGCAGCCATTGCATCTGGAGCGGGCTATTTTTCGTTTTGGTGGATTACATTGCCGGTGTTTCTAGCTGGATCACTAGCGCTATCTAATGGTCCACATTATGCTCGGGTGATACAGGCCAATGACCGCGGGCAGGTATCGTTTTTTCCTCTAATGTTAGCGAGCTATTGCGCCACTCAACTCGCTGTCGCCGGTTTAGCTTATTGGGCAGGTACACTGCTGCGCTAACTATTTGTTTAGCAGCGACAACCTTACTCCGCCGCCTCGGCCATCAGCACATTTTGCGGCCCACGCACCACGACACCCGGCAGCGCGCCCGTCATCTTGCCTTCACGGAAGGTGACGACTCCCGCCTTCACCGTCGCAACATAGCCATCTGCTTTTTGCAGCAAACGCCTGCCACCAGCGGGCAGGTCGAACGCCAGTCATGGTTTGCTCAGCTTCAACCGATCCAGATCAATAATGTTGATATCCGCCAGATAGCCCGACTTAAGTTCGCCGCGATCATTTAGGACCTGACCCTACGTCCCGCCAATAATCGCAAACGCAGCGCATTCAGCTTGATGAAGCCCGCTGCATCTTTCTGATCATAAGCGCCAGCATCGTCTTCAAAGGTCACCACCTTTTCGCTGTACAGGCTGTTGGGCGATTTCCGGCCAACAACACTTGCAAGGCCCTTGTAAAGCTTCAACCGCACAGTTCCGGACACATGCACTTGGCTATGGTCTATCGCGGCCTGCAGCATTTCACGCTCTGGCGAGAACCAAAAGCCATTGTAAATCAGCTCGGCATATTTCGGCATCAGCTCGTCTTTCAAATGCGCTGCGCCGCGATCCAGCGTGATGCTCTCGATGCCGCGATGGGCGCGGGCGTAGATTTCGCCGCCGGGCGTTTCATACATGCCGCGCGATTTCATCCCGACGAAACGGTTTTCGACCAGATCAAGTCGGCCAATGCCATGTCTGCGACCCAATTCATTCAACGCCGCCAGCAAGGTCGCAGGCGACATGGCTTCACCGTTGAGCGCGACACCGTCGCCCTTTTCAAAGTCGATAGTGATATATTCGGGCGTGTCTGGCGCGTCTTCGGGATTGACCGTGCGCGAATAGACATAATCGGGTGTTTCGTCCCACGGGTCTTCAAGCACTTTGCCTTCGGACGAGGTGTGCAGAAGGTTAGCGTCGGTCGAAAACGGGCTCTCTCCGCGCTTGTCCTTTGGCACAGGAATCTGGTGCTGCTCCGCCCATTCAATCAGGCGCGTACGGCTGGTCAGGTCCCATTCGCGCCAAGGCGCAATGACCTTGATATCGGGATTGAGCGCATAAGCCGACAATTCGAAACGCACTTGGTCATTGCCCTTGCCCGTTGCGCCATGCGCAATGGCATCCGCGCCCGTTTCCGCCGCAATTTCAATCAACCGTTTCGAAATCAACGGCCGCGCAATCGACGTGCCCAATAGATAGTCGCCTTCATAACGGGCATTGGCGCGCATCATCGGAAAGACAAAGTCGCGGACGAATTCTTCGCGCAGATCATCGATATAAATATGATGATCAGGCACGCCCATCAGTACGGCCTTGGCGCGCGCAGGTTCGAGCTCTTCGCCTTGGCCCAAGTCAGCGGTAAAGGTGACGACTTCGCAGCCATATTCGACCTGCAGCCATTTCAGGATGACGCTGGTGTCGAGACCGCCCGAATAAGCAAGAACGACCTTCTTGATGCTGTCTGTCATGTCACTTTGGTTCCGAAGCTAATGTATCTGCGGCGCGCCTAACAGCTTAGGCAAGGTTCGACAACTCCCAGAGCTGCCAAAGCCCCAGAAGGAGGAACATTCCGGCGGCGATTATGTGGACCGTGCGCAGCGAGATTTTCGCCACCAGCCTCTCGCCCAAATAGACCGCTGGCACATTGGCAATCATCATGCCCAATGTGGTCCCGACTGCCACGGCCCAAACCGCATGATATTGCGCGCCGAGCGCTATCGTCGCGACCTGCGTCTTATCGCCCATTTCGACGAAGAAAAAGGCGATGGTGGTCGCAACAAATGCACCGCGTTTGGACGCCACTTTGATTTCATCATCCACCTTGTCCGGAATAAGTGTCCATGCTGCCATCAGGATAAAACCAATCGCAACAGCATAACGGAAGATTTCGCTCATAAAGATTGCGGCAAGCGCGCTGCCCGCCCATGCGGCAAGTGCGTGATTGGCGATCGTGGCTGTAAATATGCCCGCAATCACCGGGAGCGGTTTTTTGAACCGCGTGGCAAGCAACATCGCCAAAAGCATGGTCTTGTCGCCAATTTCGGCAACAGCCACAAGCAAAGTAGACGTAAAAAAGATTTCCATGAAACGATCCCGGGTCAGGCTGTTTTTCGACGCAATGCCACCGGCCATCCCGCCCGACCGGAACGGATAACCGATGCCATTGGTCTCGCCTTGAACCACATGACCGTTTTCGACCTTGTGGCCCCACATGCACCATGACCTCTCGGCCAAATATGTTGATGCATGTCTCGTTCGGGTGGAACGACTGGCTACTCCCCAGATGACTTTCTTGCCTCTAATTTGAAGCGCCTAAAGATTCAAGCGGAACCTATTCCGATGGTTCTGGGTTCCCGACGGATGCAATAGGTGCATTTTTGCCTCGTCCCATTTGCCGGAGCTTAAACTGCCGCTTGTTACGCACGTAGCGGCCAAGTGCGAACACCAGAATAATTGCCATTGCCGCGCATAATGCGTAGGCAAGAACCACTCTCATTTCCATCGAATATATAACCTTGCGAGCCCGTTTTCGGGATTATCATTAAAGTGTGACCCAGATCGTCTGTTAGAACGACCTTTGTTTAACCGCAATACTTGTGACTGCTTGCAACAAAAAAATAACCCATATTATGCTGCGTTTACCGCAAAACGGAACTCTTTATCAAACAATTCGGAACTGCCAACTATCCAACCATGCGACCGTCTGCGGTCAAGAGGCAATCACCGACTTTACCCTTTGCGGAGCAATTCCCCAGCCAAGGCGGTATTTCGAAGTTCTTCAGCCCTCGACGGCCGATGCGTACCAATGCCAAGCACCGTGCCGGGGTCTGCGTGGCCGATTCAAGACGCGCCAGCGCATTAACGTGACCGTGAACGCATAAAAGTCCCGTTTTTCCTTTTGTCGATGGGCAACACCCGTTAGGGGGTGCGCAACGATAAGAATCTCCCCAGGCACCATTTTTGCTGGAGCCCGATTATGACCAAATATGCAACGCGTGCCGGACTCCGGATTGCCGAGCAGCTTGCCGAATTTGTCGAGAGCCATGCCCTTGTCGGCACGGGCATCGCTGCGGATGCTCTCTGGCGCGGCCTATCTGATATTCTAGCGCGCTTTGTGCCGCACAACCGGATGCTGCTGGCCAAACGCGACGATATTCAGGCCAAATTGGACGCATGGCACCGCGCCAATCCCGGCCCAATCATCGACATGGCCGGGTATCAAGCCTTCTTGCGCGACATTGGCTATCTGGTCCCCGAACCCGCGCCTTTCCGCATTGGCACGCAAAATGTCGACGCGGAAATCGCAACGATGGCTGGGCCACAGCTTGTGGTGCCAAGCCTTAATGACCGCTTCGTCCTAAACGCCGCCAATGCGCGCTGGGGCAGCCTATATGATGCGCTTTATGGTACCGACGTCCTGCCGGCACCCGCCGCACGGCCCGGTGGCTATGACACCGACCGAGGCGATGCGGTCGTTGCTTATGCGCGCCATTTTCTCGATGACGCCATTCCGGGTTGGCAGGCGGCTTTAGCTGGCGGCGACAATCGCTATTTCGTGGCGAAGACGCAAATAGGTGACGCCGCACGCTACCTGTTCCAACATCATGGCCTGCATATTGAGGTCTTGGTCAATCCAAAGCATCCTGTGGGCGCGACCGATGCATTGCACATCGCCGATGTCATCCTTGAATCCGCACTGACTACGATCATCGATTTGGAAGACTCGGTCGCGGCTGTCGATGCCGATGACAAGGTCGCGGCTTATACCAACTGGCTTGGCCTGATGCGCGGCGATCTCGTCGCCAGCTTTGACAAGGGCGGCAAAACTGTCACCCGTGCGCTTGAACCAGACCGCGTTTATGACGGGCTGACTTTGCCTGGACGCAGCCTGATGTTCGTCCGCAATGTCGGGCATTTGATGACCAATCCGGCGGTATTGCTCGCGGACGGGTGCGAAGCGCCCGAAGGAATACTCGACGCTTTGTTCACGTCGCTCTGCGCGCTGCACGACCTTAAGGGGCTTGGCACCCATCGCAATAGCCGCGCGGGCAGCATCTATATCGTTAAACCCAAAATGCACGGCCCCGAAGAGGCCGCATTCACCAATGACCTGTTTGACGCGGTCGAAGATGTGCTTGGCCTTGCACGCCATACGATCAAGGTCGGCGTCATGGACGAAGAACGCCGCACCAGCGCAAACCTTGCCGCCTGCATTCACGCGGTCCGCGACCGTATTGTGTTCATCAACACTGGCTTTCTGGATCGCACCGGCGACGAAATGCACACGGCCATGCACGCTGGCCCGATGATCCGTAAAGCCGAGATGAAAACATCATCCTGGATCCAAGCCTATGAAGCGCGCAATGTCCAAATCGGCCTTGCCTGCGGCCTCAGCGGCAAGGCGCAGATCGGCAAGGGCATGTGGGCCGCGCCCGATAGGATGGCCGACATGATGGTGCAGAAAATTGGCCATCCAAAGGCTGGCGCGAACACCGCATGGGTGCCATCACCCACCGCAGCAACGTTGCACGCGATGCATTATCATCAGTGCGACGTCTTCGCCCGCCAAGCGGAACTTGCCAAGGAAGCTGCGCCGGGGCTGGCCCCGCTGCTGACCATTCCCGTCGCCCCCGTTGGCCATAACTGGTCGGACGAGGATGTAGCTCAAGAGCTGGAAAACAACGCGCAAGGTATATTGGGCTATGTCGTGCGCTGGATTGACCAAGGCGTCGGCTGTTCCAAGGTGCCCGACATTCACGACATAGGCCTGATGGAGGACCGAGCCACGCTGCGCATTTCGTCGCAGCATATCGCCAACTGGCTACTCCACGGCATTGCCACCGAGGCGCAGGTCGATGCCGCGCTGACCAAGATGGCAACCAAGGTTGACGCCCAAAATGCGGGTGACCCACACTATGAAAAGCTAAACACAGAAAGCCTTGCATTAAAGGCCGCCCGCGCCCTGATTTTTGAAGGCGTCATGCAGCCCAATGGCTATACCGAACCGCTGCTCCATAAATTCCGGCAGGAGAAGAAAGCAGGGGGCTGACCCTAAACAACAGCGTCGATAAACCGCTCCGCATCCAGCGCCGCCATGCAACCGGTGCCTGCGCTGGTGCACGCCTGACGGTAGATATGGTCCATGACATCACCGCAGGCAAAGACGCCGGGGACACTCGTTTCGGTTGCTTGCCCTTCGAACCCGCCGCGCACTTTGATATAGCCACCTGCCATATCGAGATGGCCTTCAAAGATGCCGGTATTTGGTTTGTGGCCGATGGCGATGAACACGCCGTGCAGTTCGATATCTTCGATGCCGTCGCCGTCGGTCGCGGCGATACGCATCCCTGTAACGCCCATCGCGTCGCCCAAGACTTCATCCAGCCTGTGGTTCCACTTGATGGTGACCTTGCCCTCTGCTTCACGGGCAAAGAGGCGATCTTGAAGGATTTTCTCGGCCTTTAATTTGTCGCGGCGGTGGACCAAGGTCACATGACTTGCGATATTGGCGAGGTATAATGCCTCTTCTACAGCGGTATTTCCGCCACCGATCACGGCAACTGGCTTATTGCGGTAAAAGAAGCCATCACAGGTGGCGCAAGCTGACACCCCTTTGCCCATGAACGCGGTTTCGCTTGGCAGACCAAGATATTGCGCGCTTGCACCTGTCGCGATGATGACCGAGTCTGCGGTATAGTCGCCTGCCCCGCCGGTCAGCACAAATGGCCGCTGCGAAAAATCGACCTTCTCTATATAGTCATTTTCAATGCGCGTGCCAAAACGTTCGGCATGTTTGCGCATCCGTTCCATCAATTCAGGGCCCATGACCCCTGCATCATCGCCGGGCCAGTTATCGACTTCCGTCGTTGTCATCAATTGCCCGCCAACTTCAACGCCCGTGATCATCATCGGCGTCAGGTTCGCGCGTGCGGCGTAAACAGCGGCGGTATATCCCGCAGGGCCGGAACCAATGATGATAACAGGGGCGTGGCGATTTTCGGTCATGACTGGTCTTTCTGATTCTGTTGGCTGCGGACATAGGCACTCGCGCGGCGATGGCCAAGGGCAGCGCCTTACTTATCCCCATTAAATTAGGGCTTCACATGTCTGCGGGTGCAACCTATCAGTCCGTCAATATTCAGAATACAGGGAGCAGTTCATGGCCAAAGTCACGGTAATTTCACGTAACGGCGAAGGTCGTGAAGTCGAAGCAGAAAACGGCCTGTCGCTCATGGAAGTGATCCGCGACAACGGTTTTGACGAATTGCTCGCTTTGTGCGGCGGCTGCTGCTCCTGCGCGACGTGCCATGTGCATATCGACCCTTCCTTTGCCGACCGCCTGCCAAAAATGAGTGCGGACGAAGACGACCTGCTCGACAGCACCGATCACCGCAACGAAACCTCGCGCCTGTCATGCCAGATTCCCGTCAGCGATGCGCTCGATGGCTTGATCGTGACGATCGCGCCTGAAGATTGATAACCCGCTGACGTAACTCCCCTCCCGCAGGCGGGAGGGGTTGGGGGTGGGCCTCTTCGCTGTTGCCCGCGTTACCTCCGTCACCCTGAACTTGTTTGACCGATGGTCACTTCGTTCCAGGGTCCATTTATCCATTCAAGCTCTGCGCGTGCTGCATGATAGACCCTGGAACGACAGTCACCGAAGGTGAAACAAGTTCAGGGTGACAACGCGTTTGATACAGGCGGAAAGGGAACACTCACCCCCGCATGGCGCTGCCGAGCGACTCCTCAAGCACAGGATAACCATGACCGTCGGGGATGCATAGCCAGCTTCCGTCCGCGCGCTTGTCGATATAAGTCAGCACCGTGGACACAGGATGTTCCGCCGCATGGGCGGCAGCGGCGTCAAAGTCACCGAACATCGCCAGCCGTTCCAAATTGCGCCGCGTGGGGAAGATGATCTTCACCTGGCCGTTGTCTGCTTTTTCCAAAACCTCCGCCGCCGTTGCCCAAAACAGCATCCGGTTCTCGGTCTGGTCAACAGTCGCGAGCGGCGTCGTGTTGCCCGCATCCACCAGATAGAAACGCGTGTCAAAAACGCGGCTGGCATTTTCAAAGGCGGGCGGCCGCCAGCGTGACCATAAAACAAGCTGTTCAAAATCCGGCGTCCAGCCAAAACGGTTGCAGACGGCCTGCAGGCTTTGCCCATCATGCAACGCTGCACGCGCTTCTATGCAATTGGCGGCATCCGAAACGCCAGACAACCCCAACGCAAGCCCGGCCTCCTCAATCGTTTCGCGGATCGCCGCAAGCCGTGCCGCAGCCTCATCCAACGGCAAAGGCGAACCCAACATCTGCGCATAATCGAAATCGGCAGGGTCAACCTTACCACCGGGAAACACCGCAGCGCCGCCGGCAAAGGCCATGGCCTTGATACGCTCCACCATCAACAATAACGGCGCGCCGCCATCGGGGTTCTGCTGAAAAATGACCATCGTGGCGGCAGGCGTCGCGACGGGAAGCGGTTCGCCGCTGATCGGGTGGTTGCGCGGTTCAGATTTCATAAGTTTACTCAAGCATGCTTTCGAACATGTTAGAAGCGGAAAATCAATCGACAGTCGTTACTGCGTCGCGGCTGATGTTGCTCCGACATGCCGCAAATGCGGAGCGACGCACGATACGGGAAAAGCCTAGCTTGAAATTCGATGAATTTTAGCCCACTTCCAAAACAACGCGCTTACTTGCGCTTTTAGAACAAATCTGGAACAAGCTATACTATGTCACTCACCCACATCAAGGTGCGCGGTGCGCGCGAGCATAATCTCAAGGGCATCGATATCGACCTGCCGCGCGACAAGCTCATCGTCATCACTGGGCTTTCGGGTTCCGGCAAGTCCAGCCTCGCGTTCGACACCATTTATGCCGAGGGGCAGCGCCGCTACGTCGAATCGCTGAGCGCATATGCCCGTCAGTTTCTGGAGATGATGCAGAAGCCGGATGTCGAGCATATTGAGGGGCTATCCCCTGCAATCTCCATCGAGCAGAAAACGACTAGCCGCAACCCGCGCTCGACAGTGGCGACCGTGACCGAGATTTACGATTATATGCGCCTGTTATGGGCGCGCGTTGGCGTGCCATATTCGCCCGCGACTGGCCTGCCGATCACCGCGCAGACCGTCAGCCAGATGGTCGACCGCGTGATGGCTTTGCCCAAAGGCACCCGCGCCTTCTTGCTCGCGCCCGTGGTGCAAGGCCGCAAGGGTGAATATCGTAAGGAACTCGCAGAATGGCAGCGTTCGGGTTACACCCGTGTGCGCATCGACGGCGAACTCTACGCGATTGAAGAAGCGCCCACGCTCGACAAAAAATACAAGCATGACATTGAGGTTGTGGTTGACCGTATCGTCGTCAAGGACGGCATCCAGCAACGGCTGGCCGAGAGCTTTGAGGCGGCGTTGAAGCTGGCCGATGGCTTGGCGTTTGTGGACCTGGCAGATATGACGGTGGCGGAATTGGGTGGCGGCGGTTCATTACTGCGCGAATCCCCCCTCCCCTTCAGGGGAGGGGCCGGGGGTGGGGTCTCTTCGCCGGATGCTCCATTTACCGATATACCCCACCCCAACCCCGTGGAGCCACTCGGACCAGTCTGGGGGACTGGTCTCTCCACGCCTGAAGGGGAGGGGCTTAAAGCCAAGATGAAGGGCACTGGCCTGCCCGCCAACCGCATTGTCTTCTCCGAAAAATTCGCCTGCCCCGTCTCTGGCTTCACCATCGCGGAAATCGCGCCGCGTCTCTTCTCGTTCAACGCCCCGCAAGGCGCGTGCCCCGATTGTGACGGCCTTGGCGAGCGGCAGGAATTTGACCCGCAATTGGTCGTCCCCAACGAACATCTATCCTTAAAAAAGGGCGCGATTGTGCCTTGGGCGAAGTCTAACCCGCCAAGCCCATATTATATGCAAGTGCTGTCCAGCCTGGCGAAGGCTTATGGCTTCAATCTGGATACCGCGTGGGAGGATCTGCTCCCCGAACAAAAGCTTATCATCCTCCACGGCACGGGCGGCATGGCGGTGGAGCTGACGTTCAAAGACGGGCGCAAGGAATATACCGTGCGCAAGGCGTTTGAGGGTGTCATTGGCAACCTCAACCGCCGCTTGCTGCAAACCGACAGCGCATGGATGCGCGAAGAATTGTCGAAATACCAAACGTCGCAACCGTGCGAAACCTGCCACGGCGCGCGTTTGAAGCCCGAGGCGCTGTCCGTCAAAATCGCGGGCGTCGACATCGCCACGCCCACCCGCATGAGCGTGGGTGACGCGCTCGTCTGGTTCGGCAGCGTCGATCAGACATTGACCAATCAGCAACAGCAAATTGCCAAGGCGATTCTGAAAGAAATCAACGAGCGGCTTGGCTTCCTCAACAATGTCGGGCTCGATTATCTCAACCTTGACCGCACCAGCGGCACCTTGTCCGGCGGCGAAAGCCAGCGTATCCGCTTGGCTAGCCAAATCGGCAGCGGCCTGTCGGGCGTGCTCTATGTGCTCGACGAACCCAGCATCGGCCTGCATCAGAAAGACAATGACCGCCTGCTCGCCACGCTGCGCCGCCTGCGCGATTTGGGTAACACTGTCATCGTCGTTGAACATGACGAAGACGCGATCCGCACCGCCGACTGGGTGGTGGACTTAGGGCCCGGCGCTGGCGTCCATGGCGGCACAGTCATGGCCGAAGGCACGTTGAAACAGATATTGAAATCGAAAGACAGCCTGACCGCCGCCTACCTCAACGGCACGCGGGAGATTGCGGTGCCCAAGACACGGCGCAAGGGCAATAAGAAGAAGGTGACCGTCCACAACGCCCGCGCCAACAACCTGAAAAACGTCACCGCGAGCATTCCGTTGGGCACGTTCACCTGCATCACCGGCGTATCGGGGTCGGGCAAGTCCAGCTTCACCATCGACACGCTCTACGCCTCGGCGGCACGGTCCTTAAATGGCGCGCGCGTTATTGCGGGCGCGCATGACAAGGTCACGGGCCTGGAACATTGCGACAAGGTGATCGACATCGACCAATCCCCCATTGGCCGCACGCCAAGGTCAAACCCGGCGACCTACACCGGCGCGTTCACCAACATCCGCGACTGGTTCGCGCAATTGCCCGAAAGCGCCGCACGCGGGTATAAGCCGGGGCGGTTCAGCTTCAACGTCAAGGGCGGGCGCTGCGAAACCTGCAGCGGCGACGGCCTGATCAAGATCGAGATGCACTTCCTGCCCGACGTCTATGTGACGTGCGAGGAATGTAACGGCAAACGCTACAACCGCGAAACGTTAGAGGTCAAATGGAAGGGCATGAGCATCGCCGACGTGCTCGACATGACGGTGGAGGACGCGGTGGAGGTGTTCAAGGCCGTCCCCCCGATCCGCGACAAAATGGCGATGCTGGCGGAGGTTGGCTTGGGCTATGTCAAGGTCGGGCAACAGGCCACGACCCTGTCGGGCGGCGAGGCGCAACGCGTCAAACTCGCCAAGGAACTCAGCCGCCGATCCACCGGCCAGACGCTCTATATCCTCGACGAGCCCACCACCGGCCTGCATTTCGAGGATGTCCGCAAATTATTGGAAGTCCTCCACCGCTTGGTCGAACAGGGCAACAGCGTGGTGGTCATCGAACATAATCTCGACGTCATCAAAACCGCCGATTGGGTGATCGACTTGGGCCCCGAAGGCGGCGTCAAGGGCGGCGAGATTGTCGCGGAAGGCACGCCGGAACAGGTCGCCAAGGAGCCGAGGTCATACACCGGGCATTATCTCGCGCCAATGTTGGCGAAAGCGAAGTAACCCAAATCCTCCCCGGCACGGGGAGGTGGCAGCCGGAACGGCTGACGGAGGGGGCCGCAACGGCGAAACCGCACCAACATTCCCCTCCCCCAAGCGATCCGGGTGGACCCCTCTCCCCTTGCGGGAGAGGGTTGCGCAGACTTACGAGCGCGCTCGTTAGTCGAAGCTGGGTGAGGGGTGCGCCCCATCGGTCAAGCACCACGCCGCGTTCGTGCAGATGGAAACCCAGCGCCAATATATCTCGCACAAAGACGCAAAGACAAGAAGAAGGTGTTGGCCCGACCCGTCATAGCACAAGGCTATTTCGGGGATGGCGCAGATGTTATCGTGATTCCTGCCGTAATTCTAATTCCCGTAACTCAATTCGGCGTAACTCCAGCTTGCGCGTACAGCAAAATATTTATTTAGAGGCCATCAAACCGTCTTCTCGAAGTCTATCATAGGCCACCTTAATTACTGACGTTGGATAGTTATTTCTTTTATCTTCGCTCCAACTCACCATAGCCTTCGTAATGTCATCAAGTGATGAGAAGCCTTCAGCAGACGCAAGATGATGTACAGAGGACAATAATTCTAATCCAAATGGACTTTCATACCCTTGAATTAGCCGACTTAGCTTTTCGATCGTAGACTGTGCCTCTTCATTTTTACCAATGTTACCGATATAATCATCTGCTAGCGCGTAAGCACCCGGCGTAACGTGGGTAAGCCTTTCGGCCGCTGTAAATCCTTTAATCATGCCTTGTTTTTCAAGTGCGATAAATGATTTTCTCAGAGTATCTGAATAAGGACCAAAGAGATTTCGGCTAAATTTAAGGTTGAATGAAGTGCCCAACGCCTGAAGAAAGTACGTTAGCTTTTGCAACGTGATGCGGTCATACTCACCGTGAAAAATATGCTCGAGATCCCCCAAGCTTTTCAGCAGCATGGCTCTAGGCAAAGTCATAGAAAATTCTGCAACGCGATATTCAGATGGATCCTTCTTTTGATGAGGCTCCATGACGATAATCTGAATATTTAGTTTATTCAGCTTATCTACAATTAGCGGCCTCACATCTCTCCAGTCAAGCCCGCCATTTCCGCATCCAAGGGGCGGTAGAGCGATAGATTTTATTCCGCCGCCGCGCAGTTCATTAACGAGAGTGTCCAATCCAGACTCGATGAATTCGATTTTAGATTTGGATTTCCAATGATCCTTGGTTGGAAAATTTATAATAAACTGAGGCTGATTATGTCCAAGCAGATCACCCACCTGATGAACATAAATAACTCCCGGCCTCAACCACTTTGTTTCACACAAGCGTTTGTAAGCCTTAAAATTTTCCGGCCACCGGCGTTTAAATTCAAGAGCCACGCCTTTGCCCATCACCCCAACACAATTAACTGTATTTATGAGAGCGTCAACTCGCTGATCAAAAAGATCGCCAGATTTAAACGATATCGTCATGAAAAAAAGCATCCTTGCTTAACAAGTACCGTTATGTCCCAATCATTTGCTGCGAGTACGTCCCGCACGTGATTAGCTACGTTCTCGTTCTGTACCACTATGCACTCAACTAAACTTAATGGCAACCGCTCGTGCACCAAAAATTCGGCCATCCGGTGTCGACTTCGGTTTTGTTGAGCGGCTGGGTTAGCCCTGTCATGAAAATATTGGCAAACACCACCATATCCAATCTCAGGAATATGGCTCGTCATCGGCGAGTCGTCAAAAAGAGACCAGATAACTCCGTCTTTCAGTTCACCGGCTGTATTTCCGAATACAATTTCATAATCTAAACTATTCAGCGCAATATTACTGAAATAGCACGTGCAATGGCTTGCAAGAACGGCATCAGCCCGACACACGACGAACGCCCGATCCGCTTCACGAGCTGTGCCCAAAACTTCACCTTCAACGGTTCTCAACTCCACGTTCCCTTTGTGAATCGTATAGCAAAAGGCTGTTCGCGGAGAGAAGTAAAACGGCACATAATCGTTCACCACACCGCCGCACGGCATCTCAAATTCGGAAGTACCTCGTCGTTGGACGATGTCAGCATAAGATGTTTGATGACAAGGTTGCGGTTCGGGATGATTTTTCGAACGTATCTCTCCGTCCGCTGCAAAAATGCTGATATCGCGGTAATATACTTGTCTGAAGATAAACCTGTCCGGCACTCAGTCCTCACTAAACTGCCCAAAAAAGGCACCCCGTTACAACGCTTAATGCTTACGATACACTTGCGAAAAATTCTGGCCAAGCAATTTTGGGTGGTAGTTTGTTCGGCGCTTGCCATATCACCTAAAAGCTGTGGAAAACAGCTCCGAAATTCCGGCAACACCCGCAACACCCCCGAAACAACTTTCGCTTGCAATGTAGGATTTGCTCTGAGATTCTGTGCTTCACGCCCGCATGTGTTGCGCGACCGGCTCTTTGAATGTTTTGAACCCCACCCCGACTTTCGGACCCGGTGAACCAACCTCGCAAAGTCGAGGTAAGTTTACAGAAATACCGCATTTCCCGTATATGTTTGTAAACTTAGGCGCCGAAAAGGACTGACGGGAATTACAGCAACACGCACGATAACCCCTAAACTTCCCTCGCGCCTCGGCGGCTGGCCTCTGGCCGTCTTCGACTCCTGCGTGAACCAAAAACCCCTCCCCCTTGACGGGGGAGGGCCAGGGTGGGGGTGCGGTGCGCGTTTGCGGGCCGATATGCCGCGCACGAGATACAGACGGAGCGCCACCAACGCGGCCCGGCCCCCTCTCCGACCCTTCGGGCCACCTCTCCCGCAAGGGGAGAGGGGAAGGTTCGGCGCGAACAGGCGCAGCGGCTGTTTATCCTTCATAATCAGGCCGATATCGGCTATATGGAACGCCGTATCCGCGAAGAAACGATAAACGAATATGGCATCGACGCGCTCAAAGGCTGAACCGAAAATCCCGACTCTCGAAGAGTTCGGGGCCGAAGTTCTGCGCCGTCGAGAGGCCTACAAAGCCAAATATGGGCGGGAACCCGACCTACCCCGCAACAAAGGCGAAAACCGGACGGAGAGCAAAAAGGCTTTGCTCAAGGCCATAGAGGATGCTGGCGGCAAATGGTGATCGGCAAGCGACCTTAAATCCGCCGCACTCCCCCCTCGCCAACGCAAGCTTGGCCGTGTAAACACGCCCCATCACGCCCCTGTCACGCGCCCGTCATTTTGATCTGCAATGGGTAGGTGTGTTTTTGAGGAGTATATAATGCGTAAACTGTCACCCGCCCTTTTGGCATCCTGCCTGATCGCCGCGCCGTTGCTGGCGCAAAGCGCCCCTGCCCCTGCGCCTATCCCTGCGCCAGTCGCCAAACCGCCGATTAACACGAGCGAAGGCTATCTTAAAGCAGGGCAAGCCGAGCTGGCGCGGTTGGAGGCGGACAAGCCCAACAATAATAAGGCGCGCAATGTCATCATCTTTATCGGCGACGGTATGGGGGTCAGCACGTTGACCGCCGGGCGGATTTTTGAAGGGCAGCAGCTTGGCCTCGACGGCGAATCCTATGTCGCGCAAATGGACCTTTTGCCGCACACCGCGTTGGTCAAAACTTACTCCCACGACGCGCAAGTGCCCGACAGCGCGCCAACCGCGACCGCAATTGTCGCGGGCGTCAAAACCAAAAATGGCGTGATTGGCGTGGGGCCAGAGGCAATCGAGAATAACTGCGCCGCGACCGCGCCGTTTAAGGTGCAATCCTTGTTCGGCATGGCAGAGGATCGCGGTCTTGCCACCGGCATCGTCTCCACCGCGACGATCACGCACGCAACCCCCGCCGCCGCCTACGCCCATGTGGCGCAGCGCGATTGGGAGGTGGATGCCAATATGCCCGCTGCGGCCAAGGCCGCAGGCTGCACCGACATTGCCCGGCAGATGATGGAATGGCCGCATGGTGACGGCCTTGAGGTCATGTTGGGCGGCGGGCGTCAGCATTTCATTCCGGCGACGATGGCGGACCCCGAATATGCCGACAAGAAAGGCAGGCGCGCCGATGGCAAGAATCTGGCCGCAAGCTGGAGCGCCGCCAACCCCAAGGGCGCTTATGTGTGGAACCGCGACAGCTTCGCCGCCGTTGACCCTAAGAAAACGACCAAGCTGCTTGGTCTGTTTGAACCATCGCATATGCAGTTTGAGGCGGACCGGACAGCGGCTGGCGGCAAAGAACCCTCACTCGCCGAAATGACCATCAAGGCGATTGCGATGCTATCCAAGAACCAAAAGGGCTATGTCCTGATGGTGGAGGCTGGTCGGATTGACCATGCCCATCATGGCGGCAATGCCCGCCGCGCCTTGCAAGACACCGTCGCGCTCAATGCCGCACTCAAGGCTGCGATGGACCGAGTGGATTTGCGCGATACGTTGATTGTCGTGACATCGGACCACAGCCATGTTTTCACAATCGCTGGCTATCCAGAGCGCGGGAACCCGATCCTGGGCGTGGTCTCTGCGCCCATTGGCACGCCGACATTGGCGATGGATAACAAGGGCTATACCACCTTGGGTTATGCCAATGGCCCTGGCGCTGTGAATGCGGCCGAACGCCCGGACCCTGCGAAAATGGACACCGAAGCGCTCAATTACCGTCAGCAATCGTTGATCCCGCTTATGTCCGAAACGCATGGCGGTGACGACGTCGTTGCCCGCGCGGCGGGGCCAAAGGCGCATTTGTTCAAGGGGACGATTGAACAAAACACCATATTCCAAATCATGCGTGCGGCCCTTGGTTTTAAATAGCGGCGCGTTTTAAGTAGGGTTATGCTTGAAAAACAAGGCGCGCTGCCCACATTCGGGCTTCGGGGGTTTCAGAGCAGAGGAAAAGCCATGAAACGGATATTATCAGTCGCCCTGTTGTCGTTCACGCTCGCCGCATGCGGTGAAGGCGGGGCGCTGAACGATACATTGAAGGTCAGCGTGCGCGAGTCTATCGTCGCCACCTGCACCACCGCAGCCAGCGAACAGATACCCGAAGGCATTCAGGTCGATATCAATCAGGTTTGCGGTTGTGCCGCCGACAAGGTCATGGATGGCAAAAGCGTGTCTGACCTCGTCGCCAATCCGCCCAGCCCGTCCGAAGGCGTGGCGAAGGTGCAGGCCTGCTTAAAAGAGCTCGGCCCCGTGACGGTCAATCCGGCGGCGTAACCGCTTTGCATATATAAAGACCCCGTCCGGGGGAGGGGAACCGGACGGGGTTCATTCAGGCCGCCGAAGCGACCCGAAATCTTATGGCATGACGACGGTATCGACCAAATGGATCGTGCCGTTCGACGCAACCATATCCGCCGCAGTGACGGTAGACTTGCCGCCCTTGGCATCGGTCAGGACAATCTTGTTACCGTTCATGCTGGCCTTCAGGCTGCCGCCATTGACCGTCTTGACGGTCGCGGTTCCCTTGCCGTCTGTTATCAACTTGGCAAGATCGCCAGACTTCACATTGCCAGCCACGACATGATATTTCAGCAAAGCCGCAAGCTTGTCCTTGCTTGCGGGCATCATCAAACCGTCGAGCGTTGCCTTGTCCAATTTGGCAAATGCATCATTGGATGGCGCGAATACGGTGAATGGCCCAGTCCCCGACAAGGTTTCGCCAAGGCCAGCAGCGGTTATGGCGGTGACCAGTGTCGACACTTGCGGGTTGCCCTGCGCCAATGCGACGATACTGTTGTCCCCGGCGGCTTCGGAGGCAACAATGGTGTCGGATGCCATGGCATCGTCTTGCACGACTTCGGTTTCGGTTGGCGCAGGTTCGCTTCCACTACATGCCGACAAAGCCAGCGCAGACAGGCCGACGGCCCAAGTTAATGTCGATTTTTTCATGATCTAAGTCCTTCCAGATGATTGCCCAATCCACAGTAACGTCGGAAGGGACTGAATGGGTGCACGGTGGCGGAAATATATTTGGGCTTTACGTCCGGCGCGATATACGGGCGGATGATGACTGGCCTTGCCCCTGTCCTGCTGGAAGCAACCGCTGCCCTTGAAGGCATCAGCCCGACACCTCGGTTAGACGCGGAGTTGTTGCTGGCACATGCGCTGGGTATCGACAGATCAGCGATGCTGTTGCGGCAGCACGACTTAAGCGTGCCCGACAGCTATAGTGGCCTGCTCGCGCGTCGGGTGGTCGACGAACCCGTCGCCTATATCACTGGGGTGCAGGCGTTTTGGGACCTTGAACTTTGTGTGACGCCTGACGTGCTGATCCCGCGTGCAGACAGCGAGACGCTGGTTCAGGCGGCGATTGACTGGTTTGGCGAAAACAACGCACCCATGCGTATTGCCGACCTTGGCACAGGGTCAGGGGCGCTGTTGCTCGCGGCCTTGTCTATATTTCCGAATGCCAAAGCTATGGGCCTTGATACCAGCGCAAAGGCGCTTGCCGTCGCCAGCGATAATGCCAACCGCGCCAAATTTGCCGACCGTGTCCAATTTGAACAGCGCGATTGGACCAAAGCAGGCTGGGCCGACGGTCTTGGGCAATTCGACCTTATCCTGTGTAACCCGCCCTATATTGAGGACGGCTTTATGCTCGCCCCGATGGTGGCTGCGCATGAACCGCACGGCGCATTGTTTGCGGGGGCAGACGGCCTGGATGACTACCGAATCTTGGTCCCATCGCTGCGCGCATTACTTAATTCATGCGGAGTCGCCTTTTTCGAAATCGGATATAATCAGGCACAAGCCGTTCACAAATTGGGCGTAGATGAAGGATTTTTGACGGAATTACATCATGATCTTGCTGGTAATCCGCGGGCCATACGCTTTTCGCTTGGAATCGCAGAATAGTAGGGCTAGGACAGAGGGGCTTCACAGCAAAAAACTCCTTTTGATGGTTTTTAAGCGCGAAGCCGCCCCCCCAGCGCAGATGGACAAAGTATAAGGGTCAACGCTGACCCTCGCGCAACCTAAACCGGGTTCAGGGGTTCCATGCAATCGAAGTGCTACAAAGAGGACAGGTCAGCCCTGATGAATACCAACAACAGGCAGCAGCAGAACAACAATCGTCGGCGCGGTCGCAACAATAATAACAACAACCGGCAACAAAATAACAATCGCAGTGGTTTTGACTATCAGAACCAGATTGATAATCGTGCGCGCGGCAACGCAGCGCAGATGTTGGAAAAATATAAGAAACTGGCTCAAGATGCACAGTTCAACGGTGACCGCGTTAATGCGGAATATCATCTGCAGTTTGCCGACCATTATTTCCGCGTGCTCGCCGATTTCCGTGGTCGCCAAGAAGCGCGTCAGGAACAGCAAGGCGAGCGCCGTCCACGTGACGATGCGCGCGACGACAATCGCGATGATCGCGACGATTGGCAAAATGACAACCGCACGCCCAATTATGATCGATCACCCAATTACGATGATCAACCTTCATCGGGTAACGACGATGCGGAAGACGCATCCGATGAGGAGTCTAACGACAGCGAACAGCGCGATATACGCGCGCGTCGCCCGGAACGCAGTGAGCGCCATGACCGCAGCGAACGTCCAGAACGCAGTGAGAGGCCGGCAAATAACCGGAATGCACATCGCGGCCCGCGCCGCCACCACAGCGAAGACGTTGACGATGCCCCGGCTGGCCTCGATCTTGCCGTGTTGCCGCCCTCAATTGCATTATCGTCCGGTGAAGATGATGCCGCCGAAAAGCCAGCGCGTAAGCCACGTGCCCGCCGCGTGAAGCCTGTTGGTGGAGATGGGGTTGCTACTGCGGCGGAATGATACCAACCTGCGGCAATGACGCCGTTGCTGCTGAAACAAGAAAACTGGCGCTGGATTATTTTCCGGCGCCTTCAACCCTCCGGCAAGGGCCTTGGTTTGTGGTTTTCGTCTAACGCGACGACGGTAAATAATCCTTCCGTGACCTTCACCTCTTGTTGGCCGCGCGCGCGTGTGGCTATCACCTCCACCCGAACACCCATCGATGTCCGCCCGCGACGTTCAAGTGAGGCGTAGACCGAGATGATGTCGCGCAACAATATCGGCGCAATGAATTCCATTTTTTCGATAGCGACCGTGGCACAGGCACCCTGTGCGATACGGCCCGCCAGTATGCCGCCGGCCTGATCCATCATGCCCAGCACCCAACCACCAAAGATGTGGCCGTTGGCGTTGATATCTGCTGGCCCCGGAATAACGCGTAATACCGGGTCGTTCCGTTGCGGCAAGTTTCGAATATTCTCCGTCACCGGTCGGCTTCATCTTCAAATGGATCATCAATGGCCTCATCATGGCCCGACCCGCTGGACAAGAAAACCAAGCCCATCAACGCCGCCGTGAGCATGATTGCGCCAACAATTGCGCCTGTGGTCGCGATGAAGAAATGGATCGAAACCATACCATTCTGCCACCAGAATGTCCCCAATACGATGGCGGTCACAAGCAATGTGACGCCAAACATCCACCGCATGAGACGCCAGTATCGCTGCCACGCGAAGTGAGCATATTCGGGATCATCGAGGCGGGAAGGACGAGTCATAGCTTGATAAGCCCGCCTTATGCTATAAGTTCCATCATGGGCAAGGACATTAGGGAGAGAGTCGATGACGATTTCTGCAATACTGGCCAATCACCATCGCGAAGTGTTGACGGCATCGCCGCATGAAAGTGTGGGTGAGGTCGTTACCCGATTGGCTAAAAATCGTATTGGCGCGCTTCCTGTCGTCGACGGCACCTGCGTGATTGGCATCTTCTCCGAACGCGACATTGTATATGGCGTTGCCCAGCATGGCGCAGATTTTCTGACCAAGACGGTTGCCGATACCATGACCGCACCTGCCATTACTGTTGCGCCTGACACCGCAATATTGTCCGCCCTATCGCTAATGTCGAAACGGCGCATCCGGCATTTGCCGGTCATTAAGGATGATGCACTTATGGGCTTTGTCTCAATCGGCGATTTGGTCAAACACCGGATCGAGAAGATCGAAACCGAAGCCGCCGCCATGCGCGACTATATCAGCATGGCGTGAAAAAATCTCTGCCCGTTAAACCTATCGCGGTTGCGATGGCGTTGTCAAATTGGCGGGAGAGGCGGCTACGGGCTGCGTTGTCACCGGCGGGGCCATGATGTTGATGGCAGGGTCATAAGCTCGCTTTGGCGCATATTTCATGTTCCAATCCGCCAGATCACGTTCATATTTGACATAGGCTTCGTAGAAATTGACAAACACATTGTCGATATCGGCGAGGCTGCCCATGGCATATTCGGGCAAAGCCCCTTTCGGCACCTGATTAGCCTCTTGCAGCTTGCGCAGCGCCATATCGCAATATTGCCCGCGCACGGGCGGTAGCGCGAAATAATTGTACAAATCCGTCATGCGCGTATCGCGGATGCGCATGCCATTCTGCTTTGGATAGCGCTTCACATATTCGCGATCGACCGACTTACTGGTTTTCGACAGCAGCACCTTATGGATGACAATGAACTTGTTATACTCGGTCGCGATTTGTCCCCACACTGGGCCCTGACAGTTGAGCGCCGCAACGTTTAATGCAGCACGGAAATGCCATATCTGCTCGTCCCGGCTCAGGCCGCGATTTGGGGTCACGCGAATGCCATCCACGCCCACGGGCGGTATGGTCATCGACAAAGCAGCGCCCCCCGGTGGCAAAGGCATTGCAGGAAGCGGTGGTGGCGGTGGCGGGAGTTGAATCGCGGGGGGTGCGACCTTTACGGGCGGTGGTGCACAGGCGGCGACGGCAGTGACGAGGATGAGTGCTGCTAGTTTTGTGATGCCTCGACGCATTATTTGGTCTCCGATACGCTGAACCTCACTCCAACAAGATTTTGCACGGAAAGAAAAGCCCTGTTCGACCAAATCCCCAAGAAAAATGGCCCAGTGGTTTACCACCGGGCCATAATGATCTGTTTAGGGTCAGGACCTAGGTTGAACCGCGGATGGTTATTCGCGGTTGCCCAAGAAGCTCAACAGGAACTGGAACATGTTGATGAAGTCCAGATAGAGCGTCAGCGCAGCCATCACTGCGGCCTTACCAAGCATCTCTGGACCTTGAAGGTAGAAATACTCGTTTTTGATACGCTGTGTATCATAAGCTGTAAGACCGGCGAAGATCAGCACACCTGCGCAGCTAATTACCCATCCCAATGTATCAGAACCCACGAAGATGTTCACGATTGATGCCACGATCAAACCGACCATACCCATCACGAGGAAGCTTCCCCAACCGCTCATGTCCCTCTTCGTAGTGTAGGCCCACAGGCTGAGACCAGCAAATGCAGCCGACGTGGCAAAGAAAGTTTGCGCGATGGATTCACCGGTGAACATCATGAAGATGCGCGCCATTGAAAGGCCCATCAGGACCGCGAAGCCCCAGAACATCGCCTGCAGCGTTGCCGCCGAAAACTTGCCTTGGCCAAAGCTCATCGCCAACACGACCACCAAAGGTGACAGAATGATCACCCAGCTCATCAAGCTTGGGTTGACCATGAGATTTTGCGCCAGTTCGGTTTGCGCAAACAACATCGCGACGATGCCGGTCAGCAATACGCCCGACGCCATATAATTGTAAACCTTGAGCATGTGCGAACGCAGACCGGCGTCAAAAGCGACGTCACCGGCGCGTGAGCCGACACCTGCAAGACTTGACTGGGTCCCGGTTACCCGTGGATCGGACCACTGTGCCATGACTTATTTCTCCTCAAAACACGGCAATATAGCCGCATGACCAGTATATTGGATGAAATCGTTCCAGATTCAAGCAAAACACGACAAGGGCTATGCCTATTTTTACAGATAATGACAAAAAGTGGGTCTTTGCCTCGCCCGTCGCCCAGGTCCTGACCCTAGATAATCGCAGCTATATCCAAATTACAGGCGTGATCGCCCCATTCATGAATCGGGTTGCACCGCTTTGCTGTTCTGCTAGCCATAGGTACAGATGGCGCAAACAGCCTGATAGGGAGAGTGATGTGCGTGTGACGGCCGAAGGTGAAAACAGCAACGTCGTTTTACAAGAACCCGAAGCTCCATTGCCTGAGGCAAGCAGTTACAGCTGGTATGTGCTCATGGTGTTGGTGATCGTCTACATTCTCAACTTCATCGACCGGCAAATCCTCAGCATCTTGGCGGTCGATATCAAGGCTGACCTTGGCCTGACCGACGCAGACATGGGCTTTTTGGGCGGCGCGGCCTTTGCCGTGTTTTACGCTTTGTTCGGTATTCCCTTGGGGCGACTTGCGGATAATTGGAGCCGGGTGAAACTGCTTTCGATTGGCCTTGCCTTATGGTCGATCATGACGGCCTTGTCGGGCTTTGCCCGTAACCAAGCAGAATTGACGATAGCGCGTATGGGCGTTGGCGTTGGCGAAGCGACGGCAAGCCCCACGGCCTATTCCCTCATTTCCGATTATTTCCCGAAGCGGCAGCGTGCGACCGCGCTCGCGATATACTCGTCAGGCCTATATATCGGCGGCGGCGTCTCGCTGTTTCTTGGCGCGCTCATTGTTCAAAGTTGGGACGCAGCTTACCCGCAAGGTGGCCCGCTCGGTTTGGTCGGTTGGCATGCCGCTTTTGTGGCCGTCGGTATTCCGGGTGTACTCGTTGCCTTGTGGGTCGCGACATTGCGTGAACCTGTCCGCGGTGCGATGGATGCCCTCGTCACACCCGCGCACCCCGCGCCTTTCCGGGCATTTGCAAACGATCTTTCGATGATCGTCCCGCCCTTCACCTTATGGGGAGCCTTTCAGCGCGGTCCGGCTGCGCTCGCCATCAACGTCGCAACCGGCGCGGCCATTGCGGCCTTTGCGTATTGGATGATCCAGCTCACGGGCAATCTGCCGCAATGGTCCGCCGTTGGTTTTGGTTATTATGCGGTCTTCTCATGGGCATCAACGCTTCGCGCAAAGGACCCTGCGACCTTCCGCCTGATTTGGGGCACACCTGCCTTTATCTGCACAACTGTCGGCTATGGCCTTGTCGCGTTGGTCGCCTATGCGCTCGCATTCTGGTCCGCCCCTTATGCGGAAACAGTGCTTGGTCTACCAAAACAACAATTGGCTCTCTTTCTTGGGGGTAGCGGGGCGTTAAGCGGCTTTTTGGGTGTAATCATCGGTGGCGCCGTTGCCGATGCCTTGCGGAAGAAAAACCCCGCTGGCCGCATATTGGTTATCATCACGGGCGTATTGGGTCCGATCATCCCGCTCGCCATTGGCTTCACCACCGATAATGCGATTCTATTCTACGTCATGAACTTCCTCGCTGGGATGCTTGGCGCAGCAGCACTCGGCGCGGCGGCAGCCACAACGCAAGATCTTGTATTGCCCCGCATGCGCGGAACCGCGACGGCGGCGTTTTTCCTTGGCACCACGCTCGTCGGCTTGTCGTTCGGACCTTATATGGTGGGGCAGATTTCCGACCTTTCCGGAAATATGGTCGACGGAAAACTAGTGGGCAATTTGCGCGTTGGCATCCTGTCGCTCATCGCCGTTGCACCCGTTGCCTTGGCCTTGTTGATCGCTGCCTACCGATCAGTACCAAAGGCAGAACGCACGATAGTCGAGCGGGCGCGCGAAGCGGGCGAACCGGTTTAATCAACCGATTAAATTCGGCTTGACGCCCGCGTCAACTTGCTGCCATTGATGCAAACAGAAACCGCAGGACATTTTTGCAGGGGATTTTTCAATGTCACTCGATAGCATTCCACGCACCGCCTATAATGAAGATCATGAGGCGTTCCGCCAGTCGGTGCGCCAATTCCTGCAAAAGGAAGTCGCGCCCCACGCAAAGCAGTGGCAGGAAGACGGCATTGTCCCCAAATCCATTTGGCCCAAGGCCGGCGAAGTCGGCATGCTCTGCCCCAATGTGCCCGTGGAATATGGAGGGCTTGGCCTCGACTTTGGCTATAATGCCATTGTTGACGAGGAATCGGCTTATTATGGCGGCGTCGCCACAGGCTTTTCATTACAGTCTGACATCGTCGTCAATTACATCACCAGCTATGGCAGCGAAGAGCAGAAGAAGCATTGGCTGCCCAAGATGATTTCGGGCGAGGTTATCACCGCCATCGCCATGACCGAGCCTGGCACCGGAAGCGACCTGCAAAGCATGAAAACCACTGCCAAGAAGGATGGCAATCATTATGTCATCAATGGCAGCAAAACCTACATCACCAATGGCCAGAATGCGGACCTGATCTTGGTCTGCGTCAAAACCGACACCGAAATTCAGCCCGCCTATAAGGGCATGTCGATTGTCCTCGTCGAGGCCGAACGTGAAGGTTTCAAACGCGGGCGCAACCTTGACAAAATCGGCATGGACGAAGCCGACACGTCGGAATTGTTCTTCGAAGATGTGCGCGTCCCCATGACCAATTGCTTGGGCGAAGAGGGCAAGGGCTTCATCTATCTGATGAGCGAACTGCCGCAAGAGCGTCTTTCCATCGCCGTGTCATCGATGGCGAGCACGCAAAAGGCATTTGACGAAACCGTCGCCTTTTGCCGCGACCGCATCGTGTTTGGAAAGCCATTGCTCGATTTCCAGAACACCCGTTTCGTGCTGGCGGACATCAAATCCAAGTTGCAGGTTGGCTGGGCGCATCTCGATTGGGCGTTGAACCGCCATTATAAAAAAGAACTGACCGCCGAAGAAGGCGCGGCCGCCAAATTGTGGCACACCGACTTGCAATGGGACGTGGTCGATGCCTGTCTGCAATTGCATGGCGGCGCGGGATATATGAACGAATATCCCATCGCCCGCATGTGGCGCGCAGCCCGCGTCACGCGGATTTTCGGCGGCACGAACGAGATCATGAAAGAACTGATCGGTCGGGGTCTTTAGAACGAGCGATATCCTCGGACTACTCCGTCACCCTGAACTCGTTTCAGGGTCCATCGTGCCATACAACCGGCGGTTGAAGCTGATAAATTGACCCTGAACCAAGTTCAGGGTGACTATATTTTACAAGGTTCCGTTATATGCCCAAACCGCAAAGCTGGCAGCTTGACCCTGCAAGCTATCCCTTCAATCACCGCGCCGAAACGCGCTTTGCCGATCTGGACTTGTTGGGACATATCAACAATGTCTCAATGGCGGGATTGTTCGAACATGGTCGCGGTATGTTCAATTACGCCATCGCGGTCGAACGCCGTGCGCCGGGGCAACGCTGGCTGATCGTCAGCGTCGCGCTTGAGTATATTGCCGAGGCGCATTTTCCCGAACATGTGGAGATTGCCAGCGGCATATTGCGGATCGGCCGCAGCAGTTGGGACATCGCCTCTGCTGCGTTTCAAGGCGGCGAATGCAAGGCGACGTGCATCACCACCATCGTGCTAACCGATGCGACCGGCCCGACCGCCTTACCACAAGAATTGCGCGCGGAATTTGAACGGTTACACGTTAGGGTCAGGACCAATTAAGTCCGCTTAATCGGCAAACACCCCCGCCCGCTTCTGCATTCCGGCCATCACCGCTTCAATCTGGTTGGGTTTGCGGATGACGCGGGCTTGGCGGACGCTTTCGGCCATCAATATCGCGTCTTCGTCCATATCGGCATATTCGTTGAACAATGCCTTTGCCTCGCGCATCGCCTCTGGGTTGCGGTCGGCAATTTCGCGGGCAATGGCCATCGCGCGGGCATGTGGGTTTTCATCCACGAAGGTCGCAAAGCCAAGATTTAGCGCCTCGGCCCCTGAAAACTCACGGTTGGTGTAGGTCAGTTCGCGCAAGATATCTTCACGCAATATTCCGCGCCACAAGGCATAGCCGCCCATGTCGGGGATAAGGCCCCATTTCATTTCCATCACGGCCATCCGCGCATCCGGCGCGACCACGCGGATGTCTGCGCCGCTTGCAATTTGCAACCCGCCGCCGAAACACACACCATGCACCGCCGCGATCACGGGCATCGGCAATTTGCGCCAGAGCATGGCGACCTGTTGGAATGTGTTGGCGTTGCCGTGCGTCCTGTCGGTCAGGCTGCCCATCCCGCTGCTCGCGCTTGCGCCGCCGCTTGCCATGCTGGCCATGTCAAGGCCTGCGCAGAAACTGCGTCCTTCGCCCGACAATACCACCGCGCGAACGCCTTTCATGGATGCAAGCTCTTCACCGGCCGCGATGATCCCCTGAAACATCGCCGGGTCAAGCGCGTTCATCTTGTCCGCACGCGTCAGGCGGACGTCGGCGATATGATTGTCGATGGAAATGGATACGCGGTCGTTCATTCTTTATCCAATCGGGGTTGATTAAGGGCAAGTCGGTTGCCCTCTGTATCCTCTATCTCTGCGACGAAGCCAGCATCGCCGATATCCTTTACGGGGTATAATATGGGTCTACCCAGTTTTTGGGCCTTTTCTACCGTCGATTTGATGTCGCGCACCTGAAAATAGATAATCGCGCCATCTTTGGAAGGCCTATATACATCGCCTTTGGCAAGCGCTCCGGTTGCCCCCGGCGCTCCCTCCGCAAATGGGAAAAGCGCCATTTCATACCCGTCGACGATCTGACGATCCAATTTCAATCCCATGATCTCTTCGTAAAAAGCAACCGCGCGGTCCATATCTGCCACTGGAATCTCAAAATAGAAAACCGGATGCTGATCCATAACCTTATTTTTCGGTTCCACGAAATGACACCCGCCAAGCGCCATCATTGCCAATACACACGCCGCTGTAAGTTTTTTTGCCTTCCTCATTATATTTTTCCAAGGAACGCAGCCTCAACCAGCGGCAATTGATCATTGCCAAAATACATCTTGTCGGTGTCAACAAATATGGTCGGCGACCCATAGCCACCGCGCGCTATGACCTCGTCAGTGTTGGCGCGTAACAGGGCCTTTACCGCATCGGTCTGTGACGCCATCCGCATGGCCTCTCCGTCAAGACCGGCCTTATTCGCCACCGCGACCAACACATCGGGGTCGTCAAGATTTTCCTGCGCGCCAAAATAGCTTTCAAAGGCGGCCCTACTGAACGTCTTTAGCGCCACCTGATCTGCGGCCAGCGAACATGCCATACGCATCGCATGGATGCTTTTTGCCGGATGATAGATGCTGGGGAAATTGATTTCAACGCCCGCCAGCTTTGCCCAATCGCGCATAACCCGCCAATTGTGCTTAAACTTGGGGTTATCGGCCGCTTCTCGTGCGGCATATACAGACGGATTGACGGCATTGAAAACGCCGCCGACCAATATGGGACGCAAGCGGACAGACACGCCGGTGCGTGCAATGACGGCATCAAGATTGTGGAACGCAATATAAGTCCATGGACTTGAAAGATCGTAGAAGAATTCAACCCGTTCGCCGTTCATGTTCCCGTCCCCTTGCCAATATCAGCCATAGCATTGCGTCCTATTTTATGAAGCTGATAAATTTCGATGTGCGCGCATGGAGCAAAGTTCCAGCGCTTGTCCGCGAATTTGCACCGTTTGCCGCAGTTCGACAAAGGCAAGGCCGCTGTTAATTTGACTTTAACCATAACACGCCACAGGAGTGGATGCGGGAACGCCCGTGGGGTTTGGGAAGACGGTCGTGGATTATACGCCTTATGTTTGACGGCAAAGAAACACGGCTTGCCGGACACGGCTGGGACATGGATGTGTCGTTGCCCGATGCCATGATCAGGTCGATGCGTCAAAAATCCGAACCCCGTGCGTCTGGCGCTAGCTGGCTTCGCAGCTTGGCCAAACTCGATTTTGTGCCAGACCTTGGCGAAGATATCGGGTCGCTTCGCTGGTTCCGTGGGCTTGGCACTTTAACCGCATTAAGCGTCGCTGCGCTTGCACTTCTTCCGGATTACGGACCGATTTACGGCGTGCAGCCTTCAATGCCCAACGCGGCAGAGTTTGAAGAGGCGCGCGCACAAATGATTATGCCAATCGGTTATGGCAGCGACAGCGGCAAGCGCATGGCCGCCACCGACACCGTTGTAGCGCTGGCCGAAAGCCCGGAACGCCCGCGCATCGCGCTCACGGCATCTTTGGGACGCGGCGACAGCTTTGCCCGCGTGCTCCAACGTTCGGGCGTTGGTGGCAGTGAGGCCGCTAATGTCGTGAACATGGTATCGGGCGTAACGGCCTTGTCGGAAATTGAGCCTGGCACCCCCATTGACATTGTCCTTGGAACGCGGCTGTCGAAAAATCAGCCGAGACCTCTTGAATCGGTAGCTTTTCGTGCACGATTTGACCTCAATCTCGAAATCAATCGTGAAGGGGACAGTTTAAGATTGAGCAAAAAGCCCATAAACGTCGATAATACGCCGCTGCGTATTCGCGGGACGGTAGGTAGCGAGGGCATCTACCGTTCGGCGCGGGCCGCTGGCGCGCCTGCGCGTGCTATTCAGGATTATCTGAAAGTCATTTCCGGACGCACATCCTTATCTAACATCCGGCCGACTGACCAATTTGATATCATCATCGATTACAAGCGCGCTGAAACCGGCGAAGTCAAAGTGGGCGACTTGCTATATGCTGGCGTGGATCGCGATGGAAAATCCAATATCCAGATGCTGAAATGGACGATGGGTAACAACACCCAATGGTTTGAGGCATCGGGCGTCGGTGAATCGAAAGGCGCCCTCAGCCGCCCTGTCAATGGCCCCGTGACATCTGGTTTTGGTCCCAGACGGCACCCGATTTTGGGCTATAAGCGGATGCATGCTGGTCTTGATTTCAAGGCAGGCTATGGGCAGCCCATTTTTGCGGTGACCGACGGCGTGGTGGCTTTTGCGGGACGCAATGGCGGTTATGGCAATTTTGTGCGGCTCAACCACAGCGGCGGTCTTGCAAGTGGCTATGGTCATATGAGCCGGATAGCAGCGCGCCCCGGTAGCAGAGTGCGGCGGGGACAAATTATTGGCTATGTCGGCTCCACCGGCCTGTCGACAGGACCCCATTTGCATTATGAGCTTTATCGCAACGGGCGCGCGGTAAACCCAATGTCCGTGAAGTTCACCCAGCGCGCGCAACTGTCCGGAAGTGACCTCACCCGTTTCAAGGGCAAGCTTCAAAGCGTGAAGTCGGTCAAGCCAGGCGCGGCGCTTACGCCATTGCAAACGGCGGCTAAAAAAGACGAAGCACCAAAGCGGGAAATTGATCGGCTGACACTTCGCGACAGCCAGATACCCTCCGGCGGATAAGGCGTTGAGGAAAGAGTGTATCGCAGCTAAGTGTTTTGGATGAGCGATATATCTTCTTTCCCAAACAGCCGCCTGCGCCGCACCCGTGTAACGGGCTGGAGCCGCGCGATGGTGCGCGAGACTATGCTTTCCCCTGCCGATCTTATCTGGCCCTTGTTCGTAACCGAGGGCGAAGGCGTGGAGGAACCAATTGCGACCTTGCCCGGCGTATCGCGCTGGTCCGTTGACCAGATTGTGATGCGCGCCGCCGAAGCCATTGAACTCGGCATACCGTGCATCGCCTTGTTCCCGAACACGCAGGCGGACCGCCGCACCGAAGATGGCGCGGAAGCGTTTAATCCCGATAACCTCATGTGCCGCGCCATCCGTGCGATCAAACAAGCGCATGGCGACCGGATTGGCGTTTTAACCGATGTCGCGCTCGACCCCTATACCACCCATGGGCAAGACGGGCTGATCGATGATGACGGCTATGTCGTCAATGATGACACCGTCGCCGTGCTCGTCGACCAAGCTATCAACCAAGCTAATGCGGGCGCGGATATCATCGCACCGAGCGATATGATGGATGGCCGCGTCGGTGCTATTCGCAAAGCACTGGAAATGAACGGGCATCATAATGTCCAGATCATGTCCTATGCCGCCAAATATGCGAGCGCCTTTTACGGGCCGTTCCGCGATGCGGTCGGCTCGCGCGGCCTGCTAAAGGGTAACAAGAAATGTTACCAAATGGACCCGGCCAACACCGACGAAGCCATGCGCGAAGTGGCCATGGACATTGCCGAAGGCGCAGACAGCGTCATGGTGAAGCCTGGCCTGCCCTATCTCGACATCGTCCGCCGGGTGCGTGACCGCTTTGACGTGCCTGTGTTCGCGTATCAGGTGTCGGGCGAATATGCGATGATCGAGGCCGCCGACGCCGCAGGCGCAGGCGACCGTGATGCGCTGGTGCTGGAAACGCTGATGGCGTTCAAACGCGCAGGATGTTCAGGTATATTGACCTATCATGCGACATTGGCGGCGCGTTTGCTTAGGGTCAGGACCACTTAAATCCGCCTACCCCCGCATATTCATCTATGGAAACGCCAATGACACACACCCGCCACGACATCAGCATTATCACGCTGAACGGTAAAACACCGATAATCCACGACAGCGCGTTTATCGCACCGGGTTGCCGGATCATTGGTGATGTCACCATCGGCGCAGATTCAAGCATCTGGTATAATTGCGTCATCCGCGCCGAAGTGAACCGCATCGTCATCGGCGCCCGAACGAATATTCAGGACGGCAGCATCGTCCATTGCGATGGCCCGATGCCTGGGGTTGAGGACGGATTTCCCACCATCATTGGTGACGATGTCCTTGTTGGGCATAATGTCATGCTGCACGGCTGCATCTTGCATGATCGCGCATTTGTTGGCCTTTCTGCCACCGTGATGAACGGCGCAGTGATCGAAAGCGACGCTATGCTCGCCGCAGGTGCCATGCTGACCCAAGGCAAACGGATAGAGACACGGCAATTATGGGCGGGTTCTCCTGCCCGCTTTGTTCGTGATCTTGACGATGCCGCCGTCATGGGCATGCGGCTTGGCGTTGCGCATTATGTCCACAACGCCAAGGCACATGCCGCCGCTGTAACTTCGGCTTAAAACTTCGCCCTTATGGTGAAGCGGCCATTGATGGGCGCACCGGCCGATATATTGTTATTGTTATGCGCATCCGAATAATAATCGGTGTCGAACAGGTTTTCGACATTCAACTGCAATTGTAATGCATCGCTCAGGTCATAATAAAACGCCGCATCAACGCGTGTGAAAGCCGGCAGCTTTGTTGTGTTGGGGGCCGTCCGGATTGCGGCAAACTGGCTAGATTGGTGAATGATCCCAAGGCCGGCTGCAAATCGATCGTTAAAGTCATAGCGGTTCCACAGGCTCGCCTGATGCTGGGGAACCTGCCCCAAACGCACGCTGTCATTGCCAGCCAGGGCTGCATCCTGATAGCTGTAGCCGCCATGGACTTGCCACGATGACGTAATATTCCCCGTCACCGCCAGCTCAATGCCTTGCGTCCGGGTCGTCCCGATATTGATGCTGACCACAGGATTGCGAGGATCAGGCGTCGTCGCATTGCTGCGTTCCAACTGAAACGCCGCCAGCGTCAGGTTCAGATTGGGCTGCACATCCCATTTGGCGCCAATCTCGTAATTTGTGAACTTTTCCGGCGCGAGATTCTGCTGCGTCACCGTCAGCGCCAAAAACTGGTCGCCGGAGCGCGGCAGGAAAGACTGGCTGTAGCTGCCATATAGAGAGATATTTTCCTGCGGCTTGAAAATCAGGCCAAGGCGCGGACTGACTTTTTCGTCCTTCCGGGCAAAAGGCCGGTCAACCGCTGGCAACAGGTCAGTGCCGTCAATGTCGAAATTGTCATAACGCAGGCCAGCAACAACGTCGATATGGTCGCCAAAGCTGATTTGATCCTGAACATAGACGGAAAAGAATGTGACGTCGGACACGGTATCGCGTGATAGTGCGTTGAAATTGACGGTCGGGAATATGGGATTGGATAGGTTAAAAGTGGCATTGGACAAGGCACCATTGAAGCGACGGTTGGCCGATTTTTGATCTCCATATTCGGTGCCGACTAGGATTTTATGCATCAGCGGGCCCGTTTCCACACCCCAGACCAAATTGGCTTGCGCGATGAAATTTTCACGTTGGGTCGGATCACTATACGCGGCCAAAGCAACGGTGCCACTTTGCGCAGTCGCAGCACCATTGGGATAGACGTTCAGATAGGTTTTGTCATAGTCGCCATACAATATTGTGCCGCTAAAGCTCAAATTTGAAGTCAACGCACCATCAAGCCGCAGTTTGGCGATTTGCGCCTCCAACTTGGTATAGTTGGCGCCAGGAACGCCAAAAAATTGGTTGCGGTAGCCAGCGATCGGGCGGTTGGGCTGACCGGCACCACTGGCGATTGACGGGATGCCACGGTCGGTTGTGCGGTCGTCATGCACATATTCATAGGACAGCCCAAGCTTCCACGCGTCATTGAGTTTGAACGCAACATAAGGGTTCCACGCATAACGCGCACCGCCCACGAAATCGCGATGGCTGTCGAAGTTTTCGTAAACAGCGTTGATGCGCACGGCTGCGGCATCTCTCAAGGGCGCGTTGACATCCGCCGACATATCATAAGCGCCAAGGCTGTTAATGCTGGCTTGACCTGCATAAATAAAATCATCGCTCAAAGGCGATTTCTGCACGCGATTGATAATGCCGCCACCGCCGCCGCGACCGAAGATCAGGGCATAAGGCCCTTTCAATATTTCGACACGCTCGATGTTATAAAGCCCGCGATAATATTGGACGTCATCGCGCACGCCATCCAAAAAGAAGTCAGCGGTGGTGTTTTGCCCGCGCAAGGTGATCTGGTCGCGGTTGCCCTCGCCTTGGCCTACAGTCGTGCCGGGAACATAGCGCAAGATGTCCGCAAGCGAATGATGCGCCTGATCGTCCAACTGCTCGCGGGTCACGACGTTGATGGTCTGCGGGATATCGATGAGCGGCGTGTCGGTTTTTGTCGCGGTAACCGAATTGGTCGCAAGATAGCCCTCGCTTAGGCCAGTTACAATGATCGTCCGGCTGTCATCATAGGCTTCGACGTCAAACGCGTCTTCGGCAAATGCGGGTTGCCAAAATACCGAAGCGGACAACAAAGCGATAGTGGACGCGGACAGGCGGGGCATAATGAACCTTTCTTACGTTATTGCGAATGATTCGCAAATCTATTTGCGCCCACTATTGCGAATCGTTATCATGTGCAATTAAAAATTGTAGCAATCATTGGATTGATTTTGCATCTGGGTGATTGTTTGCACTATCAAGATGAGGGTCAGGACCTAGACTGAAGGAGGTTTTAAACGATGCAAGTAACGATTTGGCACAATCCGGATTGCGGAACCTCTCGAAAAACCTTGGCGATTCTGGAAGAAACCGAAGCTGTCGTGGTTGATGTCATCGAATATCGCAAACAGCCATTTACGCGCGCAAAGCTTGAACAATTGTTTCACGATGCCGGCCTGACGCCGCGCGAAGCGTTACGCACACGCGGCTCACCCGCCGAAGAATTGGGCCTTATCGAAGGTGCATCGTCAGAACGGATATTGGACGCGATGGTCGAGCACCCAATTTTGGTTGAACGTCCCTTTGTCGAAACGGCGAAGGGCGTCCGGCTGTGTCGGCCTCAGGAAAAAGTGCACGAAATTTTGTGAACGGCGTTACGCCGCGATGGCATAAGGTTGAATTTCACCCGACAGATACAGATTGCGCGCCTTGGCCCGGCTCATCTTGCCGGAGCTTGTCCGCGGCAAGGTGCGCGGTGGGATCAGTTCCACGACGCAGTTCATGCCCGTAACCGAACGCACCTTGTCACGGATTTGTTCACGTAGCTTGGCACGTTCGACTTCGTCTGTCGTCCGGCATTGCACCAGCACGGCTGGCGATTCTTCGCCACCTGGCATTGTGACGGCGAAGGCAGCAATGTCGCCAGCCTTAAAGCCCGGCAATTGTTCCACAGCCCATTCAATGTCCTGCGGCCAATGGTTTTTGCCATTGATGATGATCATGTCCTTGGCACGACCAACGATGTAGATATAACCATTCGACAGATACCCCATGTCGCCGGTGTCGAGCCATCCATCGACCAAGCAAGCATCGGTAGATTCCTTGTCGCGGAAATATTCCTTCATCAAGGACGGGCCAGTGCACCACACTTTGCCAATTGTCCTGTCCGCAACTGCCGCGCCGTTTTCGTCGCGGATCTCGATGGTCATGTCTTTTACGGCACGCCCACAATTGACGATTGCGCGATACCGAACTGGGCGGTCCGGCGCGCCCGGGTGGCCCGTAAGTTCGGTCTCTTCAACCAACTCAACCCGAATGCCTTCACCCGGCGGCATGATGGACACCGCAAGCGTGGTTTCGGCAAGGCCGTAGCTTGGCAGGAACGCCGACGCCTTAAAGCCGGCATCACCAAAGGCGTCCACAAATGCCTGCATCACGTCAGGCCGGATCATATCCGCGCCATTGCCCGCAAGCCGCCATTTGGACAGGTCAAAGCGGTCGTTCACATGGCTCTGGCTTGAAATCCGCCGCGCGCAAATGTCATAGCCGAATGTCGGCGAGTAACTGATAACCGTGCCGTCGGCGGCGCTGATGACGTCAAGCCACGCCAGCGGGCGGCGGGCAAAATCCTCCGTCTTCATGTAATCGGTCGACACCTGGTTCGCCACTGGCGACAGAAAACAACCCACGAGACCCATGTCATGATACCATGGCAACCACGACACGCAGCGGTCATTTTCGGTCACTTCCATGCCGTGAGAGTGCGCCGACAGATTGTTTAACAATGCCTTATGCGTCACCGCGACACCATGCGGGAAACGGGTCGATCCGCTCGAATATTGCAGATAGCAAATTTCGTCCGTGCCCGCCGCGGGCAATTCGGTTTCGGACGCAATCCGGTTGCTGAAGCTCTCCCAATCGAGCCCTTCAACGTCGCAAGTACGCGCAGCATCATTGGCCATGTCGGCCAGTTCGGCGGGGAAAAACAATATTTTGGGATCACAGCTTTTCAACTGCACCGACAATTGGTCGACATAGCTTTCCTTGCCGCCAAATGAGGTCGGTAGCGGCAGGGGGACGGGCCATGCGCCCGCATAGATACATCCGAAAAACAACGCGGCAAAATCTGGTCCTGTTTCGGCGACCAAGGCAACGCGGTCATCCTTACAAATGCCGAGGCTGATCAAACGATACGCCATTTTCAGCGCGTCTTCGCGCATCTCGCTATACGGATAAGGCCGCGCCAACTGGCCACGCATATCGTGGAAGTTCAATCCGCGCTTACCCAAGGCAGCGTAATCAAGCGCCGCACCAAGCGTTGCAAAGTCGGAAAAGCGGCGTTGCAAGCTGTCCTGCGTTGGCGTGGATGCGAGTGCGCTCATAATATTTCCTATAATGTGATTAGGCAGCGGCCCGTGTCACTTTTAATATCCACTTTTCCTAGCTGAGGATAGCAGTTCAAATTTCGACCCGACTGTGGCAAGAATAGGGCGTGAACCAGCCCCGTCCTGCCAAAAAGCCCGCTCCACCGTTAAATGCGGAAAGGCTGCGTCAATTGGCGCTGCATTATGTGGGTAAATATGCCACCACGCAGTCAAAATTGGCGGGCTATTTGACGCGCAAAATACGCGAACGGGGCTGGGAGGATGAACGTTCTGCAGACATTGTCGGATTGACCGAGCAATTCACGTCGTTGGGCTATATCAACGACGCCCAATTTGCCGAGGCCCGCAGCCGGTCCTTTGTCCGCAGGGGCTTTGGCGGGCGACGGCTGAACGAGGATTTGCGCGCCAGCGGCATTGGTGACGCCGATGCCATAAATGCCAAAGCGCATATGGACGATAGCATCTTCACCGCTGCCGAAAACTTCGCCAGGCGAAAACGGCTTGGTCCCTTTGCACAGGAAGCCGCAGCACCGGAGAAACGGAATAAGCAGTTGAACGCTTTCCTGCGCGCCGGACATGGTTTTGAATTGGCGAAACGGTTTGTGTATGCCGAACCCGGTGATGAGATCAGCGAAGACTGAGTTTAGTCGTAAACGCGGTCTGCTGTTGCCACCGCCTCTGACGCCCGAAGCGCGGAAATGATGCGCATGAGGTGTTGCAGATCATGAACCTCCAAATCCACTTCAAAGGTGTGGAATTCGACATCGCGCGCGGTCATCCGCAGGTGGATGATATTGGCCTTGTGATAGCCGAATATCCCTGCAATCTCACCCAATGTGCCGGGTCTGTTGTGGATGATAACCCGAAGCCGCGCCGACGCGCCGTCGCTGCCCTGCCCCCAACTCAAGTCAACCCAGTCGGCGTCCGTCCCACTCGCCAACCGGTCGCATTCAATGGTGTGCACCTCAACCGGCTGCCCCGCCAGCCGCAGCCCGACAATCCGGTCGCCGGGAATGGGATGGCAGCATTCGCCAAGATGATACCCCACGCCCGGGGTCAAGCCGCGGATTGAGATAGCACTTTCCTGACCCGGAAAATCGATATGGCTGCCATCGGCGTCGAAACCAGGCACGAGCGCCTCCATCACCGTGCGGTCGTTGATTTTGCCCAAGCCAATGCGATGCATCAGCTCGTCCTCATCCTCCAGCTTTAACCGCGTCAGCGCCGCCGTAAGGGCCTTTTTGCCGATTTTGCCCGGCATACGCGCGGCGATTTCTTCATAAAGCTTGCGCCCAATCACAACCAGCTCATCACGTTCCCGGTGTCGGACATGGCGACGGATGGCGGCGCGTGCCTTGCCCGTGGTCACAAAGTTCATCCACGCCTGTTGCGGCTCTTGCGCCTTGGACTTCAGAATTTCGACCATGTCACCATTGCGCAACTGCGTTCGCAACGGCACATGACGGCCATTGACCTTGCCACCAACGGTTTTGTCTCCAAGGTCGGTGTGCACAGCATAAGCAAAATCAACGACCGTTGAACCCTTCGGCAACTGGTGCAGCGCACCTTTAGGCGTAAAGGCGAAAATGCGGTCCTGATACATCGCCATCCGCGTGTTCTCGAGAATGTCTTCGGCGTCTTGGCTTGTCTCGAGTATCTCGATCAGATCGCGCAGCCATCCCGCCTGCCCATCGGGCTTATCATCCTGCTTATAGGCCCAATGCGCCGCAAAACCATGTTCCGATTTGCGGTGCATCTCGGCGCTCCTGATCTGCACCTCCACCCGCATATTTTTGGCGAACATTATCGTCGTGTGGATCGATTTATAACCGTTGCGCTTGGGTGTTGAGATAAAATCTTTGAACCGTCCGGGCACCATCTGCCAACGCCGATGCAGCACGCCCAAGGCGCGGTAACAGTCCTCGGTCGTTTCGGTAATGACGCGAAAGGCGTTGATGTCGGTCAGTTGTTCAAACGCGACATGGCGTTCCTGCATCTTTTTCCAAATCGAATATGGGTGCTTTTCGCGGCCGGAAATTTTGATTTTCAGGCCAGCCTGCTCCATCTCCCAAGCAATGGTCTGGTTGATTTGGTCAATCTCGATATCCGCCTTTTCGCGGATTTGCTTTAAGCGGCCTGTTATCGTCTGATAAGCGGCAGGCTCCAATTGTTCAAAGGCGAGCAACTGCATCTCGCGCATATATTCATACATGCCAATCCGCTCGGCCAGCGGGGCATAAATATCCATCGTTTCCTTTGCAATACGGCGCCGCTTGTCGGGGCTTTTGATGAAATGCAGCGTCCGCATATTGTGCAGCCGGTCGGCCAGCTTGACCAAAAGCACGCGGATATCATCGGAGATTGCGAGCAAGAATTTGCGCAGATTTTCGGCGGCCCGCTCATCCTCGGTCTGCGCTTCAATCTTTGACAGCTTGGTAACGCCATCGACCAACCGTGCGACCTCCGGACCAAAGCGCTTTTCAACATCTTCGATAGTGGTCAGCGTGTCTTCCACCGTGTCGTGCAGCAACGCAGTGATGATCGTGTCCTCATCCATTTTGAGGTCAGTCATCAGCCCTGCAACCTCTACCGGGTGGCTGAAATAGGGGTCACCAGAGGCCCGCTTTTGCGCCCCATGCATTTGCACGGTGAACACATAAGCCCGGTTAAGCCGATCTTCATCGACATCAGGTGCGTACGCCCGCACCCGCTCAACCAGTTCATATTGCCGCATCATCGGTCCAACTTGGGTCTTTTGCGTTGCGATGCAACAGGAAAATCATTCTAAACGCGTTCATCCTAAGTTCGCCCCAGCAAAAACTGACAATATATGTAAAAACGGCAAGGGGGCGGTTGTTCTAAAATATCCTTTTGATCTTCTCCGCAAAAAAAACACTTTCCTACAATATATCTGATATGTTCTATACTGTTGGATGACACATACACCCACCTCACCCGCCCGTCCCGAAGATGCGTCAAGCGCTCAAACGGAAGCACCCCTTGCCACTTCAGACGCACCTGCACCCGACGGATATGATGCGCCTGAATATTATGATCCGCAGGAATATCGTTGGGTCCCTGTCCGACGACGACCACGACATGATGGATGGACGGAAGAAAAACAGAGACGCTTTATCGAAGCCTTGGCCGACACGGGTCTTGTTAGCCACGCCGCAAAATCGGTAGGGATGAGCCGTGAGTCCGCCAACCGCCTCCGCCGTTCGGCGCATGGCGCGGCCTTTGCGCGGGCATGGGATGCGGCCCGGCAATATGCAGGCGGCGCGTTGGAAGATATTGCCTTTGAACGCGCCATCCAAGGCGTCGAACATAATGTATATGATGAATGTGGCGAAGTGATCTGCACCAAACGGGTGTATAATGATAGGCTGCTGACCTTTTTGCTCCGCCATCTAAAGCCGGAGCGTTATGCCCAAGCTGCATCGGCAACGCCTGTGCCACCTGCGGGCAATCTGGAAATGAGCCTGCGTGCGATGGAACCGCAACTGCCCGCGCCGCCTGAGGCGTTAATGGATACAGAGTCGCTTGAAGATGCATATGCGCTAGCCGATTTGGCAGACGGCTTCTTGCCGCATTTTCTGTCGGAACAACTTCCAGATGAAGAGGCATTACGATTATTACAGGAGAAATGCGATGCGGGGCTGCAACGTCGTTTGATCGCGGCTGGTCTGGCAACCCCAAAAGACCCGCCACGGCGGCGTTTTAGGTGAGACCTTAGGTCACATACTCATAAATTAGATTCCCAAAGTGATTGATATCTGATTCAATGCTTTTCCTGAAAGGGAGAAGTTGATGGCACGGTTTGATTTGACAGATTTCGAGTGGTTGGTGATCCAGCCTTTGTTGCCGACCAAGGTGCGTGGCGTGAAGCGGGTTGATGATCGGCGGGTTTTGAACGGGATATTCTGGCGGTTACGCACTGGCGCGCCTTGGGCGGATATTCCGGCGCGATACGGTCCGTATACGACCTGTGTGAACCGGTTCAACCGCTGGCGCAGAGCTGGTGTGTGGAAGCATATATTGGATGCAGTTTCCGTGGCTTACGAAGGCGATATCCAGATGATCGACTCGTCCTCGATCCGGGTTCATCAACATGGAGCCAATGGTAAAAAAAAGACCAGCGATCCCGTTGCATGGGTCACTCGCGTGGCGGCCTGACCACCAAGATACATGCACTGGTCGATGCGATGGGCATGCCGATCATGCTCAAGCTGACCGAAGGGCAAGCCGCCGATGGTCGCAGTGCAGTAGACATGTTCGATACCGTCGGCAAAGGGGATATCCTGCTCGCCGACCGGGCTTATGACTCCGATGCGTTGCGCGCCGAAATGGAGGCGCGCGGTGCCAGGGCCAATATCCGCGCCATGCCGCAACGCGTGATCAAACCGGTATTTAGTCACCTCCTCTATAAGCAACGCAACCTCGTCGAGCGCTTCTTTAATAAACTCAAGCACTTCAGAGCAGTTGCCACGCGATACGATCAAAGAGACGATAATTATCTCGCATCTGTCCAACTCGCATCAATCCGGATCTGGTTGAGACATAATGAGTCTGTGACCTAGTGTGACTTTTCAACTATCCAACAGCGCAACAAAAAAGCGCCGAAGGGTCGGTCCCTCCGGCGCAGTTTGCATTCGGCTCCTGACCCTAATTCTTGGCGATGGCCTTTGCATTGTCGCCATTGCATGCCGCAACTTCTTCAGCCGTGAACACGCGCTCACCGGCGGTGAATGCCGTAACTGCGCCGAATTGACGTGCTATGCTAATGCACATATTCTTTGGCGCAGTCGATGCGATTGGCGCGCGGCAGCTCGTGCCTTCGCACTTTACATATACGCTGCGCAACAGCTCTGGCTTGGCAGTGGTCGGCTGCGCCAGCTCGGCCTTATAATAGCTACCGTTGGTGGCGGCATGTGCCTGCGGCGCTGCGAACAAAAGCGTTGCGCTCAAAGCAGTGGCAGCAGCAAGCGCGCCCATGCGGGCGGAAATTTGGGAGAGAGTCATCATGTTATCCTTCAGCTTTGCTATATTTTCAAATCACAGCCCGAAGCTTTGGTTCCTTGTCTGTGGTTTGCACAACTGATAAATCAGTTGCGAATCAGTACTTATTATTATACGTTTCTAATTGCAACTTAAATTTGCAATTTGGATTGATTATTTTGAACAAGGGTCGCAATCTGCGATTGAGAGGATGTTTGATGGGTGAATTGCGGGAACCTTTGCACCAGCTCGCCGAATGTGGCCTCCCCATGGCGCTGGAGGCGATGGGTGAACGCTGGTCATTCATGATATTGCGCGCGGCCTTTAATGGCGTTCGGCATTTTGAGGAGTTTCTGTCCGAATTCAGCATTGCGCGCAACATACTGGCCAACCGCCTCACTCGCTTGACCGAAAGCGGAATATTACACCGCACCCCCTGCCCCGACGACCGGCGAAAGGTTGAATATCGCCTTACGGAAAAAGGGCTCGACTTACTGCCAACGATGATTGCCCTGCGCCAATGGGGCGAAAAATGGGGTACGGGCGTTTTGTCCAATCCGGTATTGGTTGATGACCGTGACAGGCAGCCAATCCTGCCGGTCACAATCCGTAGCCATGATGAACGGGTTCTTGGCCATATGGATCTATGCTGGATAAACGTGGCGGACATTACGCCGATCAGCGCCAACACGCATGAAGCGGATGATCGCGTCAGGAAGTTAAGCGCGATTTAACCTGCGCTCCTGACCTTAAAGCGGCCATTGAATTTTTGTTGCGAATCTGTTACGAGGTTTGGCGACAGGCCAAAAATGGTCGATGACTGCGCGTCCAATCCAGGCAGCGACAGGTTCATGACGTAAGGGACGAACGAAAAAAGTCTGATGGGTGACGCTCTGTTGCCTGAACACGCTATTTCTCCCGAATAATCAGAAAGGTCGTAATATGACGTCCAACGCGGCGATATTTGATGTAGGCGATTATGTGGTATATCCCAAGCATGGGGTCGGCCGCGTGATTGAACTTCAGGATTCCGAAATCGCAGGGATGCAGCTTCAGCTTTATGTCCTGCGCTTTGAAAAAGAAAAAATGACGCTTCGCGTGCCTTTCAACAAGGCTGAAGGCGTCGGCATGCGCAAGCTTTCGAGCGACAAGACGCTGAAGGAAGCGATGTATACCTTGACCGGCAAGCCCAAGGTGAAACGCACCATGTGGTCACGGCGCGCGCAAGAATATGAATCGAAGATCAACTCGGGCGACCTTGTATCGATCGCCGAAGTGACGCGCGATCTGTTTCGTCCCGATGACCAACCAGAGCAAAGCTATTCCGAGCGGCAAATTTTTGAAGCTGCATCCAGCCGTTTGGCGCGCGAACTTGCCGCCATGGAAAAGACTGATGAAAAGGCGGCGCTCCAGAAAATTCTCGTCATCTTGAATGAGGCGGCACCGCAATATTACGAAAAAGCAGAATAAACTTTCCTTACCGGAAAAATCTGAAGGGCGCTGGAAACGGCGCCCTTTTTTCGGGCTTTATGCTACCGCGTAACGCCCAGCCTGAAATGCGGCTATCGGCCGTGGTAAGGTAGTTTATGGCCAAAGTAATCATCTGGTATGACGGTGCGTGTCCCCTGTGCATTCGCGAGATTGCATTGATGCGTCGCCTTGATCGGCGGCGCGCCATCGATTTCCGCGACATAGCGCCTGCAAATGCGGTGTGTCCGCTTGACCGTCAATTGATGCTCGCGCGCTTCCACGCCAGCGAAGACGGCGTTATCCTATCTGGCGCCGCCGCCTTTGCCGCCATGTGGCGGGCCATACCATTGCTGAAACCGCTTGGCTTCATCGCCCGTAACCGGCTTGTTCTTCGGCTGCTCGAACGTCTCTATAACCGCTTCCTCATCATCAGGCCGCGCCTGCAAAAATTAATGGACTAGGTTGGGGACCTATTAAAATGAGCCTTTCCAGATAGGCTGCAGATATCTGTTGCGTGATAAACGTCGAAGTGTATTGTCAGGACAACACACAAGGAGATAAGCCATGCGCAAGTCAATCTGCCTTCTGCCGCTCCTCGCCCTATCGCTTGTCGGTTGCGGCGAAACCATTTCCGGTGCGGTTAAGGATGTCAAAGCCATAGAGGAAAACGGCTTTGCCGACGGCAAGACAGTATCCAGCAGCGCCGTAACGACGGATGCATTCAGCACAGTTAAGGCGCTGGGCCCCGATAATATCGTGTTCGTCACCGGTGACGCTTTTACCATCAAGGCCGAAGGCAATGCGAAAGCGGTCGCCGCGCTGCGCTACAAGATGGATGACAAAGCGATTGTCATTGGCCGGGAAAAGGGCAGTTGGTTTGGCGATGCAGGCAAAGGCGTCACGGTAACGATCACTGCGCCCGCGTTGTCCGCCGCCTCGCTCGCGGGGTCAGGTGACTTTACCGCTGACCGGATGACGGGCGACATTGTCAAAGTGAAAGTCGCCGGATCAGGCAGCTTGAACGTCGCCAATGTAGAAGCGAAGGAGCTGGAGACCAAAATCGCAGGTTCGGGCAACGCTGTTGTTTCTGGCAAGGTTGACCTCGCCGATTTCTCGGTGGCAGGTTCCGGCAGCGTCAACGCGCAGAAGTTGAATGCCACTGACGCCGATGTGTCTATTGCGGGTTCCGGCGACGTTCGGTTAACCGCGACAGGTAAGGTCAAGGCAAAGGTCGCTGGCAGTGGTGATATCAATGTCAACGGCGGCGCTACATGCGAGTCGAAATCAATAGGTTCAGGAAGCATAAATTGCTCCTAACCGAAGGCAGCCTGAGCGCATGAGCAATTGGTGGGACAGAAACGTCGTGCCGCGCTTAATCGGTAGCGCATGCACGCAACCTGCGGTGATGCGCAACCGGGCTAAAGTGGCACCCTTGGCCGCCGGAGAAGCTAGGGTCAGGACCTCTTAAATTCACCTTCGCGGTTTGAGGCCATATTGTTCAGTGCCAGGCGGCAAGCGCAGGACTTAGTGGTTCTAAGTCCAAGCTTGCCAACGCAGCAATGGACAGTATGGGTCAAATCCGAAGGACGTCTTGACGCCGCGAAGGTGGATTTAAGTGGTCCTGACCCTAATATTTTTAATCGCGGTTCAGGCAATATTAGCGTTACTGGAAGAGGAAGCTGTTTCATTAAACAGGCTGGAAACGCCGCTATCAATTATGCTCAGATCGAAAAAGGATCGCGTTAATGACCTTAAGCCCGTTTAGTCGCTACGGTGCATTTGCCATCGCACTGTCACTCACCGCCTGCAATATGCCAGCCAATGGCGTAACCTCGGCCGCTGGTTGCACTCCAGGCGCAGCCGCAGGCCAGTCCATAGCGGGACTGGAGCAAGTGACCTTATGCGTCACCAATGCCACCAAAACGCATAGCTTCACCGTTGAGGCCGCAAGAACAAGCGCAGAGCAAGCCAAGGGGCTTATGTTCCGGACGGACCTGCCCGACAATGCGGGTATGATTTTTCCTTTTCCAGAACCGCGCGTTGCGAGTTTCTGGATGAAAAATACTGTTATCCCCTTGGACATCATTTTCGTGCGCGCGGATGGCACGATTGAGAGTATCGCCGACAACACCATCCCTTATTCCACAACACCCGTTGTGTCGGGCGAGCCTGTTGCTGCTGTGCTGGAATTGCGCGGTGGTCTCGCGGCTGAACTGGGAATTGTTGCTGGCGACAAGGTGCAATGGACAACCAAATAAGGATTGCGCGGAATCATGCTTGGTCCTAATCGCAAGAGCCATGGGTATTCTAAGTAAAATCTTCACCTGGTGGGACGGCGCGACGATTGGCACGTCAATCTATAGCTGGCGCAAAGGCAAGGCTGTGGGCGCTGACGCCTTAGGCAATAGATATTATCAATCATCCGACGGCAAACGCCGCTGGGTGATCTATAGCGGCCCCAATGATGCAAGCCGCGTATCGCCCGATTGGCATGGCTGGTTGCATGGCACACATGATGGCGATCCGGAGAGCTACTTGCCGCCACACAGGGGCTATGAAACCGCGGCTGTGCCAAATCTCACAGGCACCGATGCTGCCTATCGTCCAGCAGGGTCCATTGAGCGTGGCGGCCATCGTGCTCGCGCGACGGGTGATTATGAGGCATGGAGTCCCGACGCATCATGATCCGCGCGCGCGGTTTAATCTGGTTGCCGCTTTTGGCAACGCTTGCCGCGTGCGGTGCTTCAGAGGACGAAACGCTTGCGCCCGCGAAATCGGGCGAGGCCCTTCCGACCAGCGACAAAATTGTTGCCATGTCCGGCGCTACCATAGGTACCCCCATGGCAGAACGCGTTGCCGTGCTCGGCCTGTTGAACAAGCGAAATGGTCAAACGCGGGACGTTGAGCTAAAACCTGGCGAAGCTATTCGCTTTGACAAAGTGGTCATCCGACTCAGGGCTTGCGAGAAAACAGCGCCATGGGAAACTCCACCTGACGAAGGTGCATTTGTGCAGTTGCTCGTGAATGAGCGCCCCCCCGGCACGACTCAGGCCGAAAGATGGCGTAATGTTTTTTCGGGCTGGCTGTTCAAGGAAAATCCCGCAGCCAATGTTGTCGAGCACCCGATTTACGATGTGTGGATCAAGGCTTGCAAAATGCGCTTTCCCGGCGAAGAAGCACCCGTAGAGAAGAAATCTTCTGAAGAAGGTCCTGCAGCCAAAGCGCCGTCAAGTGAACTCCAGTCGCCACCTGAGGCAGCGCCCGCTGCGGTTGAAGAAGCTAGCCCTGACGGGGCTTGAACGGCGTTCGTTAGTGCAGCCGCAATCAGTTTAAGATACGCGCTTTGTGTCATTTCGATTGCCCCTAGGCTGGCCAAATGGTCGGTCATGAACTGGCAATCGAGCAATTCAAACCCGCCCAGTCGAAGCCGTGCGACCAGCCACGCCAAGGCAACCTTCGACGCGTCAGTTTCGCGAGAGAACATGCTTTCCCCGAAAAACGCGCGCCCCAAAGCCAGCCCGTAAAGTCCGCCCACGAGGCGACCTTCCGACCAGCATTCGATGCTATGTGCCCGCCCTTGTTGGTGCAAGCGGCAGAAAGCCTCTTCGATATCTGGATTAATCCAGGTGTCGCGTCGATCCGCTTGCGATTCGGCACATGTGGCAATGACCTGCGCAAAAGCGGTGTCGGCAGTGACCACAAACCGATCCTGCCGGATAGTTTTGGCAAGCGACTTTGACACACGAAAGCCATCCAGTGGCATGACCGCCCGAAACTCTGGTTCAATCCAAAAGGTATCGGGGTCATCACGGGCGTCGGACATCGGGAATATGCCATTGGCGTAGGCCTGAAGCAGTAAATCCAGATCGATGGGCAAATGATGTCCTTTCGTGTCCGTCCTATTTAGGGTCAGGACCACTTAAATCCACCTTCGCGGCGTCAAGACGTCCTTCGGATTTGACCCATATTGTCCATTGCCGCGTTGGCAAACTTGGACTTAGAACCACTAAGCCCTGCGGTTGCCGCATGGCACTGAACAGTATGGCCTCAAACCGCGAAGGTGGATTTAAGTGGTCCTGACCCTACCTATCTCGAATTGCGCCGACGCATGCAATGGATTATAGCCTATGTAATCGCCCCGGCAGAGTTAGGCTCTTCAATGGCCAACTCCACCGGGGCGTATCATTTCAAGCAAAGTCAGGGACCGCATATGACCCGCCGCCGCAAAATATACGAAGGCAAGGCCAAGATTCTGTATGAAGGTCCTGAACCCGGCACGTTAATCCAATATTTCAAGGATGATGCCACCGCCTTCAATGCCCAGAAAAAGGGCACAATTTCCGGTAAAGGCGTCATCAACAACCGCGTGTCGGAACATGTCTTTACGCGGTTGAGCCATATCGGCATCCCGACGCACTTCATTCGTCGCCTGAACATGCGCGAACAGTTGATTCGTCAGGTTGAGATCGTCCCCATCGAGGTCATCGTGCGCAACGTGGCCGCCGGTTCCTTGTCCAAACGCCTTGGTATCGAAGAAGGCACGCCGCTTCCGCATACCTTGCTCGAATATTGTTACAAGGATGACAGCCTTGGCGACCCATTGGTTGCAGAGGAGCATATCGCCTGCTTTGGTTGGGCGACACAGGAGGAAATGCAGGACATTTCGTCCATGGCGATCCGCATCAATGACTTCATGTGTGGTATGTTTGCCGCCATCGGCATTCGGCTTGTGGACTTCAAACTTGAGTTTGGGCGCTTGTTCGATGGCGATTTTTCACGGATCATCCTGGCCGACGAAATCAGCCCTGATGGTTGCCGCTTGTGGGACATTGAAACCGGCGAGAAGCTGGACAAGGACCGGTTCCGTCGTGACCTTGGCGGCGAGGCAGAAGCCTATCAAGAAGTCGCCCGCCGCCTTGGCTTGATGCCGGATGAAAGCGAAGGGGCCGTCCTTGATATGGTCAGCCACCGATTACGCAAAGGCAAGTGAATCAATAATTTACATAAGAATATATTGCAGTGTCCAAGCTTTTGCGGAAGACTATAGCGTATGAGAATCGCGCTTAACCTTCTATCTGCGGTTGCAATCTTTTTTGCTGGAGCGACATCCTCGCTTGCCGCGCCTGCAGAGCGGACTGAGCCGTGGAACGCCGAGACATCCGACCTCGAACCGGACGCCAGCATCATTTACGGGCGGCTACCCAATGGTCTGCGCTACGCCATTCGTCCGAATCAGCGTCCACAGAATCAGGTGCTGGTGCGCATGACCATCGACTTCGGCTCCGCGGCGGAGGCGGAGGACGAGCAGGGTCTTGCGCATTTCATCGAACATATGGCCTTTAACGGCAGTACCAATGTGCCTGAGGGCGAAATGGTCAAAATGCTTGAGCGGCTTGGTCTGTCCTTTGGTGCCGATACCAACGCCTCGACTGGCTATACGCAAACGGAGTATAAATTAGACTTGCCAAAGTCGGACCCGCATCTGATTGAACGTGCGCTGTTTTTGATGCGTGAGACGGCGCGGGAAATATCGTTCAACCCGGCAGCAGTTGACCGCGAGCGCGGGGTTATTTTGGCGGAAAAAAGCGCGCGCGAAAATTTTGGTTTTCAAAGCGGACGTGCGGCGAACAACCTGTTTTACCCGGGTACTTTTTACGCCACGCGTTACCCCATCGGCACAACCGATGTCATTCAATCGGCACCTGCGGAGCGGATGCGCGCGCTGTATCGCAAATATTATCGCCCGGACCGCATCAAAATCATCATCGTTGGCCCGGTAGATCCCGTGGCCATTGAACGCGAACTGGTGGCCAAATTTGCGGACTGGCGCGTGGACGCGCCGCCATTGGGTGCAATTGACCAGTGCCTATTGGATACCAACCGCGCATTATCCGCGCAAAGCTTCGTACATCCAGAGATTAGCGAGAGCATGAGTGTTCAGCAGTTTTTGCAGGATAAAAAGCGGCCTGACACCTTAGAACGCGGGATGATTGAGCTCAAAATGGGCATCGCAAGCGCGATCATATCACGCCGCATGGCGCGCCGATCCCGCGAAGCAGACATGCCGTTTTTAGGTGGAGGTGTGAATTTCAACTTCGGTCTGTGCGACCAATATGCAACCATCGGCTATGGCGTCGCGGGTAAGGACGGCAGTTGGCGTTCATTGCTCGCCTTTACCGAGCAAACTGTTCGCCAAGCCGTGGAATATGGGTTTGAAGAATCCGAGATTGCCGAACAGATAAAGCGTCTGGACGCACAATATGAAAATGCCGCCAAAGATGAAGGTACCGAATCGAGTGGGGCAATTGCAAACGCCTTGGTCAGTCTGGACGAGGACGTGTACAACTCGGACAAATATCGCCAGTTGTTGTGGCGACAGATACGCCCGTTTATAACACCGGCGGCGATCACTTCCGAATTTGCATTTTGGTTCCGCCAAATGGATCGACCGCAGATTTTCCTGACAACAAAGCAGAGCGCGGCTATTCCCGAGGATGAAATATTGGCCGCTTATGCCGTCAGTCGGGGCACGCCAATCGCTGCGCCAATGACACGCGTGGCGTCAAGCTTTGCTTACACAGACTTCGGCCCCGCCGGAGCTGTCATTGCCGACAAGACGATTGCGGATTTGGGCATTCGCACCATCCGCTTTGCCAATGGCGTGTTGCTGAACCTTAAAAAAACCGATTTTGAAGACAATCGAGTCCGCTATTCGCTGCGCATTGATGGTGGCCAACTGCATTTTGGCAAGGAAAATGCTGTCTTGGCCTTACTGATGTCGGCGACCTATGTTTCTGGCGGCCTTGAAGCCCATGATATTGAAGATTTGCGATCCATCTTGGCCGGAACAACGGTGTCCCCCGCATTCGGTGTTGCCGACAGATTTTTTGGCGCAGCCGGTGCTGTGGCACCAGCGGATTTGGTGCGGCAATTGCAAGTCATGGCAGCATATACCACCCATCCGGGCTATTCGGAAAATGCCCTTCGCCTGTTTCGCCGTCCGCTGCCCGAATTATATGCGCGATTGGACGCTGTTCCGGGGTCCGCGCTTTCGGTCGCCATGTCAAGCATCATGACCGATGATGATCCGCGCTTTACGCTGCCGCCTCTCAAGGCCTTACAGGGTGCAGATTTTGAAATGCTAAAGACGGTGTTGGGCGACGCATTAAAACAGAATCGCTTAGAAATCGCATTGGTCGGCGACTTGGATGAAGAAGCGGCCATCGCGGCTGTTGCACGCAGTTTTGGAGCCCTCCCGACGCGCGCGGATGACGGGAAGGATTATAGCGCGCAACTTCAACCGGGCTGGAGCGCAAAGCGCGGGAATTTTGATATTCCCCATAATGGCGAGGCGAACCAGTTGGCGTGGCGCCGTATATGGACAACCACGGGCGATAATGACCAGAAAACCACCCAATCCATGGATCTTCTTGCACGCGTTGCGACGCTGCGTCTGACCGATGAATTGCGCGAGAAATTGGGTGCGACTTATGGCGTGTCCGCGCAGTCCGACATGTCCAACCTGTATCTGCAGCGGGGCACATTTTACGTATCTACCGCTGGCGACCCCAAAGATATTGCGACGATAGAATCGACTGTCGATCAAGTCATATCGGCGCTGGTAAAGTCACCGGTTGATCCCGACGTGTTCGAACGGGCGCGCAAACCCGTGCTTGAGAGCTACGCCGATTGGAAAAAGCAAAACAACACTTGGCTCGGTGTCGTTGCGGAGGCACAGACAAGCACCGACATGTTGATCCGCTTCCGACAAGCCGAGACAAATTTTGCGTCAATAACCACGCAGGACCTGTGGGCATTGGCCAAGCTTTATTTGAGCAAAGCTGCAGAGTTCACATTCCGCGCACTACCAGATGAAATGGTCAGCGGTGGCGAAGAATCCGCCGAATAGCGTTCGAAGCCGTTTCGTCTCAATTTTGGCGGCTCATCTTTTTAAAAAAGCGCGGCCATGGCATCAATAATCGCCGCAGAGTCGAGCCGGTATTCGCTGTATAGGTCGGGCAAATCCCCCGTCTGACCGAAACGATCCGTGCCCAGCGGACTGACACGCAGGCCGTGCACACCGCCCAGCCAGGACAGAGCGCCGGGCGAACCGTCAATCACCGTCACAATGCCTGCGTCGGGTGCCAATAGCGACAACAAATCCTCCACATGGCATGTTTGCGCGTTCCGGTCTGTCCAGCGCGCAGCCTTGCTCGCGGACCATTCACGATGCAGCACATCGGGCGAGGTCACGTTCAAAACGCCTAAACCGGGAATATCATCCAACATTTGTGCATATGCTGCCAACACCTCAGGCGCGATGGCCCCTGTAAATGCGATAGCCGCTTCTGCGCCTGCCGAGGGTGGCCGCAACCAATATCCACCTTTGAGAGCATCCGCCTCCCAATCCGCATTGGCCCGATCGACTTGCGCGACCTGACGCGTACTCAACCGCAGATAGACAGAGCTTCCCTCCGGCTTTTGCAGATATTCAAACGCCCACCGCATGAATAAAGCAACTTCATCGGCATAGGCAGGTTCAAAATACGCAAGGCCCGGCTGCCCCATGCCAATCAACGGCGTGTTAATAGACTGATGCGCGCCGCCCTCCGGTCCTAAAGTCAAGCCGGACGGCGTTCCGACCAGCAGAAAACGCGCATCGGAATAGCAACCATAATTCAGCGCATCGAGACCACGGGCGATGAATGGATCATACACCGTACCAACCGGAATAAGGCGCGTACCGAAATGCGGCGCGGCCAGCCCAAGCGACGTCAGCAGTAAGAAAAAATTGTTCTCCGCAATCCCCAGTTCAATATGCTGACCCGCCGCATGTGCTGCCCATTTCTGGGCGGACGGAATTTTGGCCTCACGGAATATATCGGCGACGTCGGACCGTCGAAACAGCCCGCGTTGGTTCACAAAACCGCCGAGATTGGTTGTCTGCGTCACATCAGGCGCAGTGGTCACGATCCGGTCTGCCAGCTCTTTGGATGATTTGGCAAGATCGAGAAGCACGTTGCCGAATGCCGCCTGCGTTGATTGTACATCACCCGACGGAACTGCGAAGCGTGCGGGCACGTGTATCTGCGGTGCTACTGGCTCTTCCGGCTTGGCGGCAAGAACGCTGTCCCCGATGAAATTTTTGAGCCGTGCCGCCATATTGCCGCCAAGACCGGCAAATGGTTCCCACTCTTGGCCTGCCTCAATGCCCATGGCCATACGAAGCTGATCAATCTGACCGGGGTTCATCATCCCCGAATGATTGTCCTTATGCCCCGCCAGCGGTAGGCCATAACCCTTGACCGTATAGGCAATGAACAAGGTGGGCCGTTCATCATCGGCACTGTCAAATGCATCCATCAAGGATTCGACGCAATGCCCACCCAGATTGGTCATCAATGCGGCCAGACCGTCGTCTTCAAAACTATCGAGCAGTTTCTTCACATGCGGTTTGCCGCCAATATCTGCCGTCAGGCGCGCGCGCCAAGCCGCACCGCCCTGATATGTGAGAACGGCGAATTCCGCATTAGGGCAATTTTCGATCCAGTCCTCCAGCGATTTTCCTCCGGGCCGGGCGAAAGCGGCACGTTGCAGCTTGCCATGCTTTAAGGTGATAACCCGCCATCCCGTGGTCTCGAAAATATCGTCAAAGCGCCGAAACATCCGGTCTGCCGTCGTGCTGTCGAGCGATTGCCGATTATAGTCGACTACCCACCAGCAGTTCCGGATGTCGTGCTTATACCCTTCAATAAGGCATTCGTAGATATTGCCTTCATCCAATTCAGCATCGCCCATCAACGAAATCATCCGGCCTGCATTGCCCTCGTCGATCGATCCGTGCGCAATCAAATAGTCCTGAACCAGACTTGAAAAGGCGGTAATCGCAACGCCCAACCCTACAGAACCAGTGGAGAAATCCACCGGAATTTTATCCTTTGTCCGGGACGGATAGCTTTGTGCGCCGCCCAGGGCGCGAAACTGTTGCAATTGTTCCAGCGACTGATTGCCCAGCAGATAATGGATCGCTTGCAGCAAAGGCCCCGCATGTGGTTTGACGGAAACCTTGTCATTCGGACGCAGCGCATGAAAATAAAGCGCCGCCATAATCGCCGTCATCGATGCACAGCTTGCCTGATGCCCGCCGACCTTCAACCCGTCCCGCTTTGGCCGGATATGGTTGGCGTTGTGCACAATCCAGGAGGCCAACCAACGCAGCCGCGAATCGAGGGTTTCGATTGCTGCTATTTTCTCTTCACGCCTGTCGACGACAATGTTGGCCATGGCTAATTTCCGCTTAAATTAAAGCAGGACTGTAGCTAGCACATCCCAGCATGTCCTTGCGTATCATAACGGTCGATGCCATAATATTTGATAGATTATGCTTAAATTTATTGAATTAGATATATAATATGCCAAAAAATTACTTAGATACCATTGACCGCAAGATCATTGATTGCCTTCAATCAGATGGCCGAATGTCCAATCAGGAACTGTCGGAACGGGTCGGCTTATCGCCCAGCCCCTGTCTGCGCCGGGTACGCCAGTTGGAATCCGACGGCACTATCACCCATTATGTCGCTTTAGTTGACCCTGATAAGATCGGCCTCTCCGTCACGGCATTTGTCCGCGTGCGCCTTGATCAACAGGATGATCGTCATTTGGAAGATTTTGAGACGGCCGTCGCCGGCTTTCCCGAGGTCATGGAATGTTATCTGATGACGGGTGAGGCAGATTATCAATTGCGCATATTGGTCGCATCCTTGACGCAATTTGAGGATTTTCTGCGCCATCGGCTGACCCGGGTGAAGGGTGTTGCCAATGTGACCACAAGCTTTGCGCTTCGGCCCGTCATCTACAAGACGTCAGTTCCCACTTTGGAATCCCGCATATGATCGCGCAGCGGCCGGCAAATGAGGCCCAACTAAAATTTTCCGGACACAAGAATCTTTTCAATCGAGAATGACGGTAATACGGTCGCATAAGGGCTAGGGTCAGGACCACTTAAATCCACCTTCGCGGCGTCAAGACGTCCTTCGGATTTGATCCATATTGTCCATTGCCACGTTGACAAGCTTGGACTTAGAACCACTAAGTCCTGCGTTTGCCGCCTTGCACTGAACAATATGGCCTCAAACCGCGAAGGTGGATTTAAGTGGTCCTGACCCTAAAGACCCGTTGGTGGAGTGACGTGATGAAACTGGAAAATGACCCCCTCGCTGCGTTTTGGATGCCGTTTACGTCGGGGGGGGGGCGTCCACCCCATCACCGACGAGCTGCCATAAGCGACGCCTCGGCTCGATCCCAAAAGCGGCGTGTCGGCTTTGCCTTAGCTCCGAAAAACTCCTGCCCTTCAGCAACCGACCCCATAGCCGCCGTCTTAAGCGAAGAATTCCGACGGGCAAAGCAGCGTTGAGCTTTGCCCGTCGGAGTCCCAAATCAGAAGTCGTAGGTAAGCGATGCCTTGAATGTGCGCGGCGCGCCAAGTTGAAGGTCGGGGCGGAAGCTATCGAAGGCTGAGGCCCAGTAATTCGCATCTGCCACGTTATCGAGGTTGACCCGGAAGGTCAGCGGCTTCCCCGCCACCACCGCAACATAGCGCAGGCCCAGGTCGAAGCGCGTCCATTCCTCAAGGAACAACGTGTTGGTGATGTTGGCAGCCTGCTGGCCCGTATGCACCACCCGGCCCGTTACCGTGAGGGCGGGGATAAAGGGCACGTCCCATTCGACGTTGGTGTTGAGCAGGTATTCGGGCACGCCGACCGCCTGGTTACCCTCGTTAACGCCGTTCTGGGTGCGGCGCAGCTTGGCGTCGATGATCGAACCACCCGCGATCAGGCGCAGGCCCTGGGTCAGTTCGCCCGCGAGCGTGAATTCGACTCCGCGATTGCGTTGGATGCCGAAGGGGCCGAATTCGAGCGCGCCGGCCTGATCCGGGTCGGGCCGCAGGATCGCGGTCTCACGGTCGATCTGGAACAGCGCCAACGAGAGGTCGATCCCGCCGAGCGCCAGCTTGCCGCCAATCTCGTATTGCTCCGAGACGAACGGCGGCAGGATCTCGCCCGCATTGCTGACAGGCAGCGGCGCGCCGCCATTGGGGTCCGCCCCGCTCACCGGCGCAACCGCGCCCTGCACGAGGCCTTCGATCCTGTTCGCATAGAGCGAAAGGCCGTCTGCGGGTTTGACCACTAGGCCGATCACCGGGGTCACCTTGTCCTCGTCATACTCGCTCGTCAACGCGCCAGTGGCGTTCGAGAAGGATCTGACGTTGATCGCCTGCAAGCGCAGTCCGGCGGTCAGCAGAACGCGGTCGTCGAGCAAGCCGATGGTGTCCGAAATGAACCCGCTCGTCAGCCGGGTGCGGCCGGCGGGCAGGGGATCGTCAAGATCGCCGGCCGCGAAGGTCACCGTGGTCGAAGGTGTCACCTCGATTGGGGCGTAGAGGTTGTTGCGCTGGGCCGACAACGCGAAGAATTCAAAGGCGTTGCGGTTGACCAACCAATTGATCGATCCGCCTGCGTTGATCTCATGTCTGATCCCGCCGGTTGCGAACTTGGCGCGCAGCCCTGCGGTCGCCGCTTCGTTGTTGTCAGTGCGGGGGATGAAGGAGCTGCTGACCGTGATCTCGCCAGTGGTCGCGTTGACCAGCGTGGGCGTGCTGTAGACGCCTTCTTCCGCACCGTCGCGCGCGCCGAAGGCGGCGTAAACCATGACGTCATTGGCGATGTCATATTCCACCCGTGCCTGCCCGAAGATGTCGCGCAGCGTAGTGAACTGCCAGGGTTGACCGAAATTGGTCTCAGCATCCGGTGCCTCTGGGATGACTGTCAGCGTGTTGACCCTCAGCTTGGGTCGGAAATGCGAGACCTTCACACGCTGGTAGGCGAGATCGAGCGAGGCACGAAAGGGCCCCGAATTGTAGTCGAACGCAGCGCCCAGCACATAGGTGCTACGGAATTCATCGTCGATCGACACATCCCCGGCGCGCGCGGTGCCGTTGACACGGACGCCCCACTCGTCATTCGCGCCCATGCGTCGCCCGATATCGAAGCTGCCGCCGATGTGCTCGGGACCGGTATAGCCTGCGGTGATGCGCGTCAGCTCGCCGCTACCGGCGCGCTTGGGGATGAGGTTGACGCTCCCACCGATCCCGGTGCCACCGGGCGCTGCGCCGTTGAGGAATGCGGTTGATCCGTTCAGCACCTGCACCGACTGGTAAAGTTCGGGCGCGACCAGTTGGCGCGGCATTATGCCGTAAAGCCCGTCATAGCCGATGTCGTCTCCCGCGAGCGAAAAGCCGCGGATCACAAACAGCTCGCCCGCGATGCCAAAGCCGGTTGTGGTGCGAATGGTGGGATCGTTCTCCAGCACCTGCCCCAATGTCTGCGGCTGCTGGTTGAGGATCAGCGCCTCGTTGTAGCTGCGGATGGAGAAGGGAACGTCGCCCGCGTCTTTGTCGCCCAGCACCCCAACGCTGCCCTGTTGCTCGCCCCCTGACTGGTTGGCGCGTTGGGCGGTGACGATGATGAGGTTCTCGTCATTCCCGCGATCCTGCGCTGCGGCCGGCAGGACGGGAAGGGCAAGGCCGATGGCAGTCGCAAACAGCAGGCGGGCGCGGGCATTGGAAGTCGTCATTACGTGTTCCTTGTCGTGTAAAGTCGAAAAGCGGATCAACCGCGCCGGGTGCGGATCGCCCAGGTCGCGGCACAAACGGGGGCGAGCAGTGCGGCCCATGCCGCCCCATCACGCCAGCCATCGCCGGTCAGCGCGATCACGAGGCCGGCAAATCCAAGGGCGAAAATCGTCAGCGGCCATGCAAAGATCGCGGAGAGAGGGCGGGCGCGGCTCATTCGGCGGGCTCGCTCAGCAGCGCGTGGTCAGGGATCGCGGCAGGCGCGTAGGATTTTCGCTTGGCGAGCCACAGATAAAGCCCGGTCCCCAGAACATGGATCGTGAACAGAGTCAGTGCCGCCCACAGCAGCTTCAAGGGCAGGCCGCCGTAGTCGCCGAAATGGAGCGGGCGCGACAGCGAGAGCGCCTGATAATACCACGGCATCGCCCGCGCGGCGGTGAAGGTGCCTGTCTCGGCATCGACCAGCGCCGGGGTCAGCAGGCGCTCAGTGAGCGGCGTGTCTCCTTGAAAGAACACCGCATAGTGATGGTTTGAACTGAAGGTACCGCCGGGAAAGGCGATGAACTGCGGATTGTTGTCGGGAAGCTCAGCGCGGGCAGCAGCCATTGCCTTGTCAAGCGAGCCGTAGCGCGCCGGATCGAGCGGCTTGCGCCCCGCATACTCGCGGGTCATCGAGGCCAGTTCGTTCGCTTTCCACGCAGCCTCGATCGGCACGGCGAGCGCATTGATCACGCCGGTCAAACCTACCACCAGCATCCATGCAAGACCGACGATGCCGAGCAGGTTGTGATAATCGAGCCACTTGGTGCGGGCGCTGCGGCTGACCCGCAGCGTTCCGAAGTCCAGCTTGCGTATGAAAGGGGCGTAGAGCACCACGCCAGAAACCAGCGCTGCGACGAAGCACATGCCCATCGCGCCCAGAAACAGCATGCCCGGCAGGCCGAGGAACATGTCGGTGTGCAGCTCAAGCAGGAAGTGCATCACAGCGCTCACACCGCTGACGCTGTCTTCCGAGACTGAAGCGATTAATTCACCAGTCGATCGGTCAAAGGACTGGATGGTCATTTCAGACCCCGGCGAATCCGGTCGCGGGCCGGTGGTGATCGTCATCGAAGGCTGATCATTGTCGAAGGCCATGTAGAGCGGCACCTCGCCCGGCCGGTTGTCGAGCGCGCGGGTCAGCATGTCATCGAGAGGGAGCAGGCCCGCAGCGGTACTAGATGAGCCGATGCCGGGCATGCCGTAAGTCGGCTGCTCTTCGAACAGCCAGTCGATCTCGTCATGGAAGATCAGAGGCAGGCCGGTCAGACACAGCATCAGTAGGAAGGCCGTGCTCATGAGGCTTGTCCATTTATGGACCCACGCCCACGCCTTGATCGCCGCGCGCGTCATACCGCGTCCGCAACGAGATCGTCGTGCCCTGTGATGCAAACCGCAGTCGTGCCGGGATGAAGCGTATTGGACATTTATGACACCCGTCCTTTCGGAATCGAGCGCATATAGATTTGCACAACGTTTGTAAATGCGAGTCAGTCGCATTAGGTCACATACTCATAAATTAGATTCCCAAAGTGATTGATATCTGATTCAATGCTTTTCCTGAAAGGGAGAAGTTGATGGCACGGTTTGATTTGACAGATTTCGAGTGGTTGGTGATCCAGCCTTTGTTGCCGACCAAGGTGCGTGGCGTGAAGCGGGTTGATGATCGGCGGGTTTTGAACGGGATATTCTGGCGGTTACGCACTGGCGCGCCTTGGGCGGATATTCCGGCGCGATACGGTCCGTATACGACCTGTGTGAACCGGTTCAACCGCTGGCGCAGAGCCGGTGTGTGGAAGCATATATTGGATGCAGTTTCCGTGGCTTACGAAGGCGATATCCAGATGATCGACTCGTCTTCGATCCGGGTTCATCAACATGGAGCCAATGGTAAAAAAAAGACCAGCGATCCCGTTGCATGGGTCACTCGCGTGGCGGCCTGACCACCAAGATACATGCACTGGTCGATGCGATGGGCATGCCGATCATGCTCAAGCTGACCGAAGGGCAAGCCGCCGATGGTCGCAGTGCAGTAGACATGTTCGATACCGTCGGCAAAGGGGATATCCTGCTCGCCGACCGGGCTTATGACTCCGATGCGTTGCGCGCCGAAATGGAGGCGCGCGGTGCCAGGGCCAATATCCGCGCCATGCCGCAACGCGTGATCAAACCGGTATTTAGTCACCTCCTCTATAAGCAACGCAACCTCGTCGAGCGCTTCTTTAATAAACTCAAGCACTTCAGAGCAGTTGCCACGCGATACGATCAAAGAGACGATAATTATCTCGCATCTGTCCAACTCGCATCAATCCGGATCTGGTTGAGACATAATGAGTCTGTGACCTAGGGTCAGGACCACTTAAATCCACCTTCGCGGCGTCAAGACGTCCTTCGGATTTGATCCATATTGTCCATTGCCACGTTGACAAGCTTGGACTTAGAACCACTAAGTCCTGCGTTTGCCGCCTTGCACTGAACAATATGGCCTCAAACCGCGAAGGTGGATTTAAGTGGTCCTGACCCTGAAGACCCGTTGGTGGAGTGACGTGATGAAACTGGAAAATGACCCCCTCGCTGCGTTTTGGATGCCGTTTACGGCGAACCGGGCGTTCAAGACGACGCCGCGGCAGCTCATATCTGCAAAGGACATGCATTATACCAGCGATGATGGACGACAGGTCCTTGATGGCACGGCTGGGCTTTGGGCGGTCAATGCCGGTCACTGCCGCCCCACTATTGTCGAGGCGATCCAGAAATGCGCCGCAGAGCTTGATTACGCCCCACCCTTCCAATTGGGACATCCGCTGGCGTTTGAACTGGCTTCGCGCCTCGCAACGCTCATGCCTGAAGGCCTCGATCGGATATTCTTTACCAACTCGGGTTCTGAATCGGTCGATACTGCGCTCAAAATTGCGCTCGCTTACCAACGCGCGATTGGCCAGGGCACACGTACCCGGCTGATAGGACGAGAACGCGGCTATAATGGCGTCGGCTTTGGTGGCATTTCGGTTGGCGGCATCGTCAACAACCGGCGGCAATTCGGCACCCTGCTTACGGGTGTTGACCATCTTCCGCACACCCATAATCTGGAACATAACGCCTTTACGATGGGCCGACCCGAATGGGGCGCGCATTTGGCGGATAATCTGGAGGCCATTGTCGCGCTGCATGGCGCGGAGACCATTGCGGCGGTCATTGTCGAACCCATGGCGGGTTCAACCGGCGTGTTGGTGCCCCCAATCGGCTATCTCGAAAAATTGCGTGAGATTACACATAGGCATGGCATCGTGCTGATATTTGACGAAGTCATCACGGCTTTTGGCCGTGTCGGCGGTACGACAGCATCGGAAACCTTAGGCGTGACGCCTGACATTATTACAATGGCAAAAGGCCTTACAAATGCCGCCGTGCCGATGGGCGCCGTCGCGGTCAGCCGCCATATCCACGACGGCGTTGTCGAAGGCGGTCCCGATGGCATCGAATTGTTCCACGGCTACACCTATTCCGGTCACCCCTTGGCCGCAGCGGCAGCCCTGGCAACATTGGACCTTTACAAGTCGGAAGGTATTTTCGAACATGCTGGTTCGCTCCACGGCTATTGGCAAGACGCGGTGCACAGCCTGAAAGGCAAAAAAAATGTCATCGACATCCGCAACATGGGCATCGTTGCGGCGATAGAACTTGCGCCAAATGCCGCCGGCGTTGGCAAGCGCGGCATGCAATTATTCCACAAATGCTTCGACAATGGCGTGCTCGTGCGCGCAACAGGCGACATCATTGCGCTGTCGCCGCCGCTCATCCTGCAAAAATCCCATATCGATGAAATCGTTGGACGGATCAGTGAATTGATCGAAACTGTTGATTAAAACGACAGGACAATTTTTCCGACATGCTGCTTCGTCAAAAATGCTTCCTGCGCTTTGACGATATCGGATAGGTCGTAGGTTGCTGCTACTATCGGCCGGATTTCCCCGCGTTCGATATATGATACAAGATTTGGAAACACATCCGGTTCCAGAACGGCGCAGCCATCGGCGGCGGCATCGTCCGCATCCGCCTGTCGGGCAAAGGCTGGCGCACGCTCCTCATGGAAGGCGGCGTATTCGACGCCGAAAGCCCAACTTTCGCCGCCGGATGCAGCGCAGCGACAATCATCGACCATATCAACGTCCGCCTGCACGTCGTCGATGAAACCACCTGCGACGCCTATGTGCCATTGAGTTTCAGCCAGGGCCTGCTGCATTTTTGGGAGCAAGCGGCGAGGAGTTTGGCGGGGTAGGTTTGGGTTTGAAGGTTGTGGGGCATTGTTGTCTGTATGGCCGGAATTGGGTGGTTAGCCGCCATTCCGATGCAGTGTTTTCCTTACTAAATATAGGTAAAGCAACTGAATACCCAGACAAAGAAAACCCATAAACAACATAACGGGTATGACGAGGTGCTCATCGCCGGGCCTCGGTTTTGTTGTGGCGGTAAATCCAAACATACCGATTGCTAACGTTGGAATGAAGGCCAACGCCACACGACGCGGAGCATACCAAGTAACTTCCCCGTTAAGCCACCATTGCATGGGTAAGCGTCGCTCACCGGAAAATCTAGTATTGGCGCGCAGCGCAAGCCATATCATCACGGCACCGTAAGCACACCCGATTGTAACCAACAACATTGTCTGACCCCCCCTAGTTGTGTTTAGCTTTCTATGGCTAAGTCCGCAATGTTGTCGAGAACGGACGGACGGCTTTCTGTGACGAACCCCTCAAAACTGCCGGTCCGTTTAGGGGTATCGTTAGATCGCTCAAAAAAGACCGATTATGGGTGGAATCCGGACATAGTTCGGGCTAGCAAGATGCGATGCATTTTACGCGCACACGGTTCGCCTTGGGCATATATATCGCTTGCTTCGGCATCGGCGTCGTAAGCCATGCTGCGGATTTTCTGTCGCGCGGTTGGCGGCCTTACGCCTTTGGCCCGCCTGCATTAGAGGCGTTCTGGACTTCACTTGTGGTTTTAGACGCGCTTGTGATAGTTCTGATCATTGCAGGTTGGCGACGTTGCGCTTTGCTGCTCGCGGCCGTCGTGATGGTGACCGACGTCTTAGCAAATGCATTTGCATCTTTTGCGCTGCGGATACCCGGCTTTGATTTAGCCCTTATTCTACAAGCAGCCTTCTTGGGCTTCGTCCTTGGTTCATTACCCTTTCTGTGGCCAAATACACTCCCGTCCGCTCTCGGCGGACAAGAGAATAATCGATAACGACCGAAACGTTGCCGTTTGCTGACCGCTTTAGCGAATTTGCTGTAGTGAGCAGGCATTCACTTGCCGCTCGTGCACCTAAGAAAAGAGCAGACATGTCTTTTGCAAGCCCGTGCGTGAATTTCTGATAACCTGCACAAATTGACCAAAGGATAGAATCTTCAGAATAGGCTTGTCGCCAAAAATTGCGGGGAAATTATAGGGCTAATTACCAGGTGGGGCAAACGGAGGAGTCGATTTTGGCTCAGGATTGAGAGAGCAACCGATTGATGGTGGCCTACCATCCAGATATTTGACGCAGCGACGCATTTCATCGGGATACCAGCCATTTGCTTCGAGCGCGAAAGTTGTAGCGGTGTTTGCTATCAAATTGGCCAACATGCGTTCCCTAAGATTGCTTGTCGTGGCCGCTTGTTCCGGTTTCAAACCTGAGAGAGCAAGCGGATGCTCCATACAAGCAAGTTCGGCACGCAGCCGCGCCTGTGTGACGCCTTTTTCCGTGCGGTTGGAAAAAGATCTGTCGGCATACGCATTCGTTTCAACGCATCGAGCATAATCGATCATCAATGGAAGAGATTTCGAAGAAAGCCGCTTGGTCTTATCTTGATCGAAGAACACCCAAGAAGCGATAACAAGCGGCATAAATTCCGCTGCTCTCTTTGGTTCATCCGGCACGTGATCAATATTAATTCCTGCCTTATTTACGCAGCTTTCAATTACCGAATTTGCGCCCTGCGGAGTAGCCTCAATGCAGTCAAGAACTGGCTGAATTTTAGCCACTTCTGGCAAAATAGAAGGCCGCAACGGCGTCTTTGCTTGCCCACAGGATGCCAAAACTACGCCACCGACTAAGATTGATAGGCGAGCGAGAACACAGGCTACATTGTTAAACTTGTCAGCTCGGGTATTAAAAGCGTCGGATTGGGATAACTTCGTCGGCATATGTCACTCGATAATTGAATGGCGCTTTCTGGCCATTCGCCATTGCACACATTCGCTTATGTCGCACGTAAAAACTATCGAAGCTGGTCCTGCTTTACAGGGCTGCCTCCGTCTAAATTGAAGACCCGCCTGCCATGTTATCCAACCTCTTCGATGGCGCGGCTGTCGTTTTGAAACCGCTTGTGGTCGCCCGTCCACTGTACCGCCCCGGCGTCACGTCACCGTCCGATCAGTCACCACCCAACTTGACAATCACCCCCTGTTCCTATAATGTTCCGTCGTTCTTTGACAGCCAAATGCGGCATCCCATAACGCCCCTCCTACGCGCGTCTCTCCCGCCGCGATCCTGTAGGAAATTTTATTGCGCGCCCGATATAATGCGCAATTTGGTCAAATGCGATTTTGGTGTGAACTTGCAAGCAATTCTGCGGGTTTTGGAGGCTTCCTTTGAAGCGGCGGCGCTTTCCACGCACCTGGCGCGCCGTTAAAAAGTCTGGCCTTTGACGCCCGACGGAGTGACTCTCGTTACTTCGCCGCTGCCTGATGCTGCAACGTCATCGATATCTGTGCCATTTTGACGCCCCGAAGGTGGATTTAAGTGGTCCTGCCCCTGGCTTTTGACATTATTCTTATGGGCCGGACTTTCCAAACCGCGTTAAAATGCGATTGGCGTTAGCTTACGCTTGAATCGCACGTGGCGGCATCTATAGAAACGGAAACTGGCAATTGGACGGGTCCTATGAAAACGCGCATTTTTGTAACATTGAAAAACGGTGTTCTCGACCCACAAGGAAAAGCCATCCATCACGCCATAGAGGGCTTAGGTTTTTCGGGCGTTCATGACGTGCGGGCCGGACGCCTGATCGAAATTGATCATGAACCGGGCGTGTCAAAGGCTGACCTGGAAATGATGTGCACCAAGTTACTGGCCAATATGGTTATTGAGAATTTCGAGATTGAGCAGGCCTGATGCGCGCGGCGGTCATCCAATTTCCGGGTTCTAATTGTGATCGTGACATGGCCGTTGCCATTCGCGACATTACCGGTGCCGAAACAACTTTGGTCTGGCACCGCGCTGGCGAATTGCCTGATGGGCTTGATCTGATCGCTATTCCCGGCGGCTTTTCTTATGGCGACTATCTGCGCTCCGGTGCCATGGCTGCGCGCTCTCCGGTTATGCAGGCGGTCATTAAGGCTGCGGAACGCGGGGTGCCCGTTCTGGGTGTATGCAATGGCTTTCAGATTTTGACAGAGGCTGGTCTGTTGCCGGGCGCTCTCATGCGCAATGCCGGGATCCGCTTCGTGTGCCGCACGGTTGGGCTAACGGTCGAAAATAATCGCTCTGTTTTTACCAGCGGCTATTCCGCCGGTGAGCAGGTCCGAATTCCCGTTGCGCATCATGACGGCAATTATTTCGCTGATACTGAGACGCTTGATAGGCTTGAGGGCGAAGGCCGTGTTGCCTTCCGTTACGCCGAAAACGTAAATGGTTCGGCCCGCAACATCGCTGGCGTGCTTAATGCTGCCGGAAATGTGTTGGGCATGATGCCGCACCCCGAACGCATGACCGAAGCCGTGCATGGCGGGTCAGACGGACGTCGCTTGTTCGAGGGGTTGGTGCGGCAGATCGCTTGATATTGCTGCCGGGCTGACAGGCGTCGCTTGCTCTCGCGGAAATAAAGCACGCCCCAATATCAAGAGCACGGTCGGCCAAAACATCGTGTTGTAAACATCATGCAGGGCTGCATCTATGGTAGCCTCTCCGGCCGCAGCCCCCCGCAAATCGGCATATTCGTTAAACAATTCAGCGATACATACGATTAACCAGCACCACGGGCTGTCGGGGCGCCGCCGCAACACCAGGGCCGACACGCATAAGATCAAAAGCGCCCCATGAATATGCATCGCATCATTGGTCAGGCCAACTGTTTCGATTAGCCAGATTTTATAGCTGACCCAATGCTCGGCCAGAAGCTGTAAACGGTCTTGCATGATGTCCTAAATTTTTGTTTTGAATGGCGAAAAATTCGTACCCTTGTCGAATATTTCGACGCCCTCTTTGCGTTTCAGCCAACCAACAACACCATAAGTGACGGGCGTAAGCACAACTTCCCAGCCCACTTTCAACAGCCAGTTGGTAATCATAACGCTTATAACCTGCTCGTTGCTCCACACCCCCCAAAAGGCGAGCGGATAAAAAATGAGGCTGTCGATGCCCTGACCGACAATCGTTGAACCAATAGTGCGCGTCCATAAATGCTTTCCTGCGGTCCAAATCTTCATGCGCGCCATCACATAGCTGTTGACGAACTCACCCGCCCAAAACGCAGTGATTGATGCAATAACGATCCGCCAAACTTGCCCGAAGACGCTTTCATATGCCGCCTGCCCTTCCCAACCGGGTGCAGGCGGCAGGGTCACAACAACCCAACTCATAAACGCCATGAAGAGCAGCGCCGCAAAGCCAACCCAGATGACACGGCGCGCGCGCGCATAGCCGTAGACTTCAGTCAGGACGTCACCAATGACGTAGCCCAACGGGAAAAACAATATTCCAGCACCAAAAATCCATTGCTCGCCCGATATTGTCAGCGCCGCAGGTTTGGCCGCCCCAATGACGTTCGAGAGCAACAAAATGGCGACAAACGCCGCCATAACGAAGTCATAATAGCGAAACTGGCGGCCGATAACTGCGCTGGCGCTTTCGTCAATGATAAGGTCGTCGTGCATGAATCGACATAAGCAGCTTTGCGTTCGCGCGCAAAGCCGTTATTGCGCAAATCAGCGCGCGCCCTTAGCTCAGCTGGATAGAGCGCGAGACTTCTAATCTTGAGGCCACAGGTTCGACTCCTGTAGGGCGCGCCATTCAAAACCAAGATGCCAGCCGAAACGATGGCAATAACTTTTTACTATAAGGCCGAGCGATCTGCCCAATGTGCATGGGTGCCGCTACTGATTTTATGCGGCAGCGCAATCCGGCACACTGGCCCTTCTGCAAAGCGTTTGCAGTCGATCAATATGCATTCGGATGTTCCGCGATTTTCGTCGGTCACAAAACTGACGAGATAGCCGTCATCCTCGTCAACCGCACCGACACGAGGGGCAAAGGGTGCCTCACTGCCGTAGCGCCCCTCTGGAAGCTCCACAGACCATGACTCGCCCGTGACCATGTCATAAACCGTTAAACAGGAACCAGCCGGGCTTAGAAGTCGTGCTATAGGCGTATCTATAGGGCAGCCCCAAATAACGCTGGTTCATCATCCCGAATTCGAGGATGCGGTCATCGAGCCGCTCTTCGCGCGTTGTGCCATCGGCCAAGTTAAACCGCCACCGGTGCAGCTTTGGCATGAAGCTATGTTCGTCGACATACGCCATCATATGGCCGTAGCCGTCGGCGTTTTCGAGTGGCGGGGGATAGGGGTCTTCTTCGAAATAACCATCAAGCACGACTTCATCACCGTCTTCAAAGGCATTGATGAAGTGCAGAACAAAAGTCGGCTCCGCTTCAAACCAGCGGATATCTTCTGGCTGACCGTAACGCGGGATGAGCGCGAAACGCGATGGTAGTCCCTCATGTAGCCGCGTCACATGGACGTCACGCTTCAGCAACTCTTCATCCCAAAATAACGGGAAGTCGCACAATATTGACCAGCTTTGCGTGAACATCATGTCATGCGGCAAACGTGGCCCCGGCAGCGGGATGGGGACATAATGCGCCAGCTTGCCGCTGCGATCGACGACGCCATAATGCATGTAGGGCGCATGTTTTGAATAGTTGAAGAACAGCAACTCACCCGTGCGCTGGTCAACCTTGGGATGCGCGGAAATGCCATCAAGCGGAACCCAAGACGCAACACCCTCTTGCTCCAGCGTTTCGGGGTCAAGCACATAGCCCTCCCCGCATTGGTAGAAAGTGGAAACAGCCTTGCCCGCGTGTACAATGATGTCCGTGCTAGAGGAATCCTTCAGGCTGCCATGCGCGCCAAATCCGGGGCGTTTGGACAGGCTGCTTTTATCCATCAACCCGCCCCATAAAGACCCGCCCGCATCCTGCTCCGCCTGAAAACAGCGAGTGCGGACGAAACGATTGCGATAGCTGGCCTTGCCGCCAGAAAAATCGATCTGGTGGATCATGTCATCGCCGTCAAACGGGTGGTAGCGGCCTAGTGGTTGATGCAACTGGTTTTCGGTGTTGCGCAAATAGATGCCGTCAATGTCGTCGGGAATACGGCCCTCGATCACATCAAGGTCGGTCGCGGTGACTTCCGCATGCTGCGGCGTCCACGCCCCGTTGAGATAGGGATGGTTGCTCGGTTGCAGCGTTGCTTTCACCGGCGGTAGTGTATCAACCTGCATTTCGCTTTCCTTTGGGCGATCAGCCTATGTCGAATGTCACCCCTTGCGCAAGTGGCAGATTGTCGGAATAATTTATCGTGTTCGTCGCGCGGCGCACATAGGGACGCGGTGCGCAAGGCATAGCTTAACAATCGGACCAGACTGCCGCCCCCGGGGGGCGGAAACATAAACCATTCCATTACCGCCCCCAGTCATTATTCTGCATTCCCATAATGCATGGCAAGGCGCAGAGTTGATGGCAAGGGTTGCTGTCTTGCCCGCACGCTTATAAAGGCGAACAATGCGCAGGTCGCTATTCAGCAGGCCTTCCCAAGGGAGATAAAAATGGCCGAGTTGGCAGCATTCGATTGGTCTGACCCTTTTCGTCTTGAGGACCAACTGACCGAAGACGAACGCATGATCCGGGACAGCGCGCGCGCCTTTGCGCAAAGCGAATTGCAACCACGCGTTATCGATGCTTACCGGACGGAATGTGATGCGCCTGAACTATTCCCGTTGATGGGGCAGACCGGCCTGCTTGGCGCGACCATACCGTTGGAATATGGCGGCGCCGGCGCGTCATATGTCGCTTACGGGCTGATCGCGCGCGAAATTGAGCGCGTCGATTCGGGCTATCGTTCGATGGCATCGGTACAGTCGTCTTTGGTGATGCATCCCATATATGCTTTTGGTTCAGAAGCGCAGAGGCGCAAATATCTGCCGGGTCTTGCTGCTGGCACGCTGATCGGCTGCTTTGGTCTGACTGAGCCTGACGCCGGGTCGGACCCTGCGGGCATGCGCACCTTCGCTAAAAAGGTTGATGGCGGCTATGTCATCAATGGATCGAAAACGTGGATTTCCAACGCACCTTTTGCCGATGTCTTTGTCATCTGGGCAAAATCCGAAGCGCATGGCGGTGGCATTCGTGGCTTTGTCCTTGAAAAGGGTATGAAAGGCCTCACTGCTCCGAAAATTCAGGGGAAGCTGTCGTTACGCGCATCGACAACGGGCATGATTATCATGGACAATGTCGAAGTTGGCGAAGACGCATTGCTGCCCGATGTACAAGGGCTAAAAGGCCCGTTTGGATGCCTCAACCGCGCCCGGTACGGCATCAGTTGGGGCGCATTGGGTGCAGCAGAATTCTGCATGCACTCCGCGCGGCAATATGGCCTTGATCGCCACCAATTTGGCAAACCGCTTGCCGCCACCCAGTTATATCAAAAGAAGCTGGCCGATATGATGACTGATATTGCCATGGGGCTTCAGGCATCGTTGCGCGTTGGCCGCTTGATGGACGAAGGCCAGCTTGCGCCTGACATGATTTCCATCGTTAAGCGCAACAATGTTGGCAAAGCGCTCGATATCGCCCGCGTGGCGCGCGATATGCATGGCGGCAACGGCATTAGCGAGGAATATCAGGTCATGCGCCACATGGTAAACCTTGAAACGGTCAATACCTATGAAGGCGCGCATGACGTGCACGCGCTTATATTGGGCCGCGCCATCACGGGGATCGCGGCATTCTAACAAAAAATGGGCCGCTCAGCTTTTCAGCAGCGGCCCAGGCTAGGCTTCTCAGCCATTGGGAGGAAAGCGTGTCTGGTGAGAGACACACCTGACCTCATATGGCCAAGATATTAAATTATTGATGAACGGCCAATGAGAAAAAATGTTCGGTTAACACGGCCCAGTTCTTCGCCCTTCCGCTGAAAACGAAAATGGCGCATTATCTCGAATACCTTGCGATTGGATATGGATGATCCGGTTTGTTTCCTTACGGATAATCGTCAACCCCTGACCATGCCCTGCGCAGGTGTAGCTGACCGTTAGGGAATTTGGGCTCGAACGCACGAAATACTGTTCGCACGCTAAGCCGCTGTGTTGGATTTGGGTAAGGCTTTCCGATTTACCAAGGCAGATTTTGGTCGTCGGCACACTCCCACCCGTTGGTCGTAATTGCCACATTCCCCGATCGAGTGAGTCAAGCAAAGCCATATCGCCATCTGATTTTGCGGAACCCGCCGCAGCCAGCGAAAGCAAAAGCGCACCGGGGAAGGCATAAAGAAGGAAAATATTGTTCATAAACTTTTGTCGGCAAATCAGCCTTATACAGCGAAGCGACCCATTTTTCGTGATCTACATACCATCATTTGTGACGTTTTGCACGATAGCATGTGGTTCATGAACGATAAATGAAGTGCCGCCGTTGTTGCGCAGTTCAGTTGTTAAAACTGGCAAGGCTTATCGGAAAGCGACGCGAACAAAATTCGCAGTCGACGATGATGTCTCCGGCATCATCTGCCATTTCGGCGCGGTCAACGGCAGGAAATTTGGCAATGACATCGCGGATATGAACTGGATCACAGCGGCAGCCCTTTGACAGGACATCGCCTTGCTCAATACGCACTTCTTTTTCTTCATGGAACAATCGCCAGACGATTTCCTCAAGCGGAAGCGCCGGGTCGGAAAGCTCGGCGGCGGCGATGGTCGAAGACATGACCTCGATATGCGCCCACTCAGGATGGTCGAGCCGCACATGCAAACGCTCGCGACCTTCCTCCCCCTCGGGCAAATGCTGCACCAGCAGGCCGCCCGCCACACAACGGCCATCGACATGGTCCACAGCAACGCGAATGAAGGTCGGGATTTGTTCGGATTGTACAAAATAATTCTGCGCCGCATCGGCGAGCGTCTCGCCCTCAAGTGGCACGATGCCCTGATAACGGCCACCGCCTTCGCTCGCGGGCTTCATCCGGTCAAAAGTGATCGCGAGATAGCCTTGGCCAAAGATGCCAGATAGCGTCGAATCCTGCGACAGGGCAGCGGCAGTCGCGGCATCAAACTGCGCATAGCCGCGCAATGCGCCATCCTTATAGTCGCAGGCTAATAAGCGGATTGCGCCTTTTTCCGTCTGCGTTTGCAACGTCAGCTGGCTGCCCGGCTCCTTCAACGACGCGCCCAGCAGCGCAGTCAAAACTAAAGCCTCCGCCAACGTCCGTTCAATCACTGGCGGATAAGCATGGGCCGCCAAAATTTCGCCAAGCACATCGTCGAGACGCACCAACCGTCCGCGCGCGTCGCGCGTGGGTATGGAAAAGCGCAATGGCTGATTGGATAAGGTTTCCGATTGTTCGGCCATTATAACTTGCCGAGGCACCATAACAAAATCGACTTTTGCGCATGCAGCCGGTTTTCAGCCTCATCCCAAATGAGTGATTGCGGGCCGTCGATCACAGCGTCGGTCACTTCCTCGCCACGATGCGCTGGCAGGCAATGTAGGAACTTCGCATCCGGCTTTGCCAAAGCCATGAGGCGTTCATTCACCTGATACGGCATCATGGCCGCCATTTTGTTATGGGCATGCTCCTGCCCCATCGACACCCATGTGTCGGTCACAACCATGTCTGCGCCTGCCACCGCCTCTGCGGCGTCGCGGGTAAGCGTGATGTTCGCACCAGCGGCCTTGGCCGCTTGTATAAAATTGCTGTCGCTTTCATACCCTTGGGGTACGGCGATCCGCACATTAAACTGGAACAGCCCTGCCGCCTCCACCACAGAATTGAGCACATTGTTACCATCACCAAGCCACGCTACTTCTAGTCCCGGCAATGCCTTTTCATGTTCCATCACCGTTAACAGGTCAGCAACAATCTGGCAGGGATGCGACAGATCAGTCAGACCGTTAATCACTGGCACACTGGCGTAATGTGCCAGTTCCTCGACCTTAGTATGGTCATCCGTGCGGATCATGATGGCGTCGACATAGCGCGACAATACGCGCGCCGTGTCGGCAATGGTTTCACCGCGGCCAAGCTGCATCTGGCCAGACGCCATGAAGATACTGTCGCCGCCCAATTGCTTCATCGCCATTTCAAACGATGTCCGCGTGCGGGTCGAGTTTTTCTCAAAAACCATCGCCAATATGTGGCCAGCAAGCGGCGCGTCGGCATCTGATTTGCCCTTTGGCCATCCGATCCGGGCATTTTTCCTGTCCATGGCATCGTTCAACATCGCTGCAACTGCATCGCCGCCGGCGTCGCTCAAGTTCAAGAAATGGCGCGTCATGCAGCTTGCGGCATCTGGTAGCTTGCCGCACCCGCCGACAGCTTTTCCATGAATGTCTGGATTTCGGCATCACCGATGTTCAACGGCGGCAATACGCGGAAGGTGTTGTCACCCGCCGCCACCAACAACAGCCCGTGATTATCGCGCAAATGCGCCACAAAGGCCCGTGTTTCATGCGTCATCATCACGCCGAGCATCAGGCCCTTACCGCGCACACCGGTAAACAAATCCGGATAATTGCCGATAAATTGTTCAAGCGTTGAACGTAGCTTGTCGCCAGTCGAACGCACTTGCGCCAAAAATTCTTCGTTCGCCACGACATCCCAAACCGCCTGACAGGCCGCCATGGCGAACGGATTGCCGCCATAGGTCGATCCATGCGTACCAACGACCATGCCGCGCGCAGCCGCTTCGGTGGCAAGGCATGCGCCGACCGGAAATCCGCCGCCCAGGCCCTTTGCCGTCGCCATGATGTCGGGAATGATGCCATATTGTTCATACGCATATAGCGTGCCCGAGCGCGCCACACCGCATTGCACTTCATCCAGGATCAGCAGGATACCATGTTCATCCGCCAGCGCACGCAGGCCTTGAATGAACGCATCTGACGCAGGACGAACGCCGCCCTCGCCCTGAATGGGTTCAACCAGAAACGCGGCGGTCTTTGGCCCGATAGCGGCTTTCGCGCCTTCCAAATCGTCGAAATCGACATATTTAAAGCCGTCAAGCAATGGCATGAAGCCCTTGTGCATCTTTTCCTGATTGCTTGCCGAAATCGTCGCCATCGTCCGGCCATGAAAGGCGTTCTTGAAAGTGATAATCTCGAACCGGTCGCTACCTTGGCTCTGATGATACGCCCGCGCGGTTTTCATCGCGCATTCGACGGCCTCGGCACCGGAATTGGTGAAAAACACGGTGTCGGCAAAGGTCGTATCCACCAGCCTTTGGGCAAAGGCTTCGCCTTGCGGGCTACCATAGAGGTTAGATACGTGAATAAGCGTTGCAGCCTGATCCTGAATGGCCTTGGTCAAATGCGGATGGCCATGGCCAAGCAAATTCACCGCGATGCCAGCGGCAAAATCCAGTGCGCGGCTGCCGTCTTCGGAAATCAGCCAAGCGCCCTCACCGCGCACCGGCCGAAAACCGCAGCGCGGATAGACTGGCATCAAGGGCGTAATCGACATGGTTTCTTCCTTCCGACCAAATGTTTGGCATATTCCAAAAGCCAAAAAGCGGCCCCACGGGACCGCTTGTTTTTACTCTCTCGCTATAGGCATGTGAAAATGGCAAATCAAGCTATGCCTCTGCATCCTTGTCACGCTTGGCAGCGGCGATCCGGCGTTTCAAATATCCATAGAGCAACAAATGCACCGCCATCCACAATAGGATAAAAATGATGATCATTTTGGCGGGCATACTCATACGCCCACCCATAACGCCGCTTGGGTCATGAACAACCCCGAACCGTTACAACAATCCGGCGTCAAGCGACACATGCGGTGGGCATGCTGTTATCGCCTCATGGTCAGCATCACGACCCGATAGCGCATTGGCCATATAATGATTGGTGTCACGGTGGTGGGCCTCATCCGCTCGGATGATCAGGATCACATCGCGCAACGTCGTGCCCTCAGGCAAGTTCCAATAACGCAGCGCAACCGCGGGCGCGGGCGGGTTGGGGTGACGCCCCTCGTCAATTTCCGCGAGATATAGGGTATAGCTCAGCACGGCCTCTTCTTCGAAATAGCCAACAAGCCGGTGCGCCGTCTTGCTGGAAATCAGATAGAGGAAGAAAAAGAAAATATAGAAGACCCATTGTACGGACAGGATGACAATCCGTTCAAACCAAGATGGCTGCGCGATCTCGATGAAGGTCATCAGATGCATCCGCTCATTTTCCGCTTCGTCCATCAATGTGCGGATCCAGCCCCGGTCGTCCTGCATCAGCCGAAGCGCCCGTAAATGGGATAGCGTTGCACCAACCATGCCGGGCACAGCAGCGACGGTCTCTAAAACTATCGCGCGATTGCCGTATCGTTTGGCAAAAAACGTATCTGCGCCCCAGCGCAGGGTCTTGGTGATCCGCAAGGCGAACCAGTCCGAAAATCCGAGTGCCTTGCAATGGGTAGATTGAATATCGCTATAGTGAGACATGAGCATGTTCCGATGTTTCTGATACCTCTTAACGAGCATAGGGGCACGTTAGGCAATGCAAAATCAGAAGAAGCCCGGTTTACATTTTTGCAACTCACGCTTTATCAGCATGCTAGGGTCAAATCCGAAGATGGATTTAAGTGGTCCTGACCCTAAATATTTACGCGCCTATTCAATAGCCCGATTAAGCGCCTCGCTTGGGAGCCTCAGCGCACGCAACATCGCCCAGATTTCTTCACGTGCCTGTGGTTGCATTCGGCCCAATTGGGGAAGCATTTCCAGGTCAAACAGGGTCAACCCTTGCGGAAACAGTTCGCGATAGGTCACACGCTCGCGCAAACCCGGTACAAGGCGAAAGCCAGCAACCGGCGCGATCTTTTCCAGCGCCTCGCGCACCTTAATTTCGTTTTTGGTGCCAAGACTTCGGGACCGGTTCTGCATCACCACCCAATCCAGCGGCTTGGGTCGAATGGCAAGGCCCGGCTCCTTCAAATGCTCGACCAATCGCGCGAAATTGCCGAGCGTTTTGAACTCCCCGCTGCGCGGGTCAATACGGCCAAGCATATCGAGGTCAATGAAACTATCATTTACGGGCGTTACAATTGTATCCGCCATGAAAATCGCCCGCCGCGCGATTGGCGAATCATGGCCGCCAACATCAATGATGATGAAACTGTGCCGGATCCGCGCCATGCGCAGCTTTTCTTCAAGCTCGCTCTCATTTTGTTGTGCGAGCATGATTTGCTCTGGTCCGGGCAGCTTCACCCCATATTCCGTAGCGCTTTCCAACCGCGCCCACAAAGCGCGGTGGAGCGTCAACTGCCGCAAGTCGACATCAAGCGCCGCCACGCTTTCACCCGCATTGCAAAGCGCAATGCAGGTGTGAAACGCAGACATAGATTTACCCACGCCGCCTTTTTCATTGGCAAAAACAATGATGTGCCCCTTGGGCGGCGTGACTGGATATTTTAGCCAAGCAGGCTCTGGTGACACGGCAGATTGAAAGGCATTGCGCGCAGTGGCTGCAACAGGCGCGGGTGGCCATGGTGCAGCCGCCCCCGTCTCGCGCGGCGGCGGTGGCAGCAACTTTTGCCGACTGAAATAGCGTTTAAAGCGCGCAAAAAACCGCAATTTGTCCAACCTCCAGGCAATTCAACTGATGGCGAATTGCCGACACGCTTTCAACGACTTTTGCGCAAAATCACTCCACCGTCACCGACTTGGCCAAATTGCGTGGCTGGTCCACGTCAGTGCCCTTGGCGCAGGCGACATGATATGCAAGCAATTGAACGGGCACGGCATAGACCAACGGCGCAATCAGCGGATGGACGGTTGGCATTTCGATGGTGGCAAGGCAACCTTCGCCGGCTTCGGCGATGCCTTCGGCGTCGGATATCAACACAACCTTTCCGCCACGGGCGCGGACCTCTTGCATATTGCTCACGGTTTTTTCAAACAGCGGCCCGCTGGGCGCAAGAACGATGACCGGCACGGCTTCGTCGATTAACGCGATTGGTCCATGCTTCATCTCGCCCGAGGCATATCCCTCCGCATGAATGTAGCTGATTTCCTTCAGCTTCAACGCGCCTTCCATCGCCAGCGGATAATCCGGGCCACGGCCAAGGTAGAGCACGTCACGTGCAGGCGCGATCAAATGGGCCATTGCAGCAATATCTTCATCATGCGCCAACGCCGCGTTCAGGGCGGCGGGTGCTTCGATCAAATGCCGCACGATTTCGCGTTCTTCCTCGGCGCTCAACTTGCCCTTCACCAGCGCCAGATGCGCGGCCAGCGCAGCCAGCACCGCAAGCTGGCAGGTAAACGCCTTGGTCGAGGCAACACCGATTTCAGGACCGGCATGTGTGGGCAGCAACAGGTCCGCCTCACGCGCCATGCTCGATGTCGGCACGTTGACGACAACCGCGATTGTCTGACCATTTTCCTTGCAATGGCGCAACGCCGCCAGCGTATCTGCTGTCTCCCCCGATTGGGAAATGAACAGCGCAAGGCCGCCTTCCTCCAACACGGGGTCGCGATACCGGAATTCCGACGCGACATCGATATCGACGGGCACGCGGGCGAAGGTTTCGAACCAATATTTGGCGACCATGCCAGCGTAATAAGATGTGCCGCAGGCAACGATGGTAATGCGTTTGACACCGGCAAGATCAAAATCCATCTGCGGCAGGGCAACGGTTTGCTCCAATGGGCGAATGTAGCTGGAGAGTGTTTGCGCGACCACGGTCGGCTGCTCAAAAATCTCTTTCTGCATATAATGGCGGTAATTGCCCTTTTCGATCTGCGCCGCCGACACGCCGGAGGTGGTAATCGCGCGCTCCACCGGATGATTGTCCTTGTCGAAAATTTGTGCGCCGTCGCGGGCGACAATCACCCAGTCGCCTTCCTCCAGATAGGCAATTTTCTGCGTCAATGGCGCAAGCGCAAGTGCGTCCGAACCCAAATAGGTTTCGCCATCGCCATAGCCGACGACCAGCGGGCTTCCGAGCCGCGCGCCAATCAGGAAATCGGGAAATTGGCGAAACGCAATCGCAAGGGCAAAGGCTCCCCGCAAACGCGGAAGCACAGCCTTCACCGCATCGGCGGGCGAATGACCAGCCTCGACCTGCTCGGACACCAGATGCGCCACAACTTCGGTATCGGTTTCGCTTTCGAACGTCCGCCCGCGCGCCGTCAGTTCATCGCGGAGCTGCTTGAAGTTTTCGATGATGCCATTGTGGACCAAAGCCACTTCGCCCGTCGCATGCGGGTGCGCGTTGCTTGTGGTCGGCGCGCCGTGCGTGGCCCAACGGGTGTGGGCAATGCCTATATTACCCGCAGCATCATCGGTTTTTAGGACGTTGACGAGATTGGCCAGCTTGCCCTCGGCGCGGCGGCGGATGAGTTGACCGTCAAACACCGTGCAGACACCGGCGCTGTCATAGCCCCGATATTCCATCCGCTTCAGCCCATCGACCAGCCGGTCAGAGACAGGCAATTTGCCAACAATACCGATAATGCCGCACATAAATTCTATACCTTGTCTGGCGTTATATAAGGGACGCGAATGCCTGGCATGTTCGCAGGAAAGTCTTTGACATTGCGCGTTACCAAAATTGCGCCATGTTCCTGCGCCGAAGCGAAGATCACAGCGTCGGGCAATTTGAGCGAACGCTTATTGAACCGAAGATCGGCAGCGCGTCGGGCGATTTCTGGTGATAGTTCGCGTATGGAATAATTTTGCAAATACGCCTCGGTTTCCGCGCGCGCTAGTACCGGCATACCAGCGAGAACCTCTATCCAGGTCATACGGCTGATCCATTGCCGCTTGGCACGGCGAAGCTCGGCGAGGGCTTGCGGTCTCCTTGCCAATGCATCGATAATGATATTGGTGTCAAAATAGATGTCGCTCACGCAGCGACGTCTTTCTCATCCGTCAGAGTACCATGTTTCGCAGGATCATAGTCAATATCCCATTCGCGCACCCATTCATCGCGAAGCCGGTTCTGATAATCCATGCCGTCCTCGGTAAAACCATATTTGGCCCACAAACCAAAGCCAGCCTCCAGCCAATCGGTATTGCCGGGCGTAGGCGCTTCTGCGCGATAGGCCGACACAGCCTCCCGCAGTATTGAGGCACGCGACTTGCCCTGCTCGGCGGCAAGTTGGTCGAGCCATTTGATGTCTTCATCAGGCAGATCGGCGAGGATGCGAGTCATGATATAATGATATCATATCATGATATCATGTCAAGCAACCCACCAACTATGCTTGATATTTAACTTGCGCCACATTTCGTAAACGCTTTTTGCGATTTGGCAAAAAGGTAAATGGCCGTTTGCTCCTTCTAACATAACCTGCGAAAGCGCGTCATATCCTCCAACATCAAACCCACCCTCATCATAACCCAATGACTGACTGGCGGTATTGGCTGAGTGGCTAGGCGCGTCCGAATGCGGTCGAATATCTTTTAGCGCTAAATGCTTTGCGGCATTTGCAATTCCTCTAATGAGCGCAAAATTACTTTCAATCTCCTCCAAAGAGTGTGCAAAGGTTTTAGAATCTTTGACGAACTGCGACTGTCCCCCTTTGTCAGTGAACGTGAAGGCGATGCAAACGTTAGATTTGTGTTGTTCGAAAACCCAGTCACTCATATGGAAAAGAGAAATTGCAGCGTGCAGGGCCGCCCGAAGGTCGCCTTGGTTGTTTTGGCTTTCTTGGAAGTCAGGTTCGACCATACCTACCCAAAAGTCATTAGCTGACTGAAATTTCTCGACCGTCTGCACTATCACTTCCCCTCCTTCTTCTTCCGCATCGCATCGTGAAACCGGTCCGCCCAGCCGGGCTTTACCAATTGTTCGGCGCGGACCATGCGGAGTTCGCCGTCGGCTACGTCGCGGGATACCGCGCTGCCTGCGGCTACAATCGCATCTCGTCCGATTTTCACCGGAGCGATCAGCGCACTGTTGCTGCCGATGAACGCGCCTTCGCCAATCACCGTCTGATATTTGAAATAGCCGTCATAATTGCAGGTGATCGTACCAGCGCCGATGTTCGCGCCTGCGCCAATTATCGCGTCGCCCAAATAGGTCAAATGATTGGCCTTTGCGCCCTTGCCCAGAATTGCTTTTTTTGTTTCGACGAAATTGCCGATCTTTGCCTTTTCCTCCAGCACCGTTCCGGGCCGGAGCCGGGCAAAGGGGCCGACTTCGCAGCCCTCACCGATGATCGCGCCTTCAATATGGCTGTTTGCGCGGACTTTTACATGGTCAGATATGCTAACGCCGGGGCCAAAAAAGACATTGGGTTCGATCAGGACATCGCGGCCAAGCTGCGTATCCCACGCAAACCAGACCGTTTCCGGCGCAATTAAAGTTGCGCCATCATCCATGGCTTGCGCCCGGCGGCGCTGCTGCCACGCTTGCTCCATCTCGGCCAATTGCGCGCGGCTGTTGATGCCAGCGACCTTGTAGGGTTCGGTCGTGACAGCCACGCAAATCCGTCCGTCTTCGCTGGCTATGTTGACGATATCGGTAAGATAAAATTCCTTTTGCACATTATCGTCGGTGACGCGATTCAGAAGCGGGAACAGGTCGCGTGCTTTCACCGCCATCAGGCCGGAATTGGACAGCTTCACCGCTTTTTCCGCCTCGGTTGCGTCCTTTTGCTCGACCATTTTGATGATGCGGCCATCTTCGACGATGACGCGGCCATAGCCGGTTGGATCTTCTGGCGCGAACGCCAACACGACCACCGCCGGCGCATCAGGTGCGTTGAGCCGGTCAACCATGGCTTGCATCGTAGCGGTCGGCACGAAGGGCACATCGCCATAAAGGATAAGGGCATCGCCCTCAAACCCCTCCAGAGCGGCCTGTGCTTGCTGCACGGCATGGCCAGTGCCAAATTGGGGCTCTTGCACCGCAAGCTGTGCTGCGCCCGCCAGAGCGGCCTCCAGTTGTTCCTTGCCGCTGCCGACCACCACAATCTTTTTGGTCGGGCGTAAGGCATCGACGGAGGCCATTAAGTGCATCAGCATTGGCCGACCGGCAATGGGATGCAGCACCTTGTGCAGGTCGGATTTCATGCGCGTGCCTTTGCCCGCGGCGAGAATGATGGCGGCTAATTCAGTCATATATATTCTCATGCCAGCAAATTGTTGCGGTTTCCAGAGCAACACTTCAATGACACGCGACACAAACGAATAATGAGGGACTTTTGGGTTTGGATTTTCCTTTCGACATCATTGGTTTCGATCTTGACGGTACTTTGGTGGACACCAGCGGCGATCTGACCGCTGCGGTCAATCATGTCCTGGAGAGCGTCAACAGGCCGCTGCTATCACCAGACACGGTGAAGCAGCATATCGGCGGCGGCGCGAAGCGGATGTTGCAACAAGGACTGGAGGCAACAGGCGGTATTCCGGATGGCGATTTCAAACCGCTCTATCGCCAAATGCTGACCTATTACGAAGCCAATGTCTGTGTGCATAGCCGCCCGTTCGATGGCGCGTTGGCGGTGCTGGATGCACTTGACGAAATGGGTGTGCGTTATGCCGTAGTGACCAACAAGTTTGAAAGCCTTGCGGTCAAATTGCTCACCGACCTGAACCTTGCACACCGCATGGGATGCATTTTGGGCGCAGATACTTTGGGCAAGGAAAATGCCAAGCCTTCGGGCGCACCGATCTTTGAAATGATCAAACTTTGTGGTGGCGGAAGGGCGGCCTATATCGGCGATTCCATTTACGATATAATGGCGGCCAAGAATGCCAGCGTCCCAAGCGTGGCCGTCAGTTTCGGGTTTTTGCATGGGCCGGTCGAGGACATGGGCGCAGACGCAATCATTGGTCATTTTGACGAATTGCTTGATTGCCTCAAAGGCATGGGATCAAATTAGTTCACGCAGAGGCGCAGAGCACGCCGAGCCGATTTTCTCTTCGCCGTTGCTTGCGCCAATTCGCTGTGTCTATATGTGGGGCGATCTCACAGGCATTGCAGCAGGGTACAAAGTGAACAGTTGGTTGTCTCCCCGGATTCTGGTCGCATTTGCGCTGGCATTTGTCGGCGCAATGTTCGCTGCCCAAATGGAAGGAACGGCCGAACGCGTTCTCGTCATATTTGTATCCATGTTGGTTGCATTGTTCGTCGTTGCCGATCCACATGATCGCGAAGAGATACCTGCCGAACCAGCCATATCTGATAGCAATAGCATTGATGGCACAGCCATCACCTCGCATCCACAATTGCAGGCGTTTATTGATGCGTCGGCCGATGCCATATTGATGGTCGAAAATGCCCGCGTCACTGCTGCCAACCAAGTCGCGCTGCGTTTGCTTGGCACAAATATTGTTGGACAAAATGTGCGGATGGCATTCCGTCACGCTGGCGCGATTGAACGGCTGTCCGACCCAGATGCGGAGCACAGCGGGCACCCGATTCGGTTGGCAGGCATTGGCCAAAAAAACCAATTATGGGACATGCGGATTCAGACCATGGGTCCATCGCAGAAAATCGTGCATTTGGCCGACCGCAGCGGAACACAGGCCGCCGAAAAAATGCGCGTCGATTTTGTCGCCAATGCAAGCCACGAATTGTTGACACCGCTGGCCGCTATCAAGGGCTTTATTGAAACGCTGGCTGATCCCGCAGCGGGTGATGACGTCGCCACGCGCAGCCGGTTTCTGGGCATCATGGCCACGGAAACCGACCGGATGCAGGCGCTTGTCCGTGACCTGATGTCGTTGAGCCGGATTGAGGCCGAAAAATATGACCCACCACAAACGCCAGTCGATTTTTCCGACATCGTTAGGGAAACCGTTGATCAGTTACGCAACAGCCAAAAGGACCGCGGCACAGATATCGTGGTTGATATGACGGCAGGTCTGCCACCTGTCATTGGAGATGCCGGGCAATTGCGGCAGTTGGCGAGCAACATATTGAACAATGCACTCAAATATGGTCGCACTGGAACACCCGTGACGGTTTTGCTGGGGCATTCACGATCCGGCGCGATGATCAGTTTTTCGGTAACGGATGTGGGCGAAGGCATTGCCCCTGAACATTTGCCGCGCCTAACCGAACGATTTTATCGTGTGGATTCAGGACGCAGCCGCTTGGTTGGCGGAACTGGCTTAGGCTTAAGCCTCGTCAAACATATCGTTGATCGGCATCGCGGCCATCTAGAAATCCGCAGCACCGTAGGAAAAGGCACGACCGTTGCGGTACTGCTACCCGTCGTACCCACTGGGCCGTCATAATAATGTAACACAAGAGTCATTTATCAGCCATCTGGACCGTCTAGGATGCGGTCAATTGCGGTTCGAACTGCGTCAAATCCAATATGGGGACAGCCAATATGTTGAAAAAAATTTCGCTCATTGCCGTAAGTGCACTCGCGCTTTCGGCGTGTAATGACCAAGCCAGCACCGGGGGCGCTGCGGGTGGCTCGCGTCAGGAAATCCGCATCGTGGGTTCATCGACGGTGTTCCCCTTTGCCAAGGCCGCATCAGAGGCATTTGCAAAGGCAGACGCATCTCGCAAATCGCCCGTGCTTGAATCGACCGGAACGGGCGGCGGGATTGAGCAGTTCTGCAAGGGTGTCGGCGCAGATACGCCCGATATCGTGAATGCGTCGCGTCGCATGAAAAAAACCGAATTTGATAACTGTCAGAAAAATGGCGTGAAAGACATTATTGAAATTCAGGTTGGTATTGACGGACTTGTGCTTGCACAATCGAACGAGGGCGTGAAGTTCGCATTGTCCACCGCCGATGTTTACAAGGCGCTTGCCGCCAACCCATTTGGCAAGCCACAAACAGCCAAGCTTTGGTCCGACGTGAACCCGTCGCTGCCCAAATTGCCTATTTCGGCCTATGGCCCGCCAACGACCTCTGGCACGCGCGATTCATTCCATGAACTGATCATGGAATCTGGTTGCAAGACCGATGCCACGACAAAGGCGTTGAAAGACAGCGACGAAGACAAATACAAGGCGATTTGTACCGAAGTGCGCACCGATGGCGCGTTCAAAGAGCAAGGCGAAAACGACAATCTGATCGTACAGAAGCTTAGCTCCAACCCGAACATGGTCGGCATCCTCGGCTATAGCTATATGGAAGAAAATCCATCGAAGGTGCATGGCATCACTGTGAATGGTGTGAGCCCAACCAACGCCACGATTTTAGATGGCAGCTACCCCGGCGCGCGCAAGATGTTTATCTATGTCAAGAAAGCGCATGTCGATAAAATTCCGGGCATTAAAGATTTTGTCCTTGAATTCCTGAAGGGCGGTGTAACCGGCGGTTACCTGACAAAATTGGGTATGATTGCGTCAAGCGATGCCGACTATAAGACGGCCAGCGACTCTGCGAACGGCCTGACCGCAATGACGGGCGCGGATTTGAAATAAAAGTGCAACAATGATGGCGTCTATGGGCCTGGATCGAATCTGTGTTTGATCCAGGCCTTCTCTGTATCGAAGCGCTGTATATAACAGGTTTCGAATCATCTGGTCCAAAGGAGCGTGGTTAGGTTTATGACTGGGACGGCATTGCTTTTCCTTGTCCTTGGTCTCGGCCTTATTGGCTGGATCGCCGGGCGCGCGCGCGCGGCTGCGTTTGTGCGCAGCGCAAAGGGCGGGCCTCGGGGCACCGTCAACAGCCTACCTTATTATCATGGCTGGTTCGTTGCGATATGCGCCATTGCGCCTGCACTTGCCTTCATGTTCATCTGGCAATCGATTTCCCCGTCATTGGTCACCAACATGGTGCTGTCGGCACCTGCGGCGGCCGACCTGCCACAAGAAGGCTTCGCGCGCGCCGCGATCCTGTCGGAAGCGCGGGCGATTGCGCAAGGTTTCCAAGTCACTGCCTTTCAGGGTGAGAGCGAAAGGCTCGTGCCTTTGTACAAAGGCGCATTGGCTTACTATAAATGGATTGGCGTGGCCGCGACATTATTGCTGCTCTTCGCAGGCGGCGCGTTTGCATTCACCCGCATAAAGCCTGACTTCCGCGCCCGCAGCAAGGTCGAACGCGTTGTCATGTTCGGGTTGCTGGTCGCATCATTGATTGCAATTCTGACAACGCTGGGGATTTTTGCCTCGCTGATTTTTGAATCATGGCGTTTCTTCTCAATGGTATCGCCATTTGAATTTCTGTTTGGCACGGAATGGAACCCAAAATCGGTTGTGACGCCAGGGGCCGACAATGGTTATGGCGCGATTCCGTTATTCTGGGGCACGATTTTCATTGGCGCGATCATCGCCATGATTGTCGCCATTCCGCTGGGCTTGATGAGCGCGATTTTCTTGACGCAATATGCGTCCGCGACAGTGCGTAAATGGATGAAGCCAATACTCGAAATTCTGGCGGGTGTTCCGACTGTGGTCTATGGATATTTCGCCGCATTAACGGTGGCACCCGCGGTGCGTGACTTTGCAGTCATGCTGGGCGTCAGCAATGCGGCGTCCGACAATGCCTTAGCCGCCGGCATCGTCATGGGCGTCATGATTATTCCATTGGTGTCGTCAATGTCCGATGACAGCATCGCCGCCGTGCCCAGCGCCATGCGCGACGGCAGCCTTGCGATGGGCGCCACCAAGAGCGAGACTATCAAGCAAGTGTTGCTGCCTGCCGCCTTGCCCGGCGTCGTAGGCGGCGTCTTGCTGGCCGTCAGCCGCGCGATTGGCGAAACCATGATCGTCGTCATGGCGGCCGGTTACACCGCCAGCCTCACCGCCAACCCATTTGCGACCATCACCACCGTCACCGTTCAGATTGTCGCGCTCTTGACCGGTGACCAAGATTTCGGAAGCCCGCACACGCTTGCTGCATTTGCGCTTGGCCTTGCGTTGTTCGTGACGACATTCTTCCTAAATTATGTCGCATTGCGCGTGGTGAAAAAATATCGGGAAGCATATGAGTGAAGCCATGATGGATCCGACGCCCACCGACTGGAACGGGCAGATCATGCAAAAGCGCATTGCGCGGCGCTATGCGGCCGAGCGTCGGTTTAAGGCGATGGGCTTTCTGGCTATTGGCTTGTCGACTGTGTTCCTCGCCTTTTTGCTGTTCACGATGCTGGGCCAAGGCTTGCGTGGTTTTCAGCGCACAGAAATTGCGGTCGATTTTGACTTTCCCGCGTTAACGTCCGGCACAACAGCGGCCTCAATCAGCGGCACCAACGCAGATGCCGCGCTGAATTCTATGGATGTTCCCGGCATTGTTGAACTGGCCGTTGCCCAACAATATGGGGATATAAGCGAGGGCCTTTTGACAACGGGCGCTGCAGGCAATGTGCGGCAGATGCTGATTGATAATCCCGGCCTTGTCACCTCAAAGCAGCAGCTTTGGTTGCCAGTGGATTCGCGATTGGATGTTGCGTTCAAGCGCGATGGTGAGCCGGCAGCCGAACAGACAGTATCCGCTCTGGCGCAAAAAGACGCGTTGCGGACAGGCTTTAACTGGACGTTCCTGACCGGTGCAGACGCCACTGACCCATCGGCGGTTGGCATCTGGGCAGCGTTCAAGGGATCGCTGATGACCATGGCGATTACCCTGATGCTTGCCTTCCCGGTCGGCGTATTGGCCGCGTTATATCTTGAGGAATATGCCGCAAAGAATAAGCTGACCGACATGATTGAAGTGTCGATCAACAATTTGGCGGCCGTGCCTTCCATCATCTTTGGTCTGCTGGGTCTGGCGGTTTTCCTGAGCCTGTTCGGAATGCCGCGGTCGTCTGCATTGGTCGGCGGTTTAACGCTTGCGCTGATGACTATGCCAGTCATCGTCATTGCGGGCCGCAATGCTGTCAAATCCGTGCCGCCGTCGATCCGTGAGGCGGCATTGGGCATTGGTGCCTCGCCCGTGCAAGTCGTGTTCCACCATGTACTCCCGCTTGCCCTTCCGGGCATATTAACGGGCACTATTATCGGCATGGCGCGCGCTTTGGGTGAAACGGCACCATTGTTGATGATCGGCATGCGCGCCTTCATTCCGGCTGCGCCCGAAGGCTTCACCGACGCGACAACCGCATTGCCTGTGCAAATCTATCTTTGGTCGGACGAGGTTAATCAGGGCTTTGTTGAAAAAACCAGTGCCGCAATCATTGTTTTGCTGATATTCTTGTTGGGCATGAACGCCCTTGCCATCTATCTTCGCAACCGTTTCGAAACGCGTTGGTGACCTATGAAAACAAAGGACTTCAATGTGGGCGTAACCCCCGGAATAGCCAAAATATCCACACGCAATGTGAATGTATATTATGGCGACAAGCAAGCCATTAACGACGTTTCGATCGACGTTGATCGTGAGAATGTCACTGCGTTTATCGGTCCGTCTGGCTGCGGAAAGTCGACATTTCTGCGGTCGTTGAACCGGATGAACGACACCGTCGCAGGGGCCCGCGTGGAAGGCCAGATACTGCTCGACGGGGAAGACATTTATGCGTCTGGCATGGATGTCGTGCAATTGCGGGCGCGCGTCGGAATGGTGTTTCAAAAGCCAAATCCATTCCCGAAATCGATTTACGACAATGTCGCTTACGGACCGCGTATCCATGGTCTCGCCAGCGGCAAGGCCGAGTTGGATCAAATCGTCGAGACGTCACTCACCCGCGCTGGATTGTGGGCCGAGGTCAAGGATCGCCTGAGCGAAAGCGGAACGGCGCTGTCCGGCGGTCAGCAGCAGCGCCTGTGCATTGCCCGCGCCATTGCGGTGGACCCTGAAGTCATACTGATGGATGAACCTTGCTCCGCGCTTGACCCAATCGCCACTGCGCGGATTGAGGAGTTAATTCACGACCTGCGCGGCAAATATGCTATCATCATCGTGACCCACAATATGCAGCAAGCCGCGCGCGTGTCACAACGCACCGCCTTTTTCCATTTGGGCCATTTGATTGAATTTGGCGAAACGTCCGACATATTTACCAATCCACGCGAAGACCGCACCAAAGATTATATTACAGGCCGTTACGGTTAGAAAGATTGCAACATGAGCACTGGCACAAAGCACACAATCACTGCATTTGACGACGACATGGACGAAATCCGTGGGCTCATTGCCGAAATGGGTGCGCGGGCCGAAGCTGCGGTCATTGCGGCGATGAAGGCGTTGCGTGAGCATGATAGCGACACAGCCGCAACCATCCGCGCCGATGACAAAATTATCGACATACTCGAAACCGAAGTAGAACGATTGGTGGTCCGGACCATCGCATTGCGCGCCCCCATGGCGGACGATTTGCGTGAGCTAATCGCCGCGCTCAAAATGTCTGCCGTCATTGAACGTATTGGCGATTATGCCAAAAACATCGCCAAGCGCGTGCCGCAGATGAATGGCAAGATACCGTCCTCCGCGCTTGAGCAATTGGGCCGCATGGGCGAAATCGTCGTCGAAATGATCCGCACGGCGATGGACGCTTATGCCAAGCGTGACGTCGATCTGGCGCGCGCAGTCTCCGTTCGCGACGATGTGGTGGATCAGCTTAACAAGGATTTGTTCGTCGATTTCGTCGCTTATGTGGCAAAAAATCCGCAGAACGCGACGGAGGTCGCGCATTTGCTGTTCACCGCCAAGAACCTCGAACGGATTGGCGATCACACAACCACCGTTGCCCAAATGATTTATTTTACCGAAACGGGTGAAAACCTGCCCGACGCTTAAAGCGGAGAGATATATGCCCAAGGCGCAATTGCTATTGGTTGAAGACGACAGTGCGCTTGCCGAGCTGGTCCGCTGGCATTTTGAGCGTGAGGAATTCGACGTCCAACACACCGGCGACGGTGAAGAGGCGCTGTTGATGGCCAAGGAGCGCACGCCTGATTTGGTATTGCTCGATTGGATGCTGGAGAATTTATCTGGCATCGAAGTATGCCGCCAATTGCGCAAGTCGGACAACACCGCCAATGTGCCCATCATCATGCTAACCGCGCGCGGTGAAGAAGATGACCGCATTCGCGGGCTAGAAATCGGTGCCGATGATTATGTCACCAAGCCGTTTTCACCTCGCGAACTCGTTGCCCGTGCGAAGGCCGTCCTGCGCCGCGTGCGCCCAGCCCTGGCTGGCGAAGCCTTGCGCTTCGGTGATGTAGAAATGGACACTGTCGCGCACAAGGTGAAACGCGGTAGTAAGCAGGTGCCTTTGGGGCCGACCGAGTACCGGCTGCTCAAGCATTTCCTCGAATATCCAGGCCATGTTTTTTCGCGTGAGCGCTTGCTTGACAGCGTCTGGGGCCATGACAGCGACATCGAAATCCGCACCGTGGATGTCCATATCCGCCGCCTGCGCAAGGCCTTGAACGAAGGCTTTGACAGCGACATCATCCGGACCGTGCGTTCGGCGGGCTATTCGCTCGATCAAGACGCCGTCTAAAACGAAATCTGGCCGCGCACGCCAATCACATTGACGCTGTAGGACCGATCTCCCGCAACGGCTATGGCTGCGTCGGTGTATTTCAGCTTGGTATATTGCCCCATCAGGCGAAAATTCTCTGCTGGCGTCCAGATAAGCGACGCGAGATATCCATTTTGCGTGCCGCCTATGATCGCCCCGCTGTTGAGGGTGAGATAATCATAGCGTATATTCAGTTGCACCGCGCCAAGCCCGCCACCGCCGATGGGTTTGCGCGGTTTGATGGTGCCAAACATGCCACCTTTTAACGGACGGCTGTCTTTGGTCAGGAATAAGCCAATCTCGGCATAAGCGCCGAAAAAAATCGGGTCGTGCAATCCGTCGCGCTGCGCCTTTAACCAATGCGCCTCTGACGCCAAATGGAATCGGCCTTGAACGGCGGCGGCCTCCAACCCAAAACGCTGCTCCTTTTCAACAGCCAACTCTGGCGTCCCTATGTAGCGCGTGTCGGCAATACGAAGCGCCGGTCGGCTTCTATAGCGCGTTGCTGCAAGCCCAAAATCGTTCAAATCGCGCCAGCGATAAGTAGCGCCGAAATGCAACCGCGTGCTGGCCAATTGCGCGGACCAAAATGCACGAAGATCCGCAGAGACACTGTTGGCGCGCACGTCATTCAGCGCAGCTATGGCGTCTGTGTAGATTCCACCAGATATCGCCCAATCGCCTGCAACATAATGTCCGGAAATCCCCGTGCGCCTTGTATAGCCAAAGGCGTTGACAAACGCGGCGCGCTCCAGAAAGCTGGTGTCGAGGTCGCTATTTTCTTCATCGAGCGGAAACTGCGCTTTTTGTTGGCCCAATATGACTTTCAAGCGTCGGCTACTCCATTGCAGATAGGCGTCGCTCAATTCGATAGGATCAGCGGTCAATTCCGTTTCAAGCCGTGCCGAAAAACCATAGGGCATGGCAAGATCGACCCCGACCCGGGCGCGCCGGATATCTTGAAAATTGCCTACACCCGCCAAACCATCGGGACCATCGATGCTCGCCACATCATATTGCATACGCCAGCGCGGCTTTAGCTGCCAATCTGAGGCCAAGTCCGTTGCCTTGGATGTGCGAGCATCTGGCGCGGCTTGCGCATCATCCTTCGACTGCGCCACGGCGGGCGCGGAAATCCCAAATCCTGTGAGCGTTGCAAGTGCGGTAATAAGACAGCGAGGATTCATTCGGACTTCCTAGGGTAAGGTCCACTGATGACGTGCGGACGGCAATTTGGTGATTGTGCCTTTAGGATTAAACTCTCTCTTTGCGTAAACTTTTTCACCCTTGCTTTACGCTTGCGTCAAGTGACTGGCCATGCCAAGACGCGAGCAAATTTGGCGGCTTTGTCCGTTATGCATATTGGAGATAGGGAATGACCATCAGTTTTAAAGACAAAGTCGCAATTGTGACGGGTGCAGGCGGCGGTTTGGGCAAGGCTTATGCGCTTGAGCTGGCCAAGCGCGGTGCCAAAGTGGTGGTTAATGATCTGGGCGGCGCGCGTGATGGCACGGGCACATCCGATGCAGCGGCGCAAGTTGTCGAACAGATTAAGGCCGCTGGCGGCGAAGCGATGGCCAATGGCGGCAGCGTCACCGAATATGACCAAATGGTTGAAATGGTGGCTAAGGCGAAAGAGGCCTTTGGCGGCGTGCACATATTGATCAACAATGCCGGTATCTTGCGCGACAAAAGCTTTGCCAAGATGGACATGCCTGATTTTAATTTGGTGCTTCAGGTCCATGTCATGGGTTCGGCCAATTGCACCAAGGCGGTTTGGGACATAATGCGTGACCAAGCCTATGGCCGTATCTTGATGACCACGTCGTCAACGGGCCTATATGGCAATTTCGGCCAAGCCAATTATGGCGCGGCAAAGCTTGGCCTTGCTGGCTTTACCAAAACGCTCCATTTGGAAGGCGCGAAATATAATGTTCGCGTCAACTCGCTTGCGCCCGTCGCTGGCACACGCATGACCGAAGATATTTTCCCAGAAGGCCTGTTTGAACAATTCACCCCTGAAAATGTCGTGCCGGCCGCGCTCTATCTGGTCAGCGAAGACGCACCGACCAACATGATCATCGGCGCAGGCGGCGGAGGCTATCACGCGGCCTATGTCACTATGACGCCGGGCGTCGCGTTGCGTCAGGAAGACCGCAATGTCGAAGGTTTCGCCGCAGCATGGGACAAGATCATCGACCGCACCGGCGAAACGGTGCCGCAATCGGGAGGCGAGCAATCCATCGCGGTGATGAAGGCGCTGCAAGCATTGGGCTAAGCCGCCCCAATAGTGCCTTATAAAGCCCGGTCTTTGGCCGGGCTTTTTTACGCATCGACCAGTTTCATTAACTTGCGTTCGACAGGCGCCAGCACTGGTCCCAAGTCATGGCCGCGTTTCAGGATCGCGCCGCCTTCGCCGACCAACGCCCATATGCCTTGGCGGTTGCGCAACGCGGGGCGTTTTTCGATGCGATATTCAGGCCGCTCGGTCGCGCGGCGGAACATGCTGAACACGGCGGCGTCGCGGCCCAAGTCAATGGCATAATCGCGCCAGTTTCCCGCCGCGACCATCCGGCCATATAGGTTCAATATCTGGGTCAGCTCATTTTTGTCAAAGCCGACCTGATTATGGCGGCTAACCCCGGGAAAGGGCGTGATGACCGCGCTCAACTGACCTTGCGTCCCTTGGCTGGACGTGGCTTGGCAGGCGTAACATTCGAACTGGCATCACGCTGTGCCATCAACTCGGCCACTTTCTTACGCAAGCTTTCAATCTCGCATTGCATGATCTCAAGGCTTTGCGTCGTTGGGTCGAACATTTCGCGGCAAGGCGTGCCGTAGGGCATGAAATCACGTGCGTAGGTTTCCGCCTTTACGAGCGTCGATCGCGCCTTTTGACCAATCATGGTCGCGCCGGCGGGCACATCGTCTGTCACGACCGCAGCAGCGCCAATGCGCGCACGTTCGCCAACGGTAATTGGCCCAAGAATCTGCGCGCCCGAACCGATGATGACATTATCCAATATGGTCGGATGCCGCTTTCCACCAATTCCCGTCGTCGGATTGGTGCCGCCAAGCGTGACATTTTGATACATGGTGACATTGTCGCCGATTTCCGCCGTTTCGCCAATGACGCTGAAACCGTGATCCAAAAAGAAATTGCTGCCTATTTTCGCGCCAGGGTGAATGTCGATACCCGTCAGGAAACGCGCAAAGTGATTGACCAGCCGCGCCAGAAAAAACATCTGGCCCAAAAACAACCAGTGCGCGACGCGGTGATAACCTACCGCCCAAACGCCGGGATATAACAAAATCTCCCACCGTGAACGCGGCGCGGGGTCGCGTTCTTTGATCGAGTCGAGATAATCGATGAAATTAGAAATAAACATACATGACTCTGCTGGCCTTTGCCGGACCCGTTGATAGTTCATAAGCTAAGACGTTCGGGTGGGTTTTTCCAGCAAAGGATGCAGTTTGCCGATAATTATGTATATAAATATTAACAAAAACGATTATGCGTCTTCTATTGATTAACGGAACCGATTTATGAGCACATATCTTCCAACGCTCAAACAACTGCAATATCTGGTTGCGTTGCAAGAGCATGGCCATTTTGGAAAGGCTGCCGAATCCTGTTTCGTCACGCAATCGACGCTATCGGCGGGCATTCGCGAGCTGGAATCGCTGCTTGGCATTATGTTGGTTGAACGCACGCGCCGCGTTGTCCGGTTCACGCCGCTTGGCAACAAGATGGTCGCAAAGGCGCACCGGATATTGCGTGAAGCAGAGGAGCTGGCGGAAATGGCACGTTCAGCGGGCACGCCATTGGCCGACGATCTGCGGATGAGCGTCATTCCAACCATTGCGCCTTTTTTGCTGCCGAAATTATTGCCCGCATTGCGTAAGCAATATCCCGATCTGAAATTATATTTGCGCGAAGAAGCCAGCGCCGCTGCAATCGACGCCTTGCATCATGGGCAGGTCGATTGTGTATTGCTGGCGCTGCCCTTTGCCGCTGGCGATATTGAAAAAGCGACTTTGTTTGACGACCGCTTGTTTGTGGCGTTTCCCAAGGACGACCCGCGCGACCCCCCTGAAAGCATCAAGCCCGAGCTAATCGATGAAAGCAGGTTGCTTTTGCTGGTTGATGGCCACTGCCTGAAGGATCATGCGCTTGCCGCCTGCAACCGCCCAGAAATGCGCGCCTTTGCAACGATGCTGGGCACATCGCTGCATACGCTGGTGCAAATGGTCGATAATGGCCTTGGCCTGACCATCATCCCCGAAATGGCCATTACAGCGGGGTTGTTGAACGGCACCAATGTGCAGGCCCGCCCATTGAACGCCGAACATGCGTCGCGCGAGATTGCGTTGGTGTGGCGCACCAACAGCCCGCGCCGTGAGGAATTTGAACTGCTGGCGGATGCTTTGCGCGGCTTATACGCCGCATAATTACGCCCAGCGCTCGGAACGCGCGTCATCGCTCGCTTTGGCGTCGATCCATTGTGCGGTGCCATCGGCATAATGCGCGCGCTTCCAAAATGGCGCCTCGGTCTTCAGCCGGTCAATGAGGAACGCCGTCGCCTCCAATGCCTCCGCCCTGTGCAACGAAGCGGCTCCGACAACGACCACAGGAGCCCCCACAGCGACGATACCGACGCGGTGGCTGATTACAGCACCCAGCAAAGACCATCGCGCTGTGGCGGCTTCTATGAGGCTGTAAAGACTTGCCTCGGTCATGCCGGGATAATGTTCCAATTCAATCGCGGTTACACCGCCATCGTCGCGCACAATGCCCGTGAAACTGGCCAATGCACCACCGCCAAGACCCGCCAAGGCGGCCAGCTCCGACGCGGGCTCAATTGGCGCATTGCTGATCCGCACCACTTTCATCCGCCGGTGACCGGAGGGAAAATCGCCAGTTCCTGCGCCGCACCCAGCAAAGCATCGCCCGAAACCATCTCTTGGTCCAACGCGAAACGCAGGCGCGAAAGGTCATGTAATGCGCGGGCATGCTCTTGGGAACCCGCGGAAATCCAAGCCACCAGATCGCCAACACTGCGGGCATCCTGCGGCACATCGCATTCTTCGGATGACAGCCCAATCGCTTCGCGCACGCTGGCAAAATACACCAATTTCATGGCGTCAATCCATATGCTTGATGCCGACGCGCAGATAATCCCAACCGGTAATCATCGTCAGCACCGCCGCGATCCACAACAACAGCAAAGCCGCTTGCTTCAGCAAAATCCAGTCCGGCAGCGCCCCAGCCAAAATGACGCCGCCAAGCGAGACCAATTGAAATGCCGTTTTCCATTTGGCGAGTTTGGACACTGGCACCGAAATCTGAAGCCCTGCAAGAAATTCACGCAAACCCGACACAATCATTTCGCGCAACAAGATGATCAAGGCGGCGATCACGTGCCACCCTTCCAAATCGCGGGTGAACACCAACATCAAAATGACGGCGGCAATCATGATTTTGTCGGCGATGGGGTCAAGAAAGACGCCCAGTTTCGACACCGTCCCTTGGGCGCGGGCGAGATAGCCGTCGAAATAATCGGTGATGCCCATCAGGCAATAGAGCACGAACGCAAACGCATAATCGAGCGGTGTCGGCTGCACGCTCATTGGCTTTGTCCCGGGCCACAACAGGAAAACCAATATGGGCACGGCGAAAATTCGCGACAGGGTTAGGATGTTGGGCAGGCTGAGCATAAAGCGTCGATAGCGTGATGCGCGCGTAAAATCACCTGACTATTTAACCGCGAACCGAAATCCGCTTTGCCATGCTTCGAACGGGCAGCTAAGGCACGTGGCATCCTTCCGCATGGGAAACTGGTAATTTTATGGCCACGACAATGTCTCTGATGAACAAGCGCCGCTTTCTTCCGCTATTTGTCACGCAGTTTCTCAACGCTTTCAACGACAATTTCTACAAAATGGCGATGGTGATCTTGGTCACCTACGACATTTATTCCGACCCCACGCGCGAAGCAAATTTCAACGCGATTGCGGGCGCATTGTTCATTTTGCCGTTTTTCCTGTTTTCCGCGCTGGCGGGGCAATTGGCGGACACGATTGAAAAAACCAAGGTCATCCGCATGGTCAAAACGGCCGAGATAATCATCATGCTATTTGGTGCAGCGGGCATCTATTTGCAGAATATTCCGCTGATGCTCGCCGCCTTGTTTGCGATGGGCGTGCATTCGACATTTTTTGGCCCGATCAAATATGCGATCCTGCCGCAACATCTGGAAAAAGATGAGGTGCTGGGCGGCACTGGCCTTGTGGAGGCTGGAACCTATTTGGCCATATTGGGGGGCACGATTGCAGGCGGGATCATCCCTGGTGAGATTGCTGGCGTCGGCATCATCATCGTTGCCATCATAGGACGCATAACCGCCCAGTCTGTGCCAACCGCGCCACCCGAAAACGACGCACCGACAGCCAAAATGGACTGGAACATTTTCCGCAGCAGTTGGCGGCTTGTCCGCGACACCATGCACATCCCCCATTTGTTCATGGCCATCATGGCGATCAGCTTTTTTTGGGGCATTGGCGCGGTTTTGGGTTCCATTTTTCCGCCGATGGTCAAGAATGCGATTGGTGGCGACAACACCGTAGCGACCTTGTTCACCGCATTTTTCTCTATCGGCATCGCGATTGGCTCAATTGCCATCAACCGCCTGCTTAAGGGAACGGTCTCTGCGAAATATGCACCGGCATCGGTTATTGTCATGGGGCTGTTCGTCCTCGACCTGTGGTGGAGCGTCAGCCATTGGGGTCCAGTGGGCGCAGAGTTGATGAATTGGTACAGTTTCCTGATGCTTGGTAGGGGTGAACGGATGATAGTCGACATTTTGGGCATCGCTATTGCCGGCGGAATGTTCGTGGTCCCGCTTTACGCATTTCTGACCACCACCGTTGCAAAGTCGCAAACCGCACGAACCATTGCGGCCAACAATATCGTCAATTCCGGCGCAATGGTCATTGGCGCCATTGTCTACAGCCTGCTCGTGAGCGCTGGCGTTGGCATTGCCGACACATTGTTCATGATCGCAGCAGCCTGTTTGATATCCGCTTGGATCGCATGGCGGCTACACAAAGCATGTGACGTTGCCGCACTTCAGGTCACGTCATGAGGCGGATGTTCGCAGCAAAAAACTCTGAAACCACAGCATGAAAATCACAAATAAGACCGCGTTGGTGACGGGCGGGACCGACGGCATTGGCTTGGAAATCGCGCGCCAGTTGATGGCAAAAGGCGCAAGCGTGATTGTATGCGGCCGTCGCGCAGACGCGCTGGCATCGGCGCGCACGGAAGGTTTTGAGGCCATTCAAGCTGATCTTTCCACCGCCGCTGGCTGCGCGACCCTTGCCGCTGCTTTGGCGGATCGGCCCATCGATATGCTGATCAACAATGCCGGGATGAGCGGGAATTTTGGCCCCGATGAGCCGCTGGACCTTGCGCTGACCGATCAGGCCGTTTTCCTGAACCTTAACGCGCCTTTGCATCTGATCGGCCATTTCCTGCCGGGCCTGTTGCAGCGGCAAGAGGCGGTGATCGTCAATGTCACCTCGGGCCTTGCGATTGCACCACGCGCGGGCGGTCCTGTTTATTGCGCCACCAAGGCGGGCTTGCGCAGTTTCACCCAATCGCTGCGGCACAATTTGCGCGACACCAACGTCGTTGTGATTGAGGCGCTGCCGCCTGTGGTAGACACCGCGATGACGCGTGGCCGGATCAACGGCAATAAAATGTCGGCCAACCAATGTGCAGCGGAAATCGTTGATGCCATTGCGACCAATGCCCCGGAGGCCAATGTCGGCATGGTGAAACTGCTTAGGCTGATCTACTCCATCTCGCCTGCGCTTGTGCGGCGGATCATGATCAAATTCTAAGGGTCAATCGGAACCCACGAAGCTGGTTTCCCATTTGGAAAACCCGCAATCTGCAATGTTAGGAGAATAAGTGGTGCCCGACAGGCACCAAAGATGGGCACTCAAATCATTGGGAAATCTTGGTGGATTTGCCCAAATAGCTAACGGCAGCTTTGTTCGAAATTCTGTTGAAAAAGTCGATCTTCCAGACCGTGGTGAAATTTCTTTCCAATTGATTGGCTCAGTTTGGAATATTGATTCAAGTTCCTGCGCCACAGGATGCAATCGTTTCTGGTCAGCGCAATAAAATTAAGCGGGCTGACTTTTTCAACAGAATTTTCGACGTTGCCGACAGTCCGCTTTTACGTGCACAATCACCAGAACCAGACGTTCGTTCATACATCGATTTAACGGCAGCTTTGTTGGACTGTGCCGACAGTCCGCTATTAGGAGTAGAAGTTTGGTCAGTAGCCCTTTGTTCACCTCAATCCGCAGGGGCCAGCGATTTATAATCAGGGGGCACGACTTCGAATCTTGTAGACGGCATAATTTTTCAGATTCTTAGCTTGAATTAAACTAGAAGCAGACCGCTCTAGGTAAAAATCTGTACATTTCCCGAACCGACTTAACGCGATTTACTCTGGCAAGCCCTCAGACGGGTGTGGCTTGGCTGCAACTGGTCTATCTTCTTGATGTTTATAATCCCGGGTTCCTTGGGATAGATCCAGCCCGGAAGCCTGGGCATTCTAGATAGACAAAGGAGCCGCCGCCTTCCAAAATCTACAAAACGAAACTCCACCGGGTGCACCCCCTATTCTGGCTGATGGGAACCGCAGTTCCTTCTTACCTATCATTATCCGCGTTCGGTTAGCTGCGCTTCCTTCAAAGACCTCCCCACCGTCTCGGTCTCGGTCTTGGTCTTGGTCTTGGTGCCGACTATACCCCGGCTAGCCAGCGCGAACTGAAGCGACGCTTGCAACGATCCAATACCGCCGCCTAACATCGACCCCCAGACGAGGCACGTCTCCGCTAATATACGCCGCCAACCACGCCAAACAACCTTACGACGGACAAGCACGCCGACTGGCTGCACGTCGATCCGCAAGGGAATGATGCAGCGCGCTCGAGCACGTCGATCTCAATGCCAACATAGCTTTCAATCGTTGCTGCAACGGTTTTCGAATGGCTTTATTCTGGCGGTCTCACCACCCACGGACCACTTCGCGCGCTGCGTTGCGACCGGGTAGGCCAGTAACGCCACCGCCCGGATGAGTTCCCGCGCCGCACATAAATAAGTTGCGAATGGGACCGCGATAATCGGCGTGACCTAAAAGCGGCCGCGCTGCCCATAATTGATCAAGGCTCATAGCCCCATGCATAATGTCCCCATCCACTAAGCCGAAGATCCGCTCGAGGTCGAGGGGTGAGAGAATCTGTCGAGCAATAATCGAATCCCTAAAATTTGGGGCGTAGCGATTAATCGTTTCGATGACTGTGTCGGCAGCGTCTTCTCGGGCATCATCCCAGCTACGTCCGTCGGGTAGATGGGACGCAAATTGTTGACAGAAAATCGCAGCGACGTGCGAACCAGCCGGGGCCAGAGAAGGATCAACAGCACTTGGAAGCATCATATCGATGACCGGTTCTCTGGACCATCCGAATTCGCGGGCATCTCTATACGCGCGGTCCATATAATCTAACGACGGCGCTATAAATACGGCCGCTCGATGATGATCGCCGTCGCCAGGGAGACAGGTAAACTGAGGAAGCTCCTTCAGCGCTACGTTCATTCGAAACGATCCACAGCCCGTTTGAAAGCCGCTCATCGCGCGTCGAAAGGGCTTAGAGAGAGCTTGCGGTTCGATCAACCGCTCATAAAGCAGCTTTGGCCCGACATTCGCGACTACCGTGCGACCCAGCACTACCTCTCCACTCTCCAGAGCCACTCCGCTGACGCGCTTATTGTCAACCAGCACCTTGCAAACTGGTGAGTTAAGTGAGATTTCCACTCCGACGTCGACACAGGCTTGCGCCATTTTAGCTGTAATAGCTCCCATTCCTCCGATTGCATGGCCCCAAGCGCCTCGCTTTCCATTCACTTCGCCAAAAAAGTGGTGAAGCAGGACGTAAGCGGAACCCGGTGTGTCAGGGCTGCCATAGAACCCAATTACAGAGTCGAATCCCAATGCGCCCTTAACTTGGTCACTCTCAAACCAAGAATCTAAAACCGAGCGCGCGCTTTTTGTAAAAAGATCGAGTACGTTACGTTGCGTTTCAACCGGAAGCCGCGCCAGATTGTAACCTTGAGCCGCAGTCGCGAGGAGTGCCCTTAAACCGCCACCACTATTTGGAGGAGTCTTGTTCGCGATGTCCCTCAGGACGTCAGCAACTTCGCTCAGCATATTCTCGTATTCTGGGAGCGCTTCTGCATCCTTCTCCGAAAATTTTCTAACTTGGGCTTGAGCTTTTTCGGGGTCGCCTCCGAGAACTAAGTATCGGTCATCAGAATACGGCACAAACCCGGCAAACGGACGCTCTACGATACAAAGCCCTCGTTCAGTCAGGCGCATGTCACGGATTACGTCGGGGCTCAGAAGGCTCACCGTGTAGCTGGCGATTGAGGTGCGGAAACCGGGATGAAACTCTTCTGTGACAGCTGCACCGCCGACAATGTGACGTCGTTCCAAAACGCGGACCCGCCGCCCAGCCTGTGCTAAATAAAACGCACACACCAAACCGTTGTGACCGCCTCCGATTATAACATCATCATAATTCATTAAATAATACTCCTAAAAAAAATCGGTTGCATCAAGCAGTATAGAAAGCAGAACCGTGCAGGCTTACATTGCCCCATTACTCGAACCTTCTTTACCAAAGAAGCCCGGATCCCATCGCGATGGTGATCGTTGCGGCCGCTGCGCCAAGTGGCCCAATCTCGCGAGAAAGTGCACCTTCATCTGCCTGAACATCAATGCACGACAGAATCTGAGCTCCTGAAATGCTCCATAATTTTCTAAATTGGCAAAATATCGAAAAATGTCCAATAAATTTTTCCGAATAGACATAATGGGCAAGGAATCGAAAGCGCCCAATCCATTTTTCCCAATGCCCGCAACACGTGAATGCGGCGTCTTGGTCATCGGTTCGGTTGATCGGGACTTTGCTGCTGCGCTAGCGGCTGCCTGTCTAGCTACCACTAAGTGGTCAGTGTTGATTAGCGCATGATTGCGTCCTGCGCCATGGCTTCAGGCCTATGTTATTGTCACACTGAAAAGCCATTCATCCGATGCCGCCGGTTCGTTTTGTGAGAGACTCCCGAACCTTGATGAGGTGGTGGAATGCCAGAAGATCGCCGAGGCATCTGATGCCAAATTGCATTGATCGCAACCTATGCGCCCATTTGCGGTGCCCGATGGTCATAATGCGCCAAGGTTGATCCATAAGCTTGTTCCAAGCCTCACAGCAGTGGTCAACGATGTTGTCGTGGGAGGTAAACACCCGGTTGGATAACCAGTTGTCGCGCATGAACTGCCAGATATTCTCGACAGGGTTGAGTTCAGGGCATTTGGCCGGGAGCGCGATGATGCTGATATTGTCAGGCACATTCAACTTGCCTGTCATATGCCAACCGGCCTGATCCATCAGCACAACAGCATGAGCGCCAGGGGCGATGGCGATCGCAATTTCTGCCAGATGGAGCGTCATGGCTTCGGTATTGCACAAGGGCAGTACCAGCCCTGCACCCTTGCCGTGCTCCGGGCAGATCGCGCCGAAGATATAGGCTGATTTCGTCCGCTGGTCTTTGGGCGCGCAAGGCCGCGTCCCGCGTCTGGCCCAGCGCCGCGTTATCTTGTTCTTCTGCCCGATCCGCGCCTCGTCCTGGAACCAGATCTCTACAGGTGTGTCTGCCGGGAGAGTTGCTTTGACCTTTGCCAACTCGGCTGCAAAGCCCCCTTTTTAAAGGCTTCAAGAGCAAGTTCGTTCTGAGCATGATGGCGAGGTCGCGCCGTGAGCTTAACATAGCCCAGTTTCTTCAACTCCCGGCTCACCGTCGTCTTATCAATCGACACCGCAAATTCGTCATACAGCCACCGGGTCAGATCGATCAGCCGCCAGCGAACAACGCCATGGATCGAAGGGATCGGGCCTTGCTCGACGATTTCCGCCAGTGCCTGACGCTGGGCATCGCTAAGGATCGAAGGCTTGCCCGGAGCCTTGCCATCATGCAGGCCGTCAGGGCCATATCTATTGAACCGCAGCACCCAGTCACGCACGATCTGAAGAGTGACATCCCCTATTTTGGCAGCCTCGCTCCTGCTGCCGCCGTCGTAAATCTGAGCCAATGCCAAAAGCCGTCGAGCCTGGTTTGCGCTTTTCGATGTCCGTGCCAACCTTCTCAATTCTGCCCCATCAAAATCGCCCCGCAAACTAATCGCTGAACCCATGATCACCTCCGCAAATGAAGTATGCCATAGAATCAGAGTTCTAAAGCTTTGGGAATCCCTAATGTGAGTCAGCGTCACAGCAATTTGGTATGACATGATCGTCAAAGTTTCTACCCGGGACCTTGAGACAATTAATCAGATTCTTACCCAAGAATGGCTAGGATCTCCTGAGGTGGCAAGTGCGCAATCAAGTAACGTACTTGTATAAATAAAGGAAAATTCAATGGTAATATTAAAATATTCGGTACAGATATTAAATATTTTATAAAATTATTTTCAAAATAAATATATTTTATGTTTTTAATGTGCATTTTCGACACGTGGCCAGAATAGAAGACTTCTGTTTTTGAATGGAATATTCGCAAAGTTAGTACTTAATAGTCCTGGCGTATCTACAAGAAGTACATTTCCAACGACGGAATCAAAGGCTGATAGGAAGTGCTGCATAGACTTTACGACGATCCCGCGTGGGCTGACAAGATCGATGCCGAGCCCAGTAAACAAATCAAGCCCTAGCACCTGCTGACGGACCGATATTAGCGCCAAATCTATACCTTGCTCCGTTCGCACCCAGGCCGATGGGCCAAGGTTTGCACGCCCACCAAAATCATCCTGGCTGTGGTCTGGGACGAGAGCCATGACCTGCGCTGTGACATCGGTTGGCAATCCAGACGCAGGACCGGCCTTGCCGCCGATCCGCATTAGAAACTTAGCGCCCACCCCTGCATCAAAGCAAAGTTGTACGGCGCCCGGGTCCCAGATCCCCCCAAGTGCGACACCCCCTATTCCACGCTCGATGAGTCCCTGTAAGATGAATGTACTGTCACCCATGGCACCGCCGCCGGGATTATCGGCGAAGTCCGCAAGAGCCAGCGGTCGGGGTGCTTGCCAATCCGCCAGTTGATCAAGCGCATCATTAAGTGAGGTAAAGGTTGCGGAGATCTCATGGCGTATCCGATAGAATTCATTGGACAAGTGTTCCGCATAGAATTTTGCAAGTTCAATGTCGCCGTCGGCAACAACCCAAGCGCAGGCACCTGCTTCCGGCACATCGCCATATGCCATGCCGTGTCCCAACGACACAGACAGTATGCCCGGCTGGTTTTCGATCTGACGTAATTCCTCCACAATTTCGCGCATGGGCGAATTGGTGGTTGGCCAAACACCAATCATCGGACACTTTGCAAAACCAATCTGCGGAAGGATTGAACCTTCACGCGCAGCAATAGCTAGCTTTGTGACCGTTACGGCGGTCTCTACAATATCAGTGTGCGGGTATTCCTTATATGCCACATGAATTGGGGTTGCGGCGCGCATCTCTGCAGTGAAGTGGCAGTGAAGGTCCAGGGAAACTCCAATTGGCACCTTAGGCCCGACAAGCCTTCGGATTGCGCTTAACAAATCTCCTTCACAGTCATTACAAGTTTCGGTCGTCATGGCACCATGCAGCACCAGAACCACTGCATCGAGCGGCATTGCTGCCGCCAAATCGGAGAGGATCGCGCCTCGAAACTCCTGATAGACATCTTCGACCACGGGACCAAGGGGCTGCGCCGCAGTGCATAACCCTAGCACCACATCCCATCCGGCCGATTCGGCGAACTCCCTTACTGCGACAAGAGCTGGGCGCATGCCCATCAGGTCACCTGGGTCATCGATCTGCCGACAAATCCCTTGCTCTTCGAATGCACCGCGTCCGGTTGGGATAACGCAGAAGGTGTTGGTTTCAGCAAGTAGGCTGGCAAGGAATAAGCGCATCAAGCACCCTATGCTTTATTGACAATTTTTGCGTTATAGCGCAAAATTTCTAAATGTGAAAATATGTTTAGGAGTGGTTCTATCATACCGGATCAATCTGTCAGGACTGGCACCCGCATTGCATTTGCATTCGTCACGGTAATGGCTGCCGCAACGGTCTTGTCATTTGTTCATCGTTTTCTCCCGGTTGTACTGCTTGATGACATGCGCCGAGACATTCAGGTTTCAGATTTAGAGTTCAGTAGCTTGCAAACCGCGTTTGCCATCACCTATGCGGTTACCACAATTACCAGCGGTTGGATGGCGGACCGCTCAAACCGACGCAATCTACTTGTTGTAGGCGTCGTCGCTTGGACATTGGGTTCTTTTGTCTACGGGCTTGCAACTAGCTTTTCTGGGCTTTTTGTCGGGCGCATTCTGGTCGGGGCGGGTGAGGCGGTGCTCGTGCCCGCTGGAACATCACTTATGTGTAGCTATGTCAGCGCCGAGCGACGGGGAAAGGCGTTTGCCATTACCTATTTCGGGGCGACGCTAGGAACTTCACTTGCGTTTAGTGGGGGCGGCTTCCTTCTCGAGGTGGCGCGCGGTGGAAATTTCTCTGATCTGCCCCTCATAAGCGGGCTTGAGCCATGGCGCCAAGTTATGCTGTTGCTTGGCGGTGCTGGCTTGCTACTTATTCCCGCACTGTTGGCGTTTCGGGAGCCCCCGCGGCCTCATAAATCTTCGCCCGTTGGTTCTGGCGGCTTCTTGGAGCTTTGGCAACTACGCAGCCTCCTCTGGATAGCCTTGCTTATGGGGGCTTCGATTGCAATCGCTGATTTCGCTTACACTTCCTGGCAAACGGCACTGCTCACTCGAGAGTATGGTGTGGGGGTCGCTGCTGCAGGTAACAGCCTCGGCATCACCATCCTTGTCGCCGGTTCTATAGGTGCCTGGGTCGGCGGGATTGCCATTGATAGAGTCTTTAAAAAGCGCGGGAAGCGCGGCAATCCGGAAACGATTGTTGCCTGCGCAATCTTGATGGGCTTGGCGCCTTTAGCAATACAGTTACCCTTCGCTTGGTCTGCCTTGGCTGCTTTTGCCCTTTGGCAGGCTGCAGCAAATGTTGCTTATGTGGCTAACGCTGTGACCCTTCATAACATAGTCGACGATCGGACGCGCGGCCTAGCTACCTCTCTGCAGGTTTGCCTCGGCATTGGCGTAGGCTTGGGTGCTGGGCCCGCGGGGATTGCCTTACTGAACACACATCTAGGAGGCAATGCACTTGGGGCCAGCCTAAGCTTAGGAATTTGCGGACTAGCGGTTGGTACCGCAGGGTTGGCGTTGATGCTACGCTCAAAGCTGCCCAAAAAGACAAATTTGCCATAAATATTTCCATTATTGAAAAATATGCTTGACGTTTTGGCAAAAAAGCCAATTGTGTTTTCATAACAGAATTAGGGGGGTGTTTATGCGTAAGTTGAAATGGATGGTTGGAGTTTCGATACTTCTTTTGCCACAGCTCGCGATGGCTGACTCATCGGCTGATGCTGCTGCCGAGTCTGAGATTGTTGTCACTGCGCTTAAGCGCGAGCAAAACATTAACGACGTTCCTGCGTCGCTAACTGCTCTCGGTGCCGATGACTTGGCCGCCTCTGGGATAACCAATTCCTTCGACCTGCAGCAGCGAGTGCCGGGTCTCGCAATTTCGTTTGGCAATCGCGAAACAAACGTGGCAATTCGCGGAGTGTCGAACAACGTTCGCAGCGTAGGCTCTGATCCCTCGAACGCCGTCCACTTGAACGGTATCTACTTGCCTCAGTCGAGCATGATTCTAACTGACTTGTTCGATATTCAGCGGGTCGAAGTGCTTAAGGGGCCTCAGGGTACATTGTACGGACGTAATGCAACGGGCGGCGCGATCAACGTTATCGCCCGCGCCCCGGAGGCGGGGACCAGCGTTGAGGGTCTGCTCGGATATGGCAGTTACAATCTTTTTCGGGGCCAGGCCGCTCTGAACGTTGGAAACGATGCGGTCTCGGGACGCATCGCGGTGAGCTACGCTAATGACGACGGATACACCCGTAACCTCTCGACCAAAACACGGCTTGATCGCCAAGATTTCCTTGGCTTGCGCGGGCAGCTGCGGTTCCAGCTGGCCGAGAATCTTACGTTGTCGCTTCTAACGCAGATCGTCCGAGATGACGGAAATGTGGGTTACGGCGCATCGACTGATCCGACATTCCGCAAATCTCCTGACAATTTTTATGGCTTTTTCGTTCCGGCAGCTCTGCAAAGGCAGGACTCGCGCAATATCCGCCTTGATTCTCCTGTCTACAGCAGGCGTGATTCCGAAATTTACGGGGCCACATTTGATCTCGACCTTGGCTCAGTTGGCGTGCGATCGATCACCGGCTACTCGCACTATGACGCAGCAGACGCGCTCGACTACGATTTTACAGGCGATTTCAACGAAGCGTTCAACTCCACCACAACAGTCAAGGCTTTCTCTCAGGAACTCCAAGTCTACAATCAGGGTCAAGGTCCTCTGCAGTGGACGGCGGGTGTCTTCTTCTACGATGACAAAGGCGAGCAATTCGTCAACTGGATTGTACCCTTGCCATTCGCGCGGGCTAATACCATCGGCGATGGGCAGTCTTGGGCCATTTTTGGTCAGGGCACATACGCTATCACCGACAAGCTCTCGATCATGGTTGGCGCGCGCTATAACCACGAAAACAAGAAGGGCGCGCAGATCAATCTGCTAAGCAAAGTAACTGCCAACGTTGATAAGACCTTTGAGTCCTTCACCCCCCAAGGTCAAATTCAGTTCCGTCCTGGCGACAATACGCTGATCTATGCTGGGGTGACAAAGGGATTCAAGAGCGGCGGCTTCAACTTGCTCGCATCGGGCCCACCTACGGTCTATAAGCCAGAAAGCATAATCGCCTACGAGGCTGGCATACGAACAAAGATCGCAGATGTTTTGACGCTCAATGCTTCAGTGTTTCACTACGATTACAAGAATCTCCAACTCCGTACGCTCGTGTTTACCGGCACTGGTGCAGGCGGTGGCGCTTTAGCTTCGGTCAGCAATGCCGATGGTGCCAAGATCTCCGGGCTTGAACTCAACGCCGACGCCAAGCTAGGCGGCGGACTGTCAATCGACGTGGGCGGCACTTATCTACACAGCAAGTTTGGCAGATATATCTCGCCGTCAAACAGTCTTGACCTAACCGGAACGCGACTGCCGCTTTCTCCAAAATTCAGTGGCACAGCTGGGTTGAACTGGGAGGGCGACCTGGCTGGAGGCAAGCTCAAGGCACGTGCCGAGGTTGTATACCGCTCCTCGATCATCTTCCCGCTGACAATCGATGCCCCACAGAACTTCGACGACCCGTCAACGCTGTTCAATGCCTCGCTGCGCTGGACCGAACCTTCCGATCGCTTTTATCTTGAGGTTGTAGGACGCAATATCGCCGACCGGCTCTACCGGGTGCAGCGCGCAGACATATTTTACGGGGGCGTCTATGAGAGCTTTGGAGCACCCGCGACTGTAGAAGCGCGCATCGGTTTCAAGTTCTGATCGGGTGGCACTCGGACGTGAGCTCCGGGTCGAGGTCGAGCGGTGGCCACTTCGGCGGTCCTTCCGAACTGCAGGGATGGTAACGACGGAGGAATCGGTTGTTACTGTCTCAATTCGTGAAGGCCATTGCGAAGGTAGGGGTGAAGCCAGCGGCGTCTACTACCACGCGGAAACTGCAGAAAGCGTGGCGACCGAGATCGAGGCTCTGCGCCATGACGTGTTGTCAGGAATAAATCGCGAGGAGCTGGCGCAGCTGGCCCCGGCGGGCGGAGCCCGCAATGCACTTGACTGCGCACTTTGGGCGCTGGAGGCCAAGCTTGCGGGCCGACCGGCCTGGCTTCTTGCGGGACTTGACCGGCCTCGACCGCTGACGACGACCGTTTCAATCGGCGCGGATTCTCCTGATGCAATGGCAATGGCGGCCCTAGACTATCCCGATGCCGTGGCGATGAAGCTCAAGCTTTTAGGGGACAGTGAGGACGCAGCCAGAGTGCAGTCGATCAGGGCTCTTCGGCCCGATATATGGCTTGGCGTCGATGCCAACCAGTCGTTGGGCCGCGAGGGGCTTGAAAAGCTGCTCCCAGCCTTGGTTACAGCTCGGGTTGCATTGATCGAGCAGCCCGTCCGTGCCGGCGAGGATGAAGTCCTCGAAGGTCTGAACAGCCCCATACCGCTGGCGGCCGACGAGAGCGTGCAGGTTGAGGACGACCTACCAGGCCTGCGTCCCTACTACCAGGTCATCAATGTAAAGCTCGACAAGACCGGAGGTCTGACCGCTGCCCTGTCGCTGGCACGTACGGCTCGCGAGATGGGGTTCGATGTCATGGTCGGCAATATGTGCGGCACGTCCCTCGCTATGGCGCCAGCTTTCCTGGTGGGGCAACTCTGCACGATTGTCGATCTGGATGGCCCTCTCTTGTTCGCTCGCGATCGTGAGCAGGCAGCGCTTTACTCCGACGGTCAGATCAACTGCCTGCCGGACATTTGGGCATGATAAAATGAATATGAACAGACAAATTCTCGAATGTGATCTCCTTGTGGCAGGCTCAGGAGCTGCCGGGCTGGCCGCAGCGGTAACTGGGGCAGCAGAAGGGCTTGACGTTATAGTTGCCGAGAAGGCCTCGGTCTTCGGCGGAACGACATGCTATTCTGCCGGCATCGCATGGATACCCTGCAATGAACCTGCTCGTGAACATGGGATCGAAGACAGTCGTGAGGCTGCGCTAACTTACCTGCGCGCCGAAGCTGGCAATCGGATCGATCTGCCCAAGGCGGAAGTCTTTGTCGACAGTGCCGCAGAGGTGCTAAACTGGTTCGAAGAAAACAGCCATGTAGCCTTTTCGCTTGTGCCTGCGTGGCCAGACTACCATCCTGACTTGCCCGGTGGACTGGCAGGCGGCCGTTCGCTGGGGCCGAAGCCGTTCGATGGTCGGCGTTTGGGGAAGCACTTCGCTGAACTTCGCCCGCCCCTCTCGACAACGACGATTCTCGGCGGCATGATGGTAGGCCGTGAGGACCTCGTGCACTTCTATGGGATGCAACGGTCGGTCATTTCGACCTTCAAGGTCAGCCAGCTGTTCGCGCGATATGCTCTCGACCGATTAACTCATCCACGTGGCACGCGTCTATCGAACGGCGCGGCGCTGATTGCCATGCTGGCACTTTCAGCGATCGAACGCGGTGTACGAATAGAGCTGAATTCGACAATCTCGCAACTTCTTTTCGACAGCGACAAAGTTACGGGTGTCGTACTTTCAACAGCAAAAGGCGAAGTTGAAGTTCGAGCTCGGCGTGGTGTCGTGTTGGCTACAGGCGGATTTCCTGCAAGTCCGGAACTTCGCGCGCGGATTGGCGATGCCATTGCATCTTCATCGAGCCACCGCACGCTTGCGCCCGACGAAAACTGCGGCGATGGCGTTTTGCTGGCCGAAGCCCATGGAGCAGATTTCATCGAGGATCTTAAGCATGCTGCAGCCTGGACACCGGTGTCGCTCGCACCAAATGGCGACGGGACCAATACACCGTTTCCGCATTTCTTTGATCGCGGAAAAGCTGGTTACATCGCAGTAAATCGACAAGGCCGGCGTTTCACCAACGAAGCAAATTCTTACCACGACTTTGTCCCGGCTATGTCGGAAGCGTGCCGGGCCGCCGATGGCTCGATTGAATGCTTCCTTGTCACAGACGCTGCATCAATCAGACGTTACGGACTGGGCATGGCGCCGCCTTTCCCGGGAAGGTTAGGACGGCATGTAGCTTCCGGCTATATCGTTCGCGCCAACTCGATTGCGGAACTTGCGAGCAAATGCGGCATTGATCCAGCAACTCTGGAAGCGACAGTTACCGCCTGGAACCCAGCCGCCGCTCGAGGTGAGGACCCAGAGTTCGCCAAGGGATCGAACGTCTACCAGAGGTTTAACGGTAGCGCAGGGGTCTCCCCGAACCCTTGCGTCGCTCCGATTACCAAACCTCCCTTCTATGCGATCCGCTTAGTGCCAGGAGACATTGGCACTTTCGCCGGCTTGCGAACCGATCCGGACAGCCGCGTGCTTGACACGCTCGGCAAGCCGATAGGAGGCCTTTACGCCGTCGGCAACGATGCCGCTAGCTTCATGGGCGGTTCCTACCCAGGTGCGGGTATAACTATCGGTCCGGCCATGGTGTTCGGCCACCTTGCCGCACGGCATGCCGCTGGTTTGGGCTAATCGCGGCTTTACAGTCCCAGTGGAGGAAGAGCACGCTGAACAATTGCCGTCCATGCCGCCGCACCTATAGGTATCAATCGGTCGTCAAAATCGTAACTCGGGTTGTGAAGTGTGCAAGGGCCGAGCCCATGCCCTTCGGCACGTTCGTCACCCTCACCGTTACCAATCCAAAAATAGCATCCAGGATTTCGCTCGAGCATGTAAGCGAAGTCCTCAGCCGTCATGGCTGGAGACATGGGTTTCACGTTCTCAGAACCGAAATAAGAAGTGAGGGCTGTCGCAACGATTTCGGCTGGACCTGAGTGATTGATGGTCGCCGCACAATTTCTTTCAAAGTCAATGCTTGCGGTGCAACCATAGCCTTCGGCAACACCCGTTGCAATTCGCACTATGTGCTTCTCAATGGCGTCAGTCACGGCAGGTGAATATGTTCTTACTGTACCTGCGATCGTAGCAGTCTCGGGCGTGACGTGCAGGCTGTCACCCGCTGCCAATTTGGTTATGCTCACCGCTGCAGATTCGGCTGGTGGTAGATTGCGCGAAACGATGCTTTGTAGAGCTTGGACAATCGCCGAGGCAGCAAGCACAGGATCTGCAACCTGGTCAGGGAGCGCTGCGTGTCCGCCCTTCCCTCTGATTTCTATGGTGATTTCATTACATGCCGCCATAGCAGGTCCAGGGGAAACTGCAAACACACCAACAGGTAGCCCCGGCCAGTTATGTGCTGCATAGACCGCCTCCATCGGAAAACGCTCAAACAATCCATCTTCGATCATTGCTTGTGCGCCGTGTCCACTTTCTTCGCCGGGCTGGAAGATGAAATAGACGGTTCCATCGAACTGACCTGCCCTAGAAAGTGTTCTTGCCGCTGCCAGCAGCATGGCAACATGCCCATCATGTCCACAGGCATGCATTCGCCCATCATGACGGCTCGCATGAGGGAAATGGTTGGACTCAGTAATGGGGAGCGCATCCATGTCAGCCCGAAGTCCAATTGCACGGGCCCCACTGCCTGCCCGCAGGACCCCGACTACACCGGTGCCGCCTATTCCACGGTGCACGTCGATACCACAGTCCGCCAAGAAGGTAATGATAGCCTCAGCTGTTCGTTCCTCAGCGAAGGCCAATTCTGGATGGGCGTGGATATCACGACGAAGAGCGACCACGTCGGCAAAATCTTGTTTCATGCTGGCTCCTGCGGCAGTCTGAAGGGTTCGGGATCTACAAAGCGCTTCAATGCATTGTCCATGATGCGACCAGCGCCTTCGCGTTCTTCCAACGCGCCTGCGAAAAGAACCGAGCCCGTAGACAACACCGCTCCGCCGGCAGGCCCTTCGAAGAAGGTGAGATCTGCGCGAATGGGGTCAGCAGCATCAAGTCGAGTGTGGGTGAGCCGTTCCTCGTTGACCGGCAGGACATCAGCGTCAAATTCTTCTGTCCGGGCGACGACAAGGGCATGGCCAGGTGTGCCAAGCCCTTGATCGGTTCTGTCTATCTCATATCCCCCGGCTGCACCCAATGAGGTGGTGTCCCCGATCCGATCAGCGGTGACGCCTTCAAACAGGAATAATGCGCGAGGATTCTCTGCCTCCTTGGTTCGAACGTAGGGTTGGCTCGAGCGCTCATTGTCGGCCTGAGCGCTATAGCCCACCCCGACCAAGTGGTTCGGCGGCCGGCCAAGCCTGCGCCACAGCCCTCCCATCTCGCCATCTGACTGGTGGTGATATTCACCCTCGGGCTCGATCCACATCCGGATCCCGTTTTCTGCTCGTCGAAGTTCCATAACGTGCGGAGCGTCAGAGAGCGTTGAAACCCGCCAGTAGAAACCGTTGCCGCCCATGTATATCAAACGACCGCCTTGCCGTGTGAAGGATTCGATCGCGTCAAGAGTTTCGCGACTGTGATACTCAGGGTGCGATCCAGTGACTAGGACCCGCGCGCCGCCCAATGCGGCAGCCCCCTCACGATGGAGGTCGTGATCGCTGACTAGGCCCCAATGTTCACCAGTCCGATCCAGCCACTCAATTATCCGGAGATCATCGTTGAAGGCGACTTGTCCACCAATCGCTTCACCCATCAAACCGGGTGTCGCGTTGAGTATCGGCCGTTTGGTGGAAACTAAGCCGATTCCTGAGCCATCGCGATGCCGGCAGTAAGTGGACAGGCCAGCACGACGCATCGCTTCAGCCTCGCGAGGATACGAAGCGATAATCTCCTGTTCGTTGGGCGGTGCCCACAAACTGTTGCCATAGGCGAGATATGAGAAGGTCGAAGCGAGGAACAATACTGCCGGATTGCGATGTGAACGAGCGAAAAGGGGAACGTGATGCAGGCCAGCAGCAGTTTCAATTCGCACAGCGTAAATGCCACTCGCGGCGTCTGGTGGCAAACGAAGCTCGGATGTCGTGGGCCATTCACAGTCCGACAGATCGTCGTCATGGAAATGAATCGCGGCATAAAGGTCGGGGCGCTGGCGCCAGTCAAACGACTGTCCGGCCCAGCGTGAACTTTTGACAGCCCGTCTGGGTGTGTTGATCAGCCGAAGAGTCGAGGCATGTGGCCCTTCACCTGGCACTTCCTGCTGCTGCATTGCCTTTGAAAAGTCCCAACGAGCAGAAAGCGCGCCATTACGACGGAAGCAAGGAGCCTCGATTTTGCCAGAAAAACCAGAGCCGATAACGAGGTCGCCGGATATATCCATGGCGGCAACGCGTAATTCCGTCTTTCGCTCCTGCTGCCACCTCGCATCGATCCCAACAGGATGCAATTCCAATTGGAGTAAAGGTCCACTGTAGGTGCATTTGACGTCTATCCATGAACCGGCCTTGACCGGAAGGGACAGGACCGCAAGGCCGAAGCTTAGCTTCAAAAAACCGTCTTTCAGCTCCAACTCGAATCTGTCACCCCATTTGATGACGCCTCCTTTATCGACTAGGGTCGGTTGGATTGTAACTGACCATTCCCACACGTCCCGCAGGGCTGCGCTGGGCCCTTGATTTGTCTCAGCTCGTGAGCCCGTGTCTATTTGTTTGGGCTGAAGAATAGTCTCAATGGATGGCCCGATACGCTCACTGCGGTAGTTCAAGGGTAACGGGTGGCCGGAAAGACCGTGCAGCCTTACCAAGTCGATCTTCGACTTTCCTGTTCCTTCCGCGCGGATCGCAATTTTGTCTCCGGGCCGTACAGACCAGTCGTCGACATATCCGAGCGGTAGAGGATCACACGTCACAGTAAAGCTTCGCCCGAAAGGACCGGGACACAAGCGCCGCCAACCCACGCACGAATGCCATCAGGCGTTCGTCTCGCTTCGACTTGCATTTCGCTGGGGCGTCCCATTTTTACGCCTTGGGTTATTTCCAAAGTCAGCTGATCATCTTTCGACTCTGCAAGCAACAAGGCGGCTAAAGCAGCAGCTGCGCTGCCCGTGGCAGGATCCTCTATAGTGCCAGAAAGTGGAGCAAACATGCGAGCATCTATACGATGCTGATCTCGAGTGTACAGCATGAGCAGGCAGATATCAGCAAGGTCTGGGCGTTGCATCGCCAAGCGCGCGAATGCCGCAGGATCGCACGAGGCTCGGTCTAGTGCCTCGGGGGATACTTCGACGCACAGGGTGGCAAGACCGACAGACGCCAGCCTCGGCATGCCGATTTCGTCCGACTGTAACGATGCGCAAGGAGCGACCAAAGTACGGTCTGGTGCCTCACCCAATTGTAGCGTTTTAGGCGCCGCGATGCGGCAGCGACGTACCGTGGGGTTATCGTCAACTTCAACGGTTACGATGCCAGCGGGCTGTTCAAGCCGAAATGGCCCCGTCAGCCCATCCTCCGCCAAAGCCCAGCCGACGCCAACGTTAGGATGGCCGGCGAATGCAATTTCGAGCTCGGGCGTAAAGATGCGAACTCGGGCCGTGTTAGCCGGATCTGTTGGACGGCTCAGAAAGACGATCTCGCTCATGTTGAGCTCGCGGGCCATTGTCTGCATTATCGCCGCATCTATCTCATCTGCGTCGAAGAATACGCCCAGTGGGTTCCCACCGAAACGCACCTCGGTGAACACATCGATCATGCGAAAACGGAGCTTCGGCATCAGGCAGCTCTTCGCTCAGACGGACTGAGCGTGGCCGCTGCCTCGTCAATGGCCTTGCCCAAGCGCTCAACAATAAGATCAGCCTCTCCTCGGGTAAGACTGATTGCCGGTGCAAGTCCGATGATGTCGCCATGCGGCATGGTGCGGGCGAAAAGTCCGTTCTCGACGGCACGTGCAAAGACCCGACCAGCAAACTTCAGGTCTTTTGCTAGGTGACGACGTGGCGATCCTTCAGCAGTGAATTCGACAGCTAGAGCCAAGCCCTGGGCCCGGATCTCGCCAACGAGCGGGTGCCCAGCCAGGCGATCTACAAGCCCAGCCTGTAGATAGGGTGCTACATCACGTGCATTGGCGAGCAAATCTTCTTCTTCGATGATTGCGATGTTGGCGAGGCCTGCGGCTGCACAGGTCGGGTGAGCTGTATAAGTATAGCCATGGCCGAATGCGCCGAGCTTCGGTCCTCCAGCTTCCAATGCTTCCCAGACCCTCGGCCCAATCAAGACAGCAGAAAGGGGAGCGTAGCCGCTAGTCAAGCCTTTTGCCAAGGTGACAAGATCAGGTTCGATGCCCCAAAGGTCTCCTCCAAACCACTCCCCCAAACGACCAAAGGCAGTGACCACCTCATCAAGGATCAGCAGAATATCATGGCGGCGCAGAACCTGCTGAATGGCTTGCCAATAGCCCGGTGGCGGCGGCACCATCCCGCCCGCCCCGATCATCGGCTCAGCAATGAAGGCTGCAATAGTGTCTGCCCCTTCGCGAGCGATGATGGCTTCCAGATCTGCAACGCAATGCCGGACGAAAGCTGCGGGATCGTCAAAACCCGACCAGAACATATCTGGCGCGACGGTGCGGCGGACGACGTCCTTGATTAGGTCAAAGCCCTGATGGTATGCTGGCAGTCCGGTAAGGCTGGAGGTCATGATTGTCCCGCCATGATAGCCGCGTTCCCGGGAAATGATCTTCTTCTTCTGCGGCCTGCCCGCTACGTTGTTGACATACCAAGCGAGCTTGATCTGCGTTTCGTTCGCGTCGGAGCCTGAAGAGCCAAAGAATACCTTGCTCATGCGTCCGCCTGTCAGTTCAATAAGCTTTTCCGCCAATTGAGCGGCAGGCGAGTGGGTGGCCCCGGCAAAAACATGATAGTATGGTAGGCGCGCACCCTGCTCTGCCATAGCATCCACTATGCGCTGTCGGCCGTAGCCTACGTTGACACAATAGAGAGCGGAAAAAGCGTCCAGTATCTTACGCCCCTTCGCGTCATAAACCCACAGTCCGTCGGCGCGGTCAACCACCAGGGGATCGGGTGACATGCCGCGCGCATATTCGTCCAGGCGAACAAAGGGATGCAGCACTGATTGCCGATCCATTGCGGCAAACGCAGCCGAATCGGCGTCTAGGTGTTGAGACATTTTCATTACTCCATATTTGAAAATAGGGGTAGCCACGCTCATTGTTTTTCGTCAATAGAAAAAATTATCAGATTTTGATAAATGAGGTGTATATGATTGAGCCTTTGTTTCCGCATGACTCTCCGCCCGTGATCGGGCCTTTTGCACACGGTGTCATTGCAAGCGGTAAGTTGCTGTTTGTGTCCGGGCAGGGACCGCAGGACCCTGCGAGTGGCAAGATTGAACTCGGATCATTTGAGTTTGAAGCTCGCAGAACGCTCGAAAATGTCGAGCGGGTGTTGCGCGCTGCGGGAGCAGATTGGTCCAAGGTGGCGCGTGTTCAGGTGTACTTAACCGAAGCAGAGCGCTTCGCTGAGTTTAATGCTATTTATGCGTCGGTCGTTGGCGAGGCTCGCCCAGCTCGTACAACCATCATTTGCAACCTGCTGGCTGGCATACAGATAGAAATAGACTGCGTCGCAGCACTGGACTGATACGGAGTTGCACCCCTCACCTTGCCCTTCCAACGAACCTGTAGGCCCATCGCGGAGGCGCTCAGCCCGCTGGAAGCTGCAAGGTATGAGGCTTCGTCGACGTTTCCAGGCTTTGGGATGTGCGATCACGAAAAGCTAAGTCCATTGTGGAATGCTCTGCATCAGTTGCCGCGAGTAAACGGCAGGATAGTGTTCGCTTGGGGACCGAGACGGGCGTCGACTTGGCGCTTTCCCCAATCGGCTGTGGCATTTACCGAAAGTATGCGGCATCGATCTTCGCTTGCAGCTACGTACCCATGAGCCATTGCGCTGTCGAAATAGATGGAGTCGCCTTGGCGCAGTTGGACAGCAGCATAAAACTCAGTGTGAAGCTCAAGTGTTCCTTCAAGCACCAATACGAATTCCTCGCCAGGGTGACGAAGCAACGGGCCCCATTCCTCAAGACTGCGAGCCCGCACCTCCATCAGCAACGGAACCAGTTGTTTATCGAGCAGGTCCGCAGCAGCATAAGTCTGGCGCGCCACCGGGGTTTCGATTTCGCGCCCTTCATTAGATCTCGTGATGCTGCGCCGCCCCGAAAGCGGCATTGGTGTTGCCTCAAGGTCACTTTGGGGGCTAGCAAAAAGGACGCCGATGTCGATGTTGAGGCCTGTGGCGATTCTGACCATCTTATCGTAAGTAAGAGCCATCTTGTTGTTCTCGACCTTGGAAAGTGTCGAGACTGGCAGACCCGTGCGGCTGCTAAGTTCTGCCAGCGTCCAACCGCGTTCTGCGCGAAGCGAGCGGAGCACCCGGCCGGGATCTTTTGAATTATGTATTGCCGAAGCGGTGGTCATAGCTTTTTCCATAAATGAAATGTCTAGCCCATGTTCGCTCATGCGACAATGCCTACATTCATAGTCCCAAGTTATTGATGATCGGACTTGTACCGGTGATCGCCGGATCGATGCACGGGAGACCGATCTGGCGTTCCACCTCTGACAATGCGTCTACACGAGCGCGTTCAGACAAAGAAGCAGTGTTTAGGCTAATCCCCACACAGCGGATCGCGGGGTTCACTCTACGGCCCAAAGCAATGGTAAGTTCAATACATTCTTCAAGTCGAGGAATGGCAAAATCAGGGTACCCTAAAATCTCTTGGCGGCCAGCCTCGTGGCAAACCACAAACGCATCTGGTTGGCTGCCGTGCAAGAGCCCTAAGCTCACTGCGGCGTATGCCGGGTGAAAGAGTGATCCTTGTCCTTCAATCACATCCCAGTGATCAGGCAAGTTATCCGGCGAGAGCATTTCCACAACCCCGGCAAGAAAATCTGACACCACTGAGTCTATAGCGACCCCGCCGCCGCTAATCAGAAGTCCCGTTTGCCCGGTTGCCCGGAAGGTGGAACTAATCTCTTGTGCGCGCATGTCACGCTCAATTGATAGTGCGGTAAACTTCTTACCAACGGCACAGTCGGTCCCAACGGTCAACAAACGGTTGCCGGTTCGAGATCGGCCGCTGCCAACTGGCGGGTTAAATTCCCGCGGGAGTCCGCGTACGTCAAATAAATTGCGCCCTAATTGTTTAGCCGCTTCAGCCAATCGAGGGCGCATCGAAAGCCGGTCGTGGAGGCCGGAAGCAATGTCTAGCCCGGCCTGCATCGCCGAAATAATTATATCCTCCCAAGCATCCGGGAGGCGTCCCCCAAAGGTTGCCGTCCCGATGACCATTGTTCGCGCCCCAGCTCTAACAGCCTGCTCCGGATTCATATCAATCAAACCGAGGCTGTTTGCCTCTGGGGTTAACCGAAATTGCCCCGCGCACCACTCCGGCCGCCATTCGTGGATGCCTGCAGCGGTTTTCTGATCGAGGGGATCGACCATATCGCCGAGAAACAGCAGGTACGGTCGGGGAATTTTCAGGGTACCAAGTGCAACTCTTGCGTCATCGGTCATCATGAACATCCTAAGTTTTCATATTCAGAAAATCGTTTCTCTATTGGCTAAATTGAGAGCGCCGTCAACATCATTTAGGCAGTTCTTGTCATGGCAAACGCACTGTTTGGACGAAAGCGCGCAACGAGCTAAGTCTGGATCATGTCCCGTCCCAGAAAACTTACCAGCCCTTTCATCTAGTTCAACTCCTCGCCTGAAATCACTTGCCTGGTCGCGATGCTCTAATCCCGGTTCCCACTCAGCCTGCGGAACGTAGAGGATGATGCCCGAGCTTGGCAGATGCCGCGCCTCGGAATTGCCGCTGGCGCAGTCATCTTGTCCAGTCGAGCTAGGCGTCCAAGCACATCCGACACGCAATACGGGATAGCTTCCAAGCTAATTTCCGTCATTCCGAGGGTGGTTACGGTCCCACGAAAGCTGCCGCAGCGGTGATCCCAGTATTCGTTTTGGGGTGATGGCAGAAATGGGGTCGGGAACAGCCAAGCGTTCTAACCGACGTAAGCTGCAGCTATTCATCAATCCACCCACAGAAGCAGGCAGTCTGCTCTCGGCCCAGAATAAGCCGGAAAACGAAGCTCATCTGCATGTCCGCTTCCCACAACAAAGCAGCGATTAGCTCCGCCTGATAACATCCACGAAAGCAGTCTTAGGCAGCAACCAAATGTGAGTTGAACGAACGGCAAGTTTTGCGAAATGCAAAACGCTTAACGAACGTCCGAAAAGTTAGCGAAATGAGAAGCCCGCCGGAATGCGACTAAGGAGAGCTGCAACTCGGGCGCCTTAGCGAGCGCAGAACCGCGTTGGTTAAACCTCGCAAAGGCCGTATCGAACGAGGAGGCCGTTGACGACAAGCACTCCGGACGGAGTGTCGTCATAGCAACATCCATCTGCAAAGACTTACGTATAAGTCGTAAATAGCTATATGACTTATATGTAAGCCGTTTTCTTGACGCCACCTTCATGTTGAGGTATGGATCGCAAGGATAAAGAAAGGCATCCTTATGACTATCGAGCGCAGTAAATCCGTTCCCCGTTCCTATTCCCGCTACGGCAGGGAAGCCGTTGCTGTACTTGGCCAGCTCATTCGCATCCACCGGATCGAACGTAGACTTAGCATGGAAGAATTGGCCACGCGCGCCGGCGTGTCGCGCGACATGATGCGTCGTATCGAGCAGGGCGATCCGCGCTGCGGCATCGGCTTGGTATTCGAGGCCGCCACCATCGTTGGCGCCCCGCTCTTTGAAAGCGACCGAAACGGCCTCACCACGCTTCTCGTCGAACAAGAGGACAAACTTCGCCTGCTTCCAAAAGCCATCCATAAAGCGCGCAACGAGGTGAAAGATGACTTCTGAAAATCGTATCGAAGAGGCGTTCGTGTGGATTTGGCTTCCCAACGCAACCCAGCCCGTTGTCGCCGGACGGTTAGCGCGCGCGCGCAATGGGCGGCTGACCTTTAATTATGGCCAAAGTTATCTAGCACGCGCCGACGCGATCGCCATTTATGACCCCGAATTACCGCTGCGCGCCGGCGCCATCGAAACTCACAACAAGATGCTGCTACCCAGCAGCATCCGCGACGGCTCGCCCGACGCATGGGGGCGGCGCGTCATCATCAACCGCGTGACAGGCCTGAAGGGTGACGAAGCAGCGCAAATCGATCTGGACGAGTTAACCTACTTGCTGGAATCCGGCTCCGACCGCATCGGTATGCTCGACTTCCAGCGCTCGCCGACCGACTATGTGCCGCGCCAGCACAAGAACGCCACACTTGCCGAACTTATGGAGTCTGCTGAGCGAGTCGAGAAAGGCGTGCACCTTACGCCCGAACTCGACCAGGCATTGCAGCATGGCTCGTCACTTGGGGGCGCCCGTCCCAAAGCGCTCATCGACGACGGCGACAAGAAATACATTGCTAAATTCTCGGCGACGACCGACCTTTACAATGTGGTGAAGGCCGAATTTGTAGCCATGCGTCTTGCAGAGCGCGTCGGCCTTGCCGTTGCACCGGTCAAGCTCGCTAATGCGCTCGGCAAAGACGTATTGCTGATCGAACGTTTCGACCGCGTTTCTAGCGACGGAAGCTGGTTGCGTCGGGGCATTGTCTCGGCATTGACGATGTTCGACCTTGATGAAACGGAAGCGCGCTACGCAAGTTATGAGGAACTGGCGACCATCATCCGTCACCGCTTCGATGATCCTGTGGAAACACTAACCGAACTGTTTGCGCGCATCATATTCAATATATTGTGCGGCAATACCGATGATCATGCTCGCAACCATGCTGCATTTTGGGATGGAAAATCGCTTCGGCTAACTCCCGCCTATGATCTATGCCCGCAGGGCCGGACGGGCGGAGAGGCGACGCAAGCTATGTTTATCCTCGGCAACCGTCGTATGAGCCAATTGTCGCTATGCCTAGAAGCCGCGCCGGTATTTCTGCTTAGTGATGCGCGCGCGCGCGCCTTAATCGTGCAACAGATCACGCGCATCAAAGCCCAATGGACAGCGGTCTGCGACGAAGCGCAACTCGGCGAGGCCGAACGCGCCTTCTTATGGCGTCGGCAATTTCTCAACCCCTTCGCATTTGAGGGTTTGCCCGACAACTTTGAAACGGGTGATAGCCCCTAACTGCGTCTTCGCTAGACTTTGGCGATCAGTGTACCGAACGGGTTTCAGCCAACGCAGATTACTTGAACCATATAATCACACCGCTCACATGTTACGTTTACTGGGTGATCAAGGCTGAGCCACCCAATGCCAATTGGCCTCCCGTGCCGATGACTTAAGGCCGCATGTAAGTTGGTGGCCACCCAAAGCAGCCCTTCCGCATTCGACCTAGCACTACTTTGGCAGATTTGTAATTTGGGGGATTCCCTTTTTGTCCGATCGGTGATTCATAGGGGGCCAGCTTATGGAGGCTGGCGATGGTTGGTGATTGGCGGGATGATCTTGAGGCTTGGCTAGAGCCGTTTGTTGCGGCGCTTCGACACAAGACGCGGGGGCGGATGTGTCCATCGTATGTGGCTGATGCGGTTTGGACTTGTAACGGTCGTCTAATCGCATATTCGTCAAGGGGGATTTTTGACATATTTCTTGGGGCTACGATTGATTGATCGCAGTGATGTTCGTTTTGGTTTGCTAGTTCAGCTTTGGTTGCGTCGTTGATAGTCGTTTGTCGGGAACATGGTCGTCTACGCGGTCGAGACTTGCGCGCCGCATGATAGGTTTCGTAAGGAAGGATCTTGCCAATGTTTAGTTCGCATTTTGCCGATAAGGCACTTGCAGCCGTTACAACGCAATGATCCAGCCCGCGCCCCGACAGGGACGGCTCGACGCGCCCAAAGCATGAACGCAAACGAGAAAGAGGTTTTCAACTCAGTCTATTGGCCTTTCTATTCTGCCTTGCGCGTCAGGCTGTGGCACCAGCTGAACGATTGAACAGTTCGCCGGTTTTGAGCATCGTATGCATGATGACCGCGAGTTTGCGCGCAACTGCAATGGCTGCTCGCTTGAACCCGGCCTTTTCCCTGAGCTTCAAGCCCCAGACACGCAGAGCACTGTCCGCTGTCGTCCGCGTCAGGATCACCATAGCGGCTTCGTACAGCAATGCGCGAAGGTGATTGTCGCCGCGCTTCGAGATGCGTCCGGCATAATCGACCTCACCTGACTGGTAACGCTTGGTGGTCAAGCCGATCCAGGCACCGACAGAGCGCGACTTGGCAAAGTTGGCGGGATCCTCGATCGCTGCAATAAAGGACGACGCTGTTACCACGCCAATACCCGGGATCGTCATGAGCAACTGGCACTGCTCGTCCGCACGCGCTGTGGCGATGAGCTGCTTGCTCAGCTGCGCGACACGCGCACGCACCGCCAGCCACGCTTCGAGCAACGGCAAAACGATCCGCTCAAGCCCGGCGTTCGTTGCCAGCAAAGTGCGGATGTGGCCCTCCAATATGTTCCCTGCACTTTTGGGAACAATCAGCCCGAACGTTTTCATGACACCGCGTATCTGGTTCGATATCTGAACCGTCATTTTCAACATCTGATGGCGGGCGGCGACCAATGTGCGAACGAGCATGCTATCAAAGCTCTTCACTCGAACCTCGCGGTAAAAGCCAACCTCGGCAAGGTGGGCCAGCCCATCTGCGTCGTTCACGTCGGTCTTGTTCGGTGCCATGTCGAGTGCTGCTTTGGCATGACGTGCATCGATACAAATCGCTGGCACGCCCTGCGCCGTCAGCGCATGAAAGAACCACACCGACAGCGGGCCTGTTTCAAAAACGACGCGTCGCACACTCGGCGCATGTGTGCGGATCACTTTGGCTATAACTGTGGGATCAGACGCGCATTTGCCGCGCCATATCCGTTTGCCGCCTTCGCGAACCGAGATGAAAGTGTCTTTCAAAGATACGTCTAAACCGATATATTGATCCATGATTGTCCTCCGTCAGGTGCTTGGGCCCAGTCACAATCGTGAGCCCGTATTTTTATCCTATCGGGGACAACCAGCATTCAATCACAGCATCGTCCAGCTAATCACAGCCCCGCGATTACCCTATGTTTCGTGCCGGTCACTTGAGAGTTAAACACTCATACAAGGAGACCGAAGAGATGATGAAGCATACAGAAGATTTCAAACAAGAGGCCGTCCGGATTGCTTTGACCAGCGGATTGTCACGGCGGCGTGTTGCTGCTGACCTGGGCGTTGGATTGTCGACGCTGGGCAAGTGGATATCGCAGTATCGGCCAACCGATCTGGTATCAGCGCCGCAAGCGGATTTAGCCCGCGAGAATGAACGCCTGCGCTTAGAGAACCGTATCCTCAAGGAGGAGAGGGAGATACTAAAAAAGGCTACCCAGTTCTTCGCGAGCCTCGGCAAGTGAGGTTCGCATTCGTGCACAAGTGGCGGCATGTCTGGCCAGTGGAGATGCTTTGCCGCGTGATGCAGGTATCGACGCGCGGTTACCGGTCCTGGCACGCACGGCCGACAAGCCGACGGTCACGCGGTGACATGAAAGTGCTGGCCCACATCCGTGAACAATATGGCCTCAGTCTCGGCAGCTATGGCCGTCCTCGCATGACTATGGAGTTGGGCCGAAGGCAACGCCCGTAGGGCGGTAACGAGGTAGGGCTCGTTGTAGGCGAGCGCCGTGTTGGCCGTTTAATGCGGATCAACGGGAGCGCAGGTAACTTATGATCCGGGGGATCATAAAGCCAAGCCCGGTTCGCACCCGCAAGCATAAGGTCACCACCAACAGTAATCATCGTCTTGGCATCGCTGCGAACTGGCTGGACGGCGATTTTGTTGCCGCTGCTCCTAACCAAAAATGGGCAGGCGACATTACCTACATATGGACTGCCGAGGGTTGGCTCTACCTCGCTGTTGTTCTTGATCTACACAGCCGCCGTGTCGTTGGCTGGGCGGTCAGCGACAGAATGACCCGAAGGGCGGCGTAGCCAACAAGGATCTGGCAATCAGGGCGCTGGATATGGCGGTAAACCTGCGGCAACCCGCCGAAGGCTGCATCTTCCATTCTGATCGCGGCAGCCAATACTGTGCGTATGATTATCAAAAGAAATTGCAGGCCTACGGCCTGCGGCCATCGATGAGCGGCAAAGGTAATTGTTACGACAATGCATCCGTTGAGACGTTCTTCAAATCGCTGAAGGCGGAGCTGATCTGGCGTCAGAAATGGTCAACACGAAGGCAGGCAGAGGCAGCAGTCTTCCAATACATCAACGGGTTCTACAACACCCGTCGCCGCCACTCGTATCTGGGTGGCATCAGCCCGCTGGCGTTCGAAGCAAAGGTGGCATAATGACATAAGTGACCGGCACGAAACATAGGGTAATCGCGGGGCTGTGATTAGCTGGACGATGCTGTGATTGAATGCTGGTTGTCCCCGATAGGATAAAAATACGGGCTCACGATTGTGACTGGGCCCAAGCACCTGACGGAGGACAATCATGGATCAATATATCGGTTTAGACGTATCTTTGAAAGACACTTTCATCTCGGTTCGCGAAGGCGGCAAACGGATATGGCGCGGCAAATGCGCGTCTGATCCCACAGTTATAGCCAAAGTGATCCGCACACATGCGCCGAGTGTGCGACGCGTCGTTTTTGAAACAGGCCCGCTGTCGGTGTGGTTCTTTCATGCGCTGACGGCGCAGGGCGTGCCAGCGATTTGTATCGATGCACGTCATGCCAAAGCAGCACTCGACATGGCACCGAACAAGACCGACGTGAACGACGCAGATGGGCTGGCCCACCTTGCCGAGGTTGGCTTTTACCGCGAGGTTCGAGTGAAGAGCTTTGATAGCATGCTCGTTCGCACATTGGTCGCCGCCCGCCATCAGATGTTGAAAATGACGGTTCAGATATCGAACCAGATACGCGGTGTCATGAAAACGTTCGGGCTGATTGTTCCCAAAAGTGCAGGGAACATATTGGAGGGCCACATCCGCACTTTGCTGGCAACGAACGCCGGGCTTGAGCGGATCGTTTTGCCGTTGCTCGAAGCGTGGCTGGCGGTGCGTGCGCGTGTCGCGCAGCTGAGCAAGCAGCTCATCGCCACAGCGCGTGCGGACGAGCAGTGCCAGTTGCTCATGACGATCCCGGGTATTGGCGTGGTAACAGCGTCGTCCTTTATTGCAGCGATCGAGGATCCCGCCAACTTTGCCAAGTCGCGCTCTGTCGGTGCCTGGATCGGCTTGACCACCAAGCGTTACCAGTCAGGTGAGGTCGATTATGCCGGACGCATCTCGAAGCGCGGCGACAATCACCTTCGCGCATTGCTGTACGAAGCCGCTATGGTGATCCTGACGCGGACGACAGCGGACAGTGCTCTGCGTGTCTGGGGCTTGAAGCTCAGGGAAAAGGCCGGGTTCAAGCGAGCAGCCATTGCAGTTGCGCGCAAACTCGCGGTCATCATGCATACGATGCTCAAAACCGGCGAACTGTTCAATCGTTCAGCTGGTGCCACAGCCTGACGCGCAAGGCAGAATAGAAAGGCCAATAGACTGAGTTGAAAACCTCTTTCTCGTTTGCGTTCATGCTTTGGGCGCGTCGAGCCGTCCCTGTCGGGGCGCGGGCTGGATCATTGCGTTGTAACGGCTGCAAGTGCCTTATCGGCAAAATGCGAACTAAACATTGGCAAGATCCTTCCTTACGAAACCTATCATGCGGCGCGCAAGTCTCGACCGCGTAGACGACCATGTTCCCGACAAACGACTATCAACGACGCAACCAAAGCTGAACTAGCAAACCAAAACGAACATCACTGCGATCAATCAATCGTAGCCCCAAGAAATATGTCAAAAATCCCCCTTGACGAATATGCGATTAGACGACCGTTACAAGTCCAGCTCGAACTGCTCGAACGCGTTCACTACGCGGGCTATCTGAACTATCCCAAGTGGAACATTCACATGCTGGCGGCGAAGCATGAGCCGATTGTCAGTCTCGTGACATTCAATGCCGTGCAGGATCGTTTGAAGGGCAATGCCAAACTGCCTGCGCGCAAAGACATCAATGCCGATTTTCCGCTGCGCGGATTTGTCGAGTGTGATGATTGCGGCCAACCGCTCACGGCGTGTTGGACGAAGGGACGCAATGCGCGTTACCCTTATTATCTCTGCCAGACAAAAGACTGCTGCTCCTACGGCAAGTCGATCAAGCGCGATGCGCTTGAGGACGAATTCAAGGAAGTGCTCGCGGCGCTCAGCCCGTCACGCGAACTCTATGAACTCGCAACAGAGATGTTCCGCGATCTCTGGAATGCGCGCGTGGCCAGCGCACAAGGCAATCGCGCGCACCTCGCTGCCGAAGTGACGCGCCTTGAAAAGCAGATTGAGCAACTCGTAGATCGCATCGTGAATGCAGACTCGGATGCGCTGATTGGCGCATATGAAAACCGCCTGCGCTCACTCGAAGCTGCCAAGGTCGAAGCGAAGGAAAAAATCGCAGATTGCGGTCGTCCGCTCGCAGACTTCGACACAACTTATAGAACCGCCATGGAATTCCTCGAAAACCCCAGTAAAATGTGGGTTTTTGGTGATCTGGTGGACAAGCGAGCCGCTTTGAAACTCACTTTTGAGGGTCGCATTCGCTATAAGCGAAATGAGGGATATAGAACCGCCGAAGCGGCGATTCCTTTCAGGATTTTCAACGGGTTAGGTCTTGAGGACTCCGAAGAGTCCGAAATGGTGCCCCAGGCCCGACTCGAACGGGCACTCCTTTCGGAACAGGATTTTGAATCCAGCGCGTCTACCATTCCACCACTGGGGCACATCTTTACCGGGCGAACCCGATCAAGCGGAGGCTCCTCTAACCGAGCCTCCATTATGATGCAAGTGCATCCTTATCTCTTCAGTTCCCTTATTTCTTCAGCTCTTTTGCCAATGTCTTGAGCGTTGCCTTGCCATAAGGGGCCTTGAACCCGCCGATGCCGGCAACATCGATGCCCGTCTGACGATAGACCGCACGCATGTGGCTGAACGTCTTGAACCCGTCGGCACCGTGATAATTGCCCATGCCCGATGGCCCGACTCCGCCAAAGGGCAGGTCTTCCATCGCATTGTGGAAGACCACATCGTTGATGGTAACGCCCCCCGAAATGGTGCGCGTCAGCACGCGTTCTTCCTCGGCCTTGTCCGATCCGAAATAATAAAGGCCCAGTGGCCGGTCATGCGCGTTCACATAATCAATGGCTTCTTCCATCGATGAATAGGTCATCACGGGCAGGATGGGGCCAAAGATTTCCTCCTGCATCACCTTCATATCGTCGGTGACATTGCGCACGATGGTCAACGGCATTTTGTTGCCGTTCGATGTGGCAAATTCCTCATTCGCTGGGTTAATCTCGATAAGCTCCGCACCCTTTTCCCGCGCATCGTCGAGATAGCCCTGCAGCCGTTCATAATTACGGCCATTCACGACCGACGTATAATCATCATTGTGCAGCAATTTTGGATATTGCGCCGTGACGCCAGCCTTCACAGCCTCAATCACATCATGCTCCTGATCGCTTGGCACCAACAGATAATCGGGCGCGAGGCAGATTTGGCCTGCGTTCATCATCTTGCCCAACGCGATCCGCTCGCCCGCTTTTTTCTTATCCGCGCTGCGGCCAATGATGGTCGGCGACTTGCCGCCAAGTTCCAACGTGACCGGCACCAGATTGTCGGCGGCAGCGCGCATGATATGTTTGCCAACACTCGTCGCGCCCGTGAAGATCATATGATCAAAGGCCAGTTTCGAAAAGGCCATACCGACTTCAGCGTCGCCGGTGAAAACCGCCATTTCCTCTTGAGCGAAATATTTGGGCACAAGTTCTTCAAACAAGGCCGATACCCGCTCTGTAAATTCGGATGGCTTGATCATGGCGCGGTTACCGGCGGCGAGAATACCCGCCATGGGCACCATCACCATACCAACGGGGAAGTTCCACGGCGCGACGACGCCGACCACACCCTTGGGCTGGAACACGACCTCGGCCTTGGCACCGATCAGCCCCAACGGAAAGGTAGGCTTGCGCTTCTCGCCCTTGGCCCAGCTTTCAAAATGCTTCTTGGCGTGCTTCATCGCGCTGACCGAAGGCATGATATCGGTCAACAGCGTCTGTTCGCGGCTGCGATGGCCGAAATCCGCCGAAACGGCCTTTGCAAAATCTTCGGCATGGTCGATCAGCAACGCAATCGCGCGGTCAATACGGTCGCGGCGCACCGACATCGGTTCCGGCATGGCGACGGTAAACGCGGCGCGCTGTTTTTCGAGCACAGTCTGCATATTTGCGGTCAATTTCTCTCTCCCTTTAACCAGTTGATGAATTGCTAGCGCGAAGCGTTGCACATTGAAACCATTTTGGCGTATCGACATTGCGAACATGCGCAAAGCGTGGCGATTTGAAGGGAGAGAATATGATCGAGGCAGGCAAAAAATGGACGCCACCTGCGGGTTGGCCCGTGATGACCCGTGATCAGGTAAAGGCCGCCTTGTGCGCACCGGGTATGCCATTTGAAATGGAAACTGCTGTGATTGAAGGCGTGCCAACGCGCGTCTGGAAAAATGCTGTGCCCAATCTGGCCGTGCTTGCCGGACATGCCAAGGCATCATTCGGTGACCGCGAATTTGTGGTGTATGAAGATGAGCGCGTCACATATGACGCATGGCACCGCGCCGTCGCGTCATTGGCGCAGGCTTTACAAGAATGCGGCGTTAAAAAGGGTGACCGCGTAGGCCTTGCCATGCGCAACCTGCCCGAATGGCCTGTTGCCTTTTTCGCCGCCGCCGTGACTGGCGCGATTGTTGTGCCGTTGAACGCATGGTGGACGGGCGAAGAACTGTCCTTTGGCATGGCCGATTCGGGCGCTGCGGTTTTAATCTGCGATGCTGAACGCTGGGACCGCATTGCGCCGCACACATCCGAAATGCCCGCGCTAAAGCATGTGATGGTTGCGCGTGGCGGTGGGGCCGCGATGGCAGAGCCTGCTATTCCGCTCGAAAATGTGATTGGCGGACCAAAAGGTTATTCTGATTTGCCCGACCTAGCGCTGCCCGATGTAGCAATCGCGCCGGATGATGCCGTCACGATTTTCTACACCAGCGGCACAACCGGCAAACCCAAAGGGGCGCTGGGGTCCCACCGCAATTTGCTCACCAATGGCCTTTCCAGCGCTTATTCCGGCGCGGCGACCATATTGCGTCGTGGCGATGCTCTGCCTGACCCAAGCATTCGGGCTTCGTTGCTTGTGATCCCGATGTTCCACGTCACCGCCTGTTCTGCATCGATGATCCCCACCATTCAGGCGGGCCACAAAATCATATTGTTGCACAAATGGGATACCGTGAAGGCGTTCGAGGTTATCGAGCGCGAGAAGATCAATGCCACGGGCGGCGTGCCCTTCATCGCGTGGCAGTTAATCGAGCATCCCGACCGCGAAAAATATGATCTCAGCTCCATCGACGCGATCAGCTATGGCGGCGCGCCATCTGCGCCGGAATTGGTGAGCAAGATTTACGAAATCTTCGGCGCGTTCCCCGGCAATGGCTGGGGCATGACCGAAACCATGGCGACGGTAACTTCACATGTAGCCGAAGATTATCTCAACCGCCCGGATAGCTGCGGCCCGGCGGTTGCTGTATCCGACCTGAAAATCATGTCCGAGGACGGCATGACGGAATTGCCCGTTGGTGCGGTTGGCGAATTATGGGCACGCGGCCCGCAAATCGTTAAAGGATATTGGAACCGCCCCGACGCCACCGCCGAAACCTTTGTCGATGGCTGGGTAAGAACAGGCGACCTTGCGCGCGTAGATGAAGAAGGTTTCTGCTTCATCGTTGACCGCGCCAAGGACATGATCATTCGCGGCGGCGAGAATATCTATTCGTCCGAAGTCGAAAACATCCTCTACGAACATCCTGCCGTTACCGATGCTGCCTTGGTGGGCATACCGCACCAGACCCTGGGCGAAGAACCCGCAGCCGTCGTGCATTTGGCACCTGGCATGACGGCCACTGAGGAGGAGCTTCGTGAATATGTCAGCGAACGTCTGGCGAAGTTCAAGGTGCCGGTAAAGATCATCTTCACGCAGGATACGTTGCCGCGCAACGCCAATGGCAAGATCCTGAAACGCGATTTGAAGGCGCTGTTCTAAAGCGGCAATAGGGGTGATTCACATTTGTTTTTGATGGCCCGGCGGCCTATAAGACGTCAAAATCGAAACCAAAGGAAACTCTCATGCGCCGCGCCGATCCCGTTGTAATCCTGTCTTATGCCCGCACGCCAATGGGCGCGATGCAGGGGGCATTGGCTGACGTTTCGGCAACCGACCTTGGCGCGACGGCGGTGAAGGCGGCGGTGGAACGCGCAGGGGTCGATGGCGCAGATATTGAGCGTATCTACATGGGTTGCGTCCTACCCGCAGGCTTGGGCCAAGCCCCTGCCCGTCAGGCGGCGATCAAGGCTGGCTTGCCCAAATCGGTGCAAGCAACGACGGTGAACAAGGTATGTGGTTCAGGCATGCAGACTGTCATCATGGGCAGCGAGGCTCTCGCCGCAGGGTCGGTCGATTATGTCATCGCAGGCGGCATGGAAAGCATGACCAACGCGCCCTATTTACTGAAAAAGCACCGCAGCGGCGCGCGCATCGGGCATGACACGGCCTATGACCATATGTTCCTCGATGGCCTTGAAGACGCCTATGAGGCTGGCCGCGCCATGGGCACATTCGCACAAGACACCGCCAATGCGTATCAACTGACCCGCGAGGCGCAGGATGCGTATGCGATTGAATCGCTACGCCGCGCACAAAAAGCGATTGCCGATGGCGCGTTCAAGCAGGAAATCGTCGCCGTGACCGTTGCCACGCGCAAGGGCGATGTCATTGTCGACACGGACGAACAACCCGGCAAGGGCATGCCCGATAAAATCCCGACGTTGAAAGCGGCCTTTGCCAAGGACGGCACGATAACGGCGGCAACCAGCTCATCCATCTCCGATGGTGCGGCGGCGCTTGTCCTGACGCGTCAGTCGGTCGCCGACGCCAAAGGACAAAACCCCATCGCACGTATCGTGGCCCATGCCGCCCATGCACAGGAACCATCGGCGTTCACCACTGCACCAGTCGGCGCGATCAACAAATGCTTGGAAAAAGCGGGTTGGACCATCGGTGATGTGGACCTGTTTGAAGTGAACGAGGCCTTTGCCTGTGTCGCCATGTTTGCCATGCACGATCTTGGCATCTCGCATGACAAGATTAACGTGCATGGCGGCGCTACTGCGCTTGGCCACCCCATTGGCGCGTCGGGCGCGCGGATCATCACAACCCTGGTCGCGGCGCTGCAACGCCATGGCAAGACACGCGGCGTTGCGTCCTTGTGCATTGGCGGCGGCGAAGCGACAGCGCTTGCGATTGAGCTTATCTAAACGGCTACAACGCGCGGCAATATGAACATCGTTTTCGTCCTATTCGACAATGTTACGCAGCTCGATTTTACCGGGCCAGTGCAGTTTTTGTCGCGCATACCCGGCGCGCAAGTGCATGTTGTCAGCAAAGACGGACAAGCCGTGACGACCGACTGCGGTTTTTCAATCCTGCCGCGCTCCGGCTTTGCCGATTGCCCGCAAGCGAACATATTATGCGTACCCGGCGGCCACGGCGTGCGCGATGCGATTGTGGACACAGCCATCGTCGATTTCGTGCGCCAACAGGCCAAGGGCGCCGATCATATAACTAGCGTGTGTACTGGCGCGTTCATCCTCGGCGCGGCAGGGCTGCTTCGAGGCAAAAAGGCAACCTGCCATTGGGCCTATACGCAATTGCTTCCCCTGTTCGGCGCAACGCACAAGCCAGCGCGCGTCGTGCGTGATGGCAATCTGATCACGGCCGGCGGCGTCACCTCAGGCATTGATTTCGCGCTTGACCTTATTGCGGCAATCTCTGGCGAGGATGTCGCAAGGACAATCCAATTGGCACTCGAATATGACCCCGCACCGCCCTTCGGCGGGGGTTCGCTCGCAAGTTCTTCAGAAGAGACCGTCGGCAATCTGCGGGCGCGCGTTTACGACAAGGCCGCGTCCGAAATGAAAACTGCCATTCAGCAGATAATTTAATCCGCCGATTACATTCACACTGGACGTGCGCGCGGCATCGGCATAGCCTCTCCTTTCGGGGAGAGAGAATATGACACAAAAGCTTTTGGCCGCAGCGGCATTCCTAAGCGCGGCATTGATGCTGGGTTCCTGCCAAAAATCTGCGGTGGACTCCGACATTTCAGCCTTTGCCGCGATTGACGGTGATTATTTGAAAACCGGTGGTGATGGGTCCAACTGGGCGATGACCGGCTTCAATTATGATGAACAACGGCACAGCCCGTTGCAGTTGATTAACGACAGCAATGTGCAAGATTTAGGGATAGCGTGGTTTGCCGACTTACCCGATGCGCGCGGCCAAGAAGCAACGCCGGTGGTGGTCGATGGCAAGATGTTTGTCTCCACCGCTTGGTCCAAAGTTTTCGCCTATGATGCCAAAACGGGCAAGCCATTATGGAGCTTCGACCCCGAAGTCGACAAAGCGCGCGGCGTCAAAGCCTGCTGCGACGTTGTCAATCGCGGCGTCGCTTTCTGGAAAGGTAGCGTCTTTGTTGGCACCATCGACGGCCGCCTGATCTCGCTTGATGCCAGCACCGGAAAGCAGAATTGGAGCGCGCAAACGCTTGATCTGGAATCGAACGGCACCATCACGGGCGTCCCGCGTGTGGTGAAGGACAAGGTCGTCATTGGCTTTGGTGGCGCTGAATTTGGCGCACGCGGCTATGTCACGGCTTATGATGCAGCGACCGGAAAGCAGGCATGGCGTTTCTACACCACCCCCAATCCTAAGGGCGAGCCGGACAACGCCGCCAGCGACGAAATCCTGAAAACCGCAGCGACGAAAACGTGGAGCGCCAAGCCGAAAAAGGGTGACTGGCGTGAAAGCGGTGGCGGCGGGACCGTGTGGGACGCGATTGTCTATGATGCCGAACTGGATCAGTTGTATCTCGGCGTCGGCAATGGCAACCCGTGGAACCACGGCATCCGGTCAAATGGCGAAGGCGACAATCTGTTCCTGTCCTCGATCGTCGCGCTGAAACCCGATACCGGCGAATATGTCTGGCATTATCAGGAAACACCTGCCGAAAGCTGGGACTATACCGCGACGCAGCCGATCATCTTGGCCACCGAAACGCGGGGCGGCAAAGAACGCAAAGTTCTCTACCACGCACCCAAAAACGGATTTTTCTTCACGATCGACCGGTTGAATGGCAAATTGCTGTCCGCCAACCCGTTCATTGACGGCATTACATGGGCGACCGGGTACGACCTGAAAACCGGACGTCCGATTGAAAATCCAGACGCGCGCTATGAAAAAACCGGCAAGCTGTATATGGCGAACCCGTCCGCGCTTGGCGCGCATAATTGGCACCCGATGAGCTTTAATCCCGCCACCGGCCTTGTCTATATTCCTGCTTTATATATCGGCGGCGCGTATCTGCCGCCAATGGCACCCAATGAGATGGAGCGCAAAAAGCTTGGTTTTAATACTGGCGGCGCGATGGCGACGGCGGATTTGCCCGATGATATCAATTTCGTCAAAGCGGTGAAGGCCGCCACGACTGGCAAATTGGTGGCGTTTGACCCCAAAACCGGCAAGGCCAAATGGACCGTTGACCATCCCGCATCATGGAATGGCGGAACGATGACCACTGCCGGCAATCTGGTGTTCCAAGGCACGGCGATGGGTGAGTTTCGCGCTTATGCGGCGGATACGGGCAAGCAATTGCTCAACATCAATGTGCAGTCAGGTGTGCTCTCTGGCGCGTCAACTTATACTGTGGATGGCGAACAATATGTGGCATTCCTTACCAGCAAGGGCGGTGCTTTTCCCTTGGTGTCGGGCTATGCTGGGGCGACCAGCGCATCGGTGCCAAACTTGCCGCGCTTGATCGTGCTTAAATTGGGCGGCAAAGTTGCCTTGCCCGCCTTGCCGGAAACCCCGCTTTATGTGTGGAATCCGACCAAGCAGTTCGGGACGCCAGCAGATATCGCAGCGGGCGGATCAAACTATCAACGCTATTGCCTCGTCTGCCACGGCCCCGGCGCGGTTGGCAACGGCGTGCTGCCTGACTTACGCAAATCCGGCACGATTACCGATGCTGCAACGTGGAAATCGGTTGTCATCGACGGCATCTTGAAAAGCAACGGCATGGTCAGCTTTAGCAGCGTGCTCAGTCCAAAAGAGGCCGAACAAATGCGCGCTTATGTGGTCAGCCGCGCGCATTATGCCAAGGCGAATGACGCGGCCTTGAGCGGAGGCGCAAAAAGGGCGGCCAAGTAAAATCTGCTGCCCATGAATCTGGCATCTGCCTAAAATTTAGGCAGATGCCATGGCCGCAATCGCCTAAAAATCCGCCGTTTGGGCGTCACCCGATCTGGCACGATACTTGATAAGCAGTAGCTATCATCCGTGCGCGCGGAGACTATGCCTCACGCGCCATATAAGGAAATGCCATGAAAAAGATCGAAGCGATCATCAAGCCGTTCAAGCTGGACGAAGTGAAAGAGGCGCTGCACGAAGTTGGCGTATCTGGCATCACCGTGACCGAAGCCAAGGGCTTTGGCCGTCAAAAGGGCCATACCGAATTATATCGCGGCGCAGAATATGTCGTCGACTTCCTGCCTAAGGTAAAGCTTGAGGTTGTAGTGGAAGACGGCCTTGCTGACCGCGTTGTTGAAGCGATCGCCGCCGCCGCGCAAACTGGCCGTATTGGTGATGGCAAGATTTTCGTTATTCCCGTTGAGACTGCGCTGCGCATCCGCACCGGCGAACGCGATAATGATGCCGTCTAAAAAATCCAAATCACTTAAGAAAGACAAGCGAAAGAAGGAACGCATTATGGGCACTTCAGCCAAAGACATCATCAAGCGCATCAAGGATGAGGAAATCGAGTGGGTCGATGTGCGCTTCACTGATCCCAAGGGCAAATGGCAGCATCTGACGATGTGCGCGGGCGTCATTGGCGAAGATGAGTTGGAAGACGGCCTGATGTTCGACGGCTCGTCGATTGAGGGTTGGAAAGCAATCAACGAATCCGACATGATCCTGAAGCCTGATCTGGACGCAGTATATGTGGATCCATTCTCGGCAACGCCAATGATGATCATCTTCTGCGACATTGTTGAGCCATCGACAGGCGAGCTTTACAGCCGCGACCCGCGTTCGACCGCCAAGCGCGCCGAAGCTTATTTGAAGACCACGGGCATTGGCGACACCATCTATGTCGGTCCAGAAGCCGAATTCTTCATGTTCGACGATGTGCGTTTTGAAAACAGCTACAACACGTCTTATTACAAGATTGACGATATCGAACTGCCCACAAACAGCGGCACAAAATATGAAAGCGGCAATATGGGCCACCGCCCGCGCGCCAAAGGCGGTTACTTCCCCGTCGCACCTGTCGACAGCGCTATGGACATCCGTGGCGAGATGGTTTCGACCATGTTGGAAATGGGCCTGCCGTGCGACAAGCATCACCATGAAGTTGCCGCGGCCCAGCATGAGCTTGGCCTGACTTTCGGCACGCTAACGCAGACCGCCGACCGTATGCAGATCTACAAATATGTCGTGCATCAGGTGGCGCACGCTTATGGCAAGACCGCAACGTTCATGCCAAAGCCAATCAAGGAAGATAACGGTTCGGGCATGCACACCCATTTGTCGATCTGGGAAGGCAAAACACCACTCTTTGCGGGCGACGGCTATGCTGGCCTGTCGGAAATGTGCCTGTTTTTCATTGGTGGCATTATCAAGCATGCCAAGGCGATCAACGCATTTTCCAACCCGACCACCAACAGCTACAAGCGTCTGGTTCCCGGCTATGAAGCGCCTGTGTTACTCGCATATTCCGCGCGTAACCGTTCGGCATCATGCCGTATTCCTTATGGTGCCGGTGCCAAGGCAAAGCGCGTCGAAGTGCGCTTCCCAGACGCAATGGCTAACCCGTATCTGTGCTATGCGGCGCTGTTCATGGCGGGGCTCGACGGTATTCAGAACAAGATCCACCCAGGCGAAGCCATGGATAAGAACCTGTATGACCTCCCACCGGCAGAACTCGCGCAAGTTCCAACCGTTGCCGGCTCACTTCGCGAAGCGCTCGATTCACTGGCCGCTGATCACGACTTCCTGTTAAAGGGTGACGTGTTCTCCAAGGACCAGATTGAAAGCTATATCGAACTCAAGATGGAAGACGTCGCCCGTTGGGAAATGACGCCAAGCCCAGTCGAGTTCGACATGTACTATAGCTACTGATCCTAACGCATCGGATCAGTGCTAAAGGCCCGGCAGTTGAGGGACTGCCGGGCCTTGTTTTTTGGTTTTATGTGGTCCTGACCCTAATTGTTGCGCGCTTGACGTTCGCTTTGTTCAAAGCGCCTAGTCAGCTGGTCCAAACGTCGCCGTATCGTTTGCTCTTCACGTGACGTAAATCGACCGTCCCGGTTGAACTGGCGGTTCTGCGACTCAATCGCGGTCAGCTCACGCCGCGCATATTGCGCACTTGCCCGGCTCATTTGCTGTGATTGCACCGAATTTCGAATATATTCCCGCATCCAGCTAATCCGGCTCGCAATGTCCATGGGCATTTGGTTTAGGTCATATTGCCCCGTGCCCGGACGATATGGGTTGTTCGGACGGTTATCATTGTTCTGATAACTACCCTCACGTGTCGAAACCCAGCGACCCCGCGAGTCATAATAGCCATATGCACGGCCAGCGACCCAGCGGCCGTTGCTATCATAATATCCTGGCTGTTCCACCGCATTCCAATTGGCGCTGTTTTCATTCGCATATGCCGTGTCACCTACAATCCAGCGGCCACGGGCATCGTACCGTCCCTGTGTGGGACCTGCGACCCAACGGCCGTTAGTGTCATAATAGCCCGTCGCCGTGCCACCTACCCAACGATTGTTGCGGTCATAATAGCCGACGGATGATGCCGGAACCCAATAGCCGTCACGATCGACATAGCCTGCGTTTTCGGGGTCGCCGCTCGCCACGACCCATCGGCCATTGTCATAATATCCGTTTGGTTGGCCTTCAACCCAACTGCCATTGCGGTCATAATAGCCGCGGGCTTCGTTTGCGCTAACGCCCGTTGCATGCCAGCGGCCTTGTTCGTCATAATAGCCGTAAGCCGTGCGGCAGTCGCCACGGTTCGATTTGGACACCTGATTGCCAATGACCGCACCGACGACCGCGCCGATTATAGAGGCTTCGGTCTTGTCGCCACGCCCAGCAATCACATTGCCAAGCACGCCGCCTGCGCCTGCGCCAACGACTGTACCAATGATACGGCCATTGCCGTCACGGCGACAACCATCGTCCTGCGCAGAGGCCATAGCAGGGGTGAGGGCAGCAAGCGCAATACCTGCTAAAAATATCCGACTTTTCATAAGATTCTCTTTTCACGTAATTGTTTCGTGAAAGCGTAATCGGTTCCAAGCCCGAATGTTCCATTTCGTCGCCGTTCGGAGATGTGTCTTGCGGACAAAAGGACCTGTTTACAGTCCGGCTTCGACCGCAATGCGAATGGCATCGGCAGAGGTGGCAGCGCCCAATCTTTCCATCAATAATGCCCGGTGCATTTTGACAGTCTGTTCGCTGACACCAAGCCTGAACGCAATGTGCCGGTTGAGATGCCCAAGCGCCATTTCGGCCAGCACCTCGCGTTGCCGCCGTGACAATGCCTTCACCGCCGATACCGCGGCGATACGGCGGTTCTCATGTAACATTGGCGCGCCGGCTTCTAGTTCGACCTGCGAGCCCAGAAAGAACTCAAGATCGCCGGCCTCGTCAAATATAGGCGCAACGAGCACCGCATTGCGAAAGGGTGTTCCATCGCGCTTGTAATTGAGGATTTCGACAAGGACTGGCGTGTGACGTTGAACCGCGCTGCTTATTGTTTCACTCAACCATGGCTCAGTGGCTGGACCAGCCAAAAATTTACAGTTCCGGCCAATGATTTCATCTTCGGCGTATCCCGTTAGCGCAATAAAGGCTGCATTGTAGGCAATGATTGGATTATCACGCTGACGCGGATCACTAACGACCGATGCTATCGGACTGTTCGAGATCAGGGCGTCCAGCCGCGATTTGTTATGTTCAAGAATAGACAAATTGCACTGCCTCCTAACTCGCCAATCGGCGCATGGCGACTCCATCCTTCCCTCTTCAGCTGGCCGACCTTTTCCAGCAATATGGGAAAAACATGGTATAAAGGGTGGGTTGACACATCTAATGCATCGGTTAACCTACTCCTCGACTCCCTTAGGGGCGTCGTCAAAAGGGGGAAAAAACGTGGAAAATCTAACTTTTGGCCAATATTCATTGGTCTATAATGCATTCTCATTTACATTTGCCACTATGGCAGCAGCAACGCTGTTTTTGTGGTTAGGTCGCTCGCAAGTAGCCCCAGCCTACAAGACCGCGCTGACCATTTCCGGCTTGGTTACTGCCATTGCCGCATATCATTATTTCCGTATTTTCGAAAGCTGGGAAGGTGCATATACCGTTGAAGGCGGTATAGTGGCCGCAAGCGGCTATGCATTTAACGATGCCTATCGTTATGTCGATTGGTTGCTGACCGTGCCATTGTTGCTGATCGAGCTCATCCTCGTGATGCGCTTGAGCCAAGACGAAACCGTATCGAAGTCGATCAAGCTTGGCGGCGCAGCAGCGCTGATGATCATCCTGGGCTACCCAGGTGAAATCGCAACCGACATTCCAACCCGCGTATTGTGGGGCACATTGTCGGCAATTCCTTTTGTCTACATCATGTGGCAACTGTTTGCCGGTCTCGGCGCATCGATCAACAGCCAGCCAGAAAATGTGCGCGAATTGGTGAAGAAGGCACGTTTGCTGACCTTCGCATCATGGGGTTTCTACCCGATCGTATACATGATCCCTTACACCAACCTGAGCGGTTCTGACGTAACCGTGGGTGTGCAAGTCGGCTACACAATCGCTGACTTGATCGCAAAGGCCGGCGTTGGCGTCTTGATCTACATGATCGCAGTACGCAAGTCGCAAGCCGAATATGGCGATAAGACTTAAGGTTAAGCGCTGGACGTACGCCGCTTCGGTGGCGTACACTACTATATGACTACAATTTTATATCCGAATTCTGCAGGCGCAGCATTTTCAAAAATGCTGCGCCTGTTTGCGTTACCGGTGGCTACACTGCTGCTGGTTATCATTGATCGCTTTTGGGGCGGCATGAACAGCCCGCATGTTAATATGCTGGCTGCTGTTGCAATCGTACTTGCAGGAATCCCGCACGGAACGCTCGATGTTGAAATCGCCGCAGCGCATTTCGGGCAGAAAGGCATCACTGGTAAAATCAGGATCATTGGCGGTTATCTGCTCTGCGCAGCCGCTATGGTGTTCTTATGGATATTACTTCCTGAGCTTGCGCTCATCTCGTTTCTCATCATTTCAATAGTCCATTTCAGCCGCGACTGGCGCGGCGGAGTTGACCCGTTTCTGGCCATGATGGTCGGATGGGCTTTGGTAGCATTGCCCGCGCTTGCCAGCCCTGACGATGTCGCGATGATATTCGCAGCGCTGACCGGTAGCAATAATGGCGCAGTGATCGCCGCATTGCTTGGCGCGGCGTCGGTTCCGGCGGCATTGGGCAGCCTCGTTTTCGCCTATTGGGCATTCCGCCATGATGACAAGCAAAGCGCGTTGGAGGTGCTTGCCTGCATCGTCGCCGCCTTGTTCCTGCCGCCACTTGTGGCATTTGCGATATTCTTTTGCGGCCTCCATTCACCGCGGCATATGGCCGACGCGTTACGCGAGACAGGAGACCTGTCACCATTGAAGAAGGCCGCTATCATTTGCGCGGTATTCGCTTTGTCATTGGGCCTGGGTGTAGTGATGTTCCTGTATCAGGGCGATGTTCCCGCTGACATGAGCATCATCCGGACCGCCTTCATTTTGATATCCACGCTCACTGTCCCGCATTTCATTTTGGAACATATTCTGTCGGACAAGAATCCCGCGTAAAATCGGCTTGTTCAACGCCCTTGCCTCAATCGGCAAAGCACGGCACATCATGCGGGACTTAATCTGGAGTGTATCATGAAATTCCGTGCCTTCATGCTGTGCAGCAGCATTGCCCTCGTCGCCCTTTCACCCGTGGCGCATGCCAAATTATCTGCACCCGAAACCAAGATGGTCGCGACCGTCGACGCGGAATATGAACGATCCATCACTCTGCTTGAAAAGCTGGTGAACCAGAATTCGGGCACCATGAACTTTCCCGGCGTAAAGACCGTCGGCGACATGATGCGGGCCGAGCTGGAGCCGCTGGGCTTCAAGGTCGAATGGATCGATATGGCAAAAGCGGGTCGTTCGGGGCATCTCGTCGCGACCAAGGCGGGTAAGAAGGGCACGAAGAAACTGTTGCTCATTGCCCATCTCGACACGGTATTTGAGGCAGATAGCCCGTTCCAGACCTTTGTCCGCAATGGCGAACAAGCGATTGGCCCGGGTGCAGGCGATGACAAGGGCGGCATGGTCGTGATCGTGTCTGCTTTGCGCGCGATGCAAGCGGCAGGCACATTGAAGGACGCCAGCATAGAAATCCATATGACGGGGGATGAAGAAGATGCCGGCGACCCGATTGACATCACACGTGCGCCGTTGATCGCAGCGGGGAAAACCGCCGACGTGGCGCTCGATTTTGAAGGGCTTTCTATTGAAAACGGCAGGGATATGGGCGTTATATCGCGGCGTTCGTCGAACAGTTGGAAATTGGAAGTGTCCGGCGTCACGGGACACAGCTCCCTGATATTCGACACCACTTATGGCGATGGCGCGGCTTTTGAACTTGCGCGCATCCTGCACCGGTTCCGTACGGAACTGCCAGAGCAGAACCTGACGTTTAACGTCGGCCTGGTTGCAGCCGGGCAGGAAGTGAACTTTGATACAGATGGCGTCCGCGTCAATGCGAAGGGCAAGACCAATATCATTCCCGGCGTGGCCATTGCGCGCGGCGATTTCCGGACTTTGTCCGAAGAACAAAGCGCACGTGTCCGCACAAAGATGCTGGATATTGTCGCCGCATCGGCCCCCAAAACGAAAGCGACGATCAGCTTCGACCCGGGAAGCTATCCCGCGATGGCGCCGACGGATGGGAACAAGGCGCTTCTGGCTGGTCTTAATGCTGTCAACCGCGACCTTGGCCTTGCCGAACAGCCTGTGCTTGACCCGTTGAAGCGTGGTGCTGGCGATATCAGCTTCGTCGCCAATGAACTGGATGGACTTGTGGGCCTCGGCGTTTACAGCAAGGGCGACCACTCTCCCGGCGAGACCGTCGACCTCGCCAGTATCAAGCGTCAAGCGAAGCGGGCCGCCATATTGATGACGCGGCTTTCCCGCGGGAAGTAAAACCCGCCGATTGTCGGCAATATGCATTCGTTAAAGTCCCGTCGCTTTGGCCCATAGCAGGTCAACCCGCTTGCAATGTAGGATTTGGTCTGTCAGCCTGCGTGCGCAACATCGCCGACCGCCCAATGGCTGCAAGGGCATGTAATCGGCCAAACAGGACGGTGACATGTCGATTTAGGTGAGACTTTAGTGTGACAGACTCATTATGTCTCAACCAGATCCGGATTGATGCGAGTTGGACAGATGCGAGATAATTATCGTCTCTTTGATCGTATCGCGTGGCAACTGCTCTGAAGTGCTTGAGTTTATTAAAGAAGCGCTCGACGAGGTTGCGTTGCTTATAGAGGAGGTTACTAGAGCGTTTGTCGATCATTCTGGGTCATATCCGCATGAGCTGAAGTAATTGGCGCATTCGTGGGGCTGGAAGATATCGACGAGGTTGCCGATCCGGGTCCAAAGGCCACTCACGGTTCGTTCTTCTGCCTTTCGCAGCATTGCTTTGAGTTTGGAAAAGGCCTTTTCGATTGGATTGAAGTCGGGGCTGTATGGCGGCAAGAACCGTAGTATTGCGCCCGCGGCCTCGATCCGTTCGCGCACTGATACCCGTTTGTGGCTGGACAGGTTGTCCATGACGACGACGTCACCGGGCCTCAGTTCCGGTACGAGCACCTGGGTGACATAGGCTTCGAACCAGTCTCCGTTGATCGGACCATCCAGCACCATCGGCGCGACCATGCCGGTCATGCGAAGGCCCGCCACCAGTGTGGTCGTTTTGCGGTGGCCATGCGGCAAGCCCATGCGCAGGCGTTCGCCTTTGGGGCAGCGGCCATGGCTGCGGGTCATGTTGGTCGCAGTCCATGTTTCGTCGATGAAGACGAGGCGCTCCGGGTCCAGATCGATCTGGCCGTCGAACCAGTCGTGCCGTTGCTTCAGGACATCGGGCCGGTCCTGCTCGATGGCATGGCCAGTCTTTTTTTACGCGTCATGCCACGGCGCACAAAGAAGCGGTGAAGCCCGGCCACAGAGACGGTCAGGCCCATCTCGGCCAAGCCCGTGCGTAACTCTTCAAGGGTGATATCCTTTCGTGCCGCCCAAAGAGCCAAAATATCGTCACTGCGCTCTTCAACCCGCCGCGAACGCATATCACCACCTTGAGGCCTCGGTGCAAAGCTGCCGGTCTCGCGCCGCTGCGCGTGCCAGCGGATCGCCGTCGATGGCGCAACGCCAAAGCGGGCAGCTGCCCCGCGACAACTCATACCATCATCAACCGCCGCCAAAAGCCGCGAACGCAAATCCATCGATAGTGGTTGACCCATCCATGCCAGCCTCCTTCACCGGCACCGATACTGAATCAGAAATCACGGCCGATGGGAATCCCCTTTCGATTCAGACGGCTCGAAAAACGCTCTAAATACCGGTTTGATCACGCGTTGCGGCATGGCGCGGATATTGGCCCTGGCACCGCGCGCCTCCATTTCGGCGCGCAACGCATCGGAGTCATAAGCCCGGTCGGCGAGCAGGATATCCCCTTTGCCGACGGTATCGAACATGTCTACTGCACTGCGACCATCGGCGGCTTGCCCTTCGGTCAGCTTGAGCATGATCGGCATGCCCATCGCATCGACCAGTGCATGTATCTTGGTGGTCAGGCCGCCACGCGAGTGACCCATGCAACGGGATCGCTGGTCTTTTTTTTACCATTGGCTCCATGTTGATGAACCCGGATCGAGGACGAGTCGATCATCTGGATATCGCCTTCGTAAGCCACGGAAACTGCATCCAATATATGCTTCCACACACCAGCTCTGCGCCAGCGGTTGAACCGGTTCACACAGGTCGTATACGGACCGTATCGCGCCGGAATATCCGCCCAAGGCGCGCCAGTGCGTAACCGCCAGAATATCCCGTTCAAAACCCGCCGATCATCAACCCGCTTCACGCCACGCACCTTGGTCGGCAACAAAGGCTGGATCACCAACCACTCGAAATCTGTCAAATCAAACCGGGCCATCAACTTCTCCCTTTCAGGAAAAGCATTGAATCAGATATCAATCACTTTGGGAATCTAATTTATGAGTATGTGACCTAGTGTGACCTTTCAGTCAAAGCCCGCGTTGAGCTAGCGCAGGCTGAGACCCATCATGCTTGTCGGCTTAGCCCGAAAGGCGAGTTTAAGCCGACAGGCGACATAGGCTCCAGCCTCCGCTGGAGCGACGCACATAATTACCTTCATGCTCTTGAGGTCTTCGTGCGAGCCATTCGGAAGTTACCCACATCGAACGCCACCGACCGCCACCGCTGCTGCACCGGCTACAAACATACCGTCGCCCCAGCGCAGGCTGGGGCCTATCCCGTCTATCGTCTAAGCACGGCGCTAACCGGCCAAGCGCGATAGGCTCCAGCCTTCGCTGGAGCGACAGAACCGGTTTCTTTGCTCGTGAGGATCACACATGGCGTGGCTTGGCGGTTCCGACCTAAATCGCGGCCATCAACAAAAAAGGCGGCGCATTTCTGCACCGCCCTTTCCATGTCGACTAAGTTTGCAGCCTTTAGACTAACGACCCTCACGCGCGGCCTTACCGAAGACGCGATATTGTTCGTTGCCGACAAATCCGAACTTCGTAATGCCGCTGCGCTTCACAGAGACCAACGCCTTGTTCACGGTGTCATAAGGCGCCGTTGGGGCTGGCTGGAACTGAAGCTCCGGCTCAGGTTTCATCGACCGCGTCCGAACCAGATATTGCTCCATCTGCTGCAATGTCACGGGTGTGCCATTCCATTGGATGGTGCTGTTCGGCAGAATGATGATCTTGTTGATCACAGGATCGATCGGAACTTCCGGCGGTGGTTGATTTGGGTCATTAACCGGAAGGTCAATATTTACGGCGTGCGAAACCGGGGGGATGGTGATCATCAGCATGATGAGGAGAACGAGCATGACGTCGATCAACGGCGTCGTGTTCATTTCCATCATCGGCTGGCCATCATCTTTACCGCCACTCATTGCCATGATGATTGCTCCTTAAATTGCTTACTGGACATTCGCGTTTTCAAATGGCGACGAAATGAAGCCAACGCGCGCGAACCCAGCCATTTGCATGGTGTAAATTGCTCCACCGATGCAACGATAGGGCGTGTTAATGTCACCACGGATATGCGCCTCAGGCAACATTTCAGGTAAGATTTGTCCGGCGGCGGCGGCTTCTGGGCCACCCAGCTTTTCAAACTCAGCCTTCAGATGCTTTGCAGCGCGATCCACCAGTTCGGTCGAATCGACTGGGGTAACGTTCCAGTAAATGCGGCACTCACCACCGGGGTTTGCACCTTCGTACGCCGGATCACCCGGGTCACGTCCGGCAACATCAGTTGTAGTCACCGACAGCAATACGTTTTCACGCTTTGCCTTGGTGGGTTCAAACTTGATGATCGGAATGTCCATCTTCACTGTCTGGATCGCAACCGGAATTGCAATAAGGAACACGATGAGGAGCACCAGCATGACGTCGACGAGCGGCGTTGTGTTGATGTCAGACATTGGCGTTTCATCGCCGCCGCCTCCTGAACTGATTGCCATTGGCCAATCCTCTTCTAACTAAATTGGGTCAAAAATCGAGCGCCAGCACAGGCTGGCGGATGGGCTGCGCGCAAACGCAGCCCTCACCCAATCTTACTTCTTAACCGCTGCTGGCGCTGGCTTGCCTGCTACTGCTGCAGTCACAGATGGCTTCAAGCGGCCACCCGAAGAGATGTATCCAAGCACGTCGTTCGAGAAGGTTGCCAAGCTACGTGCGATTGTCTTGTTACGGGCCTGAAGCCAGTTATAGGCAAGCACCGCAGGAACAGCAACGAACAGACCAATTGCGGTCATGATCAATGCTTCACCAACTGGACCAGCAATCTTGCCGATGTCGGCCTGACCCGCGATACCGATTTTGATCAGCGCCGAATAGATCCCGATAACCGTACCGAGCAGACCAACGAATGGAGCGGTTGCACCAACCGTTGCGAGGAACGGTAGGCCGCTCGACAGCTTGTTGTTGATCGAATCTTCTGAACGGGCCATCGCGCCGTGCAACCAATCATGCGCTTCGATTGGGTCAGTCAAAAGGCCATGCTGCTTTTGCGCGGCAATGCCGTCGTCGACGACTTGACGATATGCGCTGTTCTTGTCGAGCTTTGCAGCGCCTTCTTCAAGCGTTGCAGCGCGCCAGAATTGCGCACGGACGTCTTTATATTGGTTCATCACCTTTTGCTGTTCGAACAGCTTCGTGAACATGATGTAAAACGAAAAGATCGACATGATGACCATGACGATGAAGATCGACCATGAAATTGGACCACCTTCGTTAAGCGCAGGGATAAGACCGAATTGTGCGGCCACATCTGGGTTTGCGGCACCCGCCGCCGTCAGAAACAAAATCGACATTTTAACTACCTCTCAAAAAATAGAACTATTTAGCAAAAAAGACCCGGCGCGAAGGCTCCCCCTTTGCCGGGCCATGAAATTATTTCGGTATTTGCCACCGTACGCGGTTCGAATAGGTGCCTTGAACCTTTTCACCATTACGAACGGCGGGCTCAAAGCGCGCACGACGCTTAACATTGGTGCATGTCGCCGCATCAAGATCGTCGTGACCGCTGGACTGCGTGACAGTGCAGTCGATGACGCGACCATCAACGCCAACCGTGACGCGAAACCCGGTGGTCCCTTCACGCTCCTGCTGCAACGCGCGCGACGGATAGTCGTTCGTGTTGGCCCAATTGCCCGGGTTGCCCCGCGGCCGCGCATCAGAGGATGGACCTGCCGGTGGCGGCGGAGGTGGTGCTGGTGGCGCTGCCGTAGGCACAATCGGCGCAGAGGGTGGCGGCGTAGCAACCGTGCGGATTGTTGGCGGCGGCGTCACCGTCTGAACCAAAGGCGGAGGCGAGACAACTGGTGGCTCGATCTGCTTTTCGGGTTCGGGTGGTGGCTCTTCTTCTTCGGGTGGCTCTTCTTCCTTCACGTCTACAACGGTCATTTTTTCCTTGATGACCGTGACCGCGTCATACGCAAGGCCCGTGACCAAGGCATAACCGAGGAAAGCGTGAAGTAGGATAACAATGATGACAGAAACCAAACGGTTTGTGCTCATCCCATCTTGATCAGCATATGCCATGCGGAAACAACTCTCCTACCTTCAAAACAAAACAATACATTATGAAGCATGATTGACCATGCCCCCGATGCACCCCCCGCGATATCGAATTCATTTTTTTTTGCTCGATTCACCGACGCATTAGCCAACCCTTACCGGCCTAGCAATCCGGATTCTGCTATTAAGACGCAATTCATGGATGGGTAGGCAATATCCTCCAATATGATAGAGGCCTAAATGGCGTCCACGGGCGGGCAAAGAAAAGGATAATGAATGCGATTCGTTCATGCAAAAACAGGTTTATGCTTGATTTTACTAAGCATCAGCGCGGCAACATCGGCGCAAGCACCACTTGACCTGCCGCCTTCCTTTGTAATTGAGGCCGATCAGGCAAGCTTTTCAGACATTGCCGATTTGGTGGTAATATCGCCTCTTATTGTCGATGTGACCGTTCGAAATGTCCGAAAACTGTCTGCTGAACAATCGGCAGGTGTCCCAGCTTCGTTCGAACGCGTGCTGGTTGAGGCCGACGTCATGGCATTGATTCGCGGCCAGGGCGGTATCACGCCGCGCGTCCGTTTCCTGCTCGATGTGCCAAAAAACGCGAAAGGAAGAATTCCCAAACTTCAAAAACAGCGCATATATCTGTTTGGCCGACAGGTGACCGGTCGACCCGGCGAAGTCCAACTGGCACGGCCAAATGCGTTGGCTTTATTTAGCACAACGAACGATGCGCTCGTCCGCGCCATCACGAAGGAGGCTGTCCAAGCTAATGCTCCGCGCCGCATTACCAGCGTGAGCAGCGCCTTTCACAGCGCGGGAACCGTTTTGGGGGAAGGCGAAACGCAGATTTTCTTGAAAACGGACAATGATCAGCCGCTATCGCTCACCATATTGAGCCGCCCGGGCCAGCAAAAAACATGGGCCGTCTCAACAGCCGAAGTCATTGACGCATCAGCAACCGCACCGCAGCGCTTTACCTTATTATGGTATCGCCTCGCATGCGGTCTTCCGCGCGCTCTGCCTTCTGACCGCGTTGAAGGCGCATCAAATGCAGATACCGCCCGTGCGCAGGCCGATTATAAATTTGTCATTGAATCGCTTGGGCCGTGCGGGCGCAAGCGGTAAAGAATGCCACAGGTGCATAATGGGCTGTATTACGCACCCATATTGTGATTCTCGCGAAAGCTGACCCTAGCGCGATGCGCCCGGCACCCACAATATGTCGCCGCCGCGCGTTGCGTTAATTAAACGGCACAAAGTGAAGAGATAGTCCGACAGACGGTTCAGGTAATGCAACGCGTGCGGGTTGATCGCCACTTCCAGCGATGCGGCGACAAGTGCGCGCTCGGCGCGACGCGACGTTACCCGCGCCATATGCATCTGAGTGGCTGGTAAGCTACCGCCCGGCAGGATGAAACTGGTCAGCGGCGGAAGTTGCGCATTGGCATTATCTATCGCCGCCTCCAACCATTCGACCTGAGACGCAATTATCCGCAGCTCCATAGGAGAAGGTTCGAAACTCTCCCCCGGCGTCGCAATATCCGCACCTAAATCAAAAAGGTCGTTTTGGATCCGGCGCAATTCATTGACCAAGGGCGTATCGCCTTCATCCGCGGCCAATGACTGGATCGCAACGCCCAGCGCGCAATTGGCTTCATCGACTTCGCCAATCGCGTGCAACCGCGACGCCGTTTTCGACACACGTGAGCCGTCGACTAAGCCCGTTGTGCCGTCATCGCCGGTCCGCGTGTAAATTTTGTTGAGCTTAACCATGCGCGCTTTGTTTATTGCGATCCGGCAACAAGTACCAAAACAGCAAGCAGGACGATCGTGATCGCCTGCCACTTCACGCGCGCAAACATCATCTTGTTTTGCACCGTCAGCGATTTGGGCAGACCGGTTTCATCCAGTTCTGCCGGACGCAAATTGGCAAAAGCATGCAATCCGCGGATTAACGCAAAGGCCACGGCACCGGCAGCGCCAATGATGAGGAGAACCAACACTATAGTCATCGGGACAAGTCCTTGTTCAGGGCCAATACCCCGTTGCCCCTATCTAGGCATCCGATAAGGAAATTCCAAGCGGAAGCGTGCGGTGACGCAAATTATCCATAAGTTCGGTTCCGCTTTCGCCTGCCAAATAGCGGGCGGACAAAGCGGGTGAGGATTTGCTCTTGGCCAGCTTTTCGTCCGCGCTATCCAGCAAGAGCGGGTGATGCCAATAGACTGGTTCCGGCAAGTCGAGCAAATTCTGCAGCAGCCGATGTATGGCGGTATAGGCGAACAGGTCCTTGCCGCGCACCACATAAGTTATGCCATCGGCGGCATCGTCAACGGTCGCGGCGAGATGATAAGATGCAGGAGCGTCCTTGCGCCACAGCACGACATCGCCAAAGGCCATGGGGTCTGCAAACTGCTGCCCCGCCGCCAAATCCATCCACAACAGCGGGCCTACCAAGTCCACGGCCTTTTTTACGTCGAGCCGCCAGCTATAGGGAGCATCTCCCAAAAAGGGCTGCTCCCGGCAGGTGCCCGGATAATGCGGACCATCGGGGCCATGGGGCACCGGCTTATGCTTTAACGCTTCGGCGATGTCCCCTCTGGTGCAGCCGCAGCGATATAACAAGCCAGCGGCGTTCAGCCGGGCACGCGCGGTCGCATAACGGGCGGTATGTCGCGATTGGAACTGCACGTCACCGTCATACGCAAGCCCCAGCCATTGCATATCGGCAAGGATCGCCTGAACATGCTCAGGCCGACTGCGTGTCCCGTCAATATCCTCGATCCGAAGGCGAAACTGACCACCAAAGGCGCGCGCAAATTCATGGGCACACAGCGCCGAAAAGGCATGCCCCAAATGCAACTGCCCGTTGGGACTCGGAGCAAATCTGGTGACCACCGGGCCCTTCGGCACCACAATCTGGCCCAGATAGGAATAGATGAAGTCCAATGCCGTCAAAAAATTATCCCCAATTATACCACATTCAGTAGCTTTACCCTATTGACGTCACAATATGTGTAAATAGGTTGGCGACTGTCAGAATGCTGTAACGCTAATAAGCTTAAAGCATGTATGACAAAAAAGGAGTAGGGTTCGACTGATGTTGCATACCGGAACTTTCGAGGCGGCGGGCCGGGCAAGGCACCCGGAAAACTGTCCTGCGCTTGTGCTGAATGCGGATTACACGCCATTAAGCTATTATCCGCTGAGCCTCTGGCCATGGCAGACCGCGATTAAGGCGGTTTTCCTCGACAAGGTCGACATTGTCTCAAACTATGACCGGCATGTGCATAGTCCAAGTCTGGACATGAAAATTCCGTCGGTGATTGCGCTGCGCCAATATGTGAAGCCGTCCGAATATCCGGCATTCACGCGTTTCAACCTGTTCCTGCGCGACAAGTTCGAATGCCAATATTGCGGGTCGGGTGACAATCTGACCTTTGACCACATCGTCCCGCGTCGCCTGGGCGGCATTACCAGTTGGGAAAATGTCACCACCGCCTGTTTGCACTGCAACCTTAAAAAGGGTGGCCGCACGCCAAAACAGGCGCACATGCAATTGAACATGGCGGCGATCCGGCCGACAAGCTGGCAATTACAAGACCGGGGCCGCGCATTTCTAATAATTCGAGAAAAATTATAAATGCTCGCATTCTCAAACGTTGAGAATTGATTTGTTGTTTTACAATAGGTCTTAATGAGTTCAAAAGTTTCTTTATTAGAGCTCTGAAATGGCTGAGTAGAAACTCCTTTAGCGCGATATCTCTGTCACAGGCGTTGTTTAGAAAATTTTTAAGTTGAGAAAAGTCCGCGCGCAACTCTCCAAATTGAGCGTGGTCTTTTTCTAGGAGCGAAACCACATCATCGCGAGAAAGGGCGGCAACGCCAGCTAAGCCCAAAAACCAGTTATTATGGGCATTGGTTATCTGCGCCATTAACTCAACTTTTTCCAAGTTAACCTCAATTTCGTTCGATTGTTAGAAGCTGCCTGTATTTACTCCGTCACCGTTAAAGCCGGCACGGCGCGTGCCGCGTCTTCAGGGGTGATACCCGGCGGCGGGGCGGCAGCAATGCGTTCTTCGCCGCGCATGACACGGCCCGCACGTTTGATCGCGCCGCGCAACCGTGGATAAATGCCGCAACGGCACAGGTTGGTGATCGCGACGTCAATTTCAGCATCGGTGGGATTGCTATTTTTCTTCAGCAACACAGACGCCGCCATAATAACGCCGGAAATGCAAAAGCCACATTGTGGAACATTGCCGGCCACAAACGCTTGTTGCAATGGATGGCTCCGGTCACGGCTCAGACCTTCAATCGTTGTGACAAAGCGGCCTTCCGCCTCTGCTATAGTCACAAGGCAGGAACGGATAGCTTCACCATCAATTTCAACCATGCACGCACCGCAATCGCCAATGCCGCAGCCATATTTGGTGCCCGTCAAGTTCGACGCGTCGCGCAACGCCCACAATAACGGTGTTTGCGGGTCCATCTTATATTGGACCGGACGGTCGTTGACGGTGAATTTGGTCATCACTCCCCTCCCGCTTGCGGGAGGGGCCGGGGGAGGGCATGTCGCGGTATCATTTTATGGTTCTACCCTCCCCTAACCCCTCCCGCAAGCGGGAGGGGGATGCCCACAATCTTAATCCCGCCAGCTTTTGTCAATTTGGTCGGCCTTACGCACCATTGCGTCAAATTCAACGCGGCCCGATCCGCCGGGGGGCGATGCCATGTACAAATCGCGCTGATGCACGGCGATCACCTCTGGCGACACTGTGATAGGCGCACCCATTTGGAGCGTCGCCATCTGATGCTCGCACGCGCGCTGGAGCGCCCAATATTTGATAAAGGCATCCGGGAGCGTCTTGCCCATGACGACAGGGCCATGGTTGCGCAGCATCAATATCCGCTTGTCGCCGAGATGCTCGACCAGCCGCGCACCCTCTTCCTCGCGCACGGTGACGCCTTCAAAGTCATGATAGGCCAATTGTCCCATGAAGTTGCATGCGTAAAAGTTCACTGGTTGCAAGCCGCCCTCAAGGCTGCACACGGCAACGGTTGCGGTGGTGTGCGTGTGGATGATCGCATGTGCGTCGGGCAAGGTGCGATGGAACAGGCTGTGCTGGACGAAGCCTGCTTTGTTTACGTGCCACGGGTTATCGACGTCGATCTTGTTGCCATCAATATCGATTTTGATGAGGCTCGACGCGGTAATTTCACCGAAATGCATGCCATAAGGGTTAATCAAAAACGCGCCGTCCTCATCAGGCACTTTGACCGTAATGTGGTTGAACACAAGCTCATCCCAGCCGAACATCGAAAATATCCGGTAACAGGCAGCAAGCTCTTGCCGCGCGGTCCACTCCGCCTCGCTATACCTGCTATTCGACATTAATTGGGTGGCCATGTGCGCTCTCCTGCTCGCCAGTTGCGTTGCATTATGAAACGAACAAGGCGTTAGGGCAAGTGTTAGGCGATTGGACAAAGGCGGATAGTTTTCCAGCAAGCTGCGGCTTCAAACACCAACCAAGCCCACAAAAAGCGCCATTTCCGCTTGATATTTGGCGACGACATGGGTAGGGGCCACATCAACACGCCGCCTGTGAACGCGGCGATTTTCGTTTTTAGCCTTTCAAAGTGGCTGTTTTAAGCCATTTTGCCGATTCGATGCGGAGTTGAGTTTTTTATGCAAATCATGGTTCGCGACAATAATGTTGATCAGGCCCTACGCGCGCTGAAGAAGAAGCTGCAGCGTGAGGGTGTGTATCGCGAAATGAAGCTTCGTCGTCATTTTGAAAAGCCATCGGAAAAGCGCGCGCGTGAAAAGGCTGCTGCCGTACGTCGCGCACGCAAGATGGAGCGTAAGCAACAGGAACGTGACGGCGCGAAATAGGCGTCCGCACTCTGCAACAAGGAAAGCGCCTTTAACTGGCGCTTTTTTTGTGTCTAGAATCCGCGCCGCATTCTGCTAGTCAGCGCGCAACCCAGCCAATAGGAATTTCTTCATGTCTGTCACCGCCGTTCCCATTCAGCCTCTTAAAAAAGGTTCGCTCACTAAATATTGGGCTGCGATTGCGTTGGTTCTCGCTGCAGGTGGTGGCTTGGCATATTGGGGTACCAGCGACGTGCGGCAGGAATTTGGTGATGTTGTGACAACGCCATCTGGCCTGCGCTACAAAATCATGGAAGCTGGCGAAGGCCCCAACCCGACGGACAATGACGTGGTCCTTGTAAGTTATAAGGGTATGTTGAAGGACGGCACCGTTTTTGACCAAAACCCGCAAGCTGGTTTTCCTGTAACGGGCGTCGTCCCCGGCTTTTCCGAAGGCCTGAAGATCATGCAGCGCGGCGGCAAATATCGCCTGTGGATTCCAGCCGCGCTTGGCTATGGTCCAGAGGATCAGCGCAACCCGCAAACAGGCGAAGTTGCCATTCCGGGCGGAAGCGAACTGACATTCGATGTCGAGTTGCTTGAGTTCAAGTCGCGCGCGGAAATCGAAGCAATGCAAAAGCAGATGCAGGAGATGCAGCAACAACAAGGCGGCGGCGCGGCGCAGGGCCTGCCACCCGAAATTCAGGCGCAAATCGACGCCCAAATGCGCGGTCAGTAATTGCGGGGCTTAGACCCCCTGCAACAAACCTTCATCTTTGATGCGTTTTTGCCAATACGCAGGCGCGAGTTGGTGGACATTGTTGCCGTCGCTATCGACCGCAACGGTTACGGGGAAGTCCTGCACTTCAAACTCGTAAATGGCTTCCATGCCTAAATCTGCAAAGCCGACGACTGTGCTGCCCTTAATGGCCCGGGCGACGAGATAGGCGGCGCCGCCAACGGCCATGAGATAAGCGCTCTTATGCTTGGCGATGGCCTGCGTTGCCGCCGGGCCGCGTTCGGCCTTGCCGACGCAAGCGAGTAGGCCTTGCTCAAGCATCATGTCCATGAACTTGTCCATGCGGGTCGCGGTGGTCGGCCCTGCTGGTCCGACGATCTCTTCGCCAACCGGATCAACAGGCCCGACATAATAGATCATCCGCCCCTTGAAGCTGACGGGTAATTCCTCACCCTTGGCCAGCATATCGGCAATGCGCTTATGGGCAGCGTCGCGTCCAGTCAGCATCTTGCCGTTGAGAAGCAAGCGGTCTCCCTGTTTCCAGCCGGCCACAATCTCAGGCGTCAAGATATCGAGGTCGACCCGAATCGCCGAAGCGTCGGGTTTCCAATCCACCTTGGGCCATTGGTCCAACTTTGGCGCCTCAAGATAGGCAGGGCCAGCCCCATCCAGCGTGAAATGGGCGTGGCGCGTGGCAGCGCAATTAGGGATCATTGCCACGGGCTTGCCCGCGGCATGACAGGGCGCATCCATGATCTTCACATCAAGAATGGTGGAAAGTCCGCCAAGCCCCTGCGCGCCAATGCCAAGCGCATTGACCTTGTCAAAAATCTCGATGCGCATGGCTTCAATATCGTTCCGCGGCCCGCGTGCCTTCAATGGTCCCATGTCGATGGGTTCCATCAATGCTTGTTTGGCCAACAACACGCAATGTTCCGCCGTGCCGCCAATGCCAATACCCAACATGCCGGGCGGGCACCAGCCAGCGCCCATTTGCGGCAACATCTCCACGACCCAATCCACTATATTGTCCGACGGGTTCATCATCTTGAACTTCGACTTATTCTCGCTGCCACCGCCCTTGGCGGCAACATCGATGGACACTTTAGAGCCAGGCACGAGGTCGACATGCAGGACGCACGGCGTATTGTCCTTGGTATTGCGCCGCGTGAATGCTGGGTCTGCAAGCACCGACGCGCGCAGCTTGTTTTCAGGGTGTAAATAGGCGCGGCGGACGCCTTCGTCGATCACGTCCTGCAAGGGTGTGGAAGTGTCTTCCAACCGGCAATCCATACCCCATTTGACGAAGACGTTAACAATACCGGTATCTTGGCAAATCGGGCGATGCCCCTCTGCGCACATGCGGCTGTTGGTTAGTATCTGCGCAATGGCGTCCTTGGCAGCAGGCGATTGCTCCGCCGCATAGGCGTCGCCCAAGGCCCGGATATAATCCATCGGGTGAAAGTAGCTGATATATTGCAACGCGTCGGCCACGCTTTCGATCAAGTCGGCATTGCGGATGATTACAGTCATATCGGCCCCTGAGCTTTCACTATGCCATGCCCCTTAACGGGCTGGAGCGTCTATTCAAGCGTCATTGCAAATCCTAGTTTGCAAGCACAGCCAGAACACCGAATATGCGACCCCCAACCGGGACATTCACTTTGGCATGTAAAAAATAGGCATTGCTCCATTTTGCATCTTGCGCTCTGAATTTCACTTAGGAGATCCGCGCGTCGCGTGCTGTTAGGACGCGCCAAGGTGCGACGAATGGAATCACATTAGCGACGAATTGAGATCAAGATTTTGTATTTATCCCTTGCGTCTGAAGATGAATAAGGCACTATAGGTAGCGGTTGGCCACAGGGGGCATTACCACAAATTGTGCTTTATGCTTCAGTAGACGAATGTGTCGGCGGGGGCCTTTTTCCCGTCGATAAGCTGGGGACAAGTCAAAATACTCCCCCTGACAAGGTCAAAAAATGCTATCAGGGCGCTTCGTGCCCTGAGTCGAACAAGATGGGAACATCGGTTCCCGCCAAGATACATCTGGTCGCTGGATGTCGGAAAACCGACAACCAGTTTCGGGGTGTCGCAATGAATGGAGTTACAGGTTAAAATGGATTTCAGGGATACAGGCCAAGGGGCGGACGACATGACCGCAGGAATGATGACAGATATGCTTGAAAAAGTAGCTGAAGCGGCAAAGGCGGAGATCGTTGAAGCCAAGGCGCATGCGTCGAGCAAGTCCGTTGACGTGCGTCGTTTCAATGTCGTCACTGATTCCGCTCGCGATGCCTTGTTGACCGAATTCGGCAAGGACACGTTGCGGGACCGTTATCTGTTGCCCGATGAAAACTATCAGGACCTTTTCGCACGTGTTGCGTCGGCTTATGCCGATGATGAGGCGCATGCGCAGCGTCTTTACGACTATATCTCGCGCCTGTGGTTCATGCCGGCAACGCCCGTATTGTCCAATGGCGGCACGGGCCGTGGCCTGCCGATCAGTTGCTATTTGAACAGCGTAGATGACAGCCTTGAAGGCATCGTCAACACTTGGAACGAAAATGTCTGGCTGGCGTCGCGCGGCGGCGGCATTGGCACCTATTGGGGCAATGTCCGTGGCATTGGCGAGCCTGTTGGCCTGAATGGCAAGACCAGCGGCATCATTCCGTTTGTCCGCGTCATGGATAGCCTGACACTTGCGATTTCGCAAGGTTCGCTGCGTCGCGGATCGGCGGCGTGCTATCTGGATGTTAGCCACCCAGAAATCGAAGAGTTCCTCGAAATCCGCAAACCATCGGGCGACTTCAACCGTAAGGCGTTGAACCTGCACCATGGCGTGTTGCTGTCCGACGAATTTATGGAAGCCGTCCGCGCTGGCGAAGAATTCCACCTGCGCAGCCCTAAGACAGGTGAAGTCCGCAGCACCGTCGATGCCCGTTCCTTGTTCCAGAAACTCGTCGAAACCCGCCTTGCAACCGGCGAGCCTTATATCATCTTCAGCGACACCGTGAACAACGCAATGCCCAAGCATCACCGCGATCTGGGCCTGAAGGTCTCGACATCGAACCTATGTTCGGAAATCACTTTGCCAACGGGCCGCGACCATTTGGGCAATGACCGGACGGCCGTTTGCTGCCTGTCATCGCTGAACCTTGAAAAATGGGACGAATGGAACGGTGATAAGGTCTTTATCGAAGACGTGATGCGCATGCTCGACAATGTGCTTCAGGATTTCATTGATCGTGCGCCCCCCGAAATGTCGCGGGCAAAATATTCGGCGAGCCGTGAACGGTCGATCGGCCTTGGCGTCATGGGCTATCACAGCTTCCTACAATCCCGCGGCGTTGGCTTTGAAAGCGCGCTTGCCAAATCATGGAACATGAAGTTCTTCAAACATGTCCGCGCGCAAGTGGATGAGGCATCGATGATGCTCGCCAACGAACGTGGTGCTTGCCCCGACGCCGAAGAAATGGGCGTGATGGAACGCTTCTCCTGCAAGATGGCGATTGCGCCAACTGCATCGATTTCGATCATCTGCGGCGGCACCAGCGCGTGTATTGAGCCAATTCCGGCCAATATCTACACGCACAAGACCTTGTCGGGCAGCTTCATCGTTAAGAACCCCTATCTCGAAAAATTGTTGCAGGAAAAGTCGAAGGATTCGACCAATGTCTGGAACAGCATACTGGAAAAGGGCGGTTCGGTTCAGCATCTCGACTTCCTCACGCCAGAGGAAAAGGATACGTTCAAAACCAGCTTCGAAATCGACCAGCGTTGGTTGATCGAGCTGGCCGCCGACCGCACACCGTTTATTGATCAGGCAACGTCGCTGAACCTCTATATCCCTGCTGATGTGGAAAAATGGGACCTTCTCATGCTCCACTTCCGCGCGTGGGAATTGGGCGTGAAGTCGCTATATTATCTGCGTTCAAAATCAATCCAGCGCGCCGGTTTTGCCGGCGGGGTTGAGGCGGACAATACCGCCGAAGCGCCCGTTATCGAGCTTGCGGCGCAAACCGATTATGAAGAGTGTCTGGCGTGTCAGTAAGTTATCCTCCTCTCCCCTTGCGGGAGAGGATATAAAGCCTTGGGCGCATAGCGACCTAGGCAAAGTTGGTGAGGGGTTTCTACGTAGCAGCCCCCTCACCCAGCGACGACTAGGCAACGATATTGCCAAGTCTGCGCAACCCTCTCCCGCAAGGGGAGAGGGAACAGAAATGAAGAGATATTGGAGCAACGAAGATGTCATTGTTAGAAGCCCGCAACAGCTACAAGCCCTTTGAATATCCTTGGGCCTATGACTTCTGGAAACGCCAGCAGCAGATCCATTGGTTGCCCGAAGAAGTGCCCTTGGGCGAAGATTGCCGCGATTGGGCGCAGAAATTGTCGGACCATGAACGCAATCTTTTGACGCAGATTTTCCGCTTCTTCACGCAAGCCGATATCGAGGTGCAGAATTGCTACCACGAAAATTACGGCCGCGTGTTCAAGCCGACCGAAGTCAAGATGATGCTCACTGCCTTTTCCAACATGGAAACCGTCCATGTCGCGGCCTACAGCCATTTGCTCGACACCATCGGCATGCCCGAGTCCGAATATTCGGCGTTCCTCGAATATGAAGAAATGGCGGCGAAGGTCGATTATATCCACCAATTCGGCGTCGACACCGACGAAGACATTGCGCGCACGCTTGCCATGTTCGGCGGCTTTACCGAAGGGCTGCAATTGTTCGCCTCCTTTGCGATGCTGATGAACTTCCCGCGCTTCAACAAGATGAAGGGCATGGGCCAAATCGTATCCTGGTCGGTCCGCGACGAAAGCCTGCACTGCGAAGGCATTACCAAGCTGTTCCACGCATTTTGCGCCGAACGCGGCTGCCTCACCAAGTCGGTGCGGGAAGACATTATCGATTGCTGCCAGAAGGTCGTCCGTCTGGAAGATAACTTCATCGACCTCGCGTTCGAAATGGGCCCAGTCCCCGGCATGACCGCCAAGGAAATCAAACGCTACATCCGCTACATCGCCGATTGGCGCTTGGGCCAGCTTGGTTTCCAACCCATCTACATGGTCGAAGACCACCCGCTGCCATGGCTCGCGCCATTGTTGAACGGCGTCGAGCACGCCAACTTCTTCGAAACCCGCGCCACCGAGTACAGCAAGGCGTCGACACGCGGCGATTGGGGCCAGGTATGGAACAGCTTCGACAACCGCAAAAAGAAAGACGTGACCGAAGTCATCGTCGCCGAAAATGATGGCCTCGATATGTTTGAAGCGGCTGGGGTTGCGGCGGAGTAGATGAATACTCAATACGTAAGCGCTCAGTCAGCAATTGACGAACAGAAAAAGTCTACAGATGGGCACGTAATAGGGCTAACATCCAAATTCACCTGTCCTTTTAACGATTGCAGGACTTACGCTGTTCACCGTTGGGGTGCAAGCAACAGTCCAAGTGCTCGTGACGGTGCAGGACTTTTGAGCCACCGAAATTTTGGCAGTATGCCTCCTGTTAACTTTTCACTTTGCGAAGCTTGCGGGCGCGAGGCGATTTACATTGGAGGGCAAATTGTTCTCCCCGCAGAAACAGATGCACCTCCGCCCGCAGTTGATTTGCCTACCGATTGTATTCCCGATTACGAGGAAGCTCGGGCAGTTCTTCCCCGATCACCTCGCGGCTCAGCGGCACTTCTTCGTTTAGTTATACAAAAGCTTCTGCCTCACCTTGGCGCAACCAAAAAGACGATTGATGCTTCTATCGGAGAGCTGGTAGCCGCTGGTAAGATTAAGACGCAAATTCAGCAGGCCTTGGACACTGTTCGAGTGGTCGGCAACGAAAGCGTTCATCCTGGCGAAATGGACCTCCGAGATGATAGAGAGACTGCATTGGCGATTTTTCGCATTGTAAACCTGATAGTCGAAACCGAGATTACCGAGCCGAAACGTCTAGAAGCGCTTTACGCTTCACTACCCCAAAGCAAACTCGACGGAATTGCGAAACGAGATGCGCAACCTGAAGCTTGACGAGAACATTAATAGAACATAAACTGCTTTGCTATGAACTCAATCGAATTTTGCGCTGGCGCTGGCGGTCAGGCTTTGGGGCTTGAACAAGCTGGGGTTGCTGCGGAGTAATAAATGGTTACGCGAGATAAACTAAAAATCTGGGTACTTGACGCGCTGACAAGCCAAGGCGGAACGGCTCGAGTACCAGATATCGCAAAGTATATTTGGGATCACCACGAAGCAGAGCTGCGCAAGTCAGGAGATTTATTCTATACATGGCAATATGCTATGCGATGGGCAGGCCAAATCCTTCAGAAAGAGGGAAAATTGAATAAGAGCGGTCCTAACCGTCAATGGATTATAAAATGAGAGGGCCCTGTCATTAATTTCGTGTGTGGGCGGGCATAATGGGTAAGAAGGAGACCTACTATGTCACGACGCAAAGAGCCTGTGATCCCGGCTGAGTTATTGGATCGTCTTTTGGCTGGCACGGATGCTGCTTCTGCATTGGATCAGGGCGGATTGCTTGATTCTTTGAAGAAGGCGTTGGCCGAACGTGCGCTGGGTGCTGAGATGGATTATCATCTGGGCAGCGACGATCAGGCAGGCAACAGCCGCAATGGCTATGGCCGCAAGACCGTGATTACCGATACCGGCAAGATCGATATCGACGTGCCGCGGGACCGTTCCGGCAGCTTCGATCCGCAGCTGATCGCCAAGTATCAGCGCCGCTTTCCCGGCTTTGACGATAAGATTATCTCAATGTATGCGCGCGGCATGAGCACGCGCGAGATCACCGGGCATCTGCGCGAGCTTTATGCCATAGACGTATCGCCTGACCTGATATCGACCGTCACCGACGCGATATTGGATGAGGTTGCCGCCTGGCAGCAGCGCCCGCTTGATCCGGCCTATCCGCTGGTGTTCTTCGACGCCATCCGTGTCAAAATCCGCGACGAAGGCATGGTCCGCAGCAAGGCGATCCACATTGCCCTTGGCGTCCGCGCTGACGGTCGCAAGGAGGTTCTGGGGCTGTGGATCGAGCAGAATGAAGGGGCCAAGTTCTGGCTTCGCGTCATGAACGAACTCAAGAACCGGGGCGTCGATGATATCATGCTGGCCGTGGTCGACGGCCTCAAAGGCTTCCCCGACGCCATCACCGCCGTGTTCCCCGAAGCTGTGGTTCAGACCTGTATCGTGCATCTGCTGCGCAACTCTATGGACTTTGTGTCCTGGAAAGACCGAAAGCCGCTGGCAACCGCACTGAAGAGCATTTACCGCGCCGTCGATGCCAAAGCCGCCGAAGAGGCACTCACCGCCTTCGAGACCAGCGAATGGGGCATGCGTTACCCCGCCATCGGCCAAAGTTGGCGGCGGGCATGGGCTGAGGTCATTCCGTTCTTCGCCTTCCCCGAGGAAGTGCGCCGGATCATCTACACCACCAATGCCATCGAAGCGCTGAACTCAAAGCTGCGGCGGGCGGTCAGAGCCAGAGGGCACTTCCCCAGCGACGAGGCTGCAACCAAACTGCTTTATCTGATCTTGAACCGATCGGAAAAAGAGTGGAAGATGCCACCACGTGAGTGGACCATGGCAAAGGCCCAGTTCGCCGTAATATTCGGCGAACGGTTCATCAAAGCCATGGCGGCATAATGTTCAACCGCCCGCCCACACACGAAATTAATGACAGGGCCAATGAGAGCGAAGCAAACAAGTTCACCTGCCACCCTTTTCTTCATTGAAATGTAGGGTTGGATCGGGTACATGATAACCAATCGCACCCGCCAGGCCTCTATCCATTCGGATATGCACACTTGGCGGGTCTTTTATTAAGTGCTTCATGTTGCTATAGAAAAGTAATAGATGACCCGCACTTACACCAAACCGGCTTTGACATATGAGCAGCAGATCGCGCATCTTCGTGCGAACGGGATGGTGATCGCCGATGAAGCGCAGGCGGAATATTGGTTACAGCATGTCAGCTATTACCGGCTTAGTGCGTATTGGTTGTATTTTGAGCATCCAAAAAGAATGGACGGCTTAAAATTTAAACCCGGCACAACTTTTGAAGCCGTCACAGCCCTGTATGATTTTGACCGGATATTGAGACGCCTAACCATGCGCGGCACCGAGCATGTCGAGGTGGCCTTGCGAGGAAGTTGGGCATATCAAATAGCGCATCTTGGCAATGGCCATAGCTACGCTGATGCTAGCCACTATTCCAACCGTTCAGAATTTCACGACAATCTGTCGAAGTTAACCTCCGAAACAGGCCGATCACGTGAAACCTACATCAAGCATTATCGAGATAATTACGATAGCCCATCTTTGCCGCCAGCATGGATGGTTGCGGAGATGTTGTCATTTGGTCAGCTATCCCGATGGTACTCAAACCTTGCCGACCGTGCACTAAGAAACAAGATAGCGGAGCCTTTAGGCCTGCCCGAAACCGTCCTAGTGCCGTTAATTGGTCATGTGACAGATTTGCGAAACATCTGCGCACATCATGGCAGGCTTTGGAACCGACAGTTTCTAAGGCCGCCAAAGTTAGCGTTAAAGCCAACGAGCCTCGCTCAGTCTCTTGACCACAACGCAAATCAGGCACCCGCCAGACTCTACAACGGACTGACCATGGTCGGTCATGTCGTAAAAACCGTGTGTCCAGATTCAAACTGGGCCCTCGATATTCGAAATCACATCACAACCCACCCTACTGGCGATTTGGAAGCAATGGGTTTTCCAGCCGACTGGGCGTCCCGTCCAATCTGGCAATAATCCCTCAACCTTTCCTTAACCACCTCAATGCCAATCTCCCTAAATGGCCCGCGACTCATTCCTTAAAACCGCTGCACCCTTGGTCGTCCTATTTCCAAATCGGCCTTTGCTTCCAATCCTCCGGAAAACCCATAGAGCGCATCTGGCCTGCGGCACGCGTTTCCACCAAGGAACGCACACGATCAGGGAAAGTCGTATCCGGACTTTGATGGCGCAGCGTTTTCGCAAGGATGACAAGCACATTGTAAACGGAATTTCTCGGTTGGTGCTGGTTGCCGTTTACTTCAATGTCCATGTCATGCCGAAAACTTTTAATGTTCGGCGCGCGCTTGACTGTTCGGCGATTCCAAAGACGTCCATGATGCGCGCAGATATTCCGGACATAGGATAGAAGCTGCAACGTGCCTTCCATGGTTTCCTTGTTCGGCAAACCCAAATCTTTGGCAACGGCGTCCTTCATATTATTGTCTTTGGCTGCTTTCACCCACATCGAAATTTCGCCGAGAGTCATCAACTCGGTTATCTGCCATAATGGTGGCAGGTAGGGGGAGGTGTATTTCTTTCGATAATGTTCAATGAACACTTCACTGCTTTGCTCGACCGTGGTGCTTATTTTTGAAAACATTCTAGCATAGTCAAAACCGTTTTGAAAATTTGTATAATCCATATGGGCATGGGCACCATGTGCCAAAGAGAATAGGTTGGTCCACCGCGCGCGAACAGCAATCTCAAAACGGTCAATTGCCTCCATGATCAGCAATCTCAACTGGCGATCAAAAATGTAAATGTCGATGATATCCTTAAAATTCGTGCCCGCCGGAAATCGCTTGGAACGGGTTTCTCCATCTGCTGGTGGCAATTCCCAAGGGAGCCAATAGGCGCTCAAGCGGTAATAGCCGACTGTCTTTAGCCAGCGACGCATCAAGTCTTCATCGCCGACGATCCCTCTTGATCGGAGGAACTCAATTTGTTCATCAATCGTAGTAGGAAGATGCTGATATTGCAAAGAAAAGGCCCCCTCAATTTGAGGAGGCCCTTATAAGTAACCCCCCGGTATTGGGCAAGCTTTCGCTCTAGGCCTGGGGGGTGTTGTTGGCGTCCATCTAAGATTCCTAATCCAACAAGTCAAGCCACCATGTAGAGCGCCATTAACGCCGGTGTTATCATCGGCTGCTCACCGTCCCCTCAACCTCTCCTTAACCACCTCCATGCCATTATCCGCATATGGCCCGCGACTCATTCCTCAAAACTGCTGCACCCTTGGTCGTGCTGACCTTCTTGGCGGTGTATAATTTCCCGGTGATCACGCGGGGCGCGGAGCGGGTGGGGATTGGCCTTTAGTTACCCCAACACCGTCACCCTGAACTTGGTTCAGGGTCTATCGTGCCTATCAAAATCTGGGTTGGCTGCGCGATGGATGCTGAACCGAGTTCAGCATGACGATGCGGGGAACTCACAGTGAAAATTTAAAGGGAATTGCGGCAATGCAATCAATGGCGACGGTGTGGCGTGTGAACCTTATTAAGGCTACTAAGACACGCTAACGCGCCGACACATCACGCATTGACCTTCAACACCCTCCTCACCCTCCCCAACGCGCTTGGCCTGTTTGCGTTGGTCAACCTTTGGACGTTCATATTGTTCGGCCTCGACAAGATCCGCGCTGAGGCGGGAACGTGGCGGGTGTCCGAAGGGACGTTGCTGACTTGGGCGTTTTTGGGTGGGATCATCGGCGCCTATGCCGGTCGCGCTGCATTCCGGCACAAGACGCGCAAGCAGCCCTTTTCCAGCCACCTCCAACAGACCGCGATACTGCACGTCTTTGCTGCCGCGCTGGCGGGGGGCTGGATGCTGGCGGGCGCGTTATGACGTAGTGGCTGGCCCAGTTCCCCCTTCCCCGCCCGCGCGTTTCGTGCGACACCTTTCCGCATGATACTTCAGCTTGCCGTTTCGACTATCATGGTACTGCTCACGGTGGTTATCCATGGTGGCGGGCTTGCCATACTTGGGCGGATGTTACGCGGCGAGGTGCAGGCCGAGCGCGCGCATCATGTGCCGGGGGTTTCGTTGCGGACGATGGGTTTTACGCTGGCGTTGGTGCTGGCGCTGTTCGTGCTGCATGGCATTGAAATTTGGCTCTACGCCTTTTTATACGAAGGCATAGGGGCGGTGGCGAATCTCGAAACGGCGGTGTATTTTTCAACGATAAGCTATGCCGGTATTGGCTTTGACGATCGGTACATTGTGCCCGAATGGCGGCTTGTCGCGGCGATTGAGGGGATTAATGGCCTGCTGTTACTCGGTTGGTCAACGGCGTTTTTTGTAACGATTGTCGCCCGTCTGGGTCGGCGATAGGCGCGGGTCAGCACCAGCTTCGCCTACCGCCTTCATAATAACGGGCGAGCCCTTCGTCGACCAACACATCGCCCAGGCTTTCCCCGCCGCGCGTCAGGATGCGCAATTTGCGACCATAGCGATCTTCGTCACGGTCAATGCTTTGCAGTGTGAAAGGGCCAGCATTCACAAGCTCGTGTAGCCGCCGCGTTGCTGCGGCGCCGCGCTCCGCCTCCGCTGCGCAACGCGGTTGATGGGTTTCGGGCGTATCAATATCGGCGATGCGGATTTTGCTGCCGCGATACCAAATCGTATCGCCATCCACGACGCAGTTCGTGCCCCCACCGCTTTTGCATATGCCAAATGCGGCAGTTTCGGTATCGGTGACGCTTGCGGCAAAGGCAGCGACGCCGCCAACCGGGGCTGGGCCAGATAGCGTCCAGACGCCCCAAAAAACGGCGGCAGACAGCATCGCGCTAAGCGGAAGAAATCGGTTCATAACTGCACTGGACCTTTGCGTATGACAGCAGGGCACGCACGCCGGGTATTTACGCATTGCTTCGTAAACACCGCCGCGTTCGGACACTGCCGCCGGATGATACCATCTTTTACATGTTAGGCTCAACAATTGGTTAAAGTCGCGGTCCGTTATGTCGGATTCGGTGCAGTCAGGGTCGAGGTCAGAATTAATGTGCGGCTTTTGATCCAGCGCAAGGCGCAACGGCCGCCCGCGCGTTACCCTTATGCCGAACATCAACGAAGAAAGGATAAAGCATGTCGCATACCCCACATGAGCTTCACGACGAATTCCCTGACGCTGCGCAGAAAATCCATGATCTGAAACGGAATGACCCGCATTTTGCGACGCTGGCCGAGCGTTACCATGTGTTGAACCGTGAAATACACCGTATCGACAGCGGCATTGAACCGGCATCTGACGACCGGACCGAGGCCTTGAAGAAGGAGCGGCTGTCGCTGCTTGATGGGGTGTTTCAAAGACTGAACGACGGGCAAGCCAAAGCGTTGTGAGCCGCACAAAAACCGCCGGGGTTTCGCCCGGCGGTTGTGTTCTAGGGCTTAGGGGCAGGACCACTTAAATCCACCTTCGCGGTTTGAGGCCATACTGTTCAGTGCAAAGCGGCAATGGACAGTATGGGTCAAATCCGAAGGACGCCAAAATGGCTTCGATATCTTTGCCTTTTTGACGCCGCGAAGGTGGATTTAAGTGGCCCTGACCCTAGCCAGATGGCGGTGCCAAAGGATTAGAAACGGACGCCAAGGCCGATAACGGCCTGATGACGGTCAACGTCGATTTCACGGTCGAAATCATCCTGGCCGATGTCGAGATTCTTGTAGTTAGAATACCGATATTCCGCCTTGATGAAGCCGCTTGGGCCGAGCAGGTTGAACTTCTGTTCAATCCCGGCACCAATACGGTAGCCGTCGGCTGTCACACCATTGTTGAAAATCGTGCCCGCGCCATTGTCAAAACGGCCCTCGAACTTTGCATTGGTGTAACCACCCTTGGCATAGATCATCGTTGAAGGCGAAACGGCGAAACCAAGACGCGCGCCGACATACAGGTCGCGGTCAGTGTTTAAACGGAACGAATCGCCCGTGGTCACCAAGTCATTCGCCGTGCCGTTAACGTCGGAATCGGCAAATTCGCCTTCGATACCGACAATCACGCCGCCCATTTGAAAGTCGTACCCAGCGGCCACGCCATACATGATATCACCGTCACCATCGGCCACATCGTCATAACCGACGAGCGCTTCGATATGTGGCCCTGTGAACGGCGCGTCTTCCTGCGCAAGGGCGGGGGTTGCAAGTGCAGTGGAGAGGAAGGCTGCACCAATTAAAAGTTTACGCATTTTCAGTATCCATTTTCAGTAAAACTGACGCCATAGTTGCGACGTCGTTAACCAAATGCCGCAGCAGCCCGGATAGTTGCATGAATATAAAACAACCAAAATGCTGTGACATCATAGACACGCTTTGGGTCTGCCACAAACCGGCTTGCCCTAATGGTCCGATTTGGACATGGATGGCGCATGGAACACACGCCGCAGCCAGCCACCGCTTTCAAAATCCTGACCGCAACGCAATGGGCACAATTTGAAGCGGACGGTGTCTTTCATGGTGCGCCTGTTGATATGGCGGATGGCTACATCCATCTGTCGACGCAAGATCAGGTTCAGGGCACGCTGGACAAGCATTTTGCCGGTCAGGATGGATTGATCATTGCCGAGGTTGATTTAGCAGCACTTAAGGATGTGATCAAATGGGAGCCATCACGCGGCGGTGCGCTTTTCCCCCATATTTACGGTGACTTGCCGATACACGCGATCATCGGACATTTGACCCAGATCAAAGCATGACGGAATTTTTTACGCCATAAAGACCTTCTTAACTGAAGGAAACTGACATGGACGTAATTCAAATTCCTGCCGTCGCCATTTTCACCGGCATGCTCACATCATTTGCGATCATCATGCTCGTCATCACGGTGGGCGACGTTATCAAACGTTAGGGTCAGGATCGCCGCCTCGATTGCCACGGCTGTCGACATCGTCGGGCTCCAGCGCCGACTCACCAAAGCTGTCCGGTTCGTCGTCGTCGCTGCGCTCTGCGCGATAGGCGTCCATGTCGATTTGCCCGCTGCGTTCCATCTGGTTCATATGGTCCAACACATCCTGCGTATCGTCGGGATTGATCTGCGCGGGGTTGGTGGTTCCCCCATTTTCGCTTTCCAGATTGGCTGACCGATCGGCAATAACCCGTATGGCATCGTTGGACACGGTTTGCGCCTGCGCCGCTTCGTCATCTTGCTCGCTGTTAAAGCTCTCCGGCGTATTCTCCGCTTGGTCAACGGGGCGCGCATTGTCGGTGCTTACTTCGGCTATAAGCGGCTTACCGACGGGTCGGCTCTTTTCTGTTTCGGTCATGGAGGCATCCTGTCCTGAAAGTCGATAGACGTAAACGCGCATAAAGAAGGACGGTTCCCTCAGGCGTTTCAGGGTGCCCAGTTAAAGGCTTCGGCGCTTTCCCCAAGGCCATTCCCAGCTTTATCAAAACGTCGCTCCGTAATGCGCCCGGCACCATCACGCCCGACCGCCAATATTGTGCTGCACCGCGTACCATAGACAGCGTTGCGGATGAATATCGGATGCGCGTCCACATGGGTGCTATGGGCATCACCCAAAATGCCAAATAAAGTCATGGGGTCTTCTGCGCTGCCGCCAAGCCAGCTTATGAGCGCGCGGTTCAACCGTTCTTTGCGCGGCCAGCGTTCGCCCTGCACCGCATTGGAGAGACCGTGCACACCATGCCCCAATGAGGCGCGGACTTCATTCGGACGGTTCGACAGATATTGGAGCCCTTGTTGATCACCAATCATCAGACTGAACGGGTTGAAGTTCTCCAGATTGTCAGGAAACGCCCCGCGCGCGAGCCAATCAGTGACCAGCGCACCACGTGACGCCTTTTGCGGATCCGTGCTGTCTGGAGTTCGGATATTGGTAACAACGCCAAAGCGCCCGGTGTTGCTCACCCCCATCCATGTGCCTTGCGATAAGATATCGCGCCCAGCCATAATCGACGGATCGTCTGGCCATGGCCCCAACGGCGCTGCGGACCGGGCGTGAAATTCGTCGCGATTTCCTGCGACGATCAATTGCCAACGCGGATGCGCATGCCATGCAATCGACACTACGCACATGTCTTGTTCCGATGGGCCCGGGTGATGCCCAATGGTCAGCCTTTATGGCCGCTTTGGAAGAGATTTCCCGAGCAAGGCATCACAACGGCTTTTCGTAAATGCGATATATTTTGTTGATCTCACCATTTATGGCCTCGCCCACCGACCGCATCGGGCCATTGTCCTCCAGTACCCAACCAAATTCGCCGCGCGAGGCACCAAATTTGTTAGTCGAAGCATCGCGAATATAGGTGATCATCATAAACGCCAATTGGCTGGCCAACCGTGTTGCCTGCATTTTCTTGACCACGCCCATCAACGGTACCCGCATGCTGCGGACCTTGGGGGCGCGAAGCCACCAAAGCAGCTTTGCCCAGTTGAACGGGAATAGATATCCCCCGAAACTACCGATTTTCTCATTGATATCGGGCCATGTCATCATGAATGCCACGGGCTCTCCATCAACCTCGGCAATGCAGATCAAATCGTTAAATACGATGGGCTTAAGTTGCTTTCCGGTATGGGCGACTTCTGCATCCGTTATCGGCACAAAGCCCCAATTTCCGCTCCACGCATCGTTCAGTATCGACAGGATGATGGCCGCTTCGGCATCAAAATTGGCCTTGTTGACCTTCCGAATGACAATCCGCTCATTACGTTCGCCCGATGCGACGATACGTTGCACCAGGGGTGGGAACGGCACATCAATCGGTATTTGATAGGTATAAAGGTCTTTGACACCAGCATAACCCGCCGCCTGTATCCACGCGCCATAGGCAGGGTTGTGATGCCCCATCAGCACCGTCGGGGGGTGATCATGGCCTTGCACCAATAATCCCGGCTCTTCCCAGATCGACAGGCTCAATGGCCCAAGCGCGCGGACCATTTTTTTGTCGCGCAGCCAGCCTTCCGCTGTTTCAATCAGCACTTTTGCAACATCGGCGTCTTCGGCTTCGAAAAACCCCCAATTGCCTACACCCGGACCCATGCCCTGTTCCGGAGGCTGCGCCAAAGCGAGATAATCCAAATGCGCCGAAATGCGGCCAACAATATGCCCATCCCGCTCAGCTAGAAAAAGCTGCGCTTCGCCATGCTCGAACCACGGGTTTTTGCCCGGCGTGATCGTAGCCATGACGTCGCTTTTCAATGGCGGCACCCAGTTCGGGTCGCCTGCGTATAAGCGGAAAGGCAGATCGATAAAGGCTTGCTTGTCAGCCTTTGTCGAAACCAGGCGAATTTTGATGTCTGTCATATACTATCCCTGAAAGCTTTTACGACCCGCGCCGTTCATTCTTCGGTGCGGACTAAAACCGTCTCGCCTATCAAGAAGAACAACAAAAAGGGCCCCCATGCTGCAATCCATGGCGGATATGCGCCGAGATTACCCATGGCCAACGCAAAGTTATCGGCCACAAAATAGGTAAAGCCCAAGGCCATCCCGATGACCGCCCGCAAAAAGAGCGCGCCGGAGCGGGCAAGGCCAAAGGCCGCCACTGCGCCAAGCAATGGCATCAACAATGTGGACAAAGGCCCGGATAGCTTGTGCCATAAAATGCCTTCAAGATTATCCGTGCGGCGTCCAGCGGCCTTTAAATCGTCGATTGCGCGCATGAGCGGCAGGAAGGCAAGGCTGTCGCCATCGACTTTAACCAAATTGAACCTGTCAGGCGTGATACCTTTCCCAATGATGAGGCTATCTGCCGTCGTTCCGATTGTTGTCACCACATTGAACGATTTTGTTTTCTCAAGTTGCCAAGCATCGCCGATGTAACGCGCACGGGTGGCGGTGATGACTTGTCGCAAGCCGCCATTGGCACGCAGATATATGCGGACGTCCTCTAGCACCGTGTCATCGCCAGAACCCACGACATCGCCCGCATTGATAAGGTCATCGCCCTCACGCACCCATATATTGTTGCGGGCGTTGCTATCGGGTGCCAACGCGCCATATTCCGACGCCTGCCATGCCTTCAATCGCGCCGTGCTGGGGGCAACGACGGCATCGTTAAAGGCAAAGGATATCACCGCAACACCAAGGCTGGCGACGAACATCGGTGCCAAAATCTGATGCGCCGATAATCCAGCCGCTTTCATCGCCACGACTTCGCTGTTCTGGCTGAGCCCCGCAAACGTGATGAGGGTGCCGAGCAATACGGAAAAAGGTAGGAATCGTGCAATAATCTGCGGCGCGCGCATCGAAATATAATGCAGAACATCGCCCTGATCATTTCCGGGAACCGACAGAATTTTGCCGCTTTCCCCCAACAAATCGAGCGTCATCAATATAAGAACGAGCATCATCAGCACCGCAAAGCTGCGGATGATGAATAGCTTTGCCATATATATTGTAATGTTACGCGACGGGAAAAAATGCATGATCTACGTCTCCGCCGATGACGCGGGCATGCCAAGGGTCGCCAGCCGCGATTTTCGGCCAAAGCGGAACAGCCGCTTTGTCCATTTGCCAGCCTTTGTGGCAAACACCTCAAGCGCGCCAATCGGCTGCCCGCCGGGCACATGCGCGATGATATGGTACATCCACAGGATCAGCGCTGTGAAAATCAGAAATGGCAACCACAAGGCAATGAAAGGATCAACGATGCCCATCCCGCCCACGCCTTCCGCATATTCGTTGACCTTGTGATAGGTCACCACCATGACGATTGATAAAAACACCCCAAGCGCAGACGTTGAACGCTTCGGCGGGATCGCCAGCGCCAGTGCAAGCAAAGGCAGCAAGAGCATCATTGCGACTTCCACCAAGCGGAAGTGAAAATTGGCCCAAGCCCGGTTGCGGTCCAGCGGAGGTTTCTGGGCATCACCGCCGATCTGGATCAATTCAGTGATCAGATATTCACGATCCTTGCCACCGCGCGTGCGGAAATTTTCGATCTTTGGCAACGGAATGGGGATGTCATGGCTCGTAAAGCTCAACACCCGAGGAGATTCATAACTTGGCGCGTCATGAACGAGCGTTCCTTTTTCGAGCCGCAGCAAGATCGTATCAGGGTCGTCGGTCCTTAGAAACTGGCCGTGCTCCGCCGTCACTGCAATAGTCTGCCCGCTTTTGCTTTGCGCGAAAACAAATAGGCCAGACAGCGCATTGCCGTTATCGCGGCTTTCGTCGATACGGACAGTCAGGTTTTTGCCGACATTGTTAAACTCCCCCACCCGCACTTTTGCGCCAAAGGCACCTGAACGCAGTTCAAAGCGCAGTTCTTCATACAAATAGCGCGAACTTGGTTGAATAAAGCCAACGATCGCGAAATTGATAGCGGCAAGCACCATTGCGAACATGAACGGAACGCGCAACAGGCGAAAATAGCTCATGCCCACTGCGCGAAAAATGTCGAGTTCTGAGGATGTTGCTAATCGACGGAAGGCCAACAAGATGCCAAGCAGCAGGCCGATGGGGATACCCAATGAGAGATATTCGGGCACAAGGTTCGCCAGCATGCGCCAAACGACGCTGACCGGCCCGCCTTCTGCTGCCACAAAGTCAAACAGGTTCAGCATCTTTTCCAGCAACAGCAATGACGCGGCGATTGCGAGTGTGGCAAGCAGCGGCAACATCACAAGCCGGAAGATATAGCGGTCGGTGGCAGTTAGAAATTTCAATTTATCGTCGCCCTGTCACCCTAATTTGGCCGCAAACTCACCCGATAGACGGTTACAGGTTCAGGGGCAATATCGATGCTATCCGAAAAAAGTGCGGATAACAGACATTAAAGTTCCAGGAGTATACAGATGAAGAAATGTGTCGCCCTTGTGGCTATGGTTGGTCTGGTGCTGGTTTCAGGTGTAGCAGTCGCGAGCCAAGAGCTGAATAATGATATGTCGCGGTGCACGTCGGGCAACGGGCCGGCCGTGCTCGTCCAAGTGCGCGGCATTAAGGAAGCGACCGGGAAAGTCCGTGTGCAATCCTACCCCGCAATTGCCGGCGTTTGGTTGGCCAAGGGCCGCTGGCTTCACCGCATCGAGACCCCCGCAAGCGCAGGCAGCATGAATATCTGCATCCCGGTTCCCGCCGAAGGCAAATATGGCATCGCTGTCCGGCATGACCGCAATGGCAATGGCAAGACCGATATTAGCCAGGACGGCGGCGGTTTTTCGAATAACCCAAGCATCAGCATTCTGAACTTGGGCAGGCCATCGGTCAACAAGGTCGCTTTTGACGCAGGCCCCGGGGTCACGCGGATCACAATCAACCTGAAATATATGTGAGGGTGTTTATTTGGCTTTAGTGGCGCTCCTTTCGAACCCGAATTCAACTGGCAACAAATCTATGTTGCCAGAGGTTCGTACCTATTGCGCAAAAAATCCCGATATATTTCATTATGAGGTCGAGGAGATCGGCCAGATTGCCAAGGCGTTGGAGATGATTGCCCGCGTGAAGCCCAAGGTGCTGGTGATCAACGGCGGCGATGGCACGGTTCAATCCGCCCTGACCGAGCTTTATCATGGTGGCCATTTTGAAGGCACCCCACCGCCAGTGGCTGTATTGCCCAACGGCAAGACGAACCTCATCGCCTTGGACTTGGGTGCAGAAGGCGATCCGTTGGAGGCACTTTCGCGGATTGTTGAGGTCGCAAAAGGCGATATGACGAAGCATATCGTGGTGCGCGAACTCATTGCCCTGAGCGATGGCAGCGAAGATGCGCGTCCGGTGCTGGGCATGTTTCTTGGTGGAGCAGGGCTTGCCGAAACGATTTTATATTGTCGGCACAAAATTTATCCCTTGGGCCTACCCAATGGACTTAGCCATTTTTTGACCGTATTTGCCGTCATGTTTTCGGCAATCGTCACCGTAAAAGCCAGTTTCCTGCCGAAACGATCAAAGCCGGTCAGCATCACGTTTATCCGCAATGGTGAATTGCACGGCACGTTTTCTGTGCTGATTGTGACGACTTTGGAAAAGCTTTTGTTGGGCGGCCAAGCGGGCACCAACAAGCAACGCGGGTTGATGAAATTTCTGGCGGTTGACCAAAAACCATTGGCTATACTGAAAATGATTGCGGCCTCATTGCGGGGCAAATTAGGGCAAACAACCATGAGCGGTGTGCATTTCCAACAAGGCGACGTCATTCGCATTGACAGCGAACAAAGCAATGTCGTTCTGGACGGCGAAGTTTTTCAGGCCCATCGCGGTAGCCCAATCGTTCTGCGCTCGACACCGCCCGTCCCGTTCCTGAAACTGGCCGCTTAACAAGCGCCCATAAAGGCGGCTTAGACCACAGACATGCTCTCGCTTAGGCAACTTGTCGCTGAAGAATTGGCTATCCCAGTGCAGAAGGGCGTAAGCGAATTTGCATCGCATATCGCGGCGCAATTTAACGGCGCGGCACGCGCGGTGTTATTCTACGGTTCATGTTTACGGTCGGAGCAATTGCAGGGCGAGATGCTCGACTTTTACCTGATCGTTTCTGACTATAAGGCCGCTTATGGCAAAAGCTGGCTCGCGACATGGAACCGCCGTCTACCGCCTAACGTCTTTCCGTTTCAACATAATGGCCTCATCGCCAAAGTCGCGGTGTTAAGCGAAAGCGACTTTCATCACCTTAACCGGCCAGCCGCATCTGCCGTTTCGGTCTGGGCCAGATTTGCACAGCCCGCACGCCTCGCCTGGTGCGCCGATGATAAGGCGCGACAAGCGACGGTAATCGCGATTTCGGGGGCGGCCCCAACTTTGCTCAATGCAGCATTGGCATTTGCCGAACGTGAGGTGGACGTCCTCGATTTGTGGCAGTCAGGGTTCCAGATGACATATAGCGCCGAACTGCGCGCCGAACGCAAAGACCGGCCATCGTCCGTCATCGCATTCGACCCCGAACGCTATGGCCGTTTTGGCATCGCTGCGCTGTATCACACCCGTATAGCGAACGAACTGCGCGGCGACAAAATCCTGTTATTTCCAGATGTGGACGCCAAAATTGCGGAAGAGAAAAATCGTTGGCCGGGATTGCGCCGACGCGGCAAATTGCTGACCATCGCACGGCTTGCCAAGGCCGCCTTTACTTATGCCGGCGGGATTGATTATCTGGCGTGGAAGATAAACCGCCACGCCGGAACGCAGATCATCATCCAGCCATGGCAGCGCAAATGGCCATTGGTCGCGGCGCTGTTTCTGGTGCCGAAATTATGGGCAAAAGGGGCCGTGCGTTAACCGCCAAATCGGTTGTGCGGAGCCAACAGCACAAGCGCGAAAATGCCGGCATAAGCCGCAGGCAACAACAGGCTGTTATATCCGAAGATGCCAAACATCAACGCGCCAACCGCAGCGCCGATGATCAGGCCAAGCCATAGCAACAGATATGGCATCCATTCCAAACGCGGACCGCCGCTGATCATCGTGGCAAGCCCCTGCCCGATTTTAACAAGCGCGCCTGTCATGTAAGTGAGCCCGAACGATACGGACCCTTCGCGTTCAAAAAGCGTGTTTTCCAGCCCCATGCAGAATGCCGCAAAGCACAGCCCAATGAGCAGAAATCCAAAGTTTGCAATGAGTGGCGCGGCAAATAGCAGCAGCGATATGATGATGAGGATGAATGCCTGACGCCGCGAAGGCGAGAGCATGTTCTTGCGGCCAATAAGCGACCCTGCAACGACGCCGGTTACAAAGCTTGTCAGCAACGCAGCGACCATGCCAACATAAGGCGCGGCGTCCACCAGACCGACGCTGAGCCGTGTGGAATTTCCGCTCATAAAAGAGAGGAAAAACCCGCCGCTGGCAAGGAACCCAATGGCATCGACCATACCCGCCATGGCCGCGAAACTGACGGCCAAAAGGCGGGCGTTACGGTCAAGCCTGTTCACGAGCTTTCCGTCAGATGATCCCGACAGCCTTGCCGGCGCGTTCGAAACGGTCGAGAATATCTGCGACCTGATCGCTCGTATGCTCCGCGCAAAGCGAGCAGCGCAGCAAGGTCATACCTGCGGGCGTCGCCGGTGGGCGTGCCAAGTTCACATACAGCCCGTTTTCAAGCAACGCTGCCCACATCGCCGCACCCTTTTCCAGATCGGGCATGATGACCGCGATGATGGCGCTTTGTGCATTGGGCGTGCCCAATTGGAAGCCCAGATCGCGCAGCCCCTGATGCAGGTTCTTTGAATTTTCCCACAAATGCGCGCGCTTGTTACCATTGTGCATCAGCTTGCGAATACTTGCCGCCGAACAGGCAACAACCGAAGGCGGTAGCGATGCGGTGAACACATAAGGACGGCAAACCAGCCGCATGATTTCAAACTTGGGATGGTTCGACACGCAGAAACCACCCACGGTGCCAACCGATTTGGAAAAGGTGCCAATGACGAAATCGACATCATCCAGCACGCCTTGCTCTTCCGCCACGCCGCGCCCATTTTCGCCGATAAAGCCCATGGAGTGCGCTTCGTCGACCAGGATCATTGCGCCGGCCTCTTTCGAAACGCGGATCATTTCCTTCAACGGCGCAACGTCGCCAAGCATGGAGTAAACGCCCTCAAGCACAACAAGCTTACCTGCGTCCGCCGGAAGCCGTTTCAGCCGCTTTTCAAGTGCCTCAACATCATTGTGGCGGAAGGCGACGATTTCGGCGTCACCCATTTTGCAGCCATCATAAATCGATGCATGGCTGTCAATGTCGAGGATGATGTAATCGCCCTTGCCAGCGATTGTGCTGATGATACCCAAATTCGCCTGATAGCCCGTGGAAAAGACCATGGCATGGTCCATCCCGTAAAATTCCTTCAACGCGTCTTCGCATTCCTTATGACCCTGAAAGGTGCCGTTCAGAACGCGGCTGCCGGTGGTGCCAGCGCCAAATTCGTCCAATGCTTGCTTGCCTGCCGCAATGACGTCATCGTCAAAGGTCATGCCCATATAATTATAGGTGCCAAGCAGGATCGTTTCCTTGCCATTGACGACAGCGACGGTGGGCGATTTCACTTCTTCCATCACCAGGCTGAACGGGTCTTTTACGCCGGTGGCGAGCAGACCTTCGCGCTGGGCGATTAAAGCGTCAAATTTGGAAAATAAGTCAGTCATTACCGTCTCTCGTGAAAAATTTAAGCAGCAGTTAGCTTGGTCACGGCATCGACCAATTGGCCTACATTTTCAATTTCAGCCTGCAAATTCATGCTGATGATGATATCGAAACTGTCTTCGACTTCAGCGACAAAATCCATAACGGTCAGGCTATCCCATTCCAAGTCGCCCGCAAAGGTCGTTGCCTCACCAACTTCGACGCCTTTTTTGTTAAATGGTTCAATCAAGCCCTTCAGGCGATCAAACATTTCGCTGCGGTCAGTCATTCTTCAATCCCCGATATGGTTGGCGGCCAATGGTCCACCTATCCGCGCTATTGCAAGCGAATAAGGCGGCAAAAGGGCAAGGTTAAGGCGCTACATCCACCCGTGCTTGCGATACCAGCTTGCGGTGTCTTTCAGGCCCGAAGTCGTTGGAATTTTTGGCTGCCAAAGCTGCGACGCTGGCGCAGCGTCCGGGTCAATAGTCCAGTCAGGATGCGCAAGGTAATTGGCGCGGTCCGGCGTCAGCTTTGCCATTGGCCCGCGGATCGCACGATCGGCCCATCCGGCAAATTTCAAAAGAAAGCCCGGTGCATGCACAGCCGTAATGTTGCGGCCGACCGCCGCGCCGATGGCTTTGGCAAAGGCTTCATGACTCCACCCGCCCGCCGTCCCGTCATCGGCTTCAAACACGTGTTTCGACACATTTTCAGCCGACAACAAGGTCACGAGCAAGCGGGCCAGATCATCGACATGGATGACGGACACCCGCCCGCGCGGCGGCAGCAAAGCCCAGCCCTTGGCCGCAATCCGGAACATATCAAACATTTCGGTGTCGCCGGGGCCATAGACACCCGGCGGTCGAATGACGATCCAGTCGAGCGACGAAGCTTTCACAAGATTTTCGGCCCTGGCCTTGCTCGCGCCATATAAGGACAGCGCCGGTTCGCGCGCGGCAAGTGAGGAGACAACGACGAAGCGGTCAATATGTGCCATTTGGGCAGCGGCAAGCATATTTGCGGTGCCAGCGACATTACCGCTTTCAAAACCAGCCGCATCGGGCGCGTTGACGACGCCAGCAACATGCAACACCGCATCTGCGCCTTTGCATAATAGGTTGAGACTGACCACATCATCCAGACGGCCATGCACCCATGTCACGCCTGCTGTCGTGGGCTGGTCCCGCCGCGTCAATGCGCGCACGTGCCAGCCAGCCGCGACCAATCGATCCAGCGTGATCCGCCCGACAAACCCCGTCGCCCCGGTCAGCGCAACTGTCTTCACAGCAGGACCAATTGATCGCGGTGGACGAGCACAGAGCGGGGCACGGTGCCCAATATGGCGGCAAGCTCGCTTGACCGATGCCCGCAGATACGCGCCGCATCAACCGCGTCATATTCGGAAAGTCCGCGTGCAATCGCAATGCCGTCATCGGCGCTGATGTCGATGACATCGCCACGCTTGAATTCGCCCTCTACCGACAGTGCCCCTGCGGGCAACAGGCTGCTGCCGTTCTGGAGCGCTTGTACCGCACCGTCATCAATTCGGATCCGGCCCTTGACCGTCAGCCGTCCGCCGAGCCAGCTTTTGCGCGCCGATGCGCCTTCGCGTGGAGCGAAGAAGGTCGAAAGCCCGCCTTGCTGCAACGCCGTAAGCGGATGGTCGCGCAGACCTGATGCGATCACCAGGCCAACCCCGGCCCGCGTTGCAATATCTGCGGCATCCAATTTGGATGCCATCCCGCCGGACCCCATGCCAGAAGAGGAGCCTTCGGCCACCATCACCCGCACGCGGCCATCAATCTTCTCAATCGTCGGTAGCAACACCGCGCCAGGCAAATGTGGCGCGCGGTCGAACAAGCCGTCAACATCCGACAGCAATATCACGCCCGTCGCGCCCGCAGCTTGCGCCACGCGTGCGGCCAAACGGTCATTGTCGCCAAAACGAATTTCTTCGGTAGCGACGCTGTCATTTTCGTTGATGACAGGCACTGCGCCTGCCCCCAAGAGGCGATCAAGCGTGGCCGCGATGTTCAAATAACGGCGGCGGTCTTCAAGATCATCGAGCGTCACCAGCATCTGCGCTGCGGCCAAGGACTGACTTTCTAACAGCTCCGCCCAGATGCCCGATAACACAATCTGCCCTACCGACGCGGCGGCTTGCGCATCGGCAAGGCTGGCGCGGCCACCCTTGTCAAAGCCCAAGCGGCGGGCACCCAGCGCAATTGCACCCGAGGTGACAATGATGCACCGCTGCCCCGCCTTATGCCGCGCACTGATGTCCGCAACGAGCGTCTGAAGCCATTCCCGCCGCACAGTTCCGTCCGGCTGCACCAGCAACGACGAGCCGACCTTAACCACCAATAAGGGGCAGGATGCGGGTGAGAGTTTATGCATGGGCGTCATGCTGAACTTGTTTCACATTAAGACCCTGAAACAAGTTCAGGGTGACGGAGTTGTAAGGGCGAGGCGCAGCGTTCAGATCGGCGACCATGTCCCGTCCTCGGTAATGCCATCGGCCTTTGCGCCTTCAATCCCGCTTTTGGCAGGCAGCGCCTCCAATATCCGGTCGAGCACCAAGTCAACGCCTTGGCCCGTCGCGCCGGAAATCGCGATGACATCCTGCGCGCCGGCCGCCTGAAGCTGCTGTGCGATGTCGGCCATCAATTCAGGGTCAAGCAAATCGCCCTTGTTGAGCGCGACAATCTGGGGCTTTTCATCCAAGGCCGCGCCATATTCGCTCAATTCGTCACACACAATGTGCCACGCGGCCACGGGGTCATCTTGCGTTGCATCAATCAAGTGAATCAGGATCCGGCAGCGCTCAATATGGCCCAAGAAACGGTCGCCAATGCCAACGCCTTCGGCAGCGCCAGCGATAAGGCCTGGAATATCGGCCAGCACGAATTCACGCGACTTATGGTCAACAACGCCCAATTGCGGGCGCGTGGTGGTGAACGGATAATCACCAACCTTCGCCTTGGTATTCGACACTTGGTTGATGAACGTCGATTTGCCCGCGTTCGGCATGCCGACAAGGCCGACATCAGCCAACAGTTTCAACCGCAACCAGATATATCTTTCTTCGCCGGGCCAGCCTGGACCATGTTCGCGCGGGGCGCGGTTGGTTGAGCTTTTATACGATGCGTTACCACGGCCGCCATCGCCACCGCGCAGGAACACAACCCGTTGTCCCACTGCAGTCAGGTCAAGCAAAAGCGTACGGTCTTCGTCATCGGCCAGCACCTGCGTGCCCACAGGAACCTGAATGACAAGATCATCACCATAAGCGCCATGGCGATCACGGCCCATCCCTTGAATGCCGCGCATAGCTTTGAAATGCTGCGCATAGCGGAAATCGATGAGTGTGTTCAGCCCGGCCACTGCCTCAATAACGATATCACCACCCTTGCCGCCATTACCGCCGTCGGGGCCGCCATATTGAACATATTTCTCCCGCCGAAAACTGACCGCGCCCGGGCCACCTGCGCCGGAACGGACAAAAATCTTAGCTTGGTCAAGAAAATGCATATATTGGCCTTTAGGGGAGAATGCTGGTTTTGGCCAGTGTTGGGTTCAAAACCCGAGCTTGTCACCCTGAACTTGGTTCAGGACAGCGGCGTTTGGATTCCCGACTGTCATGCTGAACTTGTTTCAGCATCTTACTTCTGGACATTTCAGAATTAAGACCCTGAAACAAGTTCAGGGTGACTGAATCGGGTCAGCATGACGTGAAGAAGAAAAGTGGTGGAGCCTAGGGGAGTCGAACCCCTGACCTCTACACTGCCAGCGGTCCGGAAGCGCGGAATAGTGGGGAGTCCGCGTAATGACAAGGCATAATGTGCCGCACGGCAAAACGCCGCTCGCCGGTGTAGTGCGTTCCAATGGCGTTGCACCATGCGCGGCGTGACCCCTAGCCGCGATAATGGCGCGGAAGTTTTTACCATTCCGACAGCGCAATCGGCGCTCGATCTGATTTCTCCGAATCAGTGGGAGGGTAAACCGGCCCCGAATCGGGTCTGGCTTTTGGACAACTGGATTCCGGTTATGCGCGCAACGCTTTTGACCGGCGAAGGGGGGTCCGGAAAATCATTGCTCGCGCAACAGTTGGCGACGTGCGTTGCCATGGGCATTCCATTCATGGGCATTCCGGTGCGGCAACAAGCGTCGCTCTATATCACCTGCGAAGACGACCCCAGCGAATTGCATAGACGGCAAGAGGCCATCAATCGCGCTCTCGGAATAAGCATGGCCGACCTTAGGGACCGCATGCACCTTGTGTCGCGTGTTGGCGATCTCGACAATGCCATGCTTGATTTCGACTATGGCGAGAGCGTCGGGCCATCGGCCTTTTATCGACAGGTCGAATCGGCTGCAATTCGGACAGGCTCCTTTTTTCTTGTGCTCGACAACATCGCGCACCTTTTTTCAGGTAACGAAAACATCCGCCTGCACGTTGCCACATTCTGCAATGCGATGGAAAAACTCGCCCGCGATATTGGCGGGACGGTTCTGTTTCTTGGCCATCCATCAAAGGCCGGTGCGCAATTCAGCGGCTCGACAGCATGGGAAAATCAGGTGCGCTCGCGCCTTTACCTTGGCAGACCGGACGACGACGACGGACAAGCAAACACTAACTTGCGGACGCTCTCGCGGTCGAAATCCAACTATGCCGCCGTTGGCGAAAAGATCGAGATGCAGTGGCATGATTGGGCGTTTCTTGACCCTAAGGACGACCGTTGCCAGCACTTCGAAGACCTCGCGCAAGTGCAGCGCGCCACGGCAGAAAACGACCGTTTTATGGATTGCTTGGACGAAACTAACCGGCAGCAACGCCCGGTCAGTGCAAGCCAGCATGCGCAGAACTTTGCACCCAAAGCATTCGCTCGAATGACCATCGGCAAGGGCATTCCGCTCGAATCATTTGCCCGCGCCATGGAGCGTCTATTCCACCTTGACATGATCGAAGAGGCGGACCTTTTCAAAGGCCCCGACAGGAAGTTTAAGCGCGGCTTGCGCCGAACGGAAAGCATGCGGGAAGGTTGCGGGAAGGTTCCGGACGAAAGCCCTGAAACCCGCAGTAATCCTTGCGGGAAGGTTCCAAATGACCATTTGCGGGAAGGTTGCGGGACGGTTCAAAGTGAACCTCCGGAAACCCGCGATAATCCTTGCGGGAAGGTTGCGGGAAGGTTGTTTGAAACTATCCCGCAGGGGGGTGCGGTGCGGTCCCCTCTCCCTATAGGGAGAGAGGGGGACCGCACCACCCCTCCACCCCCTGCCCCGTTGCACGACGACGACGACGATCCGTTTGATTGATAGGAATGACAGTGGCAAAATGGCCTTACAACACGACGAATTGGCGAAAGCTGCGAGCGCTCAAGCTATCAGTCGAACCACTCTGCGAGCATTGCGCCGAGATTGACCGATTGGTGATGGCAACAGTTGTTGACCACGTTGATCCCATTTCAGCCGGTGGCGCACCATTCCCCTCACTCGACAAACTCAACAGCCTTTGCGTGCCGTGTCACAGTCGCAAAACGGCTCGCGGGACGGAAGCCGGTGCAATCCGAACAACGAAACCTCGCAAGGGTTGCAAGGCCGATGGCAGTCCATTGCATTCCGATCACCCTTGGCATGGTGCGCGGCAATGACCCGACAAGCGTTCAACAAACATGCGCCGACATTCCCGCATAAGGAACGTCCGCGCAAGCGTGACCATTCCCCATGAGGGAACAGAAAAATCGCTCAAAGCTGCGTCTAGGGACCCGACGCCCCCTAGGGTATTATAGTTAGTTTAGATTTCGGGAAAATCCGTTCCCGATAAGGGAACAATCCAGAAAAGCCGCCGCATTCCCCATTCGGGAACGCCAAAGCAGAGGAAAGGCAAGTCAGAAAATGGGACTAAGAGGTCCGGGATCGACAAGGCAGAGGGCGGCAGGCAGGCTTGCGCTTGTCGAAGGCCCCAGCTTGTTCAATCCGCACCCCGTCGCCCCTGCTGCGCACCCTTGGGAGCAAGCGGGCCTGACGCGAGCCGAGCGGGTGATTGCCTTTATCGAGAGCCTGCCGATCACAAAGGGCTTTGGCGTCGGTGAGGCAATCCAACTTGGCGACTTTCAACGTCAATGGATTGCCTCAATCTATGTCGATGGCAGCGACGGGACGCGAGCGGTCCGCACTGGCCTGCTAAGCGTGGCGCGTGGCAACGGCAAAACCGTGCTATGCGCCGGATTGACCCTTTGCCACCTGATAGGCCCCGAAAGCGAGCAGAGGGGCGAATGCTACAGCGCTGGGGCGACGAAGGAACAGGCCAGTTTGATCTATGCCGAAATGGAAGCGATCATCCTGCAAACCCCTTGGATGGCCGCACGGCTCAATTTGAAGGCGTTTCACAAGACCATCGAAGACAAAGAGACCGGATCGATCTATCGGGCGCTCGCGAGCGACGGCAAGTCGGTGCATGGCTTGGCGTCATCATTTGTCGTTTGCGACGAGCTGGCACAATGGAAGCGCCGCGAATTGTTCGACGTCCTGCGAACGTCGCTGGGCAAGCGCCGCGAGCCGTTAATGCTAATTATCGGGACGCAATCGCACTCTGCCGAAAATGTCATGTCCGAGCTGGTCGATTATTCGCAGCGCATCGAATCCGGCGAGATTGAGGATAGCAGCTTCCATGGCGTGTTGTATGCGGTCCCGGACGACGCCGACGCTTTCGATCCTGCCAACTGGCCGCTTGCCAACCCTGCGCTTGGCACGTTTCGCGGCGCTCGCGAAATGGCCGAAGAGGCCGAGCGCGCAAGGCGAATGCCGACATTCGAACCGTCATTCCGCAATCTGTATCTCAATCAGCGCGTCGATGCCGAGCCGAAGGCAATCAACCCCGCCGAATGGGAAGCATGCGGCGATGAGATCGACATTGAACGGCTACGCGGGCGACCCTGCTATGGCGGGCTAGACCTATCAAGCACTCGCGATCTATCCGCTCTCGTCCTTTATTTTCCCGACGATAATGGCGCGGTGTTGCCTTTCGTATGGTGCCCAAAGGAAAATCTTGCGGAGCGCGAAGAAACCGACCGCGTCCCCTATCGCACCTGGGCGAAGAATGAATTGATCGAGGCAACGCCCGGTCGGGCAATCGACAAACGGTTTATTGCGCAGCGGCTTGCCGAGATCACATCGACATTCGAATTGCGGGGTGTCGCGTTCGACCGTTGGGGATTTCAGGATTTGGAAAATATTTTGAATGCCGAAGGCGTCACCCTGCCTTTGGTGGCATGGGGGCAGGGCTATCAATCGATGGGACCGGCGGTCGATGCCTTCGAAACGGCAATGCTTAGCCAAAAGCTGCAACACGGGATGCACCCCGTTTTGCGCTGGTGCGCTGGCAATCTCGTTTTCGAAATGGACCCCGCCGGGGCGCGCAAGCCAAGCAAAAACAGATCGATTGACCGAATCGACCCGCTTGTCGCCCTTATCATGGCCGTGGGGTTATCGAGCCGCGACGAAGGGCCAAAGGTCTATCGTGGCAGCGGGATTTCATGGGTTTAACGTAGAAGAAGGAAGGAAGAAAAATGATTGAAGCACAACAATTTTGGACACCGCAAAATGAATGGCAGGCGAAGCTAAAAGCATTTGAAGATGCAACCAATGATCTCGAATCCGACGACATTAAAAGCGACCAGATGATTGATTATTATGCGGAGGCGGCGACGGCGGCACTTACCGATTTTCTATTGCATCCGGTCGATTCGCCAACAGCCATATTGGCAAAAATGGCAGTGATGAAATCGGAGGAAGTTTACGAATTCAATTCGGGCAACTTCGACAAAATTTGGACGGCATTGATTGAAGACATGAAGCGAATTTCGAGCGCGCCACCTTCACCGCAATGATGCAGTTGACAGATTTTTGTTTATGAAATACAAAAACCAAAATCAAAAGGGTTTACGTATGACGACAGTTGCAAAGTTAGTGGCGGCAATGGCGGACAAATTCCAACTCGACGAATCGTCGGTGCGGAACAAAGTCCGAGCGATGCAGGATGCGGAAATCCTGCCTTTAGCGGTGGGCCGCACGGTTCCGCACATTTCGTCTTATCATGTCGCAGCCGCAATTTTGGGCGTCCTCGCCTCTGACAAAGTGAAAGATGCTCCCAAGGCATTCAACCGGCTTCAGGCTCTTTTTGACCGCCCAATCGTGGACGGAATGCCAGAGGCGCTCGAACGCAGATTAGGCGCTCCTAAGCGCTTAGCAGACTGGCTGGCAGAACAAATCGACTTTGCACGACAGTTCAAAAACCCTCCCGACTTCCCCTCTCTTCACGTCGAAACGATCTATTCCGTAGTGATCAACTGGCCAGAATTTGAGGCATCTGCCCTTGTCGTCGATGCCGACGACGAGGACAAAATTGTTTACCGAAAGAACATTCGATTTCGGGACCATAATCAATTCGATGGCTGGCAGCGTCCCGTTAAGCACAGCTACGCTTTTAACGGTGTTACCCTTGCCCGCCTCGTTTGGACCGTTTTCCCTCAAACTGGCCAAGATGACTGAATTTTCGCCCACAAAAATGGGGTGCGCGGCGCATCCTAAACCAAGCCTTTTTGCAGGGGCGAACTGGAACTCCGAGCCAGGGAAAACTGCAATCAGGCAACGCCGCAACCAACGTCGCGAGACAGTCGGTATTTACATTTCACAATTCATATTCGCCCCGAAAGAAGGGGGTGCGCGGCGCATCCTCGGTCAAGCTGGGTTGTTGGGGGCGATTGGGTATGATTCCCCAACTTGCACGACAGCCAAGCACCGCCGCAACAACCCGCCAACGTCGCGAGACAGTCGGGAATCTCTGCGCGGGGGCATCACGCCCCCGCCTGTTAGAAAAGGATTAGACCAATGCTAAAATTAGCAGAACTTCAAGAGCGCCGAAGTGCGCTTATTACCACAATGAAAACCCATGAAGCGGATGGCGGCGAAGCTTTTGTCGCTGCGGAATCTGAACTCCATAGCGTTAACGGACAGATTGAACGCGCAAAGGCGATTGAAACCGCCGAACGTCAAGAGCGCGGCAGTCCGATTTTTGGAGATCCGAAACTCTCGACCGCGTTGCGGACGGATTTTTCGCTGGTGCGCGCCCTTGCCATGCAAGCTGGATTGAGCGGCCACGACTATGGCTTTGAACGCGAAGTGCAACCCGAACTTGCCAAGCGGGCAGGAAAAGCAGCCGAAGGCGTCATGGCACCTTTGGAATTATTCCTCGAAAAGCGCGTCCTAACGTCCACCCTGCCCGCTGGTGGACCCGGCGGACACCTTGTGCAGACGGAACTAAATGGCGAATTATACTTCGACCGGCTGCGCGCCGCAATGAAGGTGCAATCGCTTGGGGCCAGAGTCCTGAACGGACTTGTCGGCAATGTCGATATTCCCGGACTTAAAACTTCGTCGACAGTTGGTTGGGTTGCGGAAAACGCGGCGCTCACGCCGAGTGATCCCGAATATCGCAAAGTCAGCATGACGCCAAAACATGCCGGCGCCATAACCGAAGTAAGTCGCAACATGTTGCAACAAACATCGCCCGACATTGAAACCTTGATCAGAGCCGATTTTGCCGCCTTGCTTGCAGACGCGGTGGATAGGGCCGCTATATCCGGCACAGGCACAGGGGCGCAGCCACGGGGCATTTTGAGCACCGCTGGTATTGGCACCGTAGCCATGGGCACCAATGGCGCAGCCATGACAATTGACACGCCAATAGACGTCATGGGCCGGATTGACATTGCAAACGCCCCTGCAACCTCACGCGCATTCCTGACAAACAGTAAAGTCATGGTTGCGGCAATGAAATTGAAGGACTCGGACGGCCGACCATACGGATTGCAGCAGGTTTTCCAAAATCAGCGCGTCGAGTTTTCGAACAATGTCCCGGGCAATTTAACAAAGGGCACCGGCACCAATCTTTCGGCGCTTATTTACGGCAACTGGGATGATTTGCTTATCGGTTATTGGTCAGCATTCGACTTGTTGGTCAACCCGTATGAGGCCACAGCCTATGCCAAGGGCAATGTTTCGATTCGCGCCATGCTAACGTGCGACGTAAACGTGCGGTACGCCGAGAGTTTCGCAGCCGCCACGGACATATTAGCCTAATGTCCGGGCAACCCCCCATAGCCATCGAGCGGCGCGCATTTTCCGAAATGCGCGCCGTTGCGTCACGGCGGCGAATTGAGGGCTATGCCGCAACCTTTGGCAGCACGGCCAAGCTTGGCGAGTTTTCGGAAACGATACAGCCAGGCGCATTTCGTTCAGCACTCGCTGGCGACATTCTCGCGCTTATGGATCACGATCCGGGGCGCGTTCTCGGTCGAACACGATCAGGCACGTTGCGGCTATTCGAAGATAGCCGGGGCTTGGCCTTTTCGCTCGACCTTCCCGACACGCAAGCGGGGCGCGATATTCTCGCCCTTGCCGAGCGCGACGATCTGGGCGGCATGTCATTCGGCTTTTTGGTCCCCCCGAACGGTGAATTTTGGGAAGGATCGACCCGCAACTTGCGCACCATCGACTTGAAAGAAATTTCAGTTGTGAGCGCGTTCCCTGCCTATCCGGACACGAGCATTGCATTGCGGTCTAGGGCATTCGTCGATGATCGAGCGCGCCGCCGCCGAGCCATCGCAATAGCGGAGGCAAGCCAATGGGTATGATGGACAAAATTGCAGCCACCATGGGCTATGAAAAACGGGCAGCGGACCCAAGCTGGGCCGCGCTGGGCAGCAATGTCGGCTATCCCGCCACGCTATCAGCGCGAGCGAGCGAGAACCTCTCTTCGGTATTGGGTTGCGTCACCGCGATTTCATCTGCCCTCGCGTCAATTCCAGCCCTTGTTTATCAGGTGAATGATAACGGCCGAAAAGAGGTCGAGAAACACCCGCTTCGAAACCTCATTCGCAATGGCGTCAACGACAGCATGGGATGGCCCGACTTTATCGAGCATTGGACCGCATCGGCCTTGCTAACCGGCAACGGATTAGCGCAGATCGAACGCGACAGACGAGGGCAAGTTTCAACCCTCCGTTATATCCCTTGGCAATGGGTGAGTGTTGTTGAACTAACAACGGGCAGACTGGCCTATGACGTTTCAGACGGCAAAGGAAAATCATGGCGCTTGCTGCAAAGCGAAGTTTTACACTTGCGAGACCGGACCGATAACGGGCTTGTCGGTCGATCACGGTTAAGCCGCGCAGCTAACACCGTTGCAGCCATTACCGCGAGCAATGATTTTGCCCGCGAATTTTTGATAAACGGCGCGCAACCGAGCGGCGTCATTAAGTCACCCGCTATACTCTCGCTTGAGCAAATCAAAAACATCAAAGCCCAATTTCAAGAGCGATATAGCGGCGCGAAAAATGCCGGTCGAACGCTTGTTCTTGATAACGGACTGGATTGGAGCGCAGCGCAAGTTTCACCCGAAGACGCCGAATTGCTCGAAACACGGAAATTTGGCGTCGAAGAAATTTGCCGATTGTTTCAAGTCCCCCCACCGCTGGTGCAGGATTATTCGCATAACACATTCACGAATAGCGAGACGGCGGGGCGCTGGTTTGCAATGTTTTGTCTCACGCCTTGGGCGCGCAAAATCGAAGCCGAGTTTTGCCGGAGCCTGTTTTCCAGCGCTTCGCAGTTAGAGATGGAACTCGACCTCACTGGATTTCTTCGCGGTGATCCAGCGACCCGATGGCAAGCCCACGCCATCGCCCTTTCGAATAACGTCCTCGATCCGAACGAGGTTCGCCAAGTCGAAGGATGGAATCCGAGAGCGGAGCAAGCGCTATGACAAACATTGTCAAATTGCCCGCGCTTTACTCGGAAGCCGAAGCCGCCGACTGCCTCAATATATCCGTCGGCACATTGCAGCGCATAAGGCGAGAGGGCCGAATACGTTACCGACGTTTCGGCACTGGTGACGGGCGGATTAAATACACGCTGGACGATCTTAACGATTACATCGAACGCATAACGGAGGGCGGATGGCACAGAAAACAGCAAGAGCGGGACAAGTCGGACCCTATTGGCTATCCAAGCGGCCCGGCAGCGACAACTGGTATAGAACATGGTTCGACACCCGCGCTCGACAAACTCGCCGCGTCTCGCTTGGCACAGACGACTTTGAACAAGCCCAAGACGCCCTCATTCAATGGTTTGTGGAAAGCCGCAAGATCGTTGAACAATCCCCCGGACAAATAACGGTGGCCGAGCTGCTGGTGCGTGATTTCAAATCTCGCTCCAGCGGCTTGGTAAGCGCCAACGCCGTTAAAACATCGCTGGGCTATTGGACTGACTTTTTCGATGGCGCATCAATCGCAGACATTAATGCGCAGACCGTGCGGGCCTTCGTCGATGCACTCCGAGAGCAAGGCAAAGCCGACGGGTATATTCGGCGCATTCTATCCGACGGCAAGGCCGCAATTAACGCCGCGATCAAGCGCGGCGAGATAACAGCCGCACCCTTTATCGATCTTTCGCTTGCCCCCGAAGGCAAGCCCCGCGAGCGCATCCTTACAATCGACGAAATGGCACGGTTGATTGACGCGGCGACCGTGCCACATCTGCGAATCTATCTCTTGCTCGCGATTGCGACGATGGCCCGACCCAGCGCCATCATGCAACTTCAGACTTCATCGATCGATCTCGGCAGCAAAACCATTAACCTCTTGCCCCAAGGGCAGCGACAGAACCACAAGCGGCGCCCTACAGTGCCGATTGCCAACGCTATCCTGCCTATGCTGCAAAACGCCCCGCAAGGGCATCTGGTGACGTATGAGGGCCGCCCAATGGATTCGGTGCGGTCCACATTCGACAAGGCCGCAAAAGCGGCTGAAATAGCCTTGCCGGTCAATCGCTACGTTATCAGGCACACAATCATTTCAGAGGCCATGAAGCGCTGCGCAGAGCCTTGGCAAGTCGAACGCTTTGCAGGGCATGCAACGGGAAACCGAACGACCGAACGCTATGTGAAGTTTTCCCCCGGCTATTTGAACGGCGCGAGAGAGGCCATCGACAACTATTTTATTGAGGTGACAGCCCTGATGCACACTGAATTGCTTGCCTTTACAGACGCTAATGCGTTACAGTTGCGTTGCAACGACAATCCGATGCTTTCGGAAAGCGGCAGAAAAGTGGTGGAGCCTAGGGGAGTCGAACCCCTGACCTCTACACTGCCAGTGTAGCGCTCTACCAGCTGAGCTAAGGCCCCATCTGGCCGCCCATTGGACAGCCTTGGTGAGGAGCGCCACTAGCGAGCGCTCCTGTATATATCAAGTCCGAAGATTAGATGTCGTCGGGCTCATCTTCCGTGCCGGCAACGCCAAGATCTTCGTCTCCGCCCAAGTCGACATCATTGTCGGGCGAAACGTCGCCATCAACCGCATCGACGTCAATGTCGAGGTCGTCATCGGCCAGATCCGAGTCGTCCTTTTTCTTTTCGACTTCTTCAAACGGCATTGGCTGCTTCGATTTTAAAACTGGCTCTGGCGTCCACTGGTTGCCGCATTCGATGCATTCAACCGGTTCGTCCTTGGTCAGGTCGTAAAAACGAACGCCACATTTCGGGCAAGTGCGCTTGATTCCCCATTCAGCCTTGATCATGGCGGGCTTAAATCCTTTTAAACTGGCTTGGAAAGGCAACGCACATCTGTGAATCACCGTTAATTGGCGCGGCCTTTGCCACAGCGACGCGCCGCTGTCAAAAATTACTGTGGTCGTTGACTTGAACGCGCATCATCCGCAAAGCGCAAAACATCATGCACAGCGCAGTACCCAGACCCGGCAGTTTCCAGCCCAGCGGCGCGTTACTTGGCACGCTTAAGGTTCCTGGCGACAAATCCATTTCGCACCGCGCGCTTATGTTGAGCGCGCTTGCGGTGGGTGAAAGCAAAATTTCAGGCTTGCTAGAAGGCGAAGACGTGCTCGCCACCGCGACTGCTATGCGGGCAATGGGCGCGCATATAGACCGCATCGGCGAAGGTAATTGGACCGTCAACGGCGTTGGCGTGGGCGGGCTGATGCAGCCATCTGGCGCGCTCGACATGGGCAATAGCGGGACCTCGACACGGTTATTGATGGGGCTGGTCGCCAGCCACCGACTAACCGCGACCTTCATTGGCGATGCCAGCCTGTCGAAACGCCCGATGGGCCGCGTGATTGATCCGCTCAGCCAAATGGGCGCCGAGTTTACGGCAAGCCCCGGCGGGATGCTGCCGATCATGGTGCGCGGATTGGTGCCTGCCATACCGATCAGCTACCGTCTGCCGGTCGCCTCTGCGCAAGTTAAAAGCGCCGTCCTGCTGGCCGGGTTGAACATCGCGGGAATCACCGAAGTGATCGAGCCTGTGCCCACCCGCGACCATAGCGAACGAATGCTGCGCGGTTTTGGTGCAGATTTAACCGTCGATGTTGATGCCGATGGTGTGCGCCATATCCGCCTAATGGGCGCAGCAGAGCTACAGCCGCAGCAGATTGAGGTTCCCGGCGATCCGTCCTCCGCAGCCTTTTTCATTGTTGCGGCCCTCATTACGCCGGGCAGCGAAGTGACCGTCACCCATGTCGGCATGAACCCGACGCGCACGGGCATTTACAAGATGCTGGAGGCGATGGGCGCTGACCTTACTTATTCCAACGTGCGCGAGGTTGGCGGCGAGCCAGTGGCGGACATCACCGCGCGGCATTCGGTTTTGCGCGGTATCGACGTGCCGCCCGAGGTCGCCCCCAGCATGATTGACGAATTTCCGGTATTCTTCGTAGCCGCCAGCATGGCGCAAGGCCGAACAACGACGAGCGGGCTTGACGAACTGCGCGTCAAAGAATCCGACCGGCTCGCGCTCATGGCGACGGGCTTGAAAGCGATTGGCGCACGGGTCGAAGAACGCGAAGACGGCCTTGTCATCGACGGCAGCGGCGGGGAGCCGCTTGAGGGCAATGCGACCGTCAGTAGTGCACTCGACCACCGCATCGCGATGAGCTTTGCCGTGGCAGGGCAGCATTGCTATCAGGCGGTAACGGTGGATGATGTGTCGCCCATTGCGACGAGTTTTCCGACATTTGAAACTATGCTGTCGAAGCTCGCACGCAAAATTCATTGATTTTTAGGGACGCTTAGATTAGTGCGGCGTTGCAAGTGTCAGGATACCTCCTGCATTACGACCCCTGACTGTTGCTGCAGTCGGGGGTCAATGCGCTTAGGGGAGCATGTTGCTGCACGCTCCCCCTCCCGTTGCGTTACTTGGATCGCGCTACTTCAACAATCTTGAGGATCAAGGTTGCAAAAGCAAACAACGCTCCAAGTAAGAGGCAAAATTCGGCAAGTGTCATATTTGCTCCTTACATGCGGCGGGATTGCCGCCCGAACGGTTTAGGCATGAAAAATATTTATTTGAATCGCATAGTTCCCGCTTTAGAAGGTAATCTATGATCATCGCCGTTGATGGCCCCACCGCCTCTGGCAAAGGCACGTTGGCAAAGGCACTCGCCGCGCATTTCGGGCTGCCGTTTCTGGACACTGGCCTTTTATACCGCGCGGTTGGACGGCAGGTGCAATTGCACCAGGGCAACGCCGACGATGCCGCGGACGCTTTGGCCGGATGCGGCTTTCCAGACAGCTTGCTTGATGACCCCAGCTTGCGGAACGAAGAAGTTGGCGGGTTAGCTAGCCGGGTATCCATCCACCCCGTGGTGCGCGCGGCGCTCAACAAGCGGCAGGTGGACTTTGCCAATCAACCCGGCGGCGCGTTGCTTGACGGGCGCGATATCGGGACGGTTATTGCGCCACATGCTGACGTAAAGCTGTTCGTCACCGCGCCCGCAGAGGTCCGCGCACGCCGCCGATATGATGAAATGCAACGGCACGGCAACGATGTCGCATTTGCCGATATTCTCGGCGACATTCAGGCACGCGATGCGCGCGACACGGGCCGCGCCGATGCGCCGTTAAAACCGGCGGAAGACGCGCTATTGCTTGATACCGGCGATTTGACTATAGGCGACGCCGTTCAAGCTGCGATTGCTTTGGTGGAGTCTCAACTTCGCAAGAGCTAAGTAGCCGGCGTGTATCGATAGAACACACCGTCACCCTGAACTTGGTTCAGGGTCCATTTCGCCTCGCTGACCCTTGGTCTAAGTTGATGAATGGATGCTGAAACAAGTTCAGCATGACGTGGTAATCTGGTTCGATATGCACCGTATTTGAACGCTTTGCTGCTATTCGGGCATCAGGGCAACTCTGGTCAAAGACCGTCGGAACCAACCGACTGGCCGGACAAAATGTACGTAAGGACACTCTAACCTATGGCAACTTCGCCAAACCCGACCCGCGACGATTTCGCGGCACTTCTCGACGAATCACTTGGTGGCGCAGACGGTGGCTTTGAAGGCCGCGTCGTAAAAGGCACCGTAACCGCAATCGACAATGACCATGCTGTCATAGATGTGGGTCTCAAATCCGAAGGCCGTGTGGCGCTGCGTGAATTCGCTATGCCCGGCCAAAAAGCCGACCTGAAGGTTGGCGACGAAGTCGAAGTCTTCGTTGACCGCGTAGAAAATATGAACGGCGAAGCCATGCTCAGCCGCGATCGCGCCCGTCGCGAAGCCGCTTGGGATGTGCTTGAAGGCGAATTCGACGCTGGCAACCGCGTGGACGGCGTTATCTTTGGCCGTGTGAAGGGTGGTTTCACCGTTGATTTGGGCGGCGCAGTGGCATTCTTGCCCGGCAGCCAGGTTGACGTCCGTCCCGTGCGCGACGTTGCGCCATTGATGGACATCGCCCAACCCTTCGTTATCCTGAAAATGGACCGCAAGCGTGGCAACATCGTTGTATCGCGTCGCGCCATATTGGAAGAAACCCGCGCAGAGCAGCGCACTGGCCTGATCCAGAACCTCGCCGAAGGTCAAATTATCGACGGCGTTGTCAAGAACATCACCGATTATGGTGCGTTCGTTGACTTGGGCGGCATTGATGGCCTGCTGCACGTCACGGACATCAGCTACAAGCGCATCAACCACCCAAGCGAAGTCATCAACATTGGTGACACCGTCAAGGTTCAGATCGTTCGTATAAACAAGGACACACAGCGCATCAGCCTTGGCATGAAGCAGTTGGAAAGCGATCCTTGGGATGCAGCGGTTGCAAAGTATCCAGTGGGCACAAAGCTCAAGGGTGCAGTCACGAACATCACCGAATATGGTGCGTTCATCGAACTCGAAGCTGGTATCGAAGGTTTGGTCCATGTTTCGGAAATGTCATGGACAAAAAAGAACGTGCACCCAGGCAAAATCGTTTCGACCTCACAAGAAGTCGACGTTGTCGTTCTCGACATCGACATGGAGAAACGCCGCATTTCGCTTGGCCTCAAGCAAGCGCACGACAATCCATGGGCATCGTTCGCAGACAAGTTCCCAGTTGGCTCGACCGTTGAAGGCGAAGTCAAGAATGCGACCGAATTTGGTCTCTTCATTGGTCTCGACGGCGACGTTGACGGCATGGTCCATATGTCCGACATTGCATGGGGCATCACCGGCGAAGAAGCCCTGCACCTGCATCGCAAGGGCGAAACCGTCAAGGCAATCGTACTCGACATCGACGCCGAGAAAGAGCGCATTTCGCTTGGCATCAAGCAGCTTGAAAAGGGTGCCCCATCGGCAGCCGGCGCTGCTTCGGCAAGCGGCCTGAAAAAGGGTGGCACCACCACCGTGACCGTTCTTGAAGTGCGCGATGGCGGACTTGAAGTGCAAGCGGGCGAAGATGGTGCAACTGGCTTCATCAAGCGCGCCGACCTTGGCCGTGACCGTGACGAGCAACGTCCCGACCGCTTCCAGGTTGGTCAGAAGTTTGATGCGATGGTAACCGGTTTCGACCGCTCGAAAAAGCCGAACTTCTCGGTCAAGGCGCTCCAACTGGCCGAAGAAAAGCAAGCCGTTGAGCAATATGGTTCGTCCGATTCCGGCGCATCGCTTGGCGACATCTTGGGTGAAGCACTCAAAGGCGTGAAGAAGTAAACTTCGGTTAAAGCGATCATCCAAAATGCCGTGAAAAACCCGCTCCTTGCAAGAGGAGCGGGTTTTTTATATCTTTGGCACGAAATGCTTGGAAGACCGTTGTAATAATGAAAAATTTCTGGCAACCTATCGACATTATTGTAAAGCATTGTAAAGTGAACTTTGAGAAGCGCACTGCGTCGCGTTAAAAAAACCTTAAGAAAGAGACACAATATGATCCGTTCCGAGTTGATCAAAAAGCTTGAAGCCGAGAATCTGGAGCTCAAAACAGAGGAAATCGAAAAGATCGTCGATCTGTTTTTCAACCAGATCATTCAACGCCTTTCCGATGGCGGGCGTGTTGAATTGCGCGGCTTTGGCGCTTTTTCGACCCGCGCCCGCAGCCCACGCAAGGGCCGCAACCCGCGCACCGGCGCATCGGTCGAAGTGCCATCGAAGCGCGTACCCTATTTCAAACCGGGCAAAGAAGTCCGCGAAAGCCTCAACAAATAACCCGTTTGTGCAAAGGCACTTGACCCTGCGGGCGTAATGCTGTCTGCGCATGGCTAAGCGGATGTGGCGGAATGGTAGACGCTACAGACTTAAAATCTGTTGTCCTTCTGGGCGTGCGGGTTCGAGTCCCGCCATCCGCACCAATTGGCCTGAGGCGCCATTTGAGTCACTTCCTGATTAATGCAAGGCCCGCCCCACATTGCTGTTCAGTTGCGTGGGGGCTGTCTTCGGTAGCTCAGTGCCTCGGCAATGTGGATACGGCCAACGTCCGTGACGTTAGCCAAATCCGCAATGGTGCGGGCAACGCGCAATATGCGTGTGTAGCCGCGCGCCGATAGGCGCATCGCTTCTGCCGCTTGGGCCAGTAACTTCTGCCCCGCTGCGTCCGGCGTGGCAAATTCTGCGAGTGTATCGCCATCAAGATCAGCATTGGTCCGCAAGCCCGTGCCTTGCAGCCGTGCGCTTTGCAGGAAACGCACGGCCTGCACCCTTGCGGCCACCTCAGCTGAACCTTCGGCGGGGGGCGGAAGGACCAAGTCTGCGGCGCGGACGGCCTGCACATCGACATGCAGATCGATCCGGTCAAGCAATGGCCCCGATATCTTCGCCTGATAGTCCGCAGCGCAACGCGGTGCCCGGCTACATGCCAAAGCAGCGTCGCCAAGATGCCCGCAGCGGCAAGGATTCATCGCGGCGACCAATTGGACGTTGGCGGGAAAAGTCACATGGCTGTTGGCCCGTGCGACGCTGACTACGCCGGTTTCCAAGGGCTGTCGCAAACTGTCGAGCACGCCGCGCTGAAATTCGGGTAGTTCGTCGAGGAACAGGACACCGAGATGCGCAAGGCTGACTTCGCCCGGACGAATGCGCAGACCGCCCCCGACCAAGGCTGGCATGGACGCGCTATGATGCGGTGCACGGAACGGACGTGTCCGCAATAAGCGTCCACCGTCCAAAGATCCGGCGACGGATGCAATCATCGACACTTCCAATGCTTCCGCGGGCGAAAGCTCCGGCAGGATACCCGGCAAACACGACGCCAATAGCGACTTACCCGCGCCCGGTGGACCAACCATCGCCAAATTGTGACCGCCAGCAGCGGCAATCTCCAGCGCGCGCTTTGCGGTCTCTTGCCCCTTTACCATTTTCAGATCAGGGCCCGTTTGGCGCGGCTCGGCGCGCCCTGGCTCAGGCGGCCGCAGCAAGGATTGCCCTTTTAGATGGTTCAGCAAGCCCAGTAAGTCGGGTGCGGCCACGACTTCGATTTCACCAGCCCAAGCCGCCTCTGACCCTTGCATCGCCGGACATATCAGCCCGAGCCCGCGTGACGAGGCATGTAGCGCCGCCAAAAGCACGCCAGGTGATGCCGCCACCCTGCCATCCAAACCTAGCTCACCGACCACAACAAATTGCGCTAGCGCCTCTGCATCCACCAACCCCATTGCACCGAGTAATGCCAAAGCAATTGGCAAGTCATAATGCGAGCCCTCTTTGGGTAAGTCAGCAGGTGAGAGATTGATGGTGATCCGCTTGGGCGGTAATGCCAGACCCAGCGCAGAGATTGCGGCGCGAACGCGCTCGCGGCTTTCGGCGACGGCCTTGTCGGGAAGACCCACAACGGCAAAGCCTACCATACCTGGCGCGACTTGGCATTGGACTTCTACGCTGCGGGCTTCCAAGCCGAGATACGCGACTGTGGAAACAATCGATACCATATACTGTCCCCAAGGGTGGACCTCCGCCGCGCTGGGATTACGTTTCGGCGGAGGTCCGGCCGACCGGTCCAGAGATCGACAAACCCTATTGCGCAGCTAGCGGCTCCGATGGCAACTGCGGCCGGTTAGTATACCAACGGTTGGTATATCCAATTTGACGTTATCAATGCCCAAAGCGCGCAAGAAACAGTCGAAGAGTCGGGCGTTTTCCGAACTTAGAAATCGACCTGTTCATAATGCTTGGGTGGCGCGATGACTTCCATCCGTTCGGACAATAAGGGCCGAAAACTGGGCCGCGATTTAAACATGGCGTACCAAGCCTTGGTCTGCTCATGTCCATTCCAATCAATGCCGCCAAGATAGTCAGCTACCGAAATCTGAGCCGCTGCAGCCAGATCAGCCATCGTCATTGTTGAACCCGCCAGCCACGCTCGGTGGTCGATGAGATAGTCGATATAATCGAGATGGCCGTTCGCCAACTTCATCGCTTCGCGCAGTATTTTGGCTTCGGGCGGCTGACGATCAATCAGTCGCTTCTTCATGCGTTCATGCAAAAGCGGCTGAGTCACGTCGCCATAAAATTGTTCGTCGAACCAAGACACGAGGCGGCGAATTTCGGCGCGATATTGCGCGGTGCCGCTGATCATCGGGTTCGTTGGAACAGTTTCGTCGATATATTCCGATATCGCCACCGAATCGGACAAAGTAATATTGCGTTCGGAATCGCGCATCACGGGCGTTCGGCCCGCTGGGTTCATTTGCACAAATTCGTCGCGCTGTTCCCACGGATTCTCACGCACCAAGCTGTATGGCACGCCTTTTTCGCCAAGCAGCAGACGCACTTTGCGCGAAAAGGGACAGAGCGGATATTGATGGAGTTGCCACATTTGCATCTGTTAGGACTGGTTACACAGAAAGTGAAGGGGGCGTCGTCCTAAAAGCACAGGCATTAGGGTCAGGACCTAATCCGAATTACCATTTTCACCCGGTTCGCGCTTGGCTTCCTTTGCCATTTCTATATCGATTTTTGCTTCAGCCGCTTTCACCTTGCGCTCCGTCTCCGCATATTGCGTGTCAAAATCCTGCTGACACCCCGCCGCCAGCAAAGAAGATACGGTCAGACTGAGCAAACACAGGAATCGGCGCATCAATAATCCTTTTTATACCGAATATTGACGTTCGATGTTCCGCCGGTTCCAATCTGGCTAAGCACGGAGAGCGCGCGGGTAAGACTGATTTCCAATTGCGTTGCGGTATAGCCGCGGGCGTCAGTTACGATTTCGACATAGACGTCATTGGTAATATATTGGCCGAATGCAACCGCCGTTTCGCGACCGCTATTCGCATCTGCATTCAACAGGCGCAAGCGGTCAAGACCCGTCGCCGATTGCAGCACCCCAAGCGGATTTAGCCCGCCCGACCCGCCGCGCAAGCTGTTGAGTGACCCTGCAAGCTGGACCGCCTGAATAGCAGACAATTCGGCGATGGAGTTTCCAAACAAGATCCGCGCCATGATTTCATCCTGCGGCAAGGCAGGCGTTGAACTAAAGCTAATGGCAGGATTTTGCCCGGTACCGGCAATATTGACGCGCACCGTCGTCCCATCAACCGAGCTTGCGGCCGTCACGCGGATGGATGGATTGCTTGCAGGCCCGCCGTTGAAGGAAATGCGTCCGCTTTCCAGTTCAAAGGATCGGCCTGCAAAGCCAAGCGTTCCGCGCACAAGTCCCATATCGCCTGAAATCAATGGTGCATCGCTGGTCCCTGTGATCCGCAAACTTGCCCCCCATTCGGACTCTAGTCCCATGCCGCTCACATATAATTCGTCGGGGGCCTCCAGCCGGATGTCGAGTTTCCAATTGCTTGGAAGACTGCTGATCGCATCGGCATCGCCGGACACACGTGCGCGGCCCGTTGGCGCTTTGCGGCGAACGCCGGTTAAGGTTGCGACCTTGGCCGCGCCTTGCCTGATAATCTTGAACCGCGTTTCTGGCAGACGCAATGTGCCACTAATCAAGGCCGCGCCGTCGGGCGTGTTGGTGACGCTGATCCGGCCAGTCGCCGTTGTCGAAATCAATTCGCTGCGCGCAACGCGGGCGCGGTCGAGGTCAAGGTTAAGTTGCACAGGAAAGCCCTTGGCCGCACTTAAGTTGACGATGCCTTTGCCCGTCACTGTCCCATCGCCCGCTTTTGCGCTCAGCTCCGTGACTTCCAACTGGTCATTTGTGAATACGCCCCGCACACGCAGATCGGTCAATCGCGTGCCATAGCTATCATTTTCATACACAAGGTCATTGGCGCGAACGACGCCCGTCAATATCGGGGTCTGCACCCTCCCCGAAAAATCGGCCGCAACGCCGATGTTGCCAGTCAGGCTTTGGTCCGCAAGTCCGGCCAAGGAAAACAATGTGTCGGCAGGTCCATTATAGCGAATGCCGCCCGACAGGGGCGCAGCGAGCAGCCGTTCGGTCCAGCGTGCATTTCCGGGGGGCAACGGCGTCAAGTCAACCTGCATTCGACCGACCGCTGCCCCACGCCGTCGGATGATAAAGCGGGCATTTCCGCCGGTCGGAAGCAATCTTGCGACCAAGCTGATGTCCACAGGCTGTGATCGCGACCCCAGATATGTCCGGGCAAAGCGGCTGATCTCCAGCCGCGCGTCCGCATTCGGGAAGGCCGCCAATGACGCTTGCGACCAGTCCAGACTGCCGCTCGCACGCCCGCCAAGGCCAAGTCCGGGCAGGAGGGGATCGAGCACGGCGATATCGACCTTGTCGAAGCGCGATTGAAGGACAAGGGCGTCGCCATAACTGCCCGCAATGCGCAAATTGCCATCCGCAACGTTGATATTGCTCGGTAAAATATCATAGCCGTTCCGGCGCGGGACAATGCGCGCTGGGTTGTCGGTAGCGAAATTGACGCCATTGGCGCGGCCCTTGGCGGCAATCCGCCACAATTGCGGGGTGAAGTCGGCATTTGCGGCAAGGCGAAAAGGAACCTGCCTCCGGCCTTCGGCCAATATTTGTGCCGCACCGGCACCTGCACGATAATCCAGTTTAGCGCGTGCTGCGGCGATCGAGATGTCATTTACAACCGCGTTTTCAACTTGCACATCGGCAATGACCTGCGGGTTGTTATATAATATGATGTCCGCATTGATGATCCCACGCCCAATGGCCAGCTTCCGTTCGCCGGAAAGACTGGCATTTATAGCAACAGCGTCAATACCCACGCGCTGAAACTTGCCTTGCGCCGACAAAGCGATGGTTCCGTCAAAGCCCGAACCTGCCCCCTTCAATGTCCCAACAAATGGTCCTGACGCTGCCTGCTGGATACGGCCCGTTACGCCGATGCCTGCAAAATTGCCGCGCAAGATATCCATCGTCATCGGCCCCTTCCCCGACAGCACATCGACATCGCCGCTGATTGGGCCGTAATCGGTCGAACCCGTCATCGCGATGGCATAACCCCGCGGGCTAGCCGTCACGATGCCAACGACATTGGACATGCCGATGCCGAACCCCGGATTGGTTGCCGTAATGCGATATTCCGGACGGTCGAAGGTGCCAGTCATCCCGACGCGCACAGGGCCATATTGGTTGGAATAGCCTTGACCATTGAACACCACACCGCCCCCTTGGGTCACATAGGTACCGCTGCCGCTGTTGAGCCGGAACAAGGGCGACACCAATGTCGCGCGCGTGATCTGCAATATGCCATTGGTGCCATAACGGATGCCGGCATTAACGAACATTTGGCCGCCCAGGAAATTCTGGAAACCCTGGCTGAATAGCCGGGTTGAACGCGCCTTTACGGTGCCGACCAGCGCATAGCCACGGCCACGCGTGGTTTCGACATCGACATCCGCAACGACATTGAACAGGCCAACCGAGTTGACCTGAAATCCATCGACCTTTCCGTCTAACGCCGTGGTGTAAACGCCTTTATCAATGTCACCGACCAGCAACGCTTTTGCGTTGATCCGGTCGGAACGGATTTTCAAATTGTCGGAGAGCACACGGCCGTCAGCGATAGCAATATCGCCATTGACGCGAACGTTGGTCAGCAAACCGCCCGCGATTTGGTTGACGCCCGTTACCCGGCGCGCCGTCGCGTTAACAGGGATGATGAAACGGTCCGCCTTCGCCTGCATTTCGCCGGTGACGGTCACATCTTCAAATGCTGTGGCATCAAATGCCAACCGACCTGCACTGGCGGAATAGGCGACCATGGGACCAACAATGGCGCCATTGAGCAATGCCCTGCCGCGAATATTTGCGCCACTGACATTCGACCCGATGATGCTGGGGCGGAGAATCCGGAAATCCAGCGCGAGGTCATCAAAGCTGCCTTTGCCCAAATCGACCACGCCGTCTGCATCTACCGCGACCGCAGCCGAACGGATGCTGCCCGTGATCTTCGCAACGCGATTGTCGAAGCTTGTCGCCATGTCCAACATTGCCACTGGCGATAGCGCCCGCATCAGCAAGCTGTCGGCTAAGACTTTGGCAGGCGCTGCGGTGCCTTTTATCGTAAATGTCCCTTCGCGCGCGGTAAGCGCAAGGTCCGCTACGTCCTCAGACGCCAATTGCGCCGTCAACGCGCCATCCCATTTCCGCCAACTGCCGCGACCAGTTAAGCTGGCCTTCATCGGCACTTCGCGGCCAAGTAGCCCGGCAACCAAACCTTTTGCTGGTGCATCGAGTTTCAGGTCGACATCAAAACGATTATCGTCAGGCACAGCGTCGAGTTTTAAAACGATGCGGTCACCGCGCATGCTGCCTGCGGCCGCTTCAATTATTGCGCGCCTGTCGGCAATCTTCACTTTGCCAGACAATGAGGCGACTTGCGCCTCCCCCGTAATGGCCTTGGCAAAGACGATGCGGTCCACCTGCAGCCGTTCGATGTTGATATCTAGATCAGGGAGCAGCGGGTCGCCTCGGTCGGGGACAATATGAAACGCGGGCAAGCGCGATAACTTGAGTTCTTTGGCCGTCAGCGCATTGATGGCAATACCGCGGCTAAAATAGGACAAAGGGTTCCAGTCCAGCCGGATTTCGGGCGCGCGCGCAAATTCGCCCTTGGGGTCACGAAAGCGGACGTCGGACAAAACTGCGTCGCCATAAATCGACCCATTGATTTTACCGATCCGGATGTTGAGGCCATTTTCCATCTCAAAAGCCGCAATCTGGCGTGCAACAAAGTTCCGACCGGACTGGCTATCAAGCCAAACATAGCTGCCCATCACTATCGCGAGCATTAACGCCGCAACGGCAACACCGGCAATAGCAACCCGCCGCCACACCATTAAAATGCCTGCCCAATCGACACGTAAACGCTGAAGCGGGAATCGCCAGGTCGCCGGTTCAACGGCGTTGCAAGGTCCAGCCGAACGGGACCGAAATTGGTGTAGAAGCGGCCACCAATGCCAACGCCCACGCGCCAGTCGTTAAATTTGGGGATGCTCGATTCATAGGCTTGTCCTGCATCGACAAAGCCAACAACGCCGAAATTGCCAAAGCGATAGCGTCCCTCCAGCGCGAATTCGTTCATGCTTCGCCCACCAATGGGATCATTATTCGGGTCCAAGGGGCCGAGCCGTTGATAGCCAAAACCGCGCACAGATCCGCCACCGCCGCCATAGAATCGGCGCGATGGTGCCAGATTATCCCGCATGATGCCGGCTATGGTTCCAACGCGCGTGCGGGCCGCCACCACGATATTGTCTTGCACCGGATAATAATAAGAACCGTCCAATATGGCGCGGACGTAAATCTGTGTGCCCGTTCCCAACGATGCCTCAGGTGAGACCCGCAAATTAACGCGATAGCCCCGAATGGGATCAAGCAGATCATTCGATCGGTCAAAACCGACCTGGCCCGGCAAGGCGGCAACATAATATAGCTGCCGGTCGCGGGCACCGCGCGCCAATTCAAACGCATCTTCGGACGTGCCTAAGATTTCCGCACCTATCGACCATGTGAATTTCTTTTGCCAAATTGGGGTCGAGACAAACGCCATCGTCACACCCAACCGCCCGGTATATGCCTCAAACGCATCATAATTGCTGTGTAATGCCGACAAGGATATCTCGATATTGCGGTCGCGCCGTCCGGCATTGGCGCGGTCAAAAGCGACGCTTGCTGCTTGCTCCTGCGTGCCAAGCAGCGCTGCTACCCGTAAGGCACCTTCCGGAGGAAACAGGTTTCGGTGCGTCCAACTGCCCTCTGCGCGAAAGCCCTGCCCCGTCCCATAGCCCGCACTTGCCGCCAAACTGCGCGGCGGTGCGGCCTCTTGGCGGACAAGCAAATCGGCATAAGGCGTTCCGTCTGGTGCCACGCCTTCGCCGGGAACCGCTTCGACCGAAACAGTAGACAGCAATCCAGTGGCAACCAATGCGGCGCGCAGGTCATCCACTTTGCGGCTGTCGTAGAGATCGCCCGTCTTAAAGCGTCGCAATATGGCGATATGCTGCGCACCAAATGCGGGGCTGCCTTCGGTGCGCAATTGCCCGAAATAGCTGCGTGCGCCGGGGTCCACCGGCAAGGTGTAGTCGCCAAGGCCATTTGCGTCATCCAACAATATATCGCGCTGGCCAACGGCGGCGAAGGGATAGCCATTTTGCGGCAATGCGACAGAAATGTTCGCTTCTGCCGCCAAAATGACATCGGCAATGATCGCATCACCCGTTTTTGGCACGAAGTTGGCGCTGATAAGGTTAGCCGGCTGCACCGCTGGGCCTGCAAAAGCGATCTGCCCCAGATAATAACGGCGGCCAGGCAGGACGGTCAGGATGACATTGACTGGCCCGCTTTGTGTTGCCGATATTTCGGTCTTCACCTGCACATCGGCATCAAAAAAGCCCTGCCCGTTCAAAATGTCCAGCAACAGTTGCCGGTCCGCACGCGCACGTTGGCCAATCTCGGCGCGGCTATCTGCGCGGCCGCCTTTCTCCTTTAGCGACGAAAGATCGTGAAAGCGCGCCCGGACATCATTCCAGGCCGCCGCCTCAACCGCAATGCCATCGGCGTCTTTGGCCAGCTCTGTTGTTGCAGCCGCATCCAAGCCATCGAGGCGCAGTATGTAGCGCACGGCTCCCACCTCGCGTTCCCCAGCCTGCGTGGGTTCAGGCGGGGGTTCGGCATCAAAACTTGCGATAGGCGACAAGGGATCGTCCAACAACGGGTCGGTCACCGGCGGATCGGGCAGCAATTCGACCGCATCATTATCTTGCACCGCCAAGATAGCCGGGTCAGCAGCGGTCTGCGCCACCTGCTGCGCCGCAGAGCCGTCTGCTGCACGATTTTCCTGATCGGCCTGCCACGCTTCGATGCTTTCCAAGGGGGCGTCGTCGAGCGACGGAATGGCGGCGTTAAACTCCGTGTCGGTTATGATAGGCGCATGCGGACCCGTTGCAGGTGCCGCAGCCGCCGGATTTTGGGCAAGCACCGGCGCAGCAGCGCTCGTCAAACATAAAAAGGCAATTGTTCGGATCAAACAGGCATTCCCCGGCCCTAACACCCCCTTATGCAAAAAGGTTCCGCTTGGCCCGGGAACATCCGATAGTGCGAACGGCAAATGTTGCAAACAAGAACGCAATGCTGGGGTGTAAATGGTGGCTTATGGGTCGGCTTGCATTCACTCTAAGCCTTCGTTAGATCGCCAGCGTTGTGTCACTCTACGGCAATAACGGTGTCATACCCCCCGATATGCGTCAGTCCTTCATGGCTCTCTATGCCTGTGTAACGTAGCGAGGAATCCTCGTATCGGCGGAATGCAAACACTGCCTCGTTCATCCGCTCGGTATTGAACACGCGTAGCCGCACTAGAAGGTTGAAGTCCTCAACCGTTAGGCCGGTGACTGTCAGGAATAGTTCCGGCTCGATTTTTGTGATAACGTCGATCAGCGTGTTTTCGCGGAAATCGGTTAGATACATGAAGGCCGGAATGCGCGTTGCGAATTTGATTAGCTTTTCCTGAATCTGCTTGCGCTTGTTTTTGTATTCTTTTTCCTCGTCGGTCAGCTCCTTTTTCTCGGCCTTGGACAGTTCGCCATCCTTGGCCTTCTTTTTGAGATCCTTGACCGCTTCACTCTTGTTGATAATCGTTTCGATCGTGTTGTCGTTCAGGCTGCGCCAGCCGACGATCTTCCCAACAATCGCCAGCGCCTCAGCGTTTGCTAACACGCGCGCGAGTGTAGCATTATCGACATTGACAAGCAGCGCCGATTCCCATTTCCGGGCAAGCAATGTTCCCGCCGTCCCCGTCAAAGCATAATCGAGGATTTCACCGGCATCGAGATATTTGAGCACAGCGCCATCGTGCGCCAGCACCGGCAGGAAAGAGACCAGGTCAGCCACCACCTTTTCAAGGTTCGTCTCACCGGGAGAAAGCCCGGTGCCATATTCGGAAATTTGACGTAGCGCTCGGGTGGGCGCAAAATCGAACACGAAACAGACCGGTTTCAAAACCTGCTCGGCTCCCGGGTCGTCACCCTCGGGGTTCTTAATTGACCAAGGCGATTGCACCCGGAACGCTGCCTGGAAATAGGTCTCGGGTGACTTCAGGTTGCGCAGCATCAGGATTGACGACCATTGCGGAACCGTAACACCAGTGGTCAGCTTACCGCACGAAAGGGTGATCGTCTTGCTGTCGTAACCGCTACCGATCATGTTTTTCACGCGCCTCAGGGCTTCCAGCCCGATGCCAGCCGTCGTTCCTGCCGCCACGATAACCTTATAGTCGCGCCAGAACTGGTTCTGCGGTTTTTCGAGCAGATTTGCCATTGCCTGACACGCCGCGACATCGGGCAGGAACCAGAAGGCATGGTTGAGATAAGGCAGCAGGCGATCATTCTCGTAAGGAAAGGGTGCCTTAGTGCCGCTCCGCATCTGCTCCACGGTCTGCGGATTATATGACCCCCGGATAATGTTCAGCCACTTCTGAACGTCGCTTTCATGTGCGAAGGTGGCGAGGATGCCGGTCCCGCTTGCCGAAAAGAAGGCGTTGAGATCGAACTCGTCGAATTCGCCGTCGCTGGCGATCGAAGTCAACTCCTCGGGCATTTGGTAAGTGAACATGCTTACCATCGGCAGCGCGGCATAGGGATTGCGCTTGCCCGGATGCTCCTTGGCAAACTTTGCCTTGGCCCGTTGTTCGTCGGTGTAGGTCCAGTTGAAAACCTGCTCTTCGATAAATTCGGCATCGCGCAATATTCGAAACGGTGTGCCCGACAAATAGAGATACGCCCGTGCGGTAATCGGCAGGAAGTTCGATTCCTGCTCCAGCGGTTGCTGTACTTCGGCGGCGCGTTCGGCCGCCTTTTTCTTCTCTACGTCGGCGTCCCCGAGCAACGCTTCGACATATTCGATCTTCTTTTCTTCGTCGCCTTCGAACAGCGCTTTGGAATTCTCCCGCCACGCACCGAAGTGATATTCGTCAAAAATCACCAGGTCCCAGACGGTCGTATGCAGATGCTCGTTCTTAGCCTTGATGTTGCCCAGGCTGTCACGCCCCAGCAAATCCTGCAGCGACCCGAAATAGACAAGAGGCTGGTCCTTCGGCATTGCTCTGGGATTGCCACCTGCCTTCACCGACATATATGTCCAGCCGTCAAAATCTTGGTGATTTTGCAGGTCCGTTTGCCAAGCATCCTCAACGGCGGGCTTAAAGGTAACGACCAAAACCCGCTTGGCCGCGAGTTTCTTTGCAAGCTGATAACTGGTGAAAGTTTTGCCGAAGCGCATTTTGGCATTCCACAGAAAGCGCGGAACGGCCTTTGCATCCTGCGCCCAGCGCGACTGGTAATAGTCGAAAGTCTGTTCAACCGCCTCCGCCTGTTCAGCGCGCATCGGGAAATCGTCGTTGTGCGTGCCAGTGAAGCGCAGCCCACTTTTCAGCTCGGCAATCGCGGTTTTCACATCGGCGGGTGAACAGCGCATCCATTCCCGCGACGCGCCAATCACGACATTCTCAAAGCCTTTTTCGATCAGCCGCTGGCGGATGTCACCGTCACGAAAGCCGCTGCCATCGTCGCGCTCGGCAAAGTCATCAATGTGCAGCGTATAGGCTTGGTGCATTTGCCCTTGGCTCTGGCGGATGCGGTCGTTGACATTCTCGCGGGCCGTCTGCCCGATCTTAATCAGCCCGGCATAGGCCGCAGGCGGATCGTTCGGCGTCCACGCATAAATGCGCAGCCGGGCCTCGGGCTGTGGGGTGAGGATGTCGTCGATGGTGGGTTTAGGCATCGTCGAGAACAGGCCTTACCATTGTTTCGATGAATGCGATTTCATCGTCTGCCAAGCCGTACTTTTCGTAGAGCATCTGGTCCGTCCAGTGCTGCGAAAAGTCTTGTATAGGCACGAAGGAATAGACTCCCCGCATGGCATCCTGGGTGTTTTTCCTCAACATGACGAGAAAGCGAAAAAACCGAGTTTTTATGTATTTTCTTGCCGACTCAGCCTCAAGCTTACTCTCAAATGGCCCGATCATTAAATAAGTTTGTGTGCAGCAGCTGTCGATCTCGCCAAGAAATGGTTTGCCTAAGAGTCTGACTCATAATTATCATGTTTAATATCATAGTTTTGCGATTCGTCTAGCGAGGAACTGGACGGAGGCCATGAACAGCCATGCCGTTGCGGAAGCGATGCTGCGCTCGAAGTCTTTGGCAAGGCGCCGGTTGCGGTTTAGCCATGCGAACGTTCGCTCGACGACCCAGCGGCGCGGTAGAACAATAAAGCCATTTGCCCGGTCAGAACGCTTTATGATTTCGATGGTCCAGTCGCCGATCTTGGTCAGCGCGGTTTTGAGCTTGTCACCGGCATAGCCGCCATCGGCAAAGACATGGCGCAGCCAAGGGAAGCTATAACGGATGTCGGAGAGCACGATCGGCGCGCCGTCGCGGTCCTGTATATCGGCGCTGTGAATAATGGCGTGTACCAGAAAGCCGTTCGTATCGGTGATGATATGGCGCTTGCGCCCCTTCACTTTCTTGCCCGCGTCATAGCCGCGTATGCCGCCGCTTTCCGTCGTTTTGACAGACTGGCTGTCAATCACTCCGGCGCTGGGTGAAGCCTCGCTACCCTGCGCCACCCGGGCATCCTGGATCAGATAATGGTTGATCCGTTGCCATGTGCCATCATCGCGCCAAGCGTAAAACCAACGCTGCACCGTCGAGGAAGGTGGAAAGCCCGGCGGCAGCATCCGCCATGGCAGGCCACCGCGTAGCAGATACAGCATCGCTTCTACTATCCGCCGCATCGGCCATTTGCGCGGACGGCCGACAAAGGACGGCAGCGGAAAAAACGGTTCCAGAACCGCCCACTCCTCATCAGTTAAATCACTTGGCAAAGCCAATCCGTTGCGTGCATGATGCGCGCGAGTGGTGTCGGTCCACATCGTTGAAATCCTTCGGGTTGTTGCAAAACCGCTGAATCAATGATGTGGAAAAGCGTCAAGCTAACTCGCTGACACTACTCAACTTAATTTCGGGTCAGACACTAAAAACAAATATGGATAACTACCACGCTCGCCATATGACTTGGCTATAAAAAGCTTATGTTTACCCACCCATTGAGAGTTTTTCTGAACGGTGTCTCTCGGAATGTGACCTATTCCATTAACGGTATGGATCACCACTGAACCGGGGAATGCTTTATCTTTGTAGTCTTTAAAGGACGACAGAAACCCAAAAGGTGTTTGAGGGCTAACAAATGTTGAAAAACTTTCCTCTCCGAACTCTTTTACTTTCCGAACGATGGAAATTGCCTCATTGAACCGAATGAAGGTGCTCTGTTTTTCTTCGAGCAATGGCCTCGTCATTTCGGAGACTTGATCACCTTGTACAGTTTGAATTTTCGCATCGCCTTGGTTGTCGCGATCCCAGAGAAAATAGCAAACGCCGCCAGAGATATCGACGCCGGGAAAACAGTCTACTGCATTTGGATAATCAACAATTGTCCGCAGCCGCAGGTCGTTCAACATTTCCTCTCGGAATTCATCGAGGCCCCTTCCACCGGCAAACCATCTAGCCGGGATGACCATTGTCAAAAATCGAGGATTAAGCTTTTTCGCTTGTGAAACAAAATGCTGATAAAGTGGAACGGCGTAATTTTCTTTTTCGACCCCTATATTTAGTTGATATGGGGGATTGCCGATTACTACATCGAATTGCATGTCATCTCCAAATATCTCTGCGACCCGCGCATCGACGTCGTCAGCGTGGATAAGTGCATACGCGTGGGTTTCTAGGCCCTTATCTCGAACGAATAGGGCTTGTGGCGCACCGCAAAACTTGCACCTGCCATTGATCCAAGTATGTTCGGTCCGCTCGAACCAAATGTTCCCATCGTCGTTATCAAAGCTCTTAGCGACCGAATGGTCGCCCTTTGCGTGTTTCGAACAATAGAGACTTCGCCGCGCGAGTAGGCTGGTCAGTCGGGTGATACCAATACCAAAAACCTGCTTCGTCAGGATATGGTCCACCCGCTCTTGCAGGTCCGGAATTTCCCCTTCCAGCCCCGCGATCAATCGCTTTGCAATTTCCCGCAGGAACACGCCCGATTTGGTGCAAGGATCGAGAAATGTAACCTTGCTGTCCGCCCATATATCCGCGCCTTTATTGCCAGCCGCCCAGCCTTCCGCAAGCGTATCCAGCATCCGGTTTGCAAATTCCGGCGGGGTGAATACTTCGTCGTTCGACAGGTTCGCAATACAGGTCAAAACATCCGGATTGCGACCGCGCAATGTGAAGCCAGCCTGTTGGGTCATGCGGCCACGTCCGCCGCCGCCAATTCGGCTACGCGCATCGGCGGATAGCTTTCGGTAGGCTGAAAAATCTCGTGGCTGCCAAGATGTGCGAACAGCGTCCGTTCCTCACGGAAGCTCGACATGCCCGTCAACACATCAAGGCGGAAATCGCGTCGTTGAAACTTGCCCTTGCCAATATAACCCCATTCAACAATCAAAATCGGGCCCCCATCCGCATTTTTCATTGTCATCGCATCGCCGTGAATCAGATTAAGCGACAAGACGTGGCTGGCGGCACGATATAATTCATCATGGCTTTCAAGCCGGAGATACTCGGCGAACACTGCCAACATATTCGCGCGGCATTCGGCGATATTGTCGGATAACAATTCGATGCCGTAGCAACAGGTGAGCGCCAACAATGCGTAATGGCGTTTCTCGAAATCGCTCTTGCCATAGCGTGCCTCGACCGCCGCCAGCTTTCGCTGCAAAATAGGCACAAGGAAATTGCCACTGCCGCATGCGGGTTCCAGAAAACGGCTATCAATCCGTTCGGTCTCGCCCTTCACCAGATCGAGCATCTTTTGGACCAGCCAATCGGGGGTAAAAACCTCGCCATGATCGGCAACGCGCTTTTTCGATTTGATCAGTTTTTCGGGCGTGAAAAGTGGTCCTTCGTCGCGGGTTGTAATGAACTCCGCTTGTGCAGGTTTTATGCCGTCTGACTTTTCCTGTGCGCTCATTCGGCCAATGAACTCCAACGAACTTGCTATCTGCACAGGTGGCTTTGCAGTTCCTGCCTCCCACGAACTAACAGTGTCCGGCGGCACCCGGAACTCTTTCGAGACATCATCAAGGCTAAGCCCCGCTGCAATCCGGCTGGTTGAAAATGACATTCTGTTAGCTATGCCATTTCAACAGAAAATCGCAATGGCTTTCACGTCTATTGTTCGGCCATGTTCATCTGATATAATCTGTTTTTTCCTACGCCCGCTCTGTCGCGCATGCACTATTAACGCTGAACCGAAAAATGGTGCCCGGAAGAGGACTCGAACCTCCACGCCGTTGCCAGCGCCAGCACCTGAAGCTGGTGCGTCTACCAATTCCGCCATCCGGGCACGAGACATGCAGGCTTTTTCCGCATGTCGGGTAGGCGCGCTCCTTTAAGCGATTAGGTGATATTGTCAACGTCCGTGCCAAGCACAGCAGATTAAATCCACGCGCCGCGCAGGCCAGGCACATGTCGGCCTTGAAAGCTGCTTAGCGGTGGTGCAAAGCGCGCGCAGGACTTCACGCTGGCTGACGGAGCATATATGCAGGGCAAGTTGATAACGGTTTTTGGTGGCGGCGGGTTTTTGGGCCGCTACGTCGCGCAGGCGCTGCTGGGTCAAGGCGCGCGGCTGCGTATTGTGGGCCGCAACGCCAATAGCGCCAATCATATCAAGCCGCTGGGCAATTTGGGCCAAGTGCAATTGATGGACGCCGACATCCGCAAACCCGCCAGCGTTGCCCGCGCGGTGATGGATGCCGATGCTGTCGTCAATCTGGTGGGCAGCTTTGCCGATATGGACGCCGTGCAGAATATGGGCGCGGGCATCGTGGCACAGGCCGCCGCAGACGCCGGCGTTGGCGCTTTGGTCCACATCTCGGCAATTGGCGCGGACGCACAAAGCGACGCCGAATATGGCCAAAGCAAAGCGGGCGGCGAAGCGGCGGTGCATGCGGCATTTCCCGCCGCCGTCATCTTGCGGCCGTCAATTGTGTTTGGCCGCGAAGACCAGTTTATCAACCGCTTTGCCGGGCTGATCCGCATGTTGCCCGTCGTTCCGGTTATTGGTGCGGCCACAAAGTTTCAGCCTGTCTTTGCTGGCGACGTTGCCAAGGCCGTTGCCGCTGCTTTGGTGCATCAGGATGGCCGCGTGCTGGAGCTTGGCGGGCCGGAGATATTTTCCATGATGGAGCTGAACCGCTGGATCGCCAAAGCGATTGGCCGCGACCCCCTGTTCATCGAAGTGCCCGATATCGCTGCAAAGATGCTCGCCAAGGGCACAGGGTGGATGCCCGGCGCGCCGATTACCGATGACCAGTTTAAGATGCTGGGCCGTGACAATGTGGTGACGGGCACCGACGGGTTGGCGGCTTATGGCATCGTGCCGACGCCGTTGGATGTCATTGCCGCCGATTGGTTAAACATTTACCGCAAGCATGGCCGCTTTGGCAGTAGCCCCACAGCATGAGCGACACGATGATCGCTTTGCTCCTCGGCTTTATTGAGGGGCTGACGGAGTTTTTGCCGGTGTCATCGACTGGGCATCTTATCTTGGCGGGCGAGCTGGTTGGTTTTACCGATAATAGCTCAGTCGCGTTCAAGATTGCCATTCAGCTCGGCGCGATCTTGGCGGTGCTATTGGTATATTGGCGGCGGTTTTGGGCGGTGGGCACGGGGCTGTTGAAGCGGCAGGCTGGGCCCGTTGCGTTCACGCGCAATATCCTCTTGGGCTTTGCCCCTGCTGTGGTGATTGGCGTGGTGGCTTATGATGCCATTCGCGCCGCGATGCAGACACCGCAGATTGTTGCCATCGCGTTGATCGTAGGCGGCATCATCCTATTATTGCTGGAGCGCGTGGTGAAGACGGTGCGCTTTAACACGGTTGAGGAAATCCCCTTTGGCACGGCTTTGGCGATTGGCCTTGTCCAGTGTACCGCGATGTTGCCGGGCGTGAGCCGGTCGGGCGCGACAATCATGGGCGGCCTTATGATGGGTGTCGAACGCAAGACCGCCGCGGAATTTTCTTTCTTCTTGGCCGTGCCCACGATGATGGCCGCAACGGTATATGCTTTGTGGAAAGACAGGGCGCTTTTGAACGCGGACGACCTGGGGATGATCGGCATTGGCTTTACCATGGCGTTTCTGGTCGCGGTGGTTGTGGTGAAGGCGTTTGTCGCCATTGTCGGCAAATATGGATTTGCCCCTTTTGCGTATTACCGAATCATCGTTGGAACAGCCGCGTTGCTATGGCTGACGATGCGGTAGGTGCCGATACGGACCTTTTAATTTGAAATATTATTGCGCGCGCGTAAATTATCGTCTCAAAATGCGTTAATTTAGTCAACAAAGCTGCCCTATTATTGGATTTTCACGTGACAGCTCATGTTCGCCGCGTTACGCGCAGCGCTTCTGAAGGAGCGTGTTGTGGCAAAAGATCCGATGCTGAAATTTGTTTCGAAGCCGCAGGCTTATCCGCATAAGCGGGAAGCCGAATTGCGCGCCGAAGATTTCGCCGAAATCGCAGATCGCTATGCGCCCGCCGCAGCAGCGGATCAGGCGTCGCGTTGTTCGCAATGCGGCGTGCCCTATTGTTCGGTCCATTGCCCGCTGCACAACCATATTCCAGATTGGTTACGCCTGACCGCCGAAGGGCGTTTGCGCGAAGCCTATGAGATGTCCAGCCTGACCAGCACCATGCCTGAAATCTGCGGCCGTATTTGCCCGCAGGATCGCTTGTGCGAGGGCAATTGCGTTATTGAATTTTCGGGCCATGACGCGGTCACCATTGGCTCGGTTGAAAAATACATCACCGATACCGCGTGGGAGCAGGGCTGGGTTGAACCCGTCGATATTGGCCCATCGCGCGGCCAATCGGTGGGTATCATCGGCGCTGGCCCCGGCGGGCTGACGACCGCAGAATATCTGCGCGTCGCGGGCTATGACGTGCATGTATATGACCGCTATGACCGCATGGGCGGGCTGATGACCTATGGCATCCCCGGTTTCAAGCTGGAGAAAGACATTGTCATGCGCCGTGTCCAGCGGCTTGAGGATGCGGGCATTCACTTCCACGCCAATTTTGAGGTTGGCCGCGATGCATCGCTGGATGATTTGCGGGCGACGCATGACGCGGTGTTGATCGCGACCGGCGTCTATAAGGCGCGCGCAATTGCGACACCGGGCATCGGGCTGGAGGGCATCATCCCGGCGCTGGATTTCCTCACCACCTCCAACCGCAAGGGTTTTGGCGACATTGTGCCTGCTTTTGAAAGCGGCGCGATGAACGCACATGGCAAAGACGTCGTCGTCATTGGCGGCGGCGATACCGCAATGGATTGTGTCCGCACCGCGATTCGCCAAGGCGCAAAATCGGTGAAGTGCCTCTACCGCCGCGACCGTGAAAATATGCCGGGTTCACAGCGCGAAGTGACCAATGCCGAAGAAGAAGGCGTCGAATTTGTTTGGCTGTCCGGCCCCAAGGGCTTTGACGGCAATGGCAAAGTCGAGCGCGTGCATGTGGCGAAGATGCGGCTTGCCGCGCCTGATGCCTCCGGCCGCCGCACGCCGGAAAATGACCCCGAAGGCGACTTCACATTGAACGCCGATATGGTGATTACGGCGCTGGGCTTTGAGGCCGAAGACCTGCCTGTCCTGTTCAACGCACCTGACCTCAACGTCACCCGCTGGGGCACCGTGCGTGTCGATCATATGACGCAGATGACGAACCTCGACGGCGTATTCGCCATTGGCGACATCGTGCGCGGGGCAAGCCTTGTTGTCTGGGCAATCCGCGACGGGCGGGATGTGACGCAGCATATGCATGATTGGTTGCAGGCCAAGGCAAAATTGGCAAAAGTCGCGGCTTAACAATTGGGAGTATGAATATGTTGAAATCCACTTTGCTCGCTTTATCGCTGACGACAGTTTCCTTCGTGCTAGGGACCCCGGCCTTCGCCCAAGAATCGCCGACGGAAGTAACTGCAACTCCTGTTGATCCGGCGAGGCTGAAAGCAGCGGAAAATGTGGTGATTAAGCTCGTTCCTCCGGGCACATATCAGCGCATCATGAAAGATATGATGGATACTATGGCCAGCGGCATCGTGGACCAGATGCTGGGAATGGATCCAGCAGTAATGGCCGCTATGGCGGGTGATGAGGCGAACGGCGCGGTTGCTGGCAAAACGCTGGAACAGCTTGCCGCCGAAAGAGACCCGTATTTCCGCGAACGGATGGACATCATGATGAAAGTCATGTTCACTGAAATGGGTGCGATGATGGTCGAGTTAGAGCCGGAGGTCCGCACGGCATTGTCGAGCATCTATGCCAAAAAATATACGCTTGCCGAGTTGAACGATATTGGAGCGTTTTTTGCTACACCAAGTGGGGAGAGTTTTGCTGGTAACTTCATGAGTACGTTTACCGATAAAGAATTGATGCAGGCTTCATTCGGCATGATGCCAAAAATCATGGAAGCCATGCCTGCTATTATGAAAAAGGTCGAAGCCGCGACGGCGCATTTGCCACCGCCGCCTAAGCCGTCAACCGAAACTACAGAGCAATAAGAGGGTGCTGTGATGTCAGCATAACAGACGAAGATATGACCCACCAATTCCCCACAACCGAACATGAACGCCTTGCCCGTGAAGGCATGTATCATCCTGAGTCCGAAGGCGATGCCTGCGGCGTAGGGTTGATTGCGGCGACCGATGGCAAGCCTTCACGGCGGGTTGTGGCGGCGGGGATTGAGGCGTTGAAGGCCGTTTGGCATCGCGGCGCGGTCGATGCCGACGGCAAGACCGGCGATGGCGCAGGCCTGCATATCGATTTGCCCGTCCGTTTCTTTGACGATGCGATTTCGGACAGCGGCCACCGCCCCATGCCCAACCGGTTGGCGGTTGGCATGGTGTTCCTGCCGCGCACCGATTTAAGCGCACAAGAGAATTGCCGGACGATTGTTGAGGCGGAGATTATCGACGCTGGCTACTCCATTTATGGCTGGCGTCAGGTGCCTGTCGATGTCTCCGTGATCGGCGATAAAGCGCAAGCGACGCGGCCCGAGATCGAGCAGATCATGATTGCCGGACCAATGCCCGAAGAGGTCGGCGCAACCGAATTTGAAAAGAATCTCTACCTCGTCCGCCGCCGGATCGAAAAGAAGATCATCGCTGCGCAAATCCGCGATTTCTACATCTGTTCGCTGTCGTGCCGCTCAATTGTCTATAAGGGCCTGTTCCTTGCGGAGTCGCTGTCGGTATTTTACCCCGACCTGCAAGATGACCGCTTTGAAAGCCGCGTTGCGATTTTCCATCAGCGTTATTCAACCAACACTTTCCCGCAATGGTGGTTGGCGCAGCCATTTCGCGGCCTTGCGCATAATGGTGAGATTAACACCATCCGTGGCAACCAGAATTGGATGAAAAGCCACGAGATCAAGATGGCCAGCATCGCCTTTGGCGCGCAGTCGGATGATATCAAGCCTGTCATTCCCGCCGGATCATCGGACACTGCCGCATTGGACGCCGTGTTCGAAACCTTGGTCCGTTCCGGCAAGGAAGCGCCAACGGCCAAGCTTATGCTGATTCCTGAAGCATGGCAGTCGAACCCCAATTTGCCCGCCAACCACCGCGCCATGTATGAATATATGTCCAGCGTCATGGAGCCATGGGACGGCCCTGCCGCTTTGGCGATGACCGATGGACAATGGGCCGTCGCAGGCGTTGACCGCAATGCGCTACGCCCGTTGCGCTACAGCCGGACGTCAGACAATTTGCTGGTGATCGGTTCCGAAACCGGAATGGTTGTCCTGCCCGAAACGACGATATTGGAAAAGGGCCGCCTTGGCCCTGGACAAATGATTGCCGTCAATCTGGATGAAGGCAAATTATACCGCGACGGCGAATTAAAAGATCGCATTTCGGCCGAGCAGGATTATGGCGCATTGGTCAGCGGCTTCCGCCGCATCACCGACTTGCCAGAGGCTGACGACGACAGCGCGCCCGCTTGGTCGCGCGCGGAATTGACGAAGCGTCAGATCGCCGCTGGCATGACATTGGAAGATGTCGAAATGATCCTCGCGCCGATGATCGAAGATGGCAAGGAAGCCATTGGGTCCATGGGCGACGACACCCCGCTGGCCGTCATCAGCGATAAACCCCGCCTGATTAGCCAATTCTTCCGCCAGAATTTCAGCCAAGTCACCAACCCACCGATCGACAGCTTGCGCGAACGGCATGTGATGAGCCTGAAAACGCGTTTTTCGAACCTCGCCAATATCCTGGAGGAAAAGAGCCAGAATGCCGATGTCTTGGTTCTGGATAGCCCAGTCCTGACGGCGCACGATTGGCGCAGGTTGAAGGCCGCGTTCGGGCCATTGGGCGCCGAGATTGATTGCACTTATGACATTTCCGACGGGCAAGAGGGCCTGCGCGCCGCCATTAGCCGTATTCGCGAAGAAGCGGTGGCCGCCGTGCGGATGGGCAAATCCGAACTGTTCCTGACCGATGAAAATATCGGTCCCGACCGCGTCGGTATCGCGATGATCCTCGCGGCGGCGGCTGTGCACACGCATTTGGTCCGCAATGGCCTGCGCAGTTATTCGTCGATCAATGTCCGTTCTGCCGAATGCTTGGACACGCATTATTTCGCCGTTCTCATCGGCGTTGGCGCGACCACGGTGAACGCCTATCTTGCCGAAGCGGTGATTGCCGACCGGCATCTTCGCGGCTTGCTCGGTGGCTATACGCTGACCCAAGCCGTCGAAAATTACCGCATAGCGATTAACGAAGGTCTGCTGAAGATCATGTCCAAAATGGGTATCGCGGTCATCTCCAGCTACCGTGGCGGTTATAATTTTGAGGCGGTTGGCCTGTCACGCGCTTTGGTCAACGACTTCTTCCCCGGCATGCCGAACAAGATTTCGGGCGAAGGCTATCACTCATTATATGTCAACGCGCGCGACCGTCATAATGACGCGTTTGATGCCGCCGTTGCGCGCCTGCCCGTCGGCGGATTTTACAAGCAACGCGACGGCGGCGAAGAACATGCTTATTCTGCGGGCCTCATGCATTTGCTGCAAAGCGCGGTCGCGAATGACAGCTATTCGACCTACACGCAATTTGCGCAAGGCGTGAAGGAATTGCCGCCGATTTACTTGCGCGACTTGCTGGAATTCAACTTCGCCAAAGAACCCGTCGCGATTGACGAGGTTGAGGCGATCACCGAAATCCGCAAACGCTTTGTCACGCCCGGAATGTCCCTCGGCGCATTGTCGCCAGAGGCGCATGAAACGCTCGCCATTGCCATGAACCGGATCGGCGCAAAGGCCGTTTCGGGCGAAGGCGGCGAGGACAGCAAGCGTTTCAAGCCTTATGAAAATGGCGACAACGCCAACAGCGTGATCAAACAGATTGCCAGCGGCCGCTTTGGCGTCACCGCCGAATATCTGGGCGCGTGCGAGGAAATCGAAATCAAGGTCGCGCAGGGCGCAAAGCCCGGCGAAGGTGGGCAATTGCCGGGCTTTAAGGTGACCGAAATGATCGCACGTCTGCGACACTCGACGCCGGGCGTGACGCTTATTTCACCGCCACCCCATCACGACATTTATTCGATCGAAGATCTGGCGCAGTTGATTTACGACCTCAAGCAGATCAACCCGCGCGCGCGGGTCTGTGTGAAGCTTGTCAGTGCGGCGGGCATTGGCACAATCGCGGCAGGTGTGGCCAAGGCGCATGCCGATGTCATCCTGGTCTCCGGCAATGTCGGCGGCACGGGTGCAAGCCCGCAAACCAGCATCAAATATGCGGGCACGCCATGGGAAATGGGCCTGTCCGAGGCGAACCAAGTGCTCACGCTCAACGGCCTTCGCCACCGCGTAAAGTTGCGCACTGATGGCGGTTTGAAAACCGGGCGCGACATCGTCATCGCCGCGATTTTGGGTGCTGAGGAATTTGGCATCGGCACGCTCAGCCTTGTTGCCATGGGCTGTATCATGGTGCGGCAATGCCATTCGAACACTTGCCCTGTTGGCGTGTGCGTTCAGGATGAGGCCTTGCGCAAGAAATTCACGGGCACACCGGAGAAAGTCATCAACCTGATGACCTTCATTGCCGAGGAAGTGCGCGAGATACTGGCGAAGCTTGGCTATCGCAGCCTTGATGAAGTCATTGGCCGCACAGAGCTGCTGCGCCAGGTCAGCCGGGGTGCCGAGCATCTCGATGATCTCGATCTCAACCCGATATTGGCCAAGGTGGACGCGCCCGACAGCGCGCGCCGTTTCAACATCCCGACATTCCGCAATGAAGTGCCCGACAGCCTTGACGCGCAGATGATCCATGACGCGCGGCCCGTGTTTGAACGGCGTGAGAAGATGCAGCTAACCTATAATGTCCGCAACACGCACCGTGCGGTGGGCACAAGGTTCAGCTCCGAAATCACGCGGCTATATGGCATGAAGGGCCTATCCGAAGGGCATGTCCATGTCCGTTTGCGTGGTTCCGCTGGCCAATCGCTGGGCGCGTTTTTGTGCCAAGGCATTACGCTCGAAGTATTTGGCGATGCCAATGACTATGTCGGCAAGGGCCTGTCGGGCGGGACAATCATATTGCGTCCGACGGTCAGCAGCCCGCTGGCTAGCCAGCAAAATAGTATCATCGGCAACACCGTTCTGTATGGCGCAACATCAGGGCATTTGTTCGCGGCAGGACAAGCCGGGGAGCGTTTTGCGGTCCGTAATTCGGGCGCGCATGTCGTGGTTGAAGGCTGCGGGTCCAATGGTTTGGAATATATGACCGGTGGTATCGCAGTTATCTTGGGCAAGGTCGGCAGCAATTTTGGCGCTGGCATGACCGGCGGCATGGCGTTCATGCTCGATACCGAACGCGACTTCACCCAAATGGCGAACCCGGACAGCATCATATGGCAACGCCTTGAAAGCGCCTATTGGGAAGAGGCGCTAAAAGCCCTGATCACCGCGCATGCCGAAAAAACCGACAGCGCTTGGTCGAAATCAATCATGGAAGATTGGGATCGCAGGCGCGGCGAATTTTGGCAGATTTGTCCAAAGGAAATGCTCACGCGCCTGAGCCAACCACTGTCCGACCATGAAGCATTGGAAGCGGCGGAGTAAATAAGAACTGCGGCAGGCCGCCGGGCCAATGCGCGCAAAGAATCGCCGCTGGCCAATTGCCGCTTTCCCTGCTTTATGCGTCACTTCGACTTGTGACGGAGAAGCCTTATTCATGCGTAGCCTGTTCATCGCCGGGTGCTTATTTGCGCTTTCGACACCTGCTTATGCCGATGCCAATGATGATCTCACGGCTTTGGTCGATGACGTCTGGGCGACGGCGTTGAAAGAGGCGCCTGTCTTCGCCAGCGCGCTTGGCGTGAATGATTATGCCAATGAACTTGGCGATTATACCCTAGCGGCGCAGGACCGCAGGGCCGCCGATGCGACAAAGTTTCTAATCCGCCTGAATGCCATCCCGGCAGATGCATTAAGCGCTGCGTCGAAGGTGGAGGCGGGCATATTACGCCGGTCGTTGGTGTCTACGATCGAAGGCAATCAGTTCGGCCAGCGCGCCATCAACTTCACGACCTATTCGAGCTGGCACCAACAACTCGCCAGCATGTCGCGAAACTTGCCGTTCAAAACCAAGACAGATTTTGAAAGCTACAATGCCCGGCTTGCGCAATATGGTCGCGTCAATGACGAAAATATCGCGGTCGCCAATGTCGCGATCAAAGGCAGGTTTACGCAGCCTTGCGAAACACTGACCGGATTTGAAGGAACCGTTAGCGGCCTGATCGCGTCGGACATTCGCCGGTCGCGCTTCTACGGTCCTTATGCGGCCAAGCGCCCCGATAGCATTTCGGAAAGTGACTTTGCGGCGCTGGCGGCCAGTGCCGAGGCAACCATCCGCAATGTCATCCACCCAGCGCTCAACACACAATTGGCGTGGTACACCGCAAGCTACAAGCCCGCTTGTGCCAAGGCCCCCGGCGTGTCAGCGCAGCCCGATGGCGCGGCTTATTATGCCTTTCGCATCCGCGAAGAAACCACCACCAATCTGACGGCAGAGCAAATCCACCAAATTGGCCTGAGCGAAGTATCACGCATTCGCGCCGAAATGGTCGATGTCGCAAAAAAGGCAGGCTATCCGAGCCGCGAAGCCTTTATCGAACATCTGCGTACCGACCCGCAATATTATGCCAAAACGCCAGAGGAGTTGATGGAAAAGGTCGCGCGGGTGACCAAGATAATCGATGGCAAAATGCCCAGCCTGTTCGGCCGCTTGCCCCGCTTGCCATATGGCATAAAGGAAATTCCGGCGGAGACTGCTGAAGGAACCACGACGGCTTATTATAATCCAGGATCGCCCGAAATTGGGATATCCGGCACCTATTTTGTCAACACGTCGAAGTTGAACCAGCGCCCGTTCTGGGAGATTCCAGCGCTTTCTGTGCATGAGGCGGTGCCGGGGCACCATCATCAGATCGCGTTGCAGCAGGAGCTGCCCTTATCCGATTTCCGCAAATATGGCGCATCGTTCACGGCGTTCACCGAAGGATGGGGGCTGTATTCCGAACGGCTTGGTATCGAAATGGGGCTATATGATACGCCTGCCAAGGATATGGGGCGGCTATCCTACGAAATGTGGCGGGCGTGCCGCCTGGTGGTCGACACCGGCATTCATGCCAAGGGTTGGAGCAAGCAGCAGGCCATCGCCTTCATGACCGACAACAGCGCTTTGTCCGCCGCGAATATTGAGGCGGAGGTAAACCGTTATATCAGTTGGCCGGGTCAGGCGCTCGCGTACAAATTGGGCGAGCTGAAAATCCGCGAATTGCGCAATATGGCGACCAAGGAACTCGGGCCGAAATTTGATCTGGCCGCGTTCCATGATGCGGTGCTTGGACAAGGGTCTGTGCCGCTGGACGTGCTGGAGCAGCAGATTAAGGACTGGGTTGCGGTGGAAAAAGCGAAAAGCTAATTTTAGCTTTTCGGTTGCGGAAGCGGTTCGGCCTCTGCATTGGCCGCTTCTTTTGCGTCTAGCTCGGCTTGTAGCTTGGCTTCCCGCTCGGCGCGGCCTTTTTCAAATTCGACAACGCGCGCCTCAACTTCGGCGGCTTCGGCATCAATGCCCGCCATGCGCTTGGCGCGTTCGGCAGCAATCAAGCGGCCAAAAGTGATGCCGGGGTCTTGTGCTTTTTCGGCATAAGCCTTGTTAATCTCCGCCAAGCCGCAGCCGGTAAAACCGCCAGCGCCAGATGGTGAGCAGCTCATCGTGCCGCTTGCCGCGACATATTCGTAGGATTTAATCCGCTCTGACATCGCTTCGTTGCGCGGGTCATTGGGGTTACCGCGCAAGGATGAAGGAATGCGATAACGGTCCGCCTCGCCCATGCGGGCGCAGACGACGATTTCATCGCCGACGCTTTCGGGGCATTTGTCGTCGCCATAGATGATAAGCTGGTTAATTTTTTCATCGCCAGGCTTCGCAGCCGGTGCATCTTGCGCCGACGCCTGAACCGATAGCATCAAGGCGATGCTCACGAGCGATATTTTAGCCATTGCTTTCACGGGATCATCTCCAAGAATGTGTCGGCCTGTTTTGAACGGCGCAGGCTGAATGCGCGATGAAGCTTATATATGTTTCGACACGGCAATGGCGGTGCGGCAACTTATGCGGACCAACGCGCTCATCAACGGATAGGCAGGCGCGCGTTCCGCGCCTTGCGCCAAAGCAGTGGCCTTATGTTCCAACTCATCGGCTTGGAAATCCAATATCATCGCCGATAGTTCGGGGTCACTGTCGCCAATTTCGGCGAGTTGTTCGCCATAATGGCGGTCGATTTCGGTTTCGACGGCGACAGTGCACGCCATGGCCGCCTCCGGCCCGATTGCCGCAGACACCGCGCCAAGCGCAAAGCCCGCGACATTCCAGATAGGGTGTAAGGCCGTGGGGCGAACGCCGCGTTCCGCCATCATCTTATCAAAGGCGTTCAGATGGCGTTCCTCTTGTTCGGCCATATGCGCGATGCTGCGCGCCGCAGGGGTTCGGTCGCCCATCACCGCAAGCTGCCCCGCATAAATCCGTTTCGCGCCAAACTCGCCCGCTTGGTTCACGCGGATCATGCGCTCCATTGCCCGTGTCCGCTGTGCGGAGGTTTTCAGATTTTCTTGCGGCGCCATATCATTGCCAAGATGAGCATTGCGCCGCCAAACGACAAGAGAAAATTATACCCCGCAAGAGAAATGCCAAATAAGGTCCAAGGGGCAACGTCACAACGCAATAAGGGGGCGTTCATGATCGACTTGAGCAGATCATCGCCGCTACCCGAAATTGTCGCGGTGCAAGCGGTCAGCCCTTCCCAATAGCCATATTCCACGCCCGCATGAAACCCGCCAATAAGGCCGCTGGTGGCAATCGCCAATGCCGCCAAAGCGACCAAGACGTTGCGATAGGCAGCGTTGCTGACGCAAAAGGCGACCAGCGCAATCGCAACCGCCGCAAAATGCGGATAACGCTGCCACCAGCACATTTCGCACGGGAAAAGACCGCCAATATATTGCGACCCATAAGCGCCAGCCAACAATGCCGTGGGAAGCAAAAATGCGAGCATATGGGCCTTGTTGAATTTTGGTGTCATATGCGGTGATACCTAGAAAACTGTCATGATGAATGTATTTGAGCATCTTACTACAGCGTCGCAGCAAAAGTAAAATGGAGAAGCAAGATGTGCTCTGCACGCCTTTGGCTCCAAGATGACTCAACCGTGCCACGGCGCACAAACAAGTTCAGGACAACGCGGGTTTAAATTCTCTTTGGCTCCAGCATAACGGATTCTCAATGCCCCTTGGTCGTCATCCCCGCCTTCGCGGGGATGGCGGGATGACCAAAAACCACCTACACCGCCACCCTCAATTCTTGGCTTTGCTCTTCACCGGCTTTGCCGCCAGTTTCATCGTCCGGGACCCAAGCCGCTGAAGCGTTTCCATGGCGTAATAGAGTTGGAAATCCTCAATCCCCTTTGCCTTCAACTGCTCGGCAGTCATGGCGAAGCGGGGATCGTCAGTGACGTCTTGTTCCAAATCCTTATTGTTGTCTTTCAATTCATTAACCAAATGACGGCGCAGGTCGGATTCGCGGATTGACACACGGCTTTTATAATCCGGGTCAGTCAACTGCGGCACGCGAATGTCAGGCTTGATACCGCCTTCCTGCACCGAACGGCCCGATGGCAGATGGTAACGCGCAACCGTCAGGCGCAAGCCCGTGTCGCGCGTCAGGGGAAGGACGTTCTGCACCGATCCCTTGCCAAAGCTGCGTTCCCCCATCACCAAGGCGCGGTGATGGTCTTGCAACGCACCCGCAACGATTTCGGAGGCCGAAGCCGACCCGGCATCGACCAACACAATGATCGGTGCGCCGCCGGTTACGTCACCGGGAACGGCGCGTTCCGCCCACCAGCGGTCCACATTGCGCGGGTCGCGGCCCCGTTCGGACACAATCTCACCCTTGGTCAAAAACGCATCGGACACGGCCACCGCCTCATCCAAGATACCGCCGGGGTTGGACCGCATGTCAATGATATAACCCAGCGGATTGCCGCCGAGCGTCTTCTTTATGCCAGCGACCGCTGCAACAACGTCATCTCCGGTCTTTTCGGAAAAGCCCGTGACGGAGATAACGCCAATGCGGTCTTTCACTTCCCATTGCACGGGTTTCAGGTCGATAATCGCGCGCGTCAGTGTGACGTCAAATGGCCCATCGCGGCCAGGACGGAAGATTGTGAGCTTGATCATTGTACCCGGCGCGCCGCGCATGGCCTCCACCGCTTCATCCAAGGTGCCACCCACAATCAACCTGCCGTCCAGATGGGTGATGAAATCGCCGGACTTAATGCCTGCCTTGTCGGCGGGCGTGTCCTTGGTCGGCGCAATCACTTTTACCGCTTCATCCTCAAGCGTTACGGAAAGCCCAAGGCCGCCATATTCGCCATCAATTTGCGTCCGCAGCGAATTGAAGTCGGAGCGATCCAGAAAGCCGCTATGCGGATCAAGGCTGGACAACATCCCCTGAATTGCGCCTTCCATCAATTTTTTGTCGTCGACCTTGTCGACATAGCTGGATTTGACCTTGCGATAGACAGCAAGGAATTCGTCGAGATCCTCAATCTGCTGCGCCTGATATTGTTGTTGCTGCATATTTTGCGCAACGAGCATCGTGCCGGGCACGGCGATTGCCACGACAATGGCAAGGGTGGAGGGCAGCAAACGGTGCTTCATAGACAATTTCCATTTCATCATGTCGTCTTCGTATATCCTGCCTTAACCTTGTGTGAAAGCAGCTTTACAACAGCTATGCCCCTTACCCCTCACGATGATAAGGGTGGTTGGCAATAATCGATGTTGCGCGAAACAATTGTTCGGCGAGCATCGCGCGCGCCATTAAATGCGGCCAGGTTGCCTTGCCAAAAGCGATGAGTCTGTCTGCGCTGGCACGCGCCGCATCATCAAAGCCGTCGGCTGCACCAATGAGAAAGCGCACTTCGCGCACGCCATCGTCGCGCCAGCGTTCCAACAATCCCGCCAGTTCAACCGAGCTTAGCTGCGCGCCCTTTTCATCCAAAATGATGGTTTTGTAGGGGGCATCGGACGCCGGAAGCTCCCCGCCGCGTCCCTTATCAGGAGTGTCAGGCAGTTCGCTATGCTTGGTGGGCCAGCTAATCCGTTTCAGATACCGGTCGACCAGTTCCGATTCGGGGGAACGGCCAATCTTGCCGCGCGCGATGATGTGCAGGCGCATCGCCATCGGCGCGGGCAATCGGTCTTATTGCGACGCGACTTCGGGCGCGTCGCCAAAGGCCCACATGCGTTCCAGATTATAGAAACTGCGGACTTCGGGGCGGAACAGATGCACAATGACATCTTCGGCATCAATCAGCACCCAGTCCGCCGATGGCAGACCTTCAATGCGGGCATGACGACCGGCCTTTTTGATACGCTCGGCAAGTTTCTGCGCCATCGACGCGACTTGGCGCGACGAACGGCCAGATGCGACGACCATATGGTCGGCAATGTTGCTTTTCCCTTCAAGCGGGATGGTGACCACCTCTTGCGCCTGATCATCGTCGAGCGATTGGAGAATCAGCGCGTGCAGCGCGTCGGGGGTCAATGTGGGTTCCTTGGACTTTGCGGTCGGCGCAGGAACGGAAGCAGTGTCGATCAAGATGGCTCCTTAAAGCACAATATTTCGGGTAACGCCGTCACGCGTTCCAAGTTCCTTATATCGGTGAAACCAATATGGGTCGGCACGCCGAAGAGCGGTGGCCGAACGCGGATCTGGACGAAAGCGCAAAAAGACAAGCGCTGGCGTACTCCATTTCGTCCAGTGATGACGCTGTTCCGGACGCCGGACAAACCGTCTGAACCAGGCCATTACGGGACCCGCAACGACGCGCTCCTTATAGCCGGGTCTGGCGATAACTGCAATCGGCATCAACCGCGCTATATCGCGCCACCGCCGCCAATGTTGAAATTGCATCAAATTGTCCGCCCCCATGATCCAGATGAACCGGGTTTTCGGATAACGTGCGACCAGTTTTGTAAGGGTTTCTGCGGTGTAGACGGTGCCAAGGTCGCGTTCGATGGCGGTGACCTTAATCGGGGTGCGGCGGGCTTGCGCCTTTGCCGATGCCATGCGCGCGGGCAATGGGGCCATGTCCGATTTTGGCTTTAACGGGTTGCCCGGGGACACCATCCAATAATATTCATCAAGGCCAAGCGAATCCATCGCGAACAGGCTGATCGCGCGATGCCCTTTATGCGCGGGATTGAACGATCCACCCATGAGGCCAACAGTTTTTAATGGCGGGACTCTTTTCAAGGGCGGGTCTGGCCCTGCCCGCGCACGATCCATTTATACGTTGTCAGCCCCTCCAGCGCGACCGGGCCACGGGCATGCAGGCGGCCCGTAGCGATGCCGATCTCTGCGCCCAAGCCAAATTCGCCGCCATCGGCAAATTGGGTGGAGGCGTTGTGCATGACAATCGCGCTGTCGACCTCTGCCAAGAAACGGGCAGCGGCGACGGCATTTTGCGTAATGATCGCGTCGGTATGGTGCGACCCATGGCGGGCAATATGGTCCATGGCTGCATCAAGGCCGGAAACGACGCAGGCCGAAATGACCGAGTCGAGATATTCGGTATCCCAATCCTGCGCATCGGCAGAGACGGTCCGTGCATCCAGCTCCATCAGCACATCGTCCGCCCGCACTTCGCAACCTGCGTCAATGAGCGCGGTAATCAACGCGGCAGGCGCGGGATAATCCTGATCAATCAGCACCGTCTCGGTCGCACCGCAAATGCCCGTCCGCCGCATTTTGGCGTTGACCACAATCGCTTGCGCCATGTCGGGATCGGCGTCCTTATGCACATAGCTATGGCAGATACCGTCGAGATGCGCGAGCACGGGTACGCGGGCTTCGTCCTGAACGCGCGCCACAAGCGATTTTCCGCCACGCGGGATGATCATGTCAATCGCCCCTTGTGCGCGCAGCATGTCACCGACCACCGCACGATCCTGCGTTGGAACAAGCTGAATAACATCTGCGGGCAAGCCAGCTTGCGTAATGCCCTGCACCATCGCTGCATGAATGGCGCGGTTGCTGTATACCGCCTCGCTACCGCCGCGCAGGATAACGGCATTACCCGACCGCAGCCCCAAAGCACCCGCATCGGCGGTCACATTGGGCCGACTTTCATAAATGATGCCCAACACGCCGACCGGCACGCGGACGCGCTCCATCAATAGGCCATTGGGACGAGCGCGGGTATCGATGATTTGCCCCACCGGGTCTGCCAGCGTTGCGACCACTTCGACCGCAGACGCCATCGACGCGACGCGGGCTTCATCCAGCTTCAGCCGGTCCAGCATCGCGGGCGAAATACCAGCCGCCACCGCAGCATCGACATCTTTGGCATTGGCCGCGAGGATATCCGCCATGCCATCACGCAATGCCTGCGCCGCGCGCGTTAACGCAGCCGTCTTCGCCGCATCATCGATGCCAGCCAAATGCCGCGCCGCAGTGCGCGCCTTGGCCGTGAGATCGGCTATCAAAATATTGCTGCCTGTCATTGCCTGATACTATTAGAGAAATGGTGCCAAAAGGGAAAGTGATCGTCCCCATTTCGCGTTCATCGCATATGGAACACATGCGAATCGACTATATATGTTTGAATTTAGGTATTTTTATGCCCTTATTGTGAATAATGAATATCGATTCGGACATAAAAGGAGGCGCGTTTGAGGGGGTTTTCCACAGTTCATCGCACGACTCAACCGACTCGTCACGGTTAGGCTTTCCGTGATTCGCCGAGGCCCATCACCTCTGCTAGGCGGCCTGGTACAAAATAACGGGGTGGGTCGTGTCGCTAAAAATCAGAATGTCCGGTTGGAAAAACCGGATAGCTGGATGGTTTATTGACCGCGAATTTTTCATGCGGGCCAATGGCCAAATCCGGTTTTTAAAAATATCGGCGCAATTGCAACGCCGTGCCGCGGCTACCCTGGCATCCGTTATCGGTGTTTGGTTGTTGGTCACTTTTGGCATGGCCATCAATCAAATCACCGTCACCGCGCAGCGCCTTGCGTTGATCGAGCAAGAGGCAAAGGTTGAATCCGCCGAAGAACGCGTGGCCAGCTATCGTGGATCTATCGACGAAGTGACGCAGGATTTGGAACGCCGACAGGAAATGCTGGAAAGCCTGGGCGACCAATATTTCGGTGATTTGCCGGAGGCTGAAGCGCAAGCACCCTCCGCCTCCGCCGACTCGCGCGAGGAAGAAAAGGCCTTGAAGACGATTAGCGCGATGGTGCCCGAAGCCGCTGGCCTTGCCCGTATCGAGGTGCGCCAAATTCGCTTCGCCGAAAAAATGACGAAAGTGGCGCAAGCGCGAACATTACAGGCAGAAGCCGCAATCCGCCAATTCGGGCTGAACCCCGAAGTCTTGGCCCGCCAAGCGCGCAACGCGCAAGGTGGCCTGTTCGAACCCTTTTTCGGCAAAGGGAAAAAGAACGCGCGCGACCCGCGTTTCTTGAATCTCGCCGCCGCGCTTGGCCGCATGGACGCGATGGAGCGCGCTCTGGCCGCAATCCCCACCGCCATGCCTGCTGCATCGATGATGATGTCGAGCGGCTTTGGCTATCGCGCCGACCCATTCACCGGCGCTGCCGCAATGCATGCCGGTCTCGATTTTAAAGGCCCCGTTGGAACCCCCATCCTTGCCGCAGCCGAAGGCAAGGTCGTGTGGGCCGGTTATAATGGCGGTTATGGCAACAGCGTCGAAATTAGACATGCCAATGGCTTGGTCACGCGCTATGCGCATTTATCGGGCATACATGTCAGACTGGGTCAGATGGTTGAACGCGGCGTTCAAATCGGACGGATGGGCAGCACGGGTCGGTCGACCGGCAGCCATCTGCATTTCGAGGTGCGCCTAAACGGTAAGGCGATTAACCCGCGTAAGTTTTTGGAGGCAAATCCAGATGTTCTCAAGGTCCAAACCGTCGCCGAATACCGTGCCGACTCTGCCGCAAAGGAATAACATAAGCGTGCGCAGCAATTCAGGTCACACATTCTCGATCATTGCATCCGACGTCGAAATCGTCGGCAATTTATCGGCGCGAGTCGACCTTCATATCGACGGCAAGGTGCAGGGCGACGTGACCTGCGGCAATTTGGTGCAGGGCGAAGGTAGCTTTATCGCGGGCAAAGTCACCGCCGAATCGGCCAAGCTTTCGGGCCATGTCGAAGGTTTGATTGAAGCCAATGACCTCGTCATCGAATCGTCCGCGCGTATCAAAGGCGACGTTGTCTACAGCAACCTGACCATCGCACCCGGCGGGCAAATTGAAGGCAAGTTCAGCCATAAGTCCACGGCAAAGCCAAGCATTTCAGCCGCATCGGTGCATGTCGGCGCCGGTGGCGATCCCTTTATCCTAACAACCGATTCGAAGGTCGCGTAAACGGGCGATTGCCCTGAGGTTCAAGGCGGGAGCGGAGGCACTAGAGGTCTCTCGTCTGCGCACGACGCGAACGGCTTTTATCTTTGTGCACATCTCTGCGTCCTCTGCGTGCAAAATGGACTCACGCAGAGGCGCAGAGGACGCAGAGAGAGGGCAGGTAAACATTCCCCACCCTCGTCATCCTGAACCACCCACAACGTCACCCTGAACTTGTTTCAGGGTGACGTAGGGGATGAGGGGGGACGTTGTGAGTGGTTCAGGGGGATGGAGTGAGTCCTTCACGGTGACGGTGTTGGGGCGAACACCATAATTTCCAACACGCGCAACATTATTTCCTACAAATTCAGCGCGCGTGTGCACGCACAGAAAAAAGGGACGACCGACGCGGAAGCGCTGGTGCTGCTTCCGGCTGATGGCGTTAGTTGATTAAGGCTCGTTTGTTCCATCAGTCTTATTCTAGGAGCCGCCTTATCTTGGCTGGGCTGCTTTCCTTGGGATGAAGGTTCCTAAAGCCCCCAAGGCCGTCCATGACGAACGGGACGGATCGCGCCGCCACACCCAGCCGCTTGTGCGCTGTTCAGAGCTTGATGCAACAGGCCCTTTTAAAGGCTGAAGCAAGCACCCTATCGCGCCGGCCGTGCCAGCGAGTTCCCCCGCCAGCGTTCCCATCATCCCGACCCACGTTCTAGACCGCGGCCTGGCTGACGCGAATCAGATAACCCATATGGTTATTTGTAGGAAAGTGTTTTTTGTGGGAACTATATAGATAGCTAGCCAAGCTTGATTTTCTCGCAAAATGTGGCATGAGAACATTATGCCAACGCCCGATCTCTTGACCACAGCGCAAAATGCACCATCTATGACTATCGAGGCGTGTTCAAAGATGGTTGAAGTAACAGCTAAGTCCTGTGCACCAGCGCAATCTGTTCCAACCCCCAACTGGGATGCTATGGCCACTTCTTTTGGCTCACTTTCAGCAGCCTTTGCGTGGGGATCGATTGTTCTAGCTATTGTCGCCTTAATTGGAGCGGTGGCTTGGGGTTATTTGGTTAAGGGCTGGGCTGAAAAGGAAGCAAGGGCCGAAGCAAAGACTTGTGCTGAAGATTTGATCGCTAAATGGCTCTCGACTGAAGCTCCAAAAATTGTCAGGCAGCACGTTGAGTTTTTACAAAATACCGCAGTTGGACATGGTGATGATGATAAGGCGGCAGATGAAATGGGAGCGGCGGCAGGATGACTAGTATAGACCCCATTAAAGTTATTCAGGACTTCTGGAATGAAACCCCTGTGCGTATTTATGACATGATCCAAGAATTTGGACTGGAGTTTGAATTTCAGGATATGCCTGATAATGTATCTGGCTGGATTGAGCGCTTGCCAAACGACTCATATAAGATCGCTGTCAATTCCGGCCACCCATCAACTAGGCAACGGTTTACCGCAGCGCATGAATTAGGCCATTATATATATCACCGTGACCTTTTGGGAGACGGTGTTGGAGATAATCGCGCATATCGGACCGATGGAACTGATAGGCCGAACGCTAACATTCGCCCGATGCACGAAAGACAGGCAAATAGCTTTGCAGCTAACGTGCTTATGCCACGCCATGTTATCGCGGCGATACAGGGACCGCGCGACGTGTCTGTGTTGGCAAGGCTTTTTGAAGTATCGCAAGAGGCCATGCGGATACGTTTGGGCGCATAGTCTGCTATTCTTCATCATAGGGTAGTTCGAAATTACCACCATATTTAGGCATGGATTTGTTGAGAAGTTTTTCAAATTCCTTTTTGCTTGATGAAGCATCCATCAGAACCATGACTTTTTTAAGATGATCCTTTAATTCAGGCAGACCGTAATCATCGGTTAGATGTTGATGGTGCTTGCCTTGCCGATTACCTGAAGGACTTCGGGGGTTCAATTCGGACAGCTTGTCTTTGATGCCCGGTGCTAAACGAGAATAAACAATGTCATTAACCCAATGGCCAACAAAAGATGGGCGTTTAATCGCGAGATAACTGTCATAACCCTTAATTTTTACCAGCTTTTGCCAAAATTCGTCGGGAAAAGTTTTTGACCATTTCCTCCTTTCTTCATTCAGGAATTTATCAAGAATGCGCTGTAGAGCGTCACTTTCACGCTGATATTGATAGCCAGTGGCCTCATCGACAAGAGCAACAATGCCTGTCTTGGCCAATGATCGTATTATTGCTTCAGCTTGCTCAGCGTAAGCGGCCTGATGTTGTGTCAGCCTGTCCGCCTTGTTAGCCTGAATTACAGCGTCACATATGTCAACGAACACAGTTGCATCAAACCCGTTGGTATCTGGTGCTGATCCGCCACTACCAACTCGGATAAATGGGATTGGCGATTTTACTTTTTCCATCGTTTCTTCATCAATGAAGTCAGATAGCTTAGATTCAATAAAATTGCCCAAAGCCAACCCGGACGCAGACTTTGAAAAACCTAGGGAATTTTGCATTCCGCGCCCAGAAAGAACCCGGGTTCCATCGTCTAAAACATGACATGGAATGACAACGGAGCCAAGAGTAAGCTCTCCAGTATGAGTAGCATACACTTCTCTCGGTTTCTTACTATTAGGAGCTTTCCCCAACAATGAGCGAGCAACGTCATCAAAAGGAGCGTCGATTGGCTCAATCATCTTTTTATCTTCAGGCATTGATCAATTCCTTGTAGGTGAGGCGCTTTCCAACCATGCGGCCCACAGTAGCTTCAATAAAGCCCATTGTGCCAGCTTGCTTTGTGTTGTGACGGAAAGCAAATTCATTGACGTAGCGGTGCAAATGCTTGCCGCTCATGCTGTGGAAAATGCCGTAGTGGCCGCGCTTCAAAAGCGCCCAGAAGCTTTCAATGCCGTTTGTGTGGGCTTGATCGCGGACATACTCGCCAACAGAGTGATTGACGGTCTTGTGCGTGTAGGCATCGCTAAGGCCAGCATAAGAACGAAATGCATCGGTAACGACTGTTGCGCCTTCACGCGCATTGGCACGAACGAAACGCTGCAAATAGGCTTTGCTAAGGTTGCTAATGGGTTCGGCACGAACGCGGCCATTGTTTTCGATGATGCCTACAACGGCAGTTTTTGTGTCAACGCCGTGGCGAGTGCGCTTGCTGGCGTGTTTGTTGCGCTCTTTGCCGCCGATGAATGTTTCATCAACGTGAACGTCTGGCCCCATGTCATCCTCTGAAATGACCATCCAAGTTTCGCGGATACGCTGTGCAAGAAACCAAGCCGACTTTTGCGTGATACCGAGTTCACGCGCCATCTGGGTTGAAGGGATGCCCTTACGCGCTGTTGTCATCATATAGATCGCCATAAGCCACTTATGGAGCGGCAAGCGGCTCTCTGCCAACACAGTGCCAGTGCGGACACTAAAATGCTGGCGGCAATCGCGGCAGCGGTATGGCATAGGCTTCATGTTCTTGACGGGAGCGACCGAAAGACTGCCGCAATGAGGGCAAGAGACTTCACCAACCCAACGGTTGTTCTCGAAATACTGCCGCGCTGCTTCCTCATTTGGGAAGCGCTGGAAGAATTGATAGAGCGAAACGGTTTCTGGCTTGTCAGTCATAAAACCTAGCTAGCCAAATATTATCGGCTAGTCAAGCGACTTTATGGCTAGTTAAATATATAGTTCCCGTTTTTTGTGCGACGGAGGAATGGTGTTGTTGCGAGTGACAAGCGCATAGCATGCGCGACCCCTCCAACCCCCGTCACCCTGAACTTGTTTCACCTTCGGTGACTGTCGTTCCAGGGTCCATTTATCCATTCTAGCTCTTGGCTTACTGCACGATAGACCCTGAAACGAGTTCAGGGTGACGTGGGGGATTAGGGCAACGGGGGGATGAGGATGACGGCCCGCACCTGTTCGCACCGCATAAAAAGGCCCGGACCATCGCAGGGCCGGGCCATGAGTTGGATGTTCGCGGGAGGAACATCGGGAGGTGGCGGGGCGCAAAAGGGAGAGGAGAGATCGCCCCGCCGCCAAGTCGTAAAACTCAATAATTGTAAGCACGCTCGCCATGTTCGGTAAGGTCAAGGCCTTCACGCTCGGCGTCTTCGGTTGGACGAAGGCCGGTGGTGAATTTCAGCGCGTAGAACAAAACGGCCGAAACAACGCCCGTCCACAATACCGTCGTACCCACGGCCCAAAGCTGCGAGACGAACTGATCAGCCATAACATATTCGCCCGGAATGGCAGGGAAAACGGTGTAATCAATCCATCCCTGGCCACCAAGCGCAGGGTCGGCGACAATTGCGGTGCCCAGTGCGCCGACGATGCCGCCAACGCCGTGGACGCCAAAGACGTCAAGCGTGTCGTCATATTTAAGCTTGTTCTTCACATAAGCAACGAAGACATAGCACAGGCCCGATGCCGCAAAGCCAAGCAGGATCGAGGTCATCGGCGCGGCAAATCCGCTGGCGGGTGTAATGGCGACAAGGCCAGCAACCGCGCCAGTGACGGCACCAAGCAAGGAAGGCTTGCCATGGTGGAATTGTTCAATCAGGCACCATGCAACCGCAGCAGCAGCCGTCGCAACAAAGGTGTTGATGAACGCCAGCGCCGCAAGGCCATTGGCTTCCAAATTGGAGCCAGCGTTAAAGCCGAACCAGCCCACCCACAAAAGCGACGCGCCGATCATCGTCATGGTCATCGAATGTGGCGGGGTGGCTTCCTTGCCATGGCCAACGCGCTTGCCGATGATAAGACAGCCGACAAGGCCTGCGATGCCCGCATTGATGTGCACAACGGTGCCGCCCGCAAAATCAAGCGCTGCCTTGCCCCACAAGAAGCCGACATCATTTGGTGCATCGACTAGGAAATCTGGTCCTGCCCAATACCAAACCATATGCGCGATAGGGAAATAAGCGAAGGTCAGCCACAATACCGTAAAGATCATCAACGGCGTAAACTTGATCCGCTCTGCAAATGCGCCGACGATCAGTGCCGGCGTGATGCAGGCAAAGGTCATCTGAAACACCACAAAAGCATATTCGGGGATATAGACATTGTTGCTGAAGGTCGCAGCATAAGTCGTTGTCGAAACGCCGGCCAAGAACATCTTGGAAAAGCCGCCGATGAAGGCGTTGCCGCTGGTGAAGGCCAGGCTGTAGCCATAAGTGACCCAGACCAAAGCTGCGACCGATACGATCATGAACACCTGCATCAACAGGCTCAGCATATTCTTTGTGCGGACAAGCCCGCCATAGAATAATGCCAATGCCGGGATCGACATCAGCAATACCAAGGCCGAGCTAATCAGCATCCAGCCTGTATCACCCTTGTCGACCATGCCGGCCATTTGTTCGACCGTTGGGGCCTTGATCGGGCCGTCGGCAACAGCAATAGTGGCCGCAACTTCGGCTGCAGCAGCGCCAGCCGCCGCTGCGCCGTCGGCTGCTTTCTCCACAGCCTCCTGCGCGAAGGCGGGCAAGGCGGCGAACACTATCGCCCCCGCAGCGCCTAGCGCGGTCAGCGCCTTGCGCACCGGATCCAGCTTGTGCGGTTTAATCACGGCAATAATATATTTCATGCAGACCCCCCGATGGTTGTGCAGTGCGATGGTTGTGCAGTGCAATGCAATAGTTGTGCAGTGCAATATGCACACGCCGTGCCAGAAAGCGCAAAGCACGCAAAAGGGCCAGTATTCGGGTATTTGGCGCATGACGCCGTGCGACATTAAGGCAGTATTTGCCTATTATTTAATCAGTCATCTGTGGATGCCTAATATTTAGGCATCTAGCCAATCTGCATATTTGCCCATAAGGGCAGATGATCCGACGCCTGTTTCGACAAAGGCGAAATATGGCAATCGGCAGCGCGCACCTTCACCTCATGGCTGACGATGATGCGGTCAAGCCGGGCAACGGGGCGTGCGGTATGGAAGCTTTTGGGCGTTTGCACCAACCGGTGATGGTGAAAGGCAAGCTCGCTCAGCGCGCCTTTGTCCGACCATTGATTGAAATCTCCCATCATCACCGTGGGCATATGAAGCGGGCTGGCATCAATCGCGGCGAGCAAGGCGCGGATTTGCTTGCGCCGCCACAGGCCCGACAGATCGAGATGCACGCCAATCACGCGCAAGCTATGCCCGTTCACCGACAGCTCCGCCATCACCGCCCCGCGCGGTTCCAGTGTTGGCATGTCGATCGGCTGGGCATGGCGCACCTCAATGCCCTTGCGCACCAAAATCGCATTGCCGTGCCAACCAATCGCCGCCGGATGCGCGTTTAACGGTACCGGCACATAAGGCGTCTCTGCCGCCAACATCGCCAAAGGAATCGCGCTGACCCGCGCGCCAAAGCGGCGGTCCACCTCTTGCAACGTCACAATATCGGCACCAATTTCATTCAGCACCGACAGGATGCGCGCCGGATCGCGGCGTTGATCAAGCCCCACCGCCTTGCGGATATTATAGGTCGCAACCTTGATCGCGAGGCTCATATCAGGATCATGCGGTTAGTTCGGTCATAGCGCAATTCTGGCCGAAATATGCGCCGATCAACCCGCCGTCCCGCCCACGGTCAGCGCGCTCACTAAAGTGGTGGGTTGCCCGACGCCCGCAGGAACACTTTGCCCCGCCTTGCCGCAAACGCCAACGCCTTCATCGAGCGCCATGTCATTGCCAAGGCCAATGATCTTGTTCAACGCGGTTGGACCATCGCCGATCAGCGTCGCACCCTTGATCGGGTCGCCAAGCTTGCCGTTCTTGACCAAATAGGCCTCGGTGCAGCTAAACACGAATTTGCCTGACACAATGTCAACTTGGCCGCCGCCAAAGCTTTTGGCGAAAATGCCGTTTTTGACGCGGCTTAAAAGTTCGGCAGGGTCGTCATTGCCGCTGCGCATGAAGGTGTTGGTCATGCGCGGCATCGGTGCATAAGCAAAGCTTTCGCGGCGGCCATTGCCGGTGGGCTCCACACCCATCAGGCGCGCATTCATGCGGTCCTGCATATAAGCGCGCAAGATACCGTCTTCGATCAAGACATTTTCCTGAGTCGGCGTGCCTTCATCATCAATCGAGAGCGACCCGCGCCGGTTCTGCATCGTGCCATCATCGACCACGGTAACGCCGGGCGCGGCAACGCGCTGCCCGATTTTGCCGGAAAAGGCGCTGCTGCCCTTGCGGTTGAAATCGCCTTCCAAGCCATGGCCAACTGCCTCATGCAACAACACGCCGGGCCAGCCGGGGCCAAGCAACACGGTCATTTCGCCAGCGGGCGCAGCGACCGAACGCAGGTTGGTCAGCGCCTGCGCCAGTGCGACGTCAATCGCATGTTCCCATTCCTGTTCTGCAAATAATTTGTCGTAGAGATAGCGCCCGCCAAAACCATAGCTTCCAGTTTCGCGGCGTTCGCCATCTTGCGCGACGATAGCGACATTGAGCCGGACCAAGGGCCGGACGTCGGTGGCGACAAAGCCATCGGCGCGGACGATTTCAACCACGCTCCAACTACCCGACAGGCTGACGCTGACTTGGGCAACGCGCGGATCACGGGCGCGGGCGGCGGCGTCGATTTGCTGACACAAAGCGACCTTTTGCGCGAAGGGCACCAGCTCCAACGGGTTGCCATCGGTGTATAAATGCCGGTTGTTCTGGCGCGGTGGCGGCGCGGGTTGATCCTTGGCAGGATCAAGCAGCTTCAGCGTCTCCCCCGCCCGGCGAATCGCGGCCTCGCTCATGTCATTGGCGTGGCTAAACCCAGTCATCTCGCCCGAAACACCGCGCAGGCCAAAGCCCGATCCCGTCGAATAATCCGCCATTTTCAAGCGGCCATCGTCGAAACCGAAGCTCTCGGTCGCGCTATATTGGAGATATAGTTCCCCGTCATCGCACGCCTTCAGCGCATCCCGCGTGATGCGTACTGCAGCGTCAGGGTCAAGAAGGCCGGGTTGATAGAGATAGGAGCGCGGATCAGTGTAAGTCATGTTGCGTATATGGGGCGGTGCGGCGGCGGTTGAAAGGATAATTTGTATATTCCTCCCGCAGCGACTTGCGATGGGGAGGTGGCAGTCGAAGCGTTTAGCTTCGAATGACGGAGGGGACTCGGCAGTCGACGCCCCTCCACCCTTCGCTGCGCGAACGGTCCCCCTCCCCATCGCAAGTCGATGGGGAGGATTTTACGTCGCCCGCGCTGTCAAACGCAAAGTTGGTTTTCTCAAACGCATTACCGCCCTAAAGCCTCCACATGACCACGCGATTCCAGTTTTCCATTTCCGCCACCGATGGCAAGGCCCGCACCGGCAGCATTCACATGCTGCGCGGCGAAATTCGTACGCCCGCCTTCATGCCCGTGGGCACTGCTGCGACCGTCAAGGCTATGCGCCCTGCCGAAGTGCGGGCGACGGGTGCGGACATCATATTGGGCAATACCTATCATCTGATGCTGCGTCCCGGCGCGGAGCGGGTGGCGCGGTTGGGCGGCTTGCATCAATTTTCGGGCTGGGACCGGCCAATCCTGACCGATAGTGGCGGCTATCAGGTGATGAGCCTATCGGCTTTACGTAAAATCACCGAAGAAGGTGTGTCGTTCCAAAGCCATTTGGACGGGTCGAAACATATGCTGTCGCCCGAACGCTCGATGGAAATCCAGCGTCTATTGGGTTCCGACATTGTCATGGCGTTTGACGAATGCCCTGCCAATGGCGTGTCGCGGGACGCGGCAATCAAATCTATGGAGCTGTCGATGCGCTGGGCAAAGCGTTCACGCGACGGATTTGACAGCGGCGGCGACCATGCGGCGCGCGCGGCTTTGTTCGGTATCCAGCAAGGGTCATTGGACGAAGAATTGCGCAAGCGATCCGCCGATGCGTTGATCGACATTGGCTTTGACGGCTATGCCGTGGGTGGCCTTGCGGTGGGTGAAGGGCAAGAGGCGATGTTCGGTTGCCTCGATTATGCGCCTGACCAATTACCCGCCGGCCGGCCGCGCTATTTAATGGGCGTTGGCAAACCCGATGACCTTGTCGGCGCGGTGGAGCGCGGGATTGATATGTTCGATTGCGTTCTGCCCACCCGGTCAGGCCGCAACGGCCAAGCCTTTACCCATCATGGCCCGATCAACATCCGCAATGCCAAATTTGCCGAAGACCAAGGGCCGATTGATGACCGCTGCACGTGCCCCGTATGCGCGACATGGACGCGGGCTTATGTCCATCATTTGATCCGTTCTGGCGAAATATTGGGCGCGATGCTGATGACGCAGCACAATTTGCATTATTACCAGATGCTGATGGCCGGCATGCGCGCGGCGATAAAGCAAGGGCGCTTTGCAGGCTTTGCGCAAGATTTCCGGCGGGATTATCTGGGCCGGTGAGCGGGTTTTTTCTTCCATATCATCATTCCCGCGCAGGTGGGGGCAGCGGACAGCCAAAAACCATTCTGTGGCTTCGTCTCTCACACCATCGTCATTCCCGCGTAGGCGGGAATCCAACTCCTAGCCTTTCAATTCTAAAGCTCCGTCCGCAGAAACCGCCAACTCGGGAGTGGGATTCCCGCCTGCGCGGGAATGACGAAGAGTGTTTAGTGGAGGTTAGGTTGTGAGCAACGTCGAAGAAGCCATCGCCCGAGCGCAGGCGTATAGCCCGTTCCTGACTGGCCTGATCGACCGCAATGCCGACCTGATGCCGCTGATCCGCGCAGGCGATTTTGACGATGCGCTTGCCGCTGCCCTTGCCCGCAGTGCAGATTCCGTCGGCACCGCATTACGTAAACAGCGCCAAGGGGTTGCTTTGGTGACCGCCATTGCGGACCTATCCGATGTCTGGGACCTGACGCGCGTCACGCACATCCTCTCCGACTTTGCCGACCATGCGCTGGATCAAGCTATCGCCGCCGCCATCGAAGAACGCGTGCCCGGTGCGCCTAATCAGGGCTTTGCCGTCATCGCGCTGGGCAAACATGGCGGGCGGGAGTTGAATTATTCGTCCGACATTGACCCGATATTCCTGTTCGATCCCAAAACCCTACCCCACCGCGAACGTGATGATGTGGCGGAGGCGGCGGTGCGTTATGGTAGGCGCGTCATTGAGCTTTTGTCCGCGCTCGACGGGGACGGCTATGTCTTTCGCGTCGACATGCGGTTGCGTCCGTCGCCAGAGGTCAGCCCCATCGTCCTGCCAGTCGAGGCGGCTATCGGCTATTATGAATCGAGCGCACTGGCGTGGGAGCAAGCCGCATTCATCCGGTCGCGGGTAAGTTCAGGCGACCGCGCGCTGGGCAAATATTTCCTGAATGCCATTGTACCGTTCATCTGGCGCAAGTCGCTCGATTTCGGGCAGTTGAAGAATATCAGTGCGATGACCGCGCAAATCCGTGACCATTATGCCAAGGGGCAGAAAATGGGCCTTGGGTTTGATCTGAAGCGTGGCCATGGCGGCATAAGAGAATGTGAATTTTTTGCCCAAGCGCATCAACTTATCCACGGCGGCCGCGACCCGGCATTGCGCGTGCCAGACACGCGTGCAGCATTACAGGCGCTGGCGGCGGCTGGACCGATCAGCGCGCAAGAGGCGGAGACCTTGTCCTCGGCTTATACGCAGTTGCGGATATTCGAACATCGCTTGCAAATGCACAGTGACCGGCAAACGCATGAGATACCCGCCAACCGCGACACTGCCGATGCTGTCGCGCGATTGCATGGCTTAACCGATGCCGACGCGTTGATTGCGGCGATTGCGCCGATCACCGCTGTGGTCGCGGCCGTCTATGACCGCATGGTCGATGCAGGGGGCAGCGAAGGGCCGCGATTGGCGGACGAAGGTCTGCCGCTGAAGGAGCAGCTCACCGATCTTGGCTATGCCGACCCCGTTGCTGTGATGCAGCGCTTGGCCCGCTGGCGTAGCGGCAAAATTCGCGCGATCCGCAGCCCATCGGCGCGCGATGCATTTGAGGCCGTGTTGCCCGCGATCATGGCGGCGCTGGCGCAAGCACCCGATTCGGATCGTGCCATCGCCCGTTTCGACAATATGATTGAGGCGATGCCCAGCGCGATTAACGTCTTCCGCTTGCTGGAGGCGCGTCCCGGCCTGTTGCAACTGGTCGCCGATATTTTAAGCTACGCGCCGACTTTGGCCGACGATCTGGGCCGCCAAAGCCGCTATCTTGATGCGTTGATCGATACCAGCGCCATGCATTTGCCCGGCGACGTGTCGGCATTGCAGGACGCGATGCAGCGCCGGATTGGCAACGCCGATTATCAATCCACCCTCGACATTGTGCGCGATTATGTTGGCGAAAAACGCTTTGCTTTAGGCGTGCAGTTGATTGAGGGGCGCAGCGACGCGCTCGCCATCTCGCAGGCTTATGCGCATTTGGCGGAGGCGTCACTGGAGACGCTGACGACGGCAACATTGGCCGAATTTGAAAAGGCGCATGGCAAGATTCCAGGCGGCGAGCTGATCATTTTGGCTTTGGGCAGGCTTGGCGGTGAGGCGTTGACGCATGCGTCGGACTTGGACATCATCCTGCTATTCTCTGGCGACCACCTGGCGGAGTCCGATGGCCCCCGCAGCCTTGGCGCAACGCAATATTTTAACCGACTGGCGCAGCGGGTAATTGCGGCAATGTCCGTGGCAACGGCCTCGGGCGCATTATATGAGATTGACACACGGCTTCGGCCATCGGGTGCGGACGGGCTATTGTGCGCGTCTGTCAAAAGCTTCGACCAATATCAGCGGCAGAATGCATGGACTTGGGAACATATGGCGCTCACGCGGGCGCGGGTGCTTTTTGGATCAGCAGGCGCGCGCGGCCAAGTCGCCGAAATCATCCGCGATGTTTTGCATACAAAGCGCGACATCCCAAAGCTGCGCCACGATATTGCGACGATGCGCAAGGACATGGCCGCGCATAAGCCGCCAAAGGGCGCGTTGGATGTAAAGCTGCTGCCCGGCGGATTGGTGGATATGGAGTTCATCATTCACGCGCTTCAGTTGGAAACGCATGACGGCATGCGGCCGCAGCTTGGCCCGGCGATTGACGCGTTGGTGGCGGCGGGGCACCTGCAAGCTGATTTTGCCCAGGCCTTTGCCTTGATGGCGCGGTTGTTGGTGATGGTGCGCCTGATCGCGCCCGATTGCGCAGCCCCGCCCGAGGCGGCACAATATCTGATTGCACACAGCTTAGGCTTTGATGATTGGGATGGTTTAACGCACGCGCTTAGGGATTATCGCGGGGTTGTCATGAACCAATGGCACAGCTTATTGGGCCCACGCGATTTTTGAAAAGGAACGAGAATATGACCGATATCCAGGACACCCTGCCCGACGTGACCGTTGTCGATAGCGCAGGTAATGCGGTCAATCTGGCGGCGCTTTCCGGCCCGTTTGTGCTGTATTTTTACCCCAAAGCCGACACGCCCGGTTGCACCAATGAGGCGAAGGATTTTACCGAATTGGCAGCCGAATTTGCGGCGCTGAATTGCCCGGTTTACGGCATGTCAAAGGACAAGCCCGCCAAGCTCGCAAAATTTGCCGCAAAATATGCGCTTACCGTCAATTTGCTATCCGACGAAGCGAGCGATGCCACCGAGCAAATGGGCGCATGGGTCGAAAAATCAATGTACGGCAAACTCTATATGGGCATTGACCGGTCGACCTATCTAATCGGCAAGGACGGCAAAGTGGCCCAGGTCTGGCGCAAGGTGAAGGTCAAGGCGCATGCAGCCGAGGTTTTGGCAGCAGCGAAGGCTTTATAGGGTCGTGACCCTATAAAGGCCCCTGCGTCATGCGCTGCACGCGCGTCGAATCCTTTTCATCACCTGCGGCTTTCCACCGGAACAAATCGGTGCCGACTGCGTTAAGAACATCGGTAAACCGTCATTTTGCCGCTCGCTATAGCCTCGATTCAACGACTCAACGCGTTTGAGCGGCGGCTTGTCCCGCGATTATTACACAGTTGTTGCATTCGTTTGAGCCATCGGACACCACGCTTTTCATAAGGGGTGGGCAGATCATCTGCCTTGGTCAATCTTCGGTACTGCGCCAGAAACGGTGCGGGTCGCAACAACAAGGTAATGACACACATGTTATCCAGCGCTTTGGCTTCGTGCCAATCACTGATCCTTAAAGCTGCCTCCGCGATTGGCGTTTTGGTCGCGGTATCAGCCGCCACACCTGCTATCGCAAATTCAGCCGCCGCTTCATCTGACACTTTTCGCATTTCACCCGAAGATTTGAAGGCCAACCAAACCGCTCTTGGCGTTTCCGACCCTGAATTCCGCGCCTTGAACGATAGCTGGGGCCGCATCAACGGTGCCGTTCATAAGGTCGAAGTTGCCGTTCCTTCCATCAACCCTGTCGAGATCATGAAATTCTCCAGCGGTTTTGGATATCGCAATGCCCCCACACGTGGCGCCAGCCGTAACCACAAGGGATTGGACATTCCCGGTCCAGTGGGCACACCCATTTTCGCAACTGCAGACGGCACGATTGGCCGCGCCGAATGGGTTGGCGGCTATGGCAAATTTGTAGAAATCAACCACGGCAACGCGGTGCAGACACGTTATGGCCATTTGTCGGCGATGAACGTGACCCCCGGCCAACGCATCCGCAAGGGCGACATTTTGGGCTATATGGGCTCAACTGGCCGCTCCACCGGAAGCCATCTGCATTATGAAGTGCGCATCGCCGGTGAAGCGATCAACCCGATTGCTTTCTTGGCCCCGCAGAAATCAGACCCAAGCGGCGCAAAATTCTTGCTTGCCTCGAAAACTGCTGATAGCAAAGCCATTGGCGGTCCTGCTGAAGGCGAGTAAGCGGACAGGCTAGCGCATCACCTTTGGGAGAGGGTGTAATCTTGGGGGCTGGCATCGGAAACTTTGCCGCCCCTTTTCTTTACTAATACTTTCCTTTGGGCCGAGCATGGCCTACATAAAAGCCATGACCGAAACCGAAGTCATCTTCATGACCCCCAACGCCGCGCGCCGCGTTGCCGAAATCGCGACCAAATTGGGCAAAGACCCTGTGCTGCGTCTGTCGGTGGAAGGCGGCGGTTGTTCGGGCTTTCAATATCGCTTCGGCTTAGCCGACTCGATTGAGGCCGACGATATTCAGGCGCAGGGCGACGGCGCGGCGCTGGTCATTGACCCCATGAGCCTTGATCTCGTGCGCGGCTCTGCGGTGGACTTCGTAGAATCGCTTGGCGGCAAAAGCTTCAAGGTAACAAACCCCCAAGCCCAAGCCGGTTGCGGCTGTGGATCCAGCTTTTCGGTTTGAGCGAGTCTTCATTTCTTCGTATCTTCGTGCGAACCTTCAAAGTTGTTGGGTTCGCACAAAGACATAAAGAACCAGTTAGAAACGTCCGCAGTCCGAAAAACAGGTTCGTAATCCCGATTTTCCGGCTAAAGCCCGATCATGCGTATCGCGACTTACAATATTAACGGCGTCAAGGCGCGCCTGCCCCGTCTGCTGGAATGGCTGGAGGAAACGCAGCCTGATGTCGCATGCTTGCAAGAGGTGAAGTCGCAGGATGAGGGCTTCCCCGTCGCGGACTTTGAACGCGCTGGCTATGGCGCGATCTGGCATGGGCAAAAGTCATTCAATGGCGTCGCCATCCTCGCCAAGGGCGCGCAGCCGATTGAGGCGCAGCGCACTTTACCCGGCGATCCGTTGGACGAACATGCGCGTTATTTGGAGGCCGATGTTTTCGGCATCCGCGTCGCGAGCATTTATTTGCCCAATGGCAACCCGCAACCGGGGCCCAAATTCGACTATAAGCTGGCGTGGATGCAGCGGCTATATGCCCGTGCGGCAGAGCTGCTGACGGCGGAAATTCCTGCGATATTAGCAGGCGACTATAATGTCATTCCGCATGCCCATGATATCTGGGCCCCGACGGCGATGTTGGATGACGCGCTGCGTCAACCCGAAAGCATCGCTGCCTATCGCGCATTGCTTGGCCAAGGCTGGACCGACGCGCTCGCCACGCATTATCCGCAAGGCGGGGTATGGACCTTTTGGGATTTTCAAGCCGGCGCTTGGCAACGCGACCATGGCTTTCGCATCGACCATTTGTTGTTAAGTCCGGCCGTCGCCGACCGCCTCAATAGTTGCGGCGTCGACAAGGCGCATCGCGGGCGGGAAAAGGCCAGCGACCATGCGCCGACCTGGGTAGAGCTGACGGACTAAATCAATCATTGTAGCACTCGCTACATTTTGGTATGATGATGCTCCCGTTTCAGGAGCCGAACCATGACCTTTTTCCGCATATTTCTCGTCACAATCATTGCCGTTGTCGGCGTCTACACCGCCATTGTGATCGCGAACCATGGCATGGGGCTGTATCCGATATTTTTCGGTGACATGGGGGATATGACATGGCGCGGGCAGTTTAATCTCGACTTTTTGTGCTTCCTTATAATGTCTGGCGTCTGGGTCGCGTGGCGACACGCATTTTCAGCGACCGGGCTTGTTCTGGGATTTGCGGCGTTCAACCTTGGTGCGCCTTTCTTGGCTGCGTACCTGCTGGTCGAGAGCTACCGAAATAACGGTGACAGCGCCGCCATATTGTTGGGCAAAGCAAGGGCGGCAAACCGGCGTTAAAGCGCCTTGGCGTTGACGTCATCAAGGCCAATGCTTTTGAGGAACAGCATGCCTTCCATGCTGACTAGCAATCTGGCGGCATCGATATCGCGCTGCGCGTCATTGTCGGACTTGAGTTGTGCCTTGCCCCATAACAGAAAGCCCCGGCCAATCTGTTCGCCGACGCCACGATAATGTTCGTCACCCATCGCCGCGCGCGCCGCAACCTGAAGCCAGATGCGCATATAAGGCCATAACGCATCCTCAAACAAAAGCTCTGCCAACAGGCGGCGTAGATCCTCCAAGGGCAGTGGCTCAGGCGCGGTCCGGTCGGAAATCAGCCCCACCAACCGCGCCGAAATCTGTTCCAACACCGCCGTGATGATGGCGCGCTTATCGGTGAAATAATATAGCAGCATCCGGTCACTCGTCCCCGCCGCCTTGGCCAATGGACGCAAGCTCGCCGCCGAAAGCCCCTCCGCCAGAACATAATCGGTCAATCGCTGGATAATCTCCGCGCGGCGGGTGTCGTTCTTGCTCACGCGCCCAGCATAGCGCGTCAAAGACAGCGGTGGCAACTGGACAGCGCACGCCGCAATCACTATCGGCGGACCATGCCAGAATCCAAAATACATAGCGAACCGTCCGACACCATCCTGATCATAGATTTCGGGAGCCAAGTCACGCAGCTTATTGCGCGCCGCGTGCGTGAGGCGGGGGTCTATTCCGAAATCGCTCCGTTCAACAATGCCGAGGCGGCGTTTGCGCGGATGCAGCCAAAGGGCATCATCTTGTCGGGCGGCCCAGCCTCCACCACGCACGCCGATTCCCCGCGCGCGCCACAATGTGTGTTCGACAGCGGCTTACCCATCCTTGGCATTTGCTATGGCCAGCAAACGATGATGATGCAGTTGGGCGGCCATGTCAGCGAAGGCGAAGGCGGCGAATTTGGCCGTGCCTTTATCGAGGTGGAGAAGCCTTGCGCGCTTTTCGATGGCCTTTGGCAGACGGGTGAAAAGCATCAGGTGTGGATGAGCCATGGCGACAAGGTCACCAGCCTTGCCCCGGGCTTTGACGTTGTCGCCACCAGCGATGGCGCGCCTTATGCTTTCATCGCCGACGAAGCGCGGCAATATTATGGCATTCAGTTTCACCCCGAAGTTGTGCACACCCCCGATGGCGCAAAGCTGATCTCCAGCTTCGTCCATAAGGTCTGCGGCCTATCGGGTGATTGGACCATGGCGGAGTTTCGTGCGACGAAAATCGCCGAAATCCGCGCGCAGGTCGGCTCCGGCCGCGTCATTTGTGGACTTTCGGGCGGCGTGGACAGCTCGGTCGCCGCGATCTTGATTCACGAAGCCATTGGCGATCAGTTGACCTGCGTCTTTGTCGACCATGGCTTGCTGCGCATGAACGAACGCGCACAGGTCGAAACCCTGTTCCGCGACCATTATAACATCCCGTTGGTCGTCGTCGATGCCGAGGAACGGTTCATTGCGGGCTTGGCGGGCGTCACCGACCCGGAGGCGAAGCGTAAGTTTATCGGCGCGGAATTCATCAACGTATTCGACGAAGAGGCCAAGAAAGTTGGCGGCGCGGATTTCCTGGCCCAAGGAACGCTTTACCCCGATGTGATCGAAAGCGTCAGCTTCACCGGCGGGCCATCGGTCACGATCAAAAGCCACCATAATGTCGGCGGCCTGCCCGCGCGGATGAATATGCAATTGGTTGAGCCTTTACGCGAATTGTTCAAGGATGAGGTCCGCGTCTTGGGCCGCGAATTGGGCCTTAACGACCAATTTGTGGGTCGCCACCCCTTCCCCGGCCCCGGCCTTGCGATCCGCATTCCGGGCGAAGTGACCAAGGAACGTTGCGACGTGCTGCGCAAGGCGGACGCGGTCTATCTCGAAGAGATCCGCAATGCCGGATTGTATGACGCGATCTGGCAGGCGTTCGCCGTCCTCCTGCCCGTCCGCACCGTGGGCGTGATGGGCGATGGCCGCACCTATGACAATGTCTGCGCCTTGCGCGCGGTAACCTCCACCGACGGCATGACGGCGGACATTTATCCCTTCGAAAGCGCGTTTCTCAGCCGCGTCTCAACCCGCATCATCAACGAGGTGAAGGGCATTAACCGCGTGGTCTATGACTATACGTCAAAACCGCCGGGGACGATTGAGTGGGAGTGACAAGACGACCCGTCGGGCGCGGCAGCAACCTTGACCAACCCGCTTGGTCAAGCTAAACTTTCCTTTATTATGACCATTCACGTCAACATTGGCGAAGCCAAAACACGTTTTTCCGAACTGTGCGCCGCTGCGCTGCGCGGGGAAGAGGTGATCGTGCAAAATGCCGGCGTACCGAAACTGAAACTCGTCCCGCTGCAATTGGCCATGGACGTCGACCGGGCAGAGCGTCGCAAGCGCGTCGATGCCATTTTGGCACGGGTCGACGCCATGCCAATCAACAGGGATATGGCCGATCCGCTGTTATGGGATGAAAACGGCCTGCCCATATGATCGCAGTCGATTCGTCGGCATTGATCGCGATCATGTTGAACGAGGCAGAGCGCGCTTCGTTTTTGGATATCCTTGATAACGCCCCTGCTATCGTCATGAGCGCGCCTTCATTGGTCGAAACACGATTGGTTGCCTGGGCGCGGGGACAAGAATTGCTTGTTGACCAGGTCAATGCGCTGGTTCTGGCTTATGGCATTGAAATCGCGTCGCCGGGGTTGCCCGAAACAGATTATGCGCATGCCGCCAATGTGCGTTACGGCAAAGGCAGCGGGCATCCGGCGCAGCTCAATTTTGGCGATCTCTTCGCCTATGCGCTGGCCAGATCACGCGACATACCTTTGCTGTTCAAAGGGCATGATTTTGCGCATACCGATATCATGTCGGCGGTGTGACATGACAAAAACGCTATCGCCTGCGCAAATCAGCGAGATCGTCGAAATGGCGCTGTCCGACCATATCAGCTTCACCCAGATTTCGGCGCAGCATGGGGTCACGCCCGACGAGATTAAAGTCATCATGCGGACCGAGTTAAAAACCGGAAGCTATCGCGCCTGGCGCAAGCGTGTGCGAGATTTCGGCGACCGGCGGGCGCATTATAAATGACGGTTAGGGTGAGATGGGGCGGCTTTGACGGTGGGCGACCCAAATCCGGAAATAGTGATATGTTTTACAAATTGCCGGAATTTCCACACTGGCCGTCCAAATGGTACTTAGCGAGCTTCAATCAAAACCTCACTGCGCTATCTAAATTTCAATGCTTCTATATCATGTTCGTCTGATAGCAGTTGCACCTGACTCCTGAACAACCAAGCCTCCGCGTGAAACCCTTGTGGTCCGCAGCATGTCTACGCCACGATTTTCAACATCAAAATCGACCAAATTGATTTCGTCTGCCTGTCCGCCGAAACAGGCATGAAAAGCGGATAGCAGTTCAACTGCATCCAAACTCTGGGCTTTTGGGTTCGGGTTATTGCGCGGTGCAGGGATAGTAGCCGGGAACAGGTAGATGCAAGGAGGTGGAAGACGATAGGGGCCGACTTCGTTCAAACGCCCTTCATTCGCTAGCACTTTAGGGCAAGGTCGCCCAATTGTGCCGCAGACCATGTCCCAGATGATAAGCCCGTCGACACGTTGTGACCGTGAAATGATTTCCGCGCTTAGTCGGGTGTGAATTCCTGACCATGCATTGTGGCGTGGATCGGCACCCGGGTTCGTGCAAACGCTCCAAAGCACAAACTCATTTGCGTGTGGAGGACGTTCGAAAATGTTGGTGTTGTTGCCATCAAGACAGCCTTTGAGCTCAATGGCCGCAATCTTGCCGGAGTTCAGACGGACCGAATAGTCATGCCTATTATTTTCACCAGCCGATGCCCAGTCGGAAATATATCCGCCGTCCGTCATAAAATTAAGAATATGCGAAACAAATTGCCGCTTTTCGCGCATAGTAGCTGAAAACTGTCCTCGAATACGCTCAACCGCACCACGGAAAAGACCGCTGTTGTAAAACTCCGCTTCGTCCAAACCGTGATCGCCTAGCCTGTGCGCCTCAGTCTTTAGGGTTTCAGCAAAAGATTCGATTTGCTCGCGAAGTTTCGCGTTCTGTTCGCAAGGGATTATCGTCATGCCACTGCCCGTCGCCACTTTGTCGCCTGAAGAAGTGGTTCAAATAATTGTTCTGCAAGATGGCGCACAACTGGCGCGACGACCCCATCTCCCGTTAAGTGATATGCCTCATTATAATTTTCAGGCAAGCAATAGTCTTCGGGCAGGCCCATCAGACGAGCCGTTTCGCGCGTTGAAATCAAGCGCGACTTCACTGTATTGCCGTCAACGACAAGAATAGTTTGCCTGCTAGAGCCGCCGCCAGGAGTGCGGAGGCATCCGGCAATGTCATCAAATCGCACCTCGGCGCGTTGCACTTTCTGGCCGAGCGCATCATGCCGTGTTCGTTTGTAGATAGTGCCTACCATTTTTAGGCCAGCGCGTTGGGCATAGTGCACCTTCGCCAAATTGATGGTACTCATCATTGAAAGCAACTTTTGCGTCTCAATTTCAGAATGCCACTTAACGCTAACTGGGGTTTCTTCAATCAGATCAGCAAAGCGTATGTCCGAAAGAGCAGGAGGTGCAATTCGCCACCACAGCCAAAAATCCTTGCAGGCACTGGGCAGCCTATCATATGCGGTGCGGAGTGCCTTGGGGTGCCATTGCGCCGAGGCACCATCGCCAATGATTCCGCGTGGAATTGCAACGCCTTCCCGGACACCGACAACAAACAATCGCGGGCGTGAATGCGGCACAAAAAGAGCTGCGTCCACCACAACCGCGCCGACACGATACCCCGACTTCACGAAGGATTGGCAGATTGCTTCAAAATCTTTGCCGCCGTGCGAGGTCAGCGTCCCGCTAACATTTTCAAGAGCTAATATGTCCGGTGCACGACCGTCGGCAATCAAAGCATCCATCAATCGCCAGAATGGCCAGAACGTCCCTGAACGATCACCCCCGAGGCCTGCGCCACCCCCAGCCAAGGACAGATCCTGACAAGGGAACGAAGCCCAAACCAAATTTGCCCTACTCGGTAAGTCGAAAGTCTGTAATGCCGCGACATCGTCGCAGACCAACGTGTCACTGCCCCAGTTGCGCGTATATGACTCACATTTTTTTCGATCAAAATCATTGGCAAATAGGCAGTCCCAATTGCCATTGTCTAGCCCCGCACGCACCATGCCGCCGCCGGCAAAAAACTCGTAAAAGGTGAAACCTATTCCCGCCATCATTGACCTCTCAGCTATGGCGACGTATCGAAAGTATGAATCAATTTCAAGAACAAAATAGCAACATGATTTGTTGCTCATTATCCATAGCCAATTGGCAAACTACAAGGACATCAATGTCAAACCTCACCCTCTACGGCATCCCAAATTGCGATACGGTCAAGAAAGCGCGCAATTATCTTGAGGCGCGCGGCCTTGGCTATCATTTCCATGATTATAAAAAGGCGGGTGTAACGGCGGCGGATTTGGGGCGGTGGAGCGACGTTGTTGGTTGGGAAAGGCTGCTCAACAAGGCGGGCACTACGTTTAAGAAACTGCCCGATGCCGACAAGGTCGATATAGACGCGGCCAAGGCGATTGCGTTGATGGTTGCCAACCCGTCGATGATTAAACGGCCACTGGTTGAAGGCGGCGGGGCTTTGCTCGTCGGCTTTAATCCAACCGAATGGGACGCGCTTTTGTCGCAGAATTGAAATGTCGCGGGGGCAAAGAGGCATTATGAAACACCTGCACACCCTCTTGATCGCCACCCTCTTATTGTCGCCCTTCTCCATTTCGGAAAGCCAAGCCATGGAACAACCGCTTGAAGGCAACGTCATCGTCATCGCCCATCGCGGCGCATCGGGCGAGCGGCCCGAGCATACGTTGGCAAGCTACCGCCTCGCGATTGAACAAGGTGCCGATTATATTGAGCCGGACCTTGTGCTGACCAAGGATGGCGTTTTGGTCGCGCGGCATGAGAATGAGATTTCGGAAACCACCGATGTTGCGGACAAGGCCGAATTTGCCGACCGCAAAACCACCAAGACCATCGATGGCCAGAAAATGACGGGCTGGTTTACCGAGGATTTCACGCTCGCCCAACTTAAAACCCTGCGCGCGAAAGAACGCCTGCCGCAATTGCGCAAGGCCAATATGGCCTATGACGGGCAGTTTGAAATCCCGACCTTTGACGAGATACTCGCTTTGGCCAAGGCACAAAGCGCGGCAACGGGGCGGACGATTGGCGTCTATCCCGAAACCAAGCACCCAAGCTATTTCACCGCGATTGGCCTGCCGCATGCGGGGCCGTTGCTGGCGGCGTTGACCAAATTTGGCCATGTCGAAAAAAGCGCGCCTGTGTTCATTCAATCGTTCGAGGTCGAAAACCTAAAGGCTTTGCGGCCCAAGACGAAATTGCGCCTGATCCAGTTGATGGATGAAAAGGGAAGCCCGCCCGACCGCAGCGACCTGACCTATCCCCAAATGGCAAGCGCGCAAGGCCTGAAAATCGTTGCAACTTATGCCGATGGTATTGGCCCCAATAAGGCGCTCATCATCCCGCGCACTTTGCTGGGCAATCTGGGCGATCCGACGACCCTTGTCGCGGACGCACATAAGGTCGGCCTTGCGGTCCACCCTTGGACATTCCGCCGCGAAAATTATTTCCTGCCGCTCGCGCAAAAATCCGGCATTGATCCGCGCGGGCATGGTGACTTGAACGCAGAGATAAAAGCATTCCTCGCCACGGGCATTGACGGCATTTTCAGCGACAATGTGACCGAAGCGGTTGCGGCGAACAAGTGACGCGGGGACTCTATTTACTTTTGCCCGCGGCGTTTAGCGGCTAGGTCCTCGCCTTATGTCTACACATTCAAAAACGCTCACTTTCGATACATCCACCAGCCGTGCGAACCCGACGCCTTCGCCGATGAAACGCCTGACCGTGCCGCGCATCCGGCAGCAAAAGGGTAAGGAACCGCTGGTGATGTTGACGGCATATACCGTCCGCATGGCGCAGTTGATGGACCCGCATTGCGACATGCTGCTGGTCGGTGATTCGCTGGGGCAAGTGATTTACGGCCTGCCGCACACCGTTGCCGTGACAATGGAAATGATGGCGGCGCATGGCGCGGCGGTTGTGCGCGGCAGCTATCACGCCGCCGTCATCGTCGATATGCCCTTTGGCTCCTATGAGGCCTCGCCAGAACAGGCATTTGTCAACGCATCGCGGCTGTTGAAAGAAACCGGCGCGGCGGCGGTGAAGCTGGAAGGCGGCAAGGTGCTTGCGCCCACGGTGGAATTCCTGACCTCACGCGGCATTCCGGTCATGGCGCATGTGGGATTGACGCCGCAGGCGGTGAACATCCTTGGCGGCTATGGCGTGCGCGGCAAAAGCCCGGAAGAAGCGAAGTCGATCGTCGATGATGCGGTTGCGATGTCGGACGCGGGCGCTTTTGCCATGGTGATTGAGGGCGTGCTTGAACATATCGCCATCGAAATCACGCAGAAAATCGCCTGTCCAACCATCGGCATTGGTGCGTCTGCGCAATGCGACGGCCAGGTGTTGGTCGCCGAAGACATGCTCGGCCTGTTTGACCGCGTACCGAAATTCGTCAAGAAATTCGGCGATATGGGTGTCAGCGTCGAAGACGCCGTGCGCGCTTATGCCGCGGGCGTCCGTGACCGAAGCTTCCCCGGGCCCGACCAGCTATATCAGCCTGTATAAAGCAGGCTGGCCTATCGGGCCGAGTCGGGCTAAGGACGGCACTGACCAATTTTGACTAAACAAATTCGGAGGCCCTTTTTGGCTTTGACACCGACTGAAAAGCCCGCAGGCAAAGACCGGAGCGGCAGCGACGAGGCATTTTTGCGTGAGGTTGACGATGCCGTCCGCGCGAGCGATCTCAGCAGTTACTGGACGCGTTATGGCCGCTGGCTTTTGGCGGCTGTCGTGGCTGGGCTTTTGGCCTTTGCGGGCTGGATAGTCTATAACAACCAGGTGCAAGCCGCCGCAGACCTGCAAAGCGAAGAATTTGTCGATGCGATGGACAAGTTGCGCGCTGGGCAGGAAAAAGAGGCGCGCGCCAAATTGGCAACGCTCGCCAAGGCCGATCAACCCGGATATCGCGCCATGGCGCAATTAGTGGAGGCAAATCTGCTCGGCGAAGATGGGGAGACCAAAAAGGCGATTGCCATTTATGCAAAGGTTGCAGGCGACGACAGCCTGCCGCAGACCTTCCGCGATCTGGCCCTGATCCGCCAAATAAGCGCAGAGTTTGACTCCATCCCGCCGCAGCAAGTGATTGACCGGTTGAAACCACTGGCCACCGCTGGCCACCCCTATTTCGGCAGCGCGGGCGAATTAACAGCCTTAGCCTATATGAAAATGGGTAAGGACAATTTGGCTGGCCCCATTTTTGCGCAGATTGCGAAACAGGATGACGCGCCGCAGACCTTGCGCAGCCGTGCGCAGCAAATGGCAGGTGCGCTTGGTATTGATACAGTTCAGCTTGAGGCAAACCGCAATGCGGCATCGAAGGCTGGCGAATCCGCCGCCAAAGGAGAGTGACATTGAAGACCATATCCAAATTGCTTTTGGCGCTCGCCGCGACAACGACGCTTGGTGGTTGCGCCGTCCTTGATGGCGTGCGCGGTGATGCTGGTAAGAAGAACAACACGCCGACTGTCGGCGCACGCGTCAGCATCTTGGGCACAGAGCGTGACACCGAGGTCGATGCGTCCTTGGCGGACGTAGCCGTCACCCTGCCGCCAGCGATGGTTAACGAAGCATGGGCACAACCCGGCGGCAATGCGTCGAAATCGCCCGGTCATGCCGCGCTTGGTCAAAACCTGAAACGCATTTGGACCGCAGATGTAACTGGTGCCAATCCGCGCGCCCGCCTTGCCGCCAGCCCAGTGATGAGCGATGGCCGCCTCTATGTCGTCGACACCACGGCGCGCGTTTCGGCATTTGATGCGAACACGGGCGCACAAATCTGGTCGAACGCGCTTGAGGTTGAGAGCGATGGCAAGCCATCCCGTTATGGCGGCGGCGTGAGCGCCACCAACAGCAATGTTTTTGCCACCAATGGCGTTGGCGATGTCGCCGCGCTTGCGGCGGACACTGGCGCGCTTGTTTGGAAAAAGCGTCCAGCCGGCCCATTGCGCGGTGCCCCGACATTGTCCAACGGCAACCTATATGTGATGACGCAGGACAACCAGATTTATGCGCTGCGCCAAAGCGATGGGGAGCCGCAATGGAAAGAAGCTGGCCCAGTTGCCGCGTCGGGCATATTCGGCGTTGGCGCGCCTGCTGCGGCGCAAGGCACCGTCATCGCTGGCTATTCCAGTGGTGAGCTTGCCGCCTATCGTTATGAAAATGGCCGCAGCCTTTGGAACGACACCTTGTCGCGCACCGCGATGTCGACGTCGGTTTCGACGCTGACCGATATTGATGCCGACCCGGTCATCGACCGTGGCCGCGTCTTTGCATTGGGCAAAGGCGGGCGCATGGCGTCCTATGAACTCGTGACCGGCCAACGTATTTGGGAAATCAACATTGCGGGTATTTCGACACCCGTGACGGCGGGCGAATGGGTGTTCGTGATGACCGACGAAGCACGGTTACTGAGTGTTGCGCGTTCCAGCGGCAAAATCCGCTGGATTTCAAAGCTACAGCGTTACGATAATGAAAAGAAGAAAAAGGGCCCGATTAGCTGGTATGGCCCGATACTCGCCGGTGGCCGCTTGATCATTGCCAATTCGCGCGGTGCAATCTGGGCGGTTGCGCCGGAAGACGGCACCGCGACTGAGGTTGCCGACCTGAAAGCCGAACTGTCGCTTCCGCCGATTGTCGCCAACAACACTTTATATATTCTGGATGATTCCGGCCGCATTTCCGCTTTTCGCGGTTAGGCCTAAAAAGGAGACGTACCGGCATGTTGCCGACGGTAGCCATTATCGGTCGGCCCAATGTCGGCAAGTCCACTTTGTTCAACCGGCTGGTTGGCAAGAAACTCGCTTTGGTCGATGACACGCCGGGCGTCACGCGTGACCGCCGTGAAGGCGAAGGCCGCTTGTTTGACCTGGAATTCACTATTGTCGATACGGCGGGTTATGAGGATGAAGATCCCGACACCCTGCCCGGCAGAATGCGGATGCAAACAGAGGCAGCGATTGCAGGTGCGCAAGTTGCCCTGTTCCTGATCGATGGCCGCGTTGGCGTGACCCCACTTGACGAAGAAATTGCCCGATGGCTGCGCAGCAGTGCGACGCCGGTCGTGCTTGCGGTCAACAAGGCCGAGGGCAAGCAGGGCGATAATGGCATATTGGAAAGCTATGCGCTTGGCTTTGGTGACCCCATCGCAATCAGCGGCGAACATGGCGAAGGCATGGCCGACCTGTTTCAATCTTTGCTGCCCCATATTGACGGCGGCGCGTTTGAAGTGCCTGACCCCGAAGCGCCAGACGCGATATTGAAGCTTGCGATTGTGGGGCGTCCAAATGCCGGTAAATCGACGCTGATCAACAAGTTATTGGGTGAAAACCGCCTGATTACGGGCCCTGAAGCCGGGATTACCCGCGACAGTATTTCGGTGGACTGGATCTGGACAGACCCAAGCCCGAAACAAGGTGAGGCCGATGAAGAAGGCAACATCCCGCCGTTACTTTCCGAGCGCCGCGTGCGCTTGATCGATACCGCCGGAATGCGCAAGCGCGCCAAGGTGCAGGACAAGCTGGAAAAGCTTTCGGTCGCTGACGCGCGGCACGCGATCGACTTTGCCGAAGTTGTCGTGCTGTTGTTGGATGCGACCAAGGGGCTTGAGGTGCAGGATTTGAAGATCGCTGACCATGTCATTCAAGAAGGCCGGGCACTGATCATCGGAATCAACAAATGGGATGTGGCCGTGGACGGCGCTGGCCTGTTCAGAGGCATACGTGCCGCGTTGGAAGAGGGCCTGTCGCAGTTAAAGGGCGTTCCGATGATCGCTGTATCCGGGCTTACCGGCAAGGGCCTTGACCAGATGATTTCCGCCGCGTTCGATGCGCGCGAAGCGTGGAACAAGCGCGTGCCAACGGGCATACTCAACCGCTGGTTTGAAGCCGCGATTTCGGCGAACCCGCCACCTGCCCCAGGCGGCAAGCGGATTAAGCTGCGGTACATGACGCAAGCGCGCAACCGTCCGCCGACCTTTGTCATCTTTGGCAACCGGACCGACGAGTTGCCCGCCAGCTATGCGCGCTATTTGCTCAACGGTATTCGCCGCGATCTGGATTTCGGCGCCGTGCCCGTGCGGATCAACTTTCGTTCATCGAAAAACCCATTCGCGGACAATGGCTAAGGGTTGCCCCCGACGCAATATCAGTCCTCGATTGGTTTTGACTGCAACTGGACGTAATTTTCCATGCCCATACGCGCGATCAGGTCGAACTGCTTTTCGAGCATATCGACATGCTCTTCTTCGCTTTCGAGGATCGACGCAAACAGGTCGCGGCTGACATAGTCGCGGACACTTTCGCTGTGCGCGATAGCGTCTTTCAGCAACGGCAGCGCTTCATATTCGAGCTCAAGATCGGCTTTCAGGATTTCCTCAACGGTCTCGCCAATGCGCAAACGGCCAAGCATTTGGAAATTGGGGAGGCCGTCCAGAAACAAGATGCGCTCCGACAATTTGTCGGCATGCTTCATTTCGTCAATCGATTCATGCCGCTCAAAATGTGCCAGACGCGATACGCCCCAATTGTCGAGCATGCGGTAATGCAGCCAATATTGATTGACCGCAGTCAGCTCATTCTTGAGCGCCTCGTTCAAAAATTCGATGACTTTTGCATCGCCTTTCATTGCCGTTTCCTTTCCGATGTTCGCACATCTATTAACGCGTTAATAGATGGCCGTGAAGCCGGAAAATGGCAGAAAAGCTACCTTTTTTCAGGGCGCTATTGCTAAGCGGTTGCAGTTGTTGTGCTGATAATGTTTCGCGCGAACGACAAGCACTGGCCGCATTTTGGCTTACGCCCAAGGCGCGCATACACGTCATTCGGACGTTCCGAGGCGCAACGCACCGCAGCGCGCAGGTCTTTTTCCTTGATGGCATTACAGATGCAAACGACCATGGATCAACTCCTATGGAATCGCCTTACCGTTAATGCGAACTGATTGCAATAGCATTAGCGATGCATGGCTTGCATTTTTCCGCGCGCCAAGCTGCGCCACAGCCATTCCAGCGGCCCGTAATGAAATTTCATAAGCCATGGCTTTGACCACAGCAGCATCGCCGCCCACGCCCCCAGCACAAACAGCCACAATCCCGCGCGGCCGACATGCCCGAACAGGCCAAAGCCATAGCCATAAAAAATCGTCGTCATGACAATGCTCGTGCCGAGATAGTTGCTGAACGCGGCCCGTCCAGCCGCGGCGACCCGGGTTAGCATCGAGTGGTGACGATAACGGTCAATGAGCATGATCAAGAGCGCCGCATAGCCAATCGTCAGCATCATGCGCGGAATTCCGCCCCAGAAGTATAGAACCGCAAGCGCGGTGATCCGGTCGAAATCAACGGCGACTATCCAAACCGCCAAGGCCAGTGTCAGCAGCAACCCGGCTGGTACCATCCGCTTCACCCATCGCCGGTAATCAGCCGCGCCCCAAGCCCCCGTCAGGAACCCGCTTTTTTGCATCGCCATGCCAACCATCATCAGCGGCAAAGTTTCACCCGACGCTTCAACCACCCAGATAAGTGGCGTGCTCCATGCGTCGATTTTGTCCATCACAATCGAGGCATAGCTGCCCCTGTGCAGCGCGAGGTCCGGCGCAATGTTAAAAGCAAGGTCGGTAGCCATCAGCTCGCGAAACTGGCGCGCCGTGCCAGCGCTGGCGTCAGGCTGGGTTGCGAAATATTGAAGGACCTGAAGCCCGCCAAATTGCACGCCCCAGATCGCCAGCCCAACCGCGAAAATGATTATAGCGACCTTGATTAAACGCGCTGGCGGCCAATTACGGAAGCGAAAAGCGATCATGCCGATAATCGCATAGAGAAACAGGATATCGCCGAACCAGATGAAGAAATAATGCGCGAGGCCAAACAAAGCGAGCCACGCCATACGGCGGTAATGGACCTGCGCGGCGCTTTCCCCCTTTGCCGTGGCGCGGTCGATAATCAACATCATGCTCGCGCCGAATAGCAACGAGAACAGACCGCGCATTTTGCCATCAACGAAAATGAAGGAAAATGCCCATGCAATTTGGTCAGCCAGCGTGTCGGTGCCATAAGCCGCGGGCGTGACATAGGCCCATTCGGGCATGGCAAAGCCAATGATGTTCATCGCCAATATGCCCATCACCGCAAAGCCGCGCATCGCGTCCAAGCTGATATGCCGTTGTTCGGTATTCTGCATGCTTCACCCTCTGTATTGTGATATTAATACAGTTCTCTTACATGCGCGTCCAGCGCGTTTAACATTTGTTATTGACACTCATGTAGGTAGTTTTTAACTGTTGCATATCCAATGTTTGGGATTCGCCATGACTGAACTTTATTTTTCGCACCCTGACCGACCGCCCGCTAAAATCCGGCCGCTGAAGGCGTGGCATCATTTTCGCAAGCTAATAGCCAATAAAGAAGACACCGAGCAGGTCTTTCACATCATTGCGGCCTTAAGCGGTAGCAAGTTCGGTAAGATGGCGCAAAAATTTTGGGAAACACCAAAGGGCAGGACGTTGCTTGAGAGCAATGAGCGCCTGATTGACATGCTCGATGATCATGACAGCATCAAGAAGCTTCCAGCGGGCACTGTTGGCCGCTTTTATGTCGAGTTCATGGAACGCGAAGGTCTCACCGCTGCGGGTCTTGAGGCCGAATATGACCAGTTCCAGACGGCATATCCCATGTTCGGCGATGTGGTTGAACGCTATGGCGACCGCTTGCGCGATACCCATGACATGCTGCACATCCTCACCGGCTATGGCCGCGACGCGCTGGGTGAACAATGCGTGCTGGGCTTTACCTATGCGCAAAACCATAATCTTGGTGTTGGCTTCATTGCGTACGCTGGCGGATTAGAGTTGAAATACCGCGTCGCGAAATCGGCACCGATTATGAAAGCGGTCCACGAAGGCTATCGTATCGGCAAAGCGGCGAAGAACATCGCGCAGGAAGATATAGCAGCCTTGTTACGCGAGCCGCTGGTCGATGCCCGTAAGCGCTTGGGGATTGCCGAACCAGTAAGCTACAAAGCGGCCCATGCCGCGATGCGGTCGGAAGGTATTGACCCGTATAATTTGCTGGCACAGGCTGTTTAACAACGCGAGGCGCTCTTTCGCTGTGCCTCGACCGTGGTTGAGGGCGGGAGCAGCCGACACGAATTTCGACTTCGTTCGGCAGGGACGGGTGGAGTATACGCTTCGTTACGCTGACCCCCCAACGTCACCCTGAACTTGGTTCAGGGTCCATTTATTCTTTCTGGCTCTGGGTTTGATGCACGATGGACCCTGGAGCCGAAGGCTGGCACCGCCAAAACAAGTTCAGGGTGACAAATATTGGAGTGCGTCGCACCGATCGACGTTAAGCTTTAGCCTTCCATCCAGTCCTTGAAGAAGCTGTCATGCGCGGCGCGCAGTGTCGCAATGGGCACGTCAAACCCCGGCCCTGCGACCGATGTCCCGCCAACAGTGCCTATCCGCGTCATCGGAATGCCTGCGGCCTGAATGTGGTCAGCAGCGGCGCTGGTCACAACATAGCGCGCCTGATCTTCGCCAAACGCCGTGAAGGCGTCGCCGATTTCTTCGAGCGCACATCCCTTATTACTGGCCAACGCCATTTCGGTTAGCGCAACAAGCAAGCCGCCGTCGGCAACATCATGCACTGCATTGACCTTGCTATCCTGAATAAGTTGGCGGACACATTCGGCATGCGCGCGTTCCTTGGCGAGGTCGACGGGCGGCGGCGCGCCGTCTTCGCGGCCATGTAATTCGCGCAGCCACAGGGACTGACCCAGATGTCCATCATTGTCGCCAATGACAAAAATGCCGTCGCCGTCTTCCTTGAACGCAATCGTCGCCATCTTACTAATATCTTCAAGCACACCAACGCCGCCAATGGCGGGTGTTGGCAAGATCGCGCTGCCGCCGCCAGTTGCCTTGCTTTCATTATACAGCGACACATTGCCTGACACGATCGGGTAATCCAGCGCGCGGCAAGCGTCGCCCATGCCCTCCAGACAGCCGACAATCTGCGCCATGATTTCGGGGCGCTGCGGGTTAGCGAAGTTCAGGCAGTTGGTGATCGCCAATGGCGTTGCGCCAACGGCGCTGATGTTGCGATAGGTTTCGGCCACCGCCTGCTTGCCGCCTTCATACGGGTCGGCGTAACAATAACGCGGGGTGCAATCGGTGCTCATCGCCAGCGCCCGGTTGGTGCCGTGGATGCGGACTAATGCTGCGTCGCCGCCCGAAAGCTGCGCCGTGTCGCCGCCAACTTGGCTATCATATTGCTGCCATATCCAGGCGCGGCTGGCGAGATCAGGGCAGGCCATCAGCTTCAGCAAATCCGCGCCAAGGTCATGGCTGGCGGGCACGTCGCCCAAGGGCTGAACCTTGGCCCATGCCTTATATTCATCCTTCGACGCGGCGGGGCGGTCATACAAAGGCGCGTCTTCGGCGAGCGGGCCGAGCGGGATGTCGCAGACAATTTCACCCTTCCACGTCAGCACCATATGGCCTGTGTCGGTGACTTCGCCGATCACCGCAAAATCCAGTTCCCATTTGTCGAAAATCGCCTTGGCAAATTCCTCACGGCCGGGCTTCAAGACCATGAGCATGCGCTCCTGGCTTTCGGACAGCATCATTTCATAGGGCGTCATGCCTTCCTCGCGGCACGGCACCTTGTCCATGTCGAGGATGATACCTGCCTTGCCATTGGTCGCCATTTCGACGCTGGAGCTGGTCAAACCCGCCGCGCCCATATCCTGAATCGCGACAATTGCATCCGACGCCATCAGTTCAAGGCACGCCTCAATCAGCAGCTTTTCCGTGAACGGGTCGCCCACTTGAACCGTGGGGCGCTTCTCCTCAATATCCGCACCGAAATCGGCCGAAGCCATCGTCGCGCCATGAATACCATCACGACCAGTCTTTGACCCGACATAGACGATGGGATTACCAAGGCCGGTCGCGGCGGAATAAAAAATCTTGTCCTGGTCCGCGACGCCAACGGTCATCGCGTTCACAAGGATATTGCCATCATAAGCCCGATGGAAATTGGTCTCACCGCCAACGGTCGGCACGCCAACACAATTGCCATAGCCACCAATGCCCGCAACGACGCCCTGCACCAGATGCTTCATCTTCGGATGGTCGGGCCGCCCGAAACGCAGCGCGTTCATATTGGCCACGGGCCGCGCGCCCATGGTGAACACATCGCGCAAGATGCCGCCTACGCCCGTCGCCGCACCTTGATAAGGTTCGATGTAAGACGGGTGATTATGCGATTCCATTTTGAAGATTGCGGCGAGCTTGGTGCCATTTGGACCTTCACCAATGTCGATAACGCCCGCATTTTCGCCGGGACCGCAAATGACCCAAGGGGCCTGCGTCGGCAATTTCTTCAAATGGATACGCGAAGATTTATAAGAGCAATGCTCCGACCACATCACCGAGAATATGCCAAGCTCGATGATGTTGGGTTCGCGCCCCATGGCGTGCAAGATACGCGCATATTCATCTTCATTTAGACCATGGTCGGCGACGATTTGGGGCGTGATTTCAGACATGAAACGGCCTTAGCGAGGCGATCTGTATTTATCCAGCCTGTTTGGTTTTGATTACGCGCGAATTGGCCAATCCGATGCGCCACGCGCGCAGCCGAGAGGCTGGGAAGGGGCAGGCACAAAATAAAATGGGCGCTGGCATCGCTACCAGCGCCCACTGCGTCTGAGTTTGGAAGTTCGTGACCACAAGGGCCATTTTTTCCTCTGTCTGACGTCCGGTTCCCCAATGTCACCCGGAGGCTTCCTTGGTTCGCCTTGGTACCTTGGGTATCCTATCCGGCGTTGCATCACTTGCGTAATGCCGCACTCGATATTCGTTTTCTTCGTACCCACCATCCTGACTGCATTTCCTGCCTTGCGACAGGTTGCCATCCAATTTGGTGATCCGACATTCTTTCTTCGCCGCTCCGCTTCTCCGTTTCCGGTCTGGCTTTGCTTCGTAGCGTTCCTGCCTGATGAGTTGAAGTTCTCATAACTTTCGAGTCGCTCAAAGCATTTTTTGCCGAGTTATCCACAGGTCGCGCACTTCGTGGTGGACAAAATGGAGGACAAGTTTGGAGCACAAAACGATACGGCCCCCACGCAGTGCATGGAGGCCGTAAAAATTGTCCGGGGGCGAGGGGGAGAGGAGGAGGATGCCGCCCGGTCAATATGCGTTTCGACAATCGCTTGCCGTTCATGATTAGATAAGGCCCCGATGCATTTGCTGCAATTGCGAAAAGAATGTGGCCAGTTGCGTGTTTTGCAACCAGCCCCATTTCCGCAGGAAACGCGTTAATTTCGTTCCCAAATTATCACGAAATTAGCAGTTAAGGGGCGATTCCATTGCCCGGCAGCGACGCGTTAACGATGCCGCCGTCGCAGGCGATGGTTTCGCCCACGATATAATCGCCCGCCCGCGCGGCGAGGAAGATCGCAAGGCCGGCCATATCTTCAGGCGTTCCGATTCGTGGAAACGGAATATTCTTGCCCACGGCATCAGCATGGTCGCGCGCAACCTTGTTCATGTCCGACTGGAATGCACCCGGCGCAATGCCCGACACAAGAATATTGTCCTTCACAAGCTCCGCCGCCAGACGGCGCGTCAAGTGGATGACGGCGGCTTTCGATGCCTGATAGCTATAGGTTTGCCACGGGTTGATGCGCAGGCCATCAATTGATGCAATGTTAATGACCTTGCCGGGGCGATCAAATGTCGCGGCTGCCTTCAACTGCGGATGCAAGGCTTGCGTCAAAAAGAACAAGGATTTGACGTTCAGGTCCATCACACGGTCCCAGCCAGCTTCAGGGAACTGGCCAAAATCCGCGCCCCATGCTGCGCCCGCATTGTTCACGAGAATATCGACCTTTTCCTCACGCGCCGCGATTTGTTCGGCAAGCGACAGGCAGCCGTCTACGGTCGACAGGTCGCAAGGCAGGCCAATGACCTGATGACCGAATTCGGCAACGGTTTCCTCAATCTGATCGACCTTACGCGCGCTGATATACACGCGTGCTGCGCCGGCCTTGAGATAGCCTTCGACGATCATCTTGCCGATGCCGCGCGATCCACCGGTGACCAACGCCACGCGGCCATTGAGGTTGAATAATGTGTTGATGTCCATGTCCAATCCTTTACCCAAAAGAAGTAATAATTCACCGTAGCCCTGAGCAGCAGCCGCATCGCGGCTGCGTCCGTCGAAGGGCGTCAACTAGCTGTTGCGCTACCCTCGCGGCGCCCTTCGACTTTCGCCAAGGCTTCGCCTTGACGGCTCAGGGCTACGGTTTCTTTTCTAATCCGTTTCAATAACCGTTCATCGTCGCCACGCGGTCTGCGTGGTAATAAGCGTCGCCGAAAAACTCGTTCAAGCTGCGGTCACGCTTCATATATAGGCCGATGTCATATTCGTCCGTCATGCCGATACCGCCATGCATTTGCACGCCTTCCCGCACCGAAAGATTGCAGGCAATCCCGGCTTTCGCCTTGGCCGCCGCGACATAAAGTTCGGCCTTGGCATGGCCTTCATCCATTAAGGATTGCGCCTTCAGCACAATTGAACGTGCGCCTTCCATTTCGCCATAAAGATGCGCGGCGCGGTGTTGGAGCGCCTGAAATTCGCCAATCACGCGGTCGAATTGCTTGCGTGTCTTGAGATATTCAAAAGTCATATCCATCGCGCCTGTGCCAACGCCGACCATTTCGGCAGCGGCACCCACCCGTCCGGCATCGAGCATCTTGGACAACACAGCCCAACCGCCATCGACATCGCCGATCACAGCGTCGGCATCCACCTGAACACCGTCAAGTTTCACATGCGCAGCGACTGCGGAATCGACAAGCCGCGCCGCCTCCATCGACAGGCCAGCGGCGTCCTTGTCCACCGCGAACAAGGTCAGACCATCGGTTTCGCCAGCCGCACCAGCGGTACGCGCAGCGACGATCAGCATGTCCGATGACGCGCCTTGCACCACAAATTGCTTTTGCCCCGTCAGCTTAAAGCCATTGCCGCTGCGTTCCGCAACGCAGGCGATTTTCTCCGGCCGGTGCTTGACGCCTTCTTCAATCGCAATGCCGATGACTGTTTCGCCAGCCAATATGCCGGGGAACCAGCGATCACGCATCGCCTTATCCGCCAGCTTCAACGCCTCAACCGCCGCAACTGACGTGGTCAGGAAAGGCGAGGGTGACAGGTTACGGCCGATTTCTTCCAGCAGTATGCCAGCCTCAATCTGGCCCATGCCCATGCCGCCATCGGCTTCGGGAATGAGGATGCCAGTAAAGCCCATTTCGGCAAATTGCTTCCACAAGCTGTGGCTGAAACCGTCTTTGCACCCCATATCGCGGAACTTGCGGAAATGGGTGACGGGCGCTTCGCGCGCCATGAAATCCCGCGCGGTGTCGCGCAGCATATTCTGGTCATCGTTTAAGGTCATTGCCATGTTAAAGCCTCTCTAAATCTATCTCGTCATTCCGACGATTTATCTCGTCACCCCCGCGCAGGCGGGAATCCAACCCCTGCGCCGTAAATTTAGCTGTCAGGAGTTGGACCCCCGCCTATGCGGGGGTGACGGTTGCTGTTAACCGCCCGGCATCTCAAGGATGCGCTTCGACACGACGTTCAACATCACTTCGCTGGTGCCGCCCTCAATTGAGTTCGCCTTGGTCCGCAACCAATTGCGCGCCTTTGACCCGCCATTGGCGCGTTCGCTTTCCCACTCAAGCGCTTGAGAACCGCCAATCGACATGACCAATTCATTGCGTTTTTTGTTCAATTCGGTGCCGACATATTTCATCAGGTTGGAATAAGCCGGGTGCGCCTTACCCGTTTTCCATTCGTCCATGAAACGTTCGCCATGGGCACGGAAGGTCAGGTTATCGACATCGAACAATGCCATTTGCGCGCGCAGCACTGGTTCTTGCGACAAGGTCGCCTTCATCGCCGCACCGATCGAGGTCACGCCGCCATCGCCGCCCATGCCCGAAATCATTTCGCGTTCATGGCCAAGCAGATATTTCGCCACATCCCAGCCGCGATTGATTTCGCCAACAATCTGGTGCTTGGGCACAACAACATTGTCGAAAAATGTCTCGCAGAAAGGCGAGTTGCCAGAGATCAGCTTGATCGGTTTGGTCGAAACACCCGGTGTTTCCATGTCGAACAACAGGAAGCTAATTCCTTGATATTTGTTCGCCTTGTCGGTGCGGACCAAACAGAAAATCCAGTCGGCCTTATCCGCATAAGAGGTCCAGATTTTCTGGCCATTGACGACCCAATGGTCTCCCTTATCCTCGCCAAAGGTCTGCATCGACACAAGGTCGCTGCCTGAGCCCGGTTCGGAATAGCCCTGACACCAACGGATTTCGCCGCGGGCGATTTGGCCCATATAATGTGTTTTTTGTTCCTCAGTGCCGAATTTCAGCAAGGCCGGGCCAAGCATCCAGATGCCGAAGCTGTTGAGCGGTGAGCGGCAGCCCAGCTTTGCCATTTCCTGACGCAGGATTTTTGTTTCCTGCGGGCTAAGGCCAGCGCCGCCATAGGCCTTGGGCCAATCAGGCACGGTATAGCCTTTGGCGACGCAAGCTTCGAGCCACAATTTTTGTGCTTCGGATTGGAACACGAAATTGCGTCCGCCCCAGCAGACGTCTTCGTCACCTTTGGCCGGTGTGCGCATTTCGGCGGGGCAGTTTTCCTCCAGCCAGGCGCGCGCCTCGGCACGGAATGTATCAAGGTCGGACATTACACTCTCCTGCTTAATTGCTTGATGAATTTTTGGGCGGTCACGCATGGAAACGCAAGCCTTTATCGGTGAGTTATGCATGCCGTAACGTCATTTGTATCACGATTGACAGGCTGGGTCGCGGCCCTAGCATAAGGGTGGAATATAGGAGATAAACATCGTGCGATTCGTCGGAAAACACGCCTTTTCACATTTTGTGATTTAACCTGATATGGCACCAGTCGTCGCGCTTCCCCGATCGTTAAAAGTCATGCACGGCCTCGGCTCGGTTGCCTATGGCGTCAAGGACAATGGCTTTTCCGTTTTCCTACTAATTTTCTACAATCAGGTGTTGGGAATTGATGCTGGCATCGTTGGTACCGTCATCATGGCCGCACTGATATTCGATGCCTTTGCCGACCCGATTATTGGCGAGATGTCCGACCGCACGCAAAGCAAATGGGGCAGGCGCCTGCCCTGGCTATACGCCGCCGCCATTCCGCTTGGCATCATATGGCTATTGCTGTGGCACCCGCCCGAAATGGGGCAGACGGGCGCGATCATTTGGCTGTTCTGCACGGCCGTATTGGCGCGCACCTTGGTGGCGATGTGCGAAGTGCCGTCCATTGCCCTCGTCCCTGAACTAACGGGCGATTATGACGAGCGGACGCGATTGATGCGCTATCGCTTCCTGTTTGGTTGGGCGGGCGGCTTGCTGATGCTCATTTTCGCTTATGGCATTTTCTTCACAGGCGAAAAGGGCGTGAGCGACCCTGCGGGGTATGACGCCTATTCGGTGTGGGGCGCGCTGATGATGAGCGGTGCGGTGCTCATCTCCGCGTTTGGTCAGCATCGGCATGTGGCCAAGCAATCCCCCCCTGTCCCACGCGGATCTGGCCTTAGCCATGCTTTTGCCGAAGTGAAGGCGACATTATCCAACCGTGCGTTTCTCTGGCTCGTCTTCGCGGCTCTGTTCGGGCTGATCAACCAAGGGATGACCTTTGCGCTCACCAATTATCAGCTCGCCTTTTTGTGGCAGCTTCAGCAGATGGAAATGCTTTATTATGCGCTGATCCTGTTTGCGACGGTCATCATAGCCTTCATCATTGTTCCCCCCGTCTCCGCGCGGTTGGGCAAGAAGCACGCTGCGATTCTGTTTGCAATTATCTCGCTGACCTTCACGACAGCATTATATGGTAGCTGGCTGCTCGACCTTGTGCCCGGGGCGCCGTCGAACCCGTCGATCCTGTTTATGTTTGCTTTAATGACTTTAGCCAATAGCGCGGCGGTGAGTATGATGATGCTGACGTCCTCGATGATGGCCGATGTGGTGGAGGCATCGCAGCAAGAAACGGGCAGGCGTTCTGAAGGGCTGTTTTTCGCGGGCTATTTCTTCATGCAAAAATGCGCCGTTGGCATTGGCACCTTTGCCGCCGGGATGATTCTGAGCTTTGCCAATTTCCCGCAAAATGCCGCACCCGGCGAAGTCGATGTCGCCGTCCTCGATGGGCTGGCGCTATATTATATGGGCACGGTCTTGGTCCTCGGCATTATCGGCATCCTGATCTTGCGGCATTTCCCGATTTCGCGCGAAAGTCACAATGAACGCTTGCGCGCCTTGAACACATCGGCAGAGTCTGCCAGTTAACCGATCAATTAAAATTGAAAAGAGGAATGAGCCATGGATTTCGATCTCAACGACAAGCAAACTTACTGGCGGGACCGGATCCGCGACCATAATGAGCGCTTCTTGCGTCCACGCGTCGCCGATTATTATGCCGAGCAGGCAGTGGGCGACCGTTGGAAAGTGCTTCAAGTCGTTGAGGAGGAAAAGGCGCGCGCGAAGGCCGCTGGCCTTTGGAACTTGTTCATGCCGCCAACGTCGGGCCGCGTGCATGTCGACGACAGCGTGCATTTTGATGGCCCCGGCCTCACCAACATGGAATATGCATTATGCGCCGAAGAAATGGGCCGCATCGGTTTTGCATCTGAAGTCTATAACTGTTCGGCACCAGACACCGGCAATATGGAAGTGTTCCTGCGCTACGGCACGGCCGCACAAAAAGAAAAATGGATGATCCCGTTGATGAACGGCGAAATCCGTTCGGCGTTTTTGATGACGGAGCCAGCCGTTGCGTCTTCGGATGCTACAAACATCGAAACATCAATCCGCCGCGAAGGCGACGAATATGTCCTTAACGGCGTGAAATGGTGGTCATCAGGCGCAGGCGACCCGCGTTGCAAGATCGCGATTGTCATGGGCAAGACCGATTTCGAAGCCAAGCGCCATGCGCAACAATCGATGGTGTTGATGGAACTCGATTCCCCCGGTGTGAACATTCTGCGCCATCTGCCTGTCTTTGGGTATGACGACGCGCCGCATGGTCATATGGAAATCGAATTGAAGGATGTCCGCATTCCGGCATCGAACATGTTGCTGGGTGAAGGTCGCGGGTTCGAGATCGCGCAAGGACGCCTTGGACCAGGCCGCATTCACCATTGCATGCGCACCATTGGAACTGCAGAAGAGGCGCTGGAGAAAATGTGCAAGCGTCTGCAATCGCGTGTCGCCTTTGGCAAAACCGTTGCCGAGCATAGCGTGTGGGAAGAACGTATTGCCCGTGCCCGGATCGACATCGAAATGACTCGTCTGCTGTGCCTCAAGGCAGCGGATATGATGGACAAGGTCGGTAACAAGGCGGCAGCGGCTGAAATCGCGATGATCAAGGTGCAGGCTCCGAATATGGCGCTGAGCATCATCGACAATGCCATCCAAGCGCATGGCGGCGGCGGTGTGTCCGACGATTTCGGTCTGGCATCGGCTTGGGCGCATCAGCGGACACTGCGTCTGGCCGATGGTCCCGACGAAGTGCATGCCCGCGCGATTGCCCGTATGGAGCTTGGCAAGCATGGCGGCCGCGGCAAAGACGGCCTATCGAGCGGTGACATGGGAGCAACCCGGTGAAAGCAGCAGTCCTGATCGAAGCGGGTAAGCCGCTTCAGATCGAGCAGATCAACATCGCCAATCCCGGGCCGCATGAGGTGCTGATCCGCACTGCGGCCTGCGGGCTGTGCCATAGCGACCTGCACTTCATCGAAGGCACCTATCCGCATCCTTTGCCCGCAATTCCCGGGCATGAGGCCGCGGGCATAGTTGAGGCAGTGGGCAGCGAAGTGCGCACGGTTAAGGTCGGCGATGCCGTTGTGACTTGCCTGAGCGCGTTCTGCGGCCATTGCGAATATTGCGTTACTGGCCGAATGTCTTTGTGCCTTGGCGGCGACACACGGCGTAAAGCAGGCGAAGCACCTCGCCTGACACGCCCCGATGGCAGCATCATGAACCAGATGCTGAACCTGTCGGCTTATGCCGAAATGATGCTCGTGCATGAACATGCTTGCGTCGCAATCCATCCAGACATGCCTTTGCCGCAAGCGTCCGTTATCGGCTGCGCCGTGACCACGGGTGCTGGCACCATTTTCAACGCATGCAAAGTCACACCCGGCGAAACCGTGGCCGTTATCGGCTGTGGCGGCGTTGGACTTGCGACTATCAATGCTGCGAAAATTGCTGGCGCTGGCCGCATCATTGCTGCTGATCCAATTCCGGAAAAGCGGGCGCTTGCAATGAAGCTGGGTGCGACGGATGTTATCGACCCAATGGATGCTGATGCAGCCAAGCAGATTCAGGAGTTGACCAAGGGCGGCGTCGATCATGCAATTGAGGCTGTAGGTCGTCCCGCATCGGGTGAGCTTGCCGTCAAGTCGCTCAAGCGCGGCGGGACAGCAACCATACTTGGTATGATGCCATTGCAGCATTCGGTTGGCCTGTCGGCGATGGACCTGTTGTCCGGCAAGAAGCTCCAAGGCGCGATCATGGGCGGCAACCGCTTCCCTGTTGATATTCCGCGTCTGGTGGATTTCTACATGCGCGGCCTTTTGGACCTCGACACCATCATTTCGGAGACCATTCCGCTGGAGCGGATCAACGAGGGCTTTGACCAGATGAAGCGCGGCGATTCGGCGCGTTCGGTCATCGTTTTTGACCAATGAGTTCGGCTCCAACCCCGATTGACGCGCAGACGGCCTTTACCGGCACCGTTGCGCCAAGCGGAGTGGACATCCTCAATGCCGATAAATTGGCGGCATGGATGTCGGATAATGTAGAAGGATTTGAAGGTCCGGTCGAGGTTCTGAAATTCGCAGGTGGGCAGTCAAACCCGACCTACCGGTTGAACGCGAAAAGCGGGTCTTATGTGTTGCGTCGCAAGCCTTTCGGCGCTCTACTGCCCAGCGCACATGCCGTTGACCGGGAGTATAAGGTCATTGCTGGCCTCTATCCCACGGGCTTTCCAGTCGCCAAACCCTTTGGCCTGTGCACCGACGACACTGTCGCGGGCTCGATGTTCTACATCATGGATATGGTCGAAGGGCGCACTATCTGGGACGGTTCCATGCCGGGGTCAAACCCGCCTGAACGTCGCGCCACTTATGAGGCGATGATCGACACCTTGGCGGCGTTGCACAATGTAGATGTGGAAGGCGCCGGCCTCTCCGATTTTGGCAAACCGGGCAATTATTTCGGGCGGCAGGTAGAACGTTGGACGAAGCAATATCGGCTCGCCGAAACCGACAATATGCCCGAAATGGAACGGCTGATTGAATGGCTGCCAAAGACGCTGCCCGAGCAGACGCGCACCAGCGTCGTCCATGGCGATTATCGCATTGATAACATGATCTTCGATGCCAAAGAGGCAAAGGTCGTCGCGGTGTTGGATTGGGAATTGTCGACCTTGGGCGACCCGCTGGCTGATTTCACTTATGTCGCAATGGCATGGGTGACGCAGAATGAAGGCCGGTCGGGCGTCATGGATCTGGACCGCGCGGGCTTAGGTATTCCCGAACTCGACGCGATGGTGGAGCGTTATTGCGCTGCCACGAACCGTGACGGCGTGCCGGACATGAACTGGTATTTTGCCTATAATTTCTTCCGGCTCGCCGGGATTATTCAAGGTATCAAAAAGCGTGTCATCGACGGCACCGCAAGTTCGTCACATGCGCAAGCTATGGCCGAACGCGTGTTCCCGCTGGCCGAGTCCGCTTGGAAGTTTGCGGAACAGGCCGGGGCGTAGAAATAAGTTCCTCCCCATCGACTTGCGATGGGGAGGGGGACCATCCGCAGGATGGTGGAGGGGAATGAAACGTCGCCGCCCCTCCGTCATCCAAAGCTGCCGCTTTGGCTTTCATCTCCCCATCGCAAGTCGATAGGGAGGAATGAGTGAGAGGAATGCAAATGTCTTTATTCGATATGACCGGCAAGGTCGCCATCATCACAGGGTCGTCGCGCGGCATCGGCCAGGCAATCGCCGAAGAAATGGCCGATCATGGCGCAAAGGTTGTGATCTCCAGCCGCAATATCGATGATTGCGAAGCGGTGGCCGCCGGCATCAATGCCAAGCATACAGGCGCGGCAATTGCGGTGGCATCAAGCCTGTCGTCCAAGGAAAGCCTGCAAAACCTGGTTGATGAAGCGCACAAGGCATTTGGTAAGGTCGATGTTTTGGTCTGCAATGCGGCGTCGAACCCGCATTATGGCCCGATGGCGACCATCACCGACGAACAACTGCGCAAGACGCTTGATCACAACATCGTCTCGCAACATTGGCTGATCCAGATGGTCGTGCCCGAAATGATCGAACGTAAATCGGGCTCCATCGTGATCGTGTCGTCCATTGGCGGCCTGCGCGGGTCGCCGATCTTGGGCGCTTATGCGATTACCAAGGCGGCGGATATCCAGATGACCAAGAATCTCGCGCGCGAATATGGGCCGCATAATGTGCGTATCAATTCGATTGCGCCGGGACTGGTGAAGACCGATTTTGCCAAGGCACTTTGGGAGAACCCCGAAAATCTGAAAGCCTCCACCGCGGGCGCGGCATTGGGCCGTATTGGCGAGCCGCGTGAGATTGCAGGGGCAGCGGTATATCTGGCATCCGACGCGTCCACCTTTATGACGGGTCAAACAATCGTGGTTGATGGGGGCGTAGTCGTATGACCCTTCGGCAGGCTCAGGGTGCATTAGAGGGCAAAGTCGCCATTATCACGGGCGCGGGATCAGGCATTGGCCGTGCATCCGCCATCCGTTTTGCGGCAGAGGGTGCGAAGGTCATTTTGGGCGACATGGCGGCATCGGTACATGACACCGCCGCGATGATTGGCGATGCCGCGACCGCCGTCCAAATGGACGCAGGCGACGAAAGTGATGTCGCGGCTTTGGTCGCCAAGGCCATCACGCTCCACGGCCATCTTGATGTCGCCTTTGCAAACGCGGGTATCTCCGGCGGCATGGAGGGGATTTTCGACAACACCGTGGAAAATTTCACCAGCGTCCTGCGCGTCAACCTCATTGGACCGTGGTTGATGGTTAAGCATGCGGGCAAGGTCATGGCCGATGCAGGCAATGGCGGTTCGATCATCCTGACCGCAAGCGTTGCGGGCATTCGTTCGGGTGCAGGCGGGCCGCCTTATTCGGCGTCAAAGGCTGGCGTCATCAATCTGGCGCAGGTCAGTGCGCAGCAATTGTCGGGCACCAATGTCCGCTGCAACGCGATTTGCCCTGGCCTTACCGAAACCGGCATGACCAAGCCGACATTTGATTATGCCCGTGAAAAGGGCGTGACCGAAAAAATCGGTCGCCTGAACCCCTTGCGCAGAGGTGCGCAGCCAGAGGAACTGGCCAATGTCGCGTTGTTCCTCGCCAGCGACCAGGCCTCTTATGTCAATGGCCAAGCCATTGCTGTTGACGGCGGGCTCTCCAGCTCGCACCCCGTAACGCGCCAATTAACAGGACAAACCGCAGTATGAGCGCCAAAGATTTAGGTTTCCTGCCCGACCGCCTCGCGCGGATTCCCGCATTTATTCAGGCCAATTATCTCGACACCGGTAAATTGCCATTTGCGTCGGTGTTGGTTGGCCGTGGCGACGATATCGCGTTGCGATGGAGCTCGGGCGTTGCCGAAGATGCTATCTTCCGTATCGCATCAATGACCAAGCCGATCACCTCGGTCGCGTTCATGCAGTTGGTAGAACAGGGCAAAATCGCGCTGACGGATCCGGTCACCAAATATATCCCCGAATTTGCGAAATTGGGCGTGTTTGTGGGCGGCGGCGGCAATGTGCCATTTATGACGCGCGCGCCGTCCACCCAAATGCGGGTGGTTGACTTGCTGCGGCATACAGCCGGATTCACCTATAGCTTTCAGGAACAAGGCAATGTCGATGCGGCCTATCGCAAGACCGAACTGGAAAGCTGGTCCAAAAATACATCGCAAAGCGTGATTGACACACTCGCGCACATCCCGCTGGAATTCGACCCAGGCACGCAGTGGAATTATTCGGTTGCCACCGACATAGTCGGCATATTGTTGGAACGGATCAGCGGGCTGTCATTGCCTGAATATTTCCAAATGCATATTTTCGCGCCCTTGGGCATGACCGATACATTCTTCCAAGTGCCCGCCGACAAGGCAGCGCGAATCCCCGAAGGCTTTGGCTTTGACCCCGAAGCCAAAATGAAGCTGATTGACAAGGCTGGCGCCGACAGCATGTGGGCCAAGGGCTGGTCATTCAATTCCGGCGGCGGCGGCCTAGCGTCGAGCGTTGCGGATTATCATCGGTTCTGCCGGATGCTGCTGAACGGCGGCGCGTTTGACGGCGCACAAATACTCAGCCCCAAGACGATAGAATTGATGACCGCCAATCATATCCCCGGCGGTCAAGACCTGACGCAAATGTCGAAATCTTTGTTCAGTGAGGCCGAAATGGCCGGCATTGGCTTTGGCCTTGGCTTTGCCACGACCATCGACAGTGCCGCGACACTTGCGCCTTGTTCCAACGGAGATTTTTATTGGGGCGGCATGTATTCCACCGCGTTTTTCGTCGATCCGGTTGAGGACATCATCATGATTTTCATGACGCAATTGCTGCCATCGACCACCTACCCCGTGCGCCGCGAGATCAAGACGATGATTTATTCCGCGCTGGCGGCGTAGGCGAACGGTTCTGCACATACACCACGTCATGCTGGAGCCGATGGCGTGCAGGGCACAACTTGGTTCAGCATCCATCGTGCCACGCGGGCCGAAGGGCCTAGAGGCGGAATGGACCCTGGAGCCGAAGGCTGGCACCGCCAAAACAAGTTCAGGGTGACACAGCCGTGGGTGAGCAAAAAAAGGTTTAGGCACAACCCCCTCCTTAAACCGTAGCAACCTCCACTTGGCTTACGGGCTCCGGCTTTGCCCTTGCCGCGATCAGGCTTCCGGCCACGATCAAGGCCGTGCCCAAAAGCAAAGACCATGTCACCGGCTCGGCAAAGAACAGCCAGCCGAAAAACGCCGCCCAGACAAAGGCGGTATATTCGACCGGAATCAAAATCTGCGCCTCCGCCCGGGCATAGGCCCAGCTCAGCAGTAACAACGAGATAATCGCAAGCGCCGCGGCACCGCCGATCATGGGCGCATCGAACATGCCTATCGGCTGCAAAAACCATGGCGCAACAAGGCCAAGCGTTGCCGCGACAAACAGATTCTGGAAAAAGGCGATTTCAATGGGCCCCGCGACCTGCGCCTGCCGCCGGGCGAGGATAAGATTATACGCAAACACCACCGCCGAAAACAACACCGCCGCAGCGCCCCAGAGATGCCCGCTGGTATAGTGTCCGCTCAACCGGCCAGCCATGATAATCACCACCCCGCCAAGCCCCGCCAGCGACGCCCATTTGGCGGAACGGCCTATCGTCTCCCCCAGCATAACAGCGGCGAGATAGAGCGCGATGACAGGCGCGATGAAGCTAAGTCCGATGGCCTCGGCCAGCGGCAATTGCGTCAGTGACCAGAAAAAGCTGACCGCCATGACCGACACGATGATGCTGCGCCAAAGATGCATTTTCAGAATGTGTACAGGCGGCCATTTCTGCCGCGTTCCGACAAACAATAGCCCCATGAATAACGTGCCAAGGCAATGGCGCCACATCACCGCGTTGTAGGCACCAAGCGACAAAGCGATGTCTTTCATCACCGCATCCATCAATGAGAATGTAGCAATGCCCGCCGCCGCCGCCATGAACGGGATGAACGGACGCGGATGCAGTTCAGCCATGTTTACAGGCTATGTATGGCAAGGGTTTGGAGCGCTGCACCATCGACGCGGTAGACGGTCCATTCGTCCATGGGCATGGCCCCCAGCGCCTTGTAAAAATCAATCGCGGGCGTGTTCCAATCGAGCACCGACCATTCAAGCCGCGCACAATCCCGTTCGACCGCAAGCGCGGCAAGCCTGCCCAGCAACGCCTTACCCAGCCCCGAACCACGTGCATCCGGCCGGACAAACAAATCCTCCAGATAGATTCCGGGCCGTCCTTCGAAGGTCGAAAAATTGTGGAAGAATAAAGCAAAACCCTGCGCCACGCCGTCAATCTCGCCAATCAACACCTCGGCATAAGGCCGTGGTCCAAACAGCTTTTGCGCCATCACCGCCTCGTCAAAGCGCACGGCATGCGCCAGCTTTTCATATTCCGCAAGGTCGCGAATAAATTGCCCGATGAGCGAGATGTCTTCGGCGGTGGCGGGACGAGTGGATAGGGTCATATGGCGCACTTAACGTCCGTGCACGAAAAGTCATTGCCTTTGAACAGAAGCGGCGCATCCAAGGATTTTGCCAACGCATAAGCCATGCAATCGCCAAAGTTCAGTCGCGCGGGATGGTTGCGGCCCCGACCAAAGCGCAAGAATGCCGCAACGGCAAACGAAACTTGCTGGGCGTCAAATGGAACGATCGATATTTCGGTCTGAGCAATCAAAGCTTCGGCCATAAGCCCGCCTTCATCTCCAAATTTGCCGATTGCCACCATCGAAAATTCGAGAGCATTGGGCGCTGCGATGAGCAATTCCTTCGCATCGGCAATGGCTGTCGCAAACTGAATATGGTCACTTTCGCGAAGCAAGATCGCAACTAGGGCCGAACTATCGACTACGATCAATTAGGCAGTCCGTTTTCATCATAACCCAGTATTTCATCCGCCGAACGGTCATCGAGCATTGGAAGCTTGGCCACATTTTCCTGAATCTTCCGGACCGCTTCCATAATCGCGGCCGGGTCTTTCTTCAGCGGCGGCGTAATCGCCAATTCGTTGCGGACAGCAAGATCGACTGCGGACGTTACACCCACGCCCTTGCGGCGGGCAAGCTCGCGCACCAATTGTTCGGTTACGTCATTTTTTATGCTGAGGCCCATGATATCCCCTTTCTAGAATTTTATACAATATTTCTAGAAAACACTCAAGCCGCTTTCCCGTGCAATGTATCCATGCTGACGCTGGTGCCCGCATCGATCTCTGCAGCTTTGGCTTCGACCAGACGCACGATGTGGCTGATCATGTCGTCATCCTCAACATGATGGTCGGTGACGCCTGACAGATAGACCATATGCTTGCCATTGCCGCCGCCGGTGATGCCGATGTCGGTCTCGCGCGCTTCGCCGGGGCCATTGACGACGCAGCCGAGGACCGAGAGCGACATGGGTGTTTTGATATGGCCAAGCGCATCCTCCAGCTTTTGCACCGTGCGGATGACGTCAAAGCCTTGGCGGGCGCAGCTTGGGCAGCTGACGACGCGCACGCCGCGTGTGCGCAGGCCCAAGGCCTTCAGAATTTCATAGCCAACGCGCACTTCTTCTTCGGGTTCGGCAGACAGGCTGACGCGGATCGTATCGCCAATCCCTGCCCACAACAAATTGCCCATGCCGATGGATGATTTGACCGTGCCGCCAATCAACCCGCCCGCTTCGGTAATGCCAAGATGCAAGGGGCAGTCGACGGCGTCGGCAAGGCCCATATAGGCGGCAACCGCCAGGAAAACGTCCGATGCCTTCACCGCGACTTTAAATTCGTGGAAGTCATGGTCCTGCAGCAGCTTGATATGGTCAAGCGCGCTTTCAATCAGCGCCTCCGGGCACGGCTCGCCATATTTTTCGAGCAGGTCTTTTTCCAAGCTGCCTGCGTTCACGCCGATCCGGATCGCGCAACCATTGGCTTTGGCGGCGTTGACCACCTCCTTCACGCGTTCGGACGAACCGATATTGCCGGGGTTGATCCGCAAGCATGCCGCGCCAGCGTCCGCTGCCTCCAGCGCGCGTTTGTAATGAAAATGAATATCGGCGACGATGGGTACATTGGCCGCACGGACAATCTGTTTCAGCGCCGCCGTGCTCTCCACATCGGGGCAGGATACGCGAATGATATCGACGCCTGCATCCTCACACCGGCGGATCTGGTCGATCGTGGCCGCAGCATCACTGGTTAGCGTATTGGTCATGGTTTGCACCGAGATCGGGGCATTGCCGCCGACAGGGACTTTACCGACCATGATCTGGCGGGACGGACGGCGCGCAATGTCGCGCCAAGGACGAATAGAAGACATGGACGTGATATAGGCGGCTTGGCATTTTCCCGCAATCATCATCCTGAACTGTTTTCAGGACAGTGCGATACGCTCATCAGTCTAGAACACCGTGCCACGCCACTGCTTGCGCTGCAGCAATTTTGCCTATTTCGGCAAGCACGGCCTGATCAGAATCGCGGGTCTGTTCATATTTCCCGTCCGCTTCATAAAAGGCCGTCACAATGACCGGAGGCCGTGCGGGCGGCCAGAAAATGGCGACATCATTGGTCTTGTTATTGAAATATGCGCTGTTGGCGGTTCCGGTTTTATCGCCACTTTTCCAAGAAGCGGGGAGGCCGCCTCGGATCCGCTTCATACCCGTAGCGGTATCGACCATCCATTGGATCAACATATCACGCGAACTCGGCTGCAATATTCGGTCGTCTGTCAAAAGTCGCGCCATCATCCACGCAAATGCGCGCGGCGAAGTCGTATCGCGGACCTCGCCGGGCGGGACGTTGTTCACGTCCGGCTCGTACCGGTCAAGCCGCGTGACGTCATCGCCCCAACTACGGAAAATGCCGGTAATGGCGGCCGGCCCGCCCAGATGTTTCATCAGCAGATTGGCCGCCACATTATCGCTGGTCTTTTGCGCAGCTTCAGCCAAATCGATGATGCGCATCGCACCTTTTGCCAAATTCGGCCCTGTGACGGGGGCGTGTGGGACCATATCCGCTTGCGAATAAGGCAGCACCGTATCCAGTTTCAGCCTGCCTTGATCCGCCTGTTGCAAAACCGCTGCGGCGAGCGCGAGCTTGAAGGTAGAGCACATGGCAAAGGCGTCATCATAATGATGCCCCATCATACGCCCCGATGCCGTGTCGAGCACCAACGCCCCTAGCCGTCCGCCAGCGCGCACCTCTAGCGCCGCCAACGCGGCATTGGCGGAAACGGAGGGGCGCACTTGCCGCGGCCCAGCGCAGCCGGCGATCGTCAACGCCGCAGCACCTGCCATGAGCCCGCGTCTATCAATATCCATCACCCGCCCTCCAATGTTTTCGCTAGTGGCACCAAATCGCAATGCATGCGCCTACTGCTTTGATTTACGCATGGATACAAACTAAGGCGCATTTATGAAACGCTTCCTTATTTCGCTCGTCCTCTTGTTCGCACCATTGGCACCTGCCCAGGCTTATTGGGAATATGGTCATGAGACGGTGGCGCACATTGCCCAAGCCAATATGTCACCGAAGGCGCGCGCGCATATGCAGCGGCTGTTGCGCGCGGCACCGATGCTTGGCACACCAAAATGTGCGATGCGCAATATCGCGGACGTCAGCGTTTGGGCGGACTGCATCAAGGGCGACCGGCTGCGCTGGGGCTACACCAACAGTTGGCATTACCAGAATATCGACATCTGCAAGCCATTCGATTTGAAAAGCGCCTGCGCCGATGGCAATTGCGTTTCAGCGCAGATTGACCGCAACTTCGCGCTGCTATCGAACAAGGCCCTGCCGGCGCATGTCCGGTTGGAGGCGCTTGCTTTCTTGATCCATTTTGTCGGCGACATGCATCAGCCATTACATGCTGGCGACCGAGCCGATCGCGGCGGCAATGACCTGAAAACCACTTATGGTGTGATGCCTGGATATAATCTCCATGCGGTGTGGGACGGGCTTTTGGCCGACCGCGCGCTGTCAGCCGCACCCTTTATTGTCCGCGTATTTTCACCAACCGAAAAAGCAGCGGTCGTGCAAGGCGACGTGCGCAGCTGGAGTGAGGAGAATTGGGCCGTGTCAAAAAACATTGCCTATCCACGCGCGATGGATGGTGACCCTTGTGGCGCGAAACCAACCGCACCCGTCATCTTTGACGAAGCCGACGTCGCTGCATCGCGCGCGGCGTTACGTCAACAGGTCGAACGCGGCGGCATCCGTTTGGCGCGGTTGTTGGATGAGGCTTTACGCTAGGCCTTAAATCTGGCCGCTTCGCTGTTTCTTTGCATCTTGCTCTCGCTTTAGTTGTAAAAGACTATCGACATCGACGATCTCGCTGCGTGCCTTCATGTGTCGAAGCATCGCAAATGCCCAAAGGCGGGTTGCAACAAAAAAGGGGCTGCGCAGATTGTCGCCTGCGCCGCCCCCTTTTTTGATGCCATCACAGCGCCTTATTCGCCGGTTGGAAATCCGCGCTTTTTCATGATGTATTTGACGTCGGGGTCACGACCACGGAACGCGCGATAGGCCTCGATCCGGTCGGTTTCATTACCAGTCGCCATCAGCATGGAGCGGAAACGCTCTGCCGTTTCCTTGTCCCAGACATCACCCTTTTCGGTGAAGGCGGCCCAAGTGTCGGCATCCATGGTTTCGGACCAAAGATAGCTGTAATAGCCCGCCGAATAGCTGTCGCTGGAAAACAGGTGGTTAAACTGCGGCAGGCGGTGCCGCATGACCATTTCCTTTGGCATGCCGATTTCTGCAAGGTTATCGCGTTCAAAGGCGGCGGGATCAGTCACAGGCGCGCTTCGGTTATGCAATTTCATATCCAATATTGCGCTCGACAGATATTCAACCGTGGAGAATCCTTGGTTGAACGTCTCACTTGCCCGGATTTTCTCGACCAAGGCGGCTGGAATCGGCTCGCCGGTCTTATAATGCTTGGCATATGTGTTGAGAATATAGGGCGTCAGCAACCAATTTTCGTTCACTTGGCTGGGATATTCGACAAAATCGCGCGGGGTCCCGCCAAGGCCAGGCCAGGTGATGTCGTAATTGAGATAATGAATGGCATGGCCAAATTCGTGGAACAAGGTTGATGCATCATCGATGCTGATCAACGTGGGCATGCCATCGGCGCCAGGCACGAAATTATTGTTGTTCGACGCCAGCACGATATTGTTCTTACCGCCCAGTTTATGCTGGCTGCGATAGGTGGTCATCCACGCGCCCGAACGCTTTCCTGCGCGTGCGAAGTTGTCGAGATAGAATAGGCCAATAATCTTGCCATCGCGCCTGACCTCAAATGTCCGCACTTTGGGTTCAAACACCGGAATCGTGCCGGTATTTTCGGTGAAGCTCATGCCGTATAATTTGCCTGCGGCATCAAACATCGCGGCGACCATATTATCCAATTGGAAATACGGCTTTACCGCTTCTTGATCGAGGTCATATTTCGCCTTGCGCACTTTTTCGGCGTAGAAGCGATAATCCCATGGCGCGATGGTAATGTTGTCCGCATTGGCGATTGCCTGCATATCCGCGACTTCTTCGCGCACGCGCGCCACTGCGGCGGGCCAAACCTTCATCATCAGGTCCATCGCCTGATTCGGGTCCTGCGCCATGGTATCGGCCATCCGGTAATGCGCATGGGTGGCAAAACCCAAAATTTCGGCGCGCTGTTGACGCAGTTTCAGGATTTCGGCGATGGTCGCGTTCGTGTCATTGGCATTCTTATTATCGCCACGCTTGGTGAAAGCACGCCAGACTTTTTCGCGCAAATCACGACGAGTCGCGTTTTCGAGGAATGGCTGTACCGCTGAACGGGTGTTGACGACGGCCCATCCGCTCTGGCCTTTCGCCTTCGCCGCGGCTTGCAACGACGCGACAAAACTTTCCGGTAGGCCAGCCAAATCGGCCTTTTGCGTTATCAGAATGAAGGTTTCCTCATCAGCAAGCACCTTGTCAGAAAAAGCGGAAAACTTGCTCGACAGGTCGGTCTCAATGCGGATGACTTGCGCTTTCTGTGCTGCATCAAGCATCGCGCCATTCCGGACCAAGCCGTCATAGGTCCGCTCCAACAACCGCATCTGCTGTGCATTGAGACCCAGATTGGCGCGCTGATCATATAAATATTTTACGCGCTGGAAATAACGCGCATCCAGCGACAATTCGGAGAAGAACGCACTCAACTTCGGCTCCCACTCGGCCTGAATTTTGCGCACTTCAGGGCTGGACAAGTTAGACGAATGGACGCCCCATATGGAGAATAACCGGCCAATTTCGTCACCCGACAGCTCGCTGGCAGTGATCGTATTGTCAAAGCTAATGGCCTCGGGCTTTGCAAGCATGGCTTCAAATTCGGCCTTTGATGCATCCATCGCGGCTTGGAATGCAGCCGGAAATTGCGACACTTTAACCTGATCCCATGGCGGCACACCGTCATAAGGGCCAGTCCATTCCTGCAGCAAGGCGGGTTCATTCGCAGCCTGGCCAGCATTCATTTCCTTTGCTTGTGCAACCGCTGTCATTGATACTCCTGACAATAAAAGCGCCGCTGCGCTCATTATGATGTGCTGTCTTCTCACCTAATTTTGCTCCTCTGGGTCATGCTGCTGCCATTCTGGCGCTTCATGAAAACGGGGATAGCGCATCGCGCCGCGCAAGCAAACCTCCTGTTCGCCAAAACTGTCTCCTCCAATATGGAGGTAAGTTTTACATATTCGGCGTCGTTTTTTCGTGCGTTCGCAAAAGTATAATCTTATCAGGCATTTGTTCAAAAGATTATGCCAGACATCTCACCTCACCCCGCCACGGGCCAAAATGGACGCATTGCGATGATCTCCGGCGGGTCATTGGAGCGGGATACCAAGCTTGCGCGGCTGGCAACATTGGCCGGTTATACGCCCTTGCTAATGGACGATACGCAACCCGCAGATTTTCTGCTGATCGACCTTTCCTCCGAAACGGACAGGCTCAGCGATACCGTATCGCGGATAACGCTTTATCTCCAAACACATCGCAGCACTGCATTGATCTGGTCCAAGATGGAGTCGCTGGAAGTAATTTATGCGGCGCTTCCGCACGGCCAATGTCACTTTCTGGTCGATGCAGATGACGTCGAAGCAATGCCAGTTTTGGCGGGGGCATTTGGACGGAATAGCATGGATCGACTGTATGACAGGGACCAGGAAGTAGAATTTAGATCGCTACACCGGATCAGCGACGAGTTGGCCGAATTCGCCCGAACGCTGGCGCGCATGGCCGATTCCGAACTGAAGGACACAATAAAAGATAAATCGATCTCCTTTAGAGCCGCGCCATTTGGTGGCTTTCAAGGATTTCCGAGCGAGATTCCGGTCGCCAATGATGCCGCAGCGAAGCCAAGCCTGCGTGAAATCATAAAGCTGCGCCGGTTGCGCGAACGGTTTTTTCCGCCTGACCTATTCGCGGATCCTGCATGGGATATCCTGCTTGATCTCAAAGCAGCCGCACAAGAGGGACAGCGCGTATCGGTATCTAGCCTTTGTATCGCCGCCGCAGTTCCGCCAACCACCGCATTGCGATGGATATCCGCCATGACCGAAAGCGGTATGGTGTTGCGGCGTCAGGACCCGGCCGACGCTCGGCGTGTATTCATTGAGCTTTCCGCCGAAACATCGGCAAAAATGGATGATTATTTTGCAGCGATCAGCGCGCGCTCTTCGCCAATCATTTAAATGGCCTTGCCAAATGTGATTCACTTTGGCAAATGCCCGTCTCCCGAGAGGGGCGCTTAGCTCAGTTGGTAGAGCATCTCGTTTACACCGAGAGGGTCAGCGGTTCGAGCCCGTTAGCGCCCACCATATTTTTCAATGGTGTAACGGCCATTACCCGCGCAAATCGCGATGAAAATTCATTTCCAATGATTTGGCCTTGCTTCCTCGACTGCTCCTAACGGCACCGATTCGCGTACCCAGAAACTGGGCTGTGTGGGCCTCCGACGCAGCTTTGGTGTCGTCCAGGGCCTGACCCCCTCGCAACCCCGAAACGCCACCCGGCGCGTCGTTGACGCCGGGCGTGTTACCGCAGTTATCAGGCTTTGGCTTTCAAGCTCTCTGCCACCTTGACGCCATGCCGCTCAAGCGCTTCCACGATTTTGCCTGCGCCTTCCAAATCGCCCCAGAACATGGGGCCGCCGCGATAGATTGGCCAGCCATAGCCATAGATCCAGACCACATCGATGTCGGACGCGCGCTGGGCTTTGCCTTCTTCGAGGATTTTATAGCCTTCATTGACCATCGGGTAGAGCGTGCGTTCGACGATTTCCTGGTCACTGATTTCGCGCTTCGGCAGGTTTGAAGTAGCGCGAAATTCCTCAATGATCGCCAACGCCTCGGCACTTGGCGTGCCCACACGTTTTTCATCATAATCGTAAAAGCCCTTGCTGTTCTTCTGACCAAAACGGCCGGCCGCACACAGCGCATCGCGGATGGTTTCGACCCTTGACGGGTCACGGTGCCAACCAATATCCAGTCCAGCCAGATCGCTCATCTGAAACGGTCCCATGGGCATGCCGAAATCGGTATGCACCTTGTCGATCTGTGCGGGCGTTGCCCCCTCCAACAGCAATTGCATCGCTGGCTGCTGACGCGTGGACAGCATCCGGTTCCCGATAAAGCCATGGCAGACGCCTGCAACCACCGCGACCTTACCGATTTTCTTGCCAATCGCCATGGCGGTGGCAAGCACGTCCGGCTCGGTTTTGTCGCCGCGCACGACCTCCAGCAATTTCATGACATTGGCAGGCGAGAAGAAATGCATGCCGACGACATCTTGCGGACGCGATGTGCTGGCGGCAATTTCGTCAATGTCGAGATAGGATGTATTCGACGCAAGAATCGCGCCGGGCTTGCAAATAGTGTCCAGCTTTCCAAACACCTCTTTTTTAACGTCCATGCTTTCGTACACGGCTTCGATGACAAGATCGCAGTCGGCCAGATCATCGAGTGTCAATGACGGCGTCAGCAAGGCCATCATTTCTTCAACATGCTCGGGCGAGAAGCGTCCCTTGGCGGCGCTGTTTTCATAATTTTTGCGGATGACGCCAACGCCGCGGTCCAGATTTTCCTGCACCATTTCGACGATGGTCACGGCGATGCCCTTAGACAGGAAATTCATCGAAATCCCGCCGCCCATGGTCCCTGCGCCAATCACGCCGACTTTCTTGATATCACGCAAAGCAATGTCTTTGGCCAACCCGTCAATCTTTGCGGCCTGGCGTTCGGCAAAGAACATGTGGCGCTGGGCCGCAGATTGCGATCCACCCATCAGCTTCACAAACTCTGCGCGTTCGAACTGCATGCCTTCGTCAAAGGGCAACCGCGTTGCCGCCTCGACACAGGCAAGATTGGCATAAGGCGCATCAAAGCCTTTCCACTTCTTGGCATTGGCCGCCTTCAATTGTTCAATGATCCCAATATCACCACCCAGCGGACGATCACGCGTTGGTCGTGGGCCGATAGCGATCAATTCGCGCGCATAGGCAATCGCGTCGTCGGTTAGGCTGTCTTCACCAGCCAAGCGGTCGACCAAGCCAATCGAAGCCGCCTTCGTCGCAGACAGAGGTTCGCCAAGCGAACACATGGTGGCGGCAGCTTCGACGCCCACGACGCGCGGCAGCCTTTGCGTCCCTCCAGCCCCCGGTAGCAGGCCAAGCTTGACCTCTGGCACCCCAAGCCGCGCGGAGGGCACAGCGATGCGGTAATGGCACACCAAGGCGGTTTCCAGACCCCCGCCAAGCGCCGTGCCATGAATGGCAGCCACAACAGGTTTGCCGGCAGCTTCAATCATGTTCAACACGGCGTTGAAATCCGGACCTTGCGGGGCTTTGCCAAATTCTGTGATGTCGGCGCCTGCGATAAAGGTCGATCCTGCACAGCGCAGCACAAGGGCCTTTACATTATCATCCGAAAGTCCCTGTTCAAAACTGTCGTTCAGCCCCTGACGGACATGCCAAGACAATGCGTTCACGGGGGGATTGTCGACAATCACCACAAGGACGTCGTCAAATTTCTGCGTGGTCACTGATTGCACGGGCAACTCCTAATTTTTAAGGTTCGGCGCGTTTGCCGGTTGTCGAGTGATGAAGGAACTGGCAGCAGTCCTAATATGTTTTCTGCAGGCTTTGCAATCCTGCTGCTCCAAGCATTCCAGCGACGTGCGTTTTACGCTTGGTCTTTCAGGGTTTGGATGATTGCTGAAAAATCGAGGCCACCATTTCCCGCCTTGTCAAATTGCGCATATAGTTCCGCCGCGCGTTCGCCCATCGGCACATCTGCGCCCACCAAGCTTGCGGCCTCCATCGCCAGCTTCAGATCCTTGAGCATGAGCGCTGTAGCAAACCCGCCCTGATAATCATTATCGGCAGGCGTCGTTGGCCCAACACCCGGAACCGGACAATAATTTGTCATCGACCAATTCTGGCCGGAGGCTTTCGACGATATGTCGAAAAAGGTCTGAAGGTTCAGCCCCAGCTTTTCGGCCATGGCAAAGGTTTCACAGGTCGCAATCATCGACGCGCCAAGCAGCATATTGTTGCAGATTTTCGCCGCCTGCCCCGCGCCGGACGCACCAGCATGAATGACCGCCTTGCCCATCGCTGATAAAATCGGTTCCGCACGCGCAAAGGCGGTATCCGTGCCGCCCACCATGAAGGTCAAAGTGCCCCCATTGGCAGCCGCTATCCCGCCTGAAACGGGTGCATCAACCATGTCATAGCCCGCCGCGACAGCATCCGCCGTCACGCTGCGCGCAGTGCCAACGTCAATCGTTGAACAATCGAGCAATATCGCACCTTTGGGTGCGTGGCCCAAGACGTCCGTCTCAAACACGCTGGCCACGATTTTGCCGTTTGGCAGCATCGATACGACAGCGTCCACGCCATCGACCGCTTCGCGTACTGACGTAAAGGTCGCACACCCATTATCCCGCGCACGCGCCAGCGCCTCGCCCGACAGGTCAAAGGCATTCACCGCATGCCCCGCCTTCACAAGGTTGGCAGCCATGCCGCCACCCATATTGCCAAGCCCGATAAACGCCACTTTCATGTGCTTTACCCCATTGTAGGAATGACGAAGGCATTGCCGCCATCAGGCGATCCATCTGGCCAACGCTGGGTGATTGTCTTCACCTTGGTCCAGAACTTCACGCCTTCCATGCCGTGCTGGTTGGTGTCGCCAAAGGCAGACCGCTTCCAGCCGCCAAAGCTGTGATAGGCAACCGGCACGGGGATCGGCACGTTAATCCCGACCATGCCGACATTGACCCGCGCGGCGAACTCGCGAGCTGCGTGGCCATTGCGCGTGAAGATCGCAACGCCATTGCCATATTGGTGCTTCGACGGAAGCGCCAAGGCTTCTTCAAAATTTGCGGCGCGAACGATTTGAAGCACGGGGCCGAAGATTTCTTCCTTGTAGCTTTCCATGTCGGTGGTGACATGGTCGAACAAGGTTGGTCCAATGAAGTAACCTTCTTCATGACCCTGAAGTTTGAACCCGCGGCCATCGATGATCAGCTCGCCGCCTTCGTCAACGCAGGTTTGGATCCAGCCTTCAACCTTTGCCTTATGCTGCGCGGTGACAACCGGGCCGTAATGCGCCTCGGCATCGGTTGAGATGCCCACGCGCAATGCTTCGATCGCGGGAATGAGTTTGGCCTTCAATCGCTCGGCGGTTTCGTCGCCCACCGGGACCACGACAGGCAGCGCCATGCAGCGTTCACCAGCCGAACCAAAAGCCGCGCCTGCAAGATCGTTCACGACTTGGTCAAGGTCAGCATCGGGCATGACAATGCCATGATTCTTCGCGCCGCCCATGGCCTGCACACGCTTACCGTTGGCAACGCCGCGATTGTAGACATAATGCGCAATGTCGGACGAGCCGACAAAGCTGACCGCGCCGATGGCTGGGTGATCAAGAATGGCATCGACCATTTCCTTATCACCATGCACGACTTGGCAGATGCCTTCGGGCAAACCAGCTTCGATAAACAGTTCCGCAAAGCGCACAGGCACGCTTGGGTCACGCTCGCTTGGTTTGATAATGAACGCATTGCCCGTCGCGATGGCGGGGCCGCACATCCACAAAGGGATCATGCCAGGAAAGTTGAACGGGGTAATGCCTGCGCCAATGCCAATGGGCTGACGCATCGAATACACATCAATGCCGGGGCCTGCGCCTTGGCTATATTCACCCTTCAGCACATGCGGGATGCCGCAGCAAAATTCGATGACTTCCAACCCGCGCTGAATGTCGCCCTTTGAGTCCGCAATGACCTTGCCGTGCTCGCTCGATAACATATGCGCCAGGTCGTCCATATTGGCCTCAACCAAGCGCTTGAATTCGAACATCACGCGCGCACGGCGCTGTGGGTTGGTCATCGCCCAGGCTGGCTGTGCCGCCAATGCCGCTTGCACCGCACGTTCAAGTATATTTGCGTCACCCAAGGCCACGCGCGCTTGAACGCCGCCATTATTCGGGTCCATAATATCGCCAAAACGCGCCGAGCTTGTGCCGGTGCCACCGCCGATGAAATGATCGATGTGACGCATATATCTTCTCCTGATTCCGTCCGCGTGCCTTGCGCGTATCATTACATTATTGCAACCATGGCCTATTATAGTTCAAAAATAGCGGCCAGCGCATATATGGGTAAGGCAACGCTTAGGGTCAGGACCACTTAAATCCACCTTCGCGGCGTCAAAATGGCAAAGATATCGAAGGAAAATGGCCGCCGCAGGCAGTCATTCTGCCTGCAAGGGCATTTTGCTTTGAGATCGAAGCCATTTTGACGTCCTTCGGATTTGACCCATTTTGTCCATTGCCACGTTGGCAAGCTTGGACTTAGAACCACTAAGTCCGGCGCTTGCCGCCTAGCACTGAACAAAATGGCCTCAAACCGCGAAGGTGGATTTAAGTGGTCCTGACCCTAATATCCGTCTTCTTCACACATCAGGAACACACATGTTTACCCTTTTGGCCCGGACCTCATGCGTGGCAATCGCCATTGGTGCACCTGCCGCTTATGCGCAAGACGCCGCCGAACCCATCATTGTCGTAAAGGGTAAGGGCCTTGATCAGACCAAAAGTGATCCCGCTTATGGCTCGGTTGAAATCGACCGCGCGCGCCTGACCAGCGAGGCATCGGGACGCATCGAAAACATCCTTGCCGATGTCGCAGGTTTTCAGCAGTTCCGCCGTTCCGACAGCCGTTCGGCCAACCCTTCTGCCCAAGGCGCAACCTTGCGCGCGCTTGGCGGCAATGCCTCCAGCCGGACGCTGATATTGCTGGACGGCGTGCCGCAAGCCGACCCGTTTTTCGGCTATATTCCGTTTAGCGCGATTGCGCCGGAACGCCTGTCCTTTGTCCGCGTGACACGCGGCGGCGGCAATGGTGCCTTTGGGGCAGGCGCAGTGGCCGGCACGATTGAGCTGAACAGCGCCGGGCCTGACGACTTGTCCGACGCATCGCTTTCGGCCTTTTACGGCAGCGACCATGCCAGCGAATTGTCGGCGGGCCTCACGACCGACCTTAAAGCTGGCTTTGTAAGCCTTTCGGGTCGCTGGGACCGCGGCGACGGCTTCTTCACTGCACCATCTGCGACACGACAATCAAGCGATGTGCGCGCGGCTTATGATAGCTGGTCCACTGGCCTGCGCGCGGTTGCACCCTTGGCCGATGCTGTGGAGATGCAATTTCGCGGATTGCTCTTCCAAGACAATCGGACCTTGCGCTTTGCCGGCGCGGACAGCAGCTCCGAAGGGCAAGACGCCAGCATCCGCATCGTGTCGCAAGGCCGCTGGCAAATCGACGCATTGGCTTATGTGCAGGGGCGCAATTTCACCAACGTCGTGATCAGCGCCACGTCCTTGCGCAAGACGCTGGACCAACGCAATACGCCCTCCACGGGCCTTGGCGGCAAAATCGAAGTCCGTCCGCCCGTTGGCAGCGACCATCCATTGCGCATCGGCGCGGATATCCGCTTGGCCGAAGGCGAATTGTTTGAAGATGCCTATAGCCAAGTCACCGGGCTAGTGACCGCACGCCGTAACGCGGGCGGCCATAATGCGACCTTTGGCGTGTTTGCGGAAAATGACTGGAAACTGGGCGCATTGACGTTGACCGCTGGCCTGCGCGCCGACCGTTGGACAATAAACAACGGCTTTTTTGCCGAGCGCAGCGCAAATGGCAATGTCATTCGCGATGACAATTTTGCCGACCGTGCAAATTGGAAAACAAGCGCGCGTGTCGGCGCGCTTTTCGCGGCGCGCGATGACTTTGCCGTGCGCGCGGCGGCCTATACCGGCTTTCGCTTGCCCACGCTGAATGAGCTTTACCGCCCTTTTACTGTGTTCCCCGTCGCCACCCGCGCCAATGCTGCATTAGACGTTGAAAAACTGCGCGGTGTTGAGGCGGGCTTTGACCTGCGTCCGGCCAATGGCATCTCCTTTGGCGCGACATTGTTCTACAACCGCCTGAACGATGCCATCGCCAATATCACCATCGGTCCCAATCTGCGTCAGCGCGGCAATGTTGATGCGGTCGTGGCCAAGGGACTTGAGCTGTCGGGTGAAGCCGTTTTTGGCGACGTCGCGCTTTCCGGCTCCTACGCATATAGCGATAGCAAAGTGCGCGCCTCTGGCAGCGCGTCCGCACTCAACGGCCTGTCCCCGGCGCAAAGCCCGCGTCATGCCGCCAACGCAAATGTGCGTTGGACGCCAAATGCAGGCGCAATATTCTCTGCAACCGCCCGCTATATCGGCGCGCAGTTTGAGGATGATCTGGAAAGCAACATCTTGCCCTCCGCATTGACATTTGACGGCTTTGCACAAGTGCCGATAACGCGTCAGATCGCCTTGACGGCCCGTGTCGAGAATATCTTCAACGAAGCTGTCGTAACCCGCAAGGTCGACAGTTCCATCGACCTTGGAACACCGCGCATCTTGTGGATTGGCCTGAAGTTTACGACGGGGTAAGCCGCGCCGTTTCGCGCAACACCCCCCGTCGCCCCGGCGCAGGCCGGGGCCGATGTCGTCTATCGATAAAGCGGTATTCCGGTGACAGGTGCGTGATCCCTGAAATAGGTTTGCATTATGACGGATCGGGCCACACCTTCTTTGCGCCTCTGCGCCTCTGCGTGGGATTATATTGGCGCAGCGTTTCGACCGGGCATGACCGCGAGATTGCGACACCCGGCGGGTGCCCCTCCCCCATGCTTCGCATGGTCCCGCTGTTGCTCCGCAACGCCTTCGGCTCCCCCGTGCCGGGGAGGAGTTATTTCGCCTTCAATTCCGGTGACAATTGCGATAACCCCGAAATAGGTTTCGCTTGCAATGTAGGATTTGTTTTGAGATTCCGTGCTCCACGTCCGCAATTGTTGGGCGACCGGCTCTTTGAAACGGTTCAACCCCAGCCCGGCTTTCGTAGCCGGTAAGCCAACCTCGCAAAGTCGAGGTAAGTTTACAGAAATACCGCGTTTTCCGTATATGTTTGTAAACTTAGAATTCCGGTGGCAGGTGCGTCATCGCCGAAATAATCTTGCTGCGGTGCATATTGCGAATTTAAGCCCCTCCCCTTCAGGGGAGGGGTTGGGGTGGGGCATATAGGTTTGCGCAACGCCGACAGGCCCCACCCAGCGCGGCTTTTGGCTCTGTCCGGGGGACAGAGCTGCTGCGCTCCCCTCCCCTAAAGGGGAGGGGTGATTTAGGGAATTTCAGTGACAAATGCGTCAGTATTGAAAAACTGGCGGAGACGGTGGGATTCGAACCCACGATAGAGTCACCCCTATACACACTTTCCAGGCGTGCGCCTTCGACCACTCGGCCACGTCTCCGCATTCCCCTTGGGGACGCACGCCCCTAGCCGCTCCTTTGCGCTTTCGCAAGGCACAGTGATTTGCCATACTGCATCTGATGAAAAGATATCTGCCTTTGGTCGCCATCGCCGCTTTATGCGCGTCACTCCCGCTTTTGGCGCAGGAGGCCAAAACCTTCCCTGCGCCGTCGGAAATTGTCGCTGCGGCCAAGGCGGACGAATGGGTGGCCATTGAATCGTCGGACCTGATGATCATAGACCTCGCGCCCGATTCGAAAGGCAGACCGCGCCGCGTGGTCATCCAGTTAATCCCTGAACCCTTCGGCCAAGGCTGGGTCGGCAATATCCGCAAGCTGGCGGCGGCCAAATTTTGGGACGGCACGAGCATCAACCGCGTGCAGGACAATTATGTCGTGCAATGGGGCGACGCGACCGAGAAGAAAACTTTGCCGGAAGGTTTGGCGTTAGTTGACCAGCGTTCTTATCGGGTCCAGCCATATCATGACGGCCAATCCGTTGTGCTTAAGGTTAAGGGTCCGAAAGACAATTATGCCGATTGGGCAACACACCTAAGGGGTTGGCAGATCGCTGGCGACGAACTGGGTGGGACTTGGCCAACCCACTGCTACGGCATGGTCGGCGTTGGCCGCAACTTATCACCCGATACCGGAACAGGCGCTGAACTTTACACTGTCATCGGCCACGCCCCGCGGCACTTGGATCGCAATATCGCGCTTGTTGGCCGCGTGATCAAAGGCATTGAACATATGTCGAGCCTGCCGCGCGGCACCGGCGCGCTTGGTTTTTACGAGACGGAAGGGGAGCGCGTGCCGATCCTGTCAGTCCGGCTGGGTAATGACGTGAAGGACGTGCCTGCGTTCGAATATCTCAACACCGATAGCGCAAGTTTTGCGGCTTATGCCGACGCACGCGCCAACCGGCGCGACCCGTTTTTTAATGTGCCAGCGGGCGGCGCGGATATTTGTAACATTCCGGTGCCAATCCGGCGCAAGGCCTCTTAATCCATCATCATCATCTTCATCTTGTCGAGTGCAGCTTTCTTAATCTGGCACACCCGCGCCGCACCGACGCCCAAGGTCTCACCGATTTCATCAAGGTTCAATTCCTCGACAAAATATAGTTGGAGAATAAGCGCCTCACGCTCGGACAGTTTGGAGAGGTTTTCCACCAACGCCGCACGCAATTGCGCCTTTTCCAGCATTGTGTCCGCCGCTTCTGACATATCGGCAAACCACATGTCATGGTCCGAATAGCTGTCTTCAATCGATTCCTGCCCCACCGGCTGCGTTGACGCGACCATGTTGTGATAGGCCGCAGGATCAAGCCCCGCCGCCGCCGCCATTTCGGCATCATTTGGGGCGCGCATATTTTCTTGTTCAAACCGCGCACGGATACCCGCCAGGTACCGGCGGTTGGCCATGCCTGCCCGGCCCATGCGCGCATCACGGCGCAACGCATCGACCATATTGCCGCGAATGCGCGTTGCCGCATAAGGCGCAAATGCAATGCCCCGGTCTTCAAAATTCTGCGCCGCCTCAACCAGCGCGACGAGGCCGATCTGGATCAGATCTTCCACCTCAATTGCCGACGACATGCGGCTGTGCACATGCCACGCGATCCGGCGCACCAACGCGCTATGCGCCTCAACCAGTTGCGCCGGATGCACCGTTTGCGGGGTGGCATAAGCATTTCGAGCTTCAATCAGCATAAGGTTCTCCAATTTCTTGCGGTGCATCAGGTTCGGGCAGTTGCCCGATGCCGCCAACCACGGCGATGACTTCGACTTTTTTGGTTTCAGGGATTTCGAGGAAGGACAGAACCGCAACGTCGCTATATTGTGCGCGCAACAATCGTCCGACGGCCGCGCGGCACAATGGTGAGGTGATGATGGCAAAGCTGCGCGCGGCGACGAGCATGGGTTGCACCGCCTCATCAATCACCGAAATGATCCGGCGTGCGAGCTCTGGTTCAAACGGCCAGCTTGCCTGCGGGGCCGATTGGACCGACTGGACCAGAAGCGATTCCAACGCGCTGTCAAAGGTAATCGCGGGCAGCGGCATTTTGACAGGCACAATGGTTTGGACAATCAATCCGCCAAGCCTTTGCCGGACCGCCTCGACCAACTCGTTCATCTCCAGATTGCGCGGGGCGAGGTCGACCATGGCTTCGGCAATGCGTCGGAAATCGCGCAACGGCACCCGCTCGGCCAGCAGCGCCCGGCACAAGGTCGTAACCGCCGCCAGCGTATAAGGCATAGGCGTGAGACCAGCGGCGAGTTGCGGGTAGCTTTCCTTGAGATTGTTAATCAACGCTTGCGCATCATCCATGCCGAACAGCTCCGCCGCCGACGTGCTGACCAATTGGTTCAAATGCGTGGCAATGACGGTGGCCGGGTCCACAACGGTGTAGCCCGCCGCGACGGCATCGGTGCGGTCGCGCTCTGCGATCCAAAGGGCATCCAGGCCAAAGCTCGGGTCCTTGACCGCGCGCCCAGTTATGCCCTCGAGACAGTCGCCGGAATCGAGAGCCAATAATTCATTCGCCCAAGCCTGATCTTCGCCTACCAACACGCCCGATATGCGAATTTGATACGCGTTGCCGGGCAAGGACAAGTCATCGGCGACCTTGACCATGGGCATGACAAAGCCGAATTCACGCGACAATTGGCGACGGATAGCAGTCACGCGACCCATCAAAGCTGCGCCCTTGCGTTCGTCGACCAAGCTTACAAGTCCATAGCCAAGGTCAAGCGTGATGGGAGCGACGTCCGCGACTTCATGCCATTCGATCAGGTGACTTGGTGCCGCATCCGTGATCGGTTCGACCACACGCAATGGTGCCTTTTCCGCCTTGCGTAATGTCCAATAGATTGCCCCCGCCACCGCAGCCGCAGGAAGCACGACGAGCTGCGGCATGGCCGGAACCATGCCCAGCAACATCAAGATGCCTGCAACAGGCCCCCAAGCGCGTGAGAAGCCAAATTGGCTTGATATCTGGCCTGCAAGATCAAGCGGCGACGATACCCGTGTGACAATGGCTGCTGCTGCAATGGATAACAATAACGCAGGCACCTGCGCCACCAACGCATCACCAACGGCAAGCATGATGTACGTTTGCGCAGCCTCGCTAAAGCTCAGGCCATGGCTGACCATGCCCAAGATGAGACCGCCGAAAATGTTGACGAATAAAATGAGCAGCCCAGCAACAGCGTCGCCTTTTACGAATTTGGACGCGCCGTCCATCGACCCGTAAAAATCGGCCTCGGTTGCAACCTCTTGACGGCGGGCCTTCGCTTCGTCTGGGGTGAGCAGGCCTGCATTCAAGTCCGCATCAATCGCCATCTGCTTGCCGGGCAAGGCATCGAGCGTGAAGCGTGCCGAAACCTCGGAAACACGGCCGGCACCTTTCGTGATGACGACCAGATTGATAATCATCAGCACCGCGAACACGAACAGGCCGACGATATAATCGCCGCCAATCAGGAAGGCACCAAACGCCTCAATCACATGCCCTGCCGCCGCCGGACCATTATGGCCATCGACGAGCACCACGCGCGTGGAGGCGACGTTCAACGCGAGGCGAAAAATAGTCGCCAGCAGCAACACGGTTGGAAAAGACGAAAAATCCAGCGGCTTTGCCACGTTCATCGCGACCATCAGAACGGACAGGCTGATCATGATATTCACGATGAAGCCAACATCCAGCAACACCGCAGGGACCGGAACGATCATCAACATGACCAGCAACAATATGGCCACGGGCAAGGCGTTGCCCTTCAGCACCGCCATCGGCACGGCGAACACAGGGTTGCGCATCATGCCGTGACCCCAGACAGACGCTGATACGTCCTGCGGGCAAAATCAAGATCAAGGCCCTTGGGCATTTTTTCCATCTCGGCCATGGCCAAGGGCGCGCGGCGAACCGCCTGTGTTGCAAAATGCTGCTGTATGCTTGGCGGCATTTGGCCACCTGACCGGGCTGCGGCCATTTTCGCAGAAAAACCGTCGCGGATTTCGATCAGACTGCGTTGCGCACCGTCCGGACGATAGAATATCGACCTGTTCGCCGCTGCGGCGGATGGAAACAGGGGCGCAGCGGCCTGATTTGGGTCGGTCTGCATCGCCGCCAGAAAGTCGCCTGCACCTTTTGCCCCCAGAAAATGGGCAAGATAAAGGTCAACCGCTTCCGGGTCGCCCTGCATACGCGATTGTAGATAATCATTGTTATCCGACGCCAGTTCAGCGGCCATGACCGCCGCCGTTTCAGGGTGCGTGCGCAGGCCCAGGATCTGGGCACGCATATCGGGGTCAGCTACCGTAAAGGCGCCGTTGCGGTTTTGCGTGATTGCGCCCGATGCCCAATCAAGCCCATGCGCAGGGCCATGCTGTTTCAGCGTGGCAAGCCAGGTCTGGTTGGTAAACTGATACAGTCCAGTGGCGCTGGATGTCTGGGCACGGGCATCTGGCCGCATGCGGCTCTCAAGTTGCGCCTGATCCATCAGATACTCAAAGCCAACGCCCGTACGCGCCGAAGCATTGGCGATCGCCGACGTCACGCGCTGCTGCGTCGCGGTTGCGGTAATGGGGCCAGTCATGAGGGCGTCTTTGTGTTCATGCCCTGACTACAGCAACGCTCATGCCAAATGAAAAAAACGATGTATTTACGCGCTATCGCGGTCGGTCTGTGTAGGTATGCGGCGATGATTGGCCCCGTAATTCCGCCAATCGGTCAATTTTCTGGCGGTTCCATGCCGTCAGATATTTGACCCGGATACGCGCTGCCTCTGCCTGTTTCATGCCATATGCCAATTTTCCGGGATCGACAGCCTCCTCGTCCTGAGGCAACACCGCCAGCACCTCAGCCAACGCGCGCGACGCGACAAGAACAGCGTCGGCATCAAACGCATCCAGCGCCGCGATAAGATCGGCCTGGCGAGCAATGATGCGGTCGATCATGAAATCAGCCCGGGCTTTTCGATCCGAAACGGATGACGCCATCTGCAATAGCGCCCAGATCAATACGGTAGTTGCCGCTGGCGATCGCTTCTTTCAACGACGCGATCCGTGCGGCATCAAATGGGGGACCTTTTTGGGCAAGCGCGCTCGCAAGACTTATATTTTGCGCGATGGGTTGAATATTTTGTATTTTCTCTGGGCGTAACTTTGGAATGTCCGAAGCCATCTTTTGCCCAACACCAGCCAATATGGGCGGTTTTGACGTGACCGAATCAACCATGTTTATCCCTTTCCGCTTTGCTGTCGGAAATCTGACAGCAGCAACGGGAGTAAAAACGGCAGATTGTTCATTCTCTTTAATATTAAAATATGGCCAGCCCGCGCGCTTTGGCCGTGGCGGTCATCGGCGTGGGCGATGTCAGCGATTTGACACGCAAGGATTGGCCAATTCTGGCATCATCCAACGCGATCATTTGTGCAGATACGGCAAAGCCCGGCCCAGTTGTAATACATTCAATTACATCGCCTTTGCGGATAACGATGGCAGCGCCTTCATCCATCGCATTGGTCGCGCGCACGGGCACACGCAACCGCCAGCCAATGGCCGGACACCGCACCACAACAACCCCGTCAACCGCTGGCATGATGATCGGTGCATCGGAACATTTTGCGAGCTTCAGCCTTTTGTCCACTGGCTCTGCATTGGCATGCATCTGAATATTCTTGTCGAGAAGCGCTAGGTCTTCAAACTGGACTGGCGCGGCAGCGGACATTATCAACAATAGGCTAAGCATAAACATTCCCTCGGATTTGATAGTCCGAAGGCAGCAATCATCGTGCCAATTGCTCTAATCCCAAATATTCTGTGCGATGCGCCCGATAATATGCGGGTCAGCAATCAAACCCGGCGATGTTTCGGTACTGGAGGAAGGCGCAAAGGGAACGGATGCGCGTCACGGCACTGCCGAAGCCCCGACGGCGGGCGACGGCGCGGGTGCTGGCACGGTTACTGGCAAGACCACAGGGCGGATCAAGGCCATTTGTTCCAAACGATCAAGCGCCTTACGGGCATCGGCATAGCGTTTCGCGCGGATCATCCACGACTGAGCCGCAGAGGCACCCGGCATCGCGGCGACTTCCAACATGGCCGCTGACAGATTGCCCGCCTCAACAAACGCTTGTGCGCGGATCAGGCGCTGTTCGGGGGTGCGCGTCGACCCGTCATCCCGGCGCAGCACAAAAAGCTGCGACAGCTCGCCTTTTACGGTTTCCCAGACGTTATTATCGCGATTACCAGAGACCAATAAAGGCGCTAGTCCGCTAAGCTCTGTCTGCAGTTTGTCGATGGTAACCGGCGCCTGCGCTGCAGATATAATAGTTGCAACCGCCTGCGGCTGCGTTGCGCCAAAGCGAAGCCGAAGCTGTTCCGCCAGATATCCCAAGGATGCACCATTATCGAGCGTCCGGCGCACGGCAAATGTCAGCAGCAGCGCTTCACCACGCACCGCGTCACCCGATATCGCGGGGTCCGTTACATAAACCGGAACCGTTTGGCCCTGGACCTGCGCCGTTATGCCGTCGGCAGGCAGCATTGCGGGCGTGACTTTGCCCGAAGGCAAAGGATCAGCGATGTTTTCTGCTTCCGCCGTTTCATGTGCCGACGGCGCGAGAATACCAAAGCTATCCGCCAGCCACCATGTCGCCGCCCCGCCGCCGGTAAAGGCGACAAGAAGCAGCAACATGAAATGCTTGAATTTCATCCCGCCAGCCGAAGCGGGCGGTGCCGTTGGATAATCGCTCATATCAGTCCTTAATAGCCGCGCCGCGTTCGTCTTTGCAATGCGTGGCTTTAAACTGTCCTTGGATCGCTTTCAACAATGCAGCATCATTGGGCGCGTCGGCTATGATCATCGCCCCCCAATTCTCCCCGGACGCCTTTGCAATAGCGTTCGAAAATGTCGCGAGCGTGACGTCGGCGCGCGGCAAGCCCATGATAGCACACAGATCTGCAAAATGCCGGGCAGCGCGCGACGAATGTAGGATCACGGCATCGCTATCGGTTACGTGACGCACAAAGTCATCTGGCGTGCTGACGGTGGCACTTCTGTAAACGATTTCAATGTCGATACTGACACCATGGATATGCGGAATGGGGCTATGATCTTCGCCTGCCAGCCATAACAGGCGTTGATGGCCGTCGGCGACGGCACCCCACACCAGCGTGTCAACGCCTTCAGACCCGGTTTTAGCAACTGGCACGGACAAACTGTGCAGTGCGCTGGCGGTGGCGCTGCCCACGGCATAAACCGGCTTGGCATGGTCATGGGTCAGAAATTCTAATGCGGCGCGCACGGCGTTTCCGCTGGTCAGCAATATCGCGTCATAACGATCTGCCGAGATGCGCTGCACGGGCAGATGCTCGATGGAAAACAACGGCATGAGAATGGGCTCGTGCCCCGCGACGCGCAGGCGATGCGCAGTCGCATCCGCCCCAGGTTGCGGCCGGATAATCAATAGCTTCACGATGCGAAAATGCCTCTCAGCTCCGCGCTCGCTTTGCCCAATAATTGCTGCGCAAGCTGCGCGGGGCCATCGCTACCAATCGCATACAGACATTCGCCCGATTGCAGTTCGCTCCCATTTGCCGTGAAAATCTCGGCACGCAGCCGGATCTGCGTCCCTTCAACCCGCGCCAGCGCGGCAACCGGGGAATGGCAATTGCCCCCGACAGCGGCGAGAAACGCGCGCTCGGCATTAACGGCAACAAATGTATCGGCGTCGTTAATTGCCTGTGTGATGAAGAAAAGGTCTTCACGGCTTGCCAATCGATCAATACCGACGGCGCCTTGCGACGCGGCCGGCAAAAACGCGTCGAGCGATAGTTCAGCGCCCACCTCGGCCATACCCAAACGGTCAAGTCCTGCGGCGGCGAGCAGGGTGGCATCGGCATCCCCTGCGTCAATATGCGCAAGCCGGGTCGCGACATTGCCCCGCAATGGCACAATCTGTAAATCCGGCCGCACCCGTTGCAGCTGCGCCGCGCGCCTGGGGCTCGACGTTCCGACACGCGCGCCTTGCTTCAAATCACCAAGCGACGCAGCCCCAATCAGCCGGTCATGAACGTCAGCGCGCGGCAGCATCGCAGAAATGACAAAAATGTCTGCGCGCCATGTTTCGACGTCTTTCATCGAATGGACGGCGATATCAATCTGATCATCGATCAGCGCGCGTTCCAACTCCTTGGTCCAAAGCGCTTTCCCGCCAATATCGGCAAGCGGCCTGTCCTGAATCTTGTCGCCTGTCGCCAGCATTGGAACAAGCGTCACCGCGTCATCGGGCAGATTATGCGCCGCTTTCATAGCCGCCTTGGTCATCTCGGCCTGGGCCAAAGCCAGCGGAGAACGACGGGTTCCGATGCGTAAAGGCCGCTCGGCTGTGAATATTGGACATGTCATGCGGCTTGTTCATAGCGGCGCGTCCAACTATGGGAAAGCAATATGGCAATCATTCTGGGTCTTGAATCAAGCTGTGACGAAACCGCAGCGGCAATCGTGCGGTCCGATCGCACAATCCTAAGCCATGCCTTGGCCGGGCAAGAGGATCATCACCGCGCATTTGGCGGCGTTGTTCCCGAAATCGCGGCGCGCGCGCATGCCGAGTTGATGACGCCTTTGGTCGAAACGGCATTAGCCGATGCCGGACTTGCCCTCAACGACGTTGATGCCATTGCCGCGACCGCTGGCCCGGGCCTTATTGGCGGCGTGATGGTAGGTTTAGTCACGGCAAAGGCGCTCGCCATGGCATCGGGTAAGCCGCTGATTGCCGTCAACCATCTTGAAGGCCACGCCTTGTCGCCCCGCCTTATCGATGCGGATCTGGAATTTCCCTATGTGCTGTTGCTTGTGTCGGGCGGCCATTGCCAGTTGCTGCGCGTCAACGGCGTTGGCGATTATAACCGTCTTGCGACCACCATCGATGATGCAGTGGGCGAGGCGTTTGACAAGACCGCGAAAATCTTGGGTCTCGGCTTTCCTGGCGGGCCCGCGGTCGAACGCGCCGCCGCCATCGGCAACGCCAACAACGTGCCCCTGCCAAGGCCGCTAAAAGGCGCGGATGAACCGCATTTCTCCTTTGCCGGTTTGAAAAGCGCAGTCCTTCGCGCGCATGAATCGGGCCGGTATAGGATACAGGATATCGCCGCGTCGTTCCAATTGGCGGTCATCGACTGCCTCTATGACCGCATAACCTACACGCTGGATCGCATTGATGCGCCTGCTGCCTTGGTGGTGGCTGGCGGTGTTGCGGCCAATGTGCCAATCCGTGAGATGCTGGAAAAGCTCGCTATGCAACGTGGGATGCGCTTTGTCGCCCCGCCCTTGTGGTTGTGTACCGACAATGGCGTTATGATCGCTTGGGCCGGTGCAGAGCGGTTTGGTATGGGCCTAACGGACGGGCTGGACTTTGTCGCGCGGCCGCGCTGGCCGCTTGACCCCCATGCCGCACCCGCTCGCGGCGCAGGCGTCAAAGCATGAGCGTGGGCAGATATCCCGTCGGCATCATCGGTGGCGGCGCATGGGGCACTGCGCTTGCGGCAGTCATGGCACAAATCCATGATGGTGTCTTGCTGTGGGCCCGCGAAGAAGATGTCGTGCGCAGCGTGAACGTCCAACATGAAAACACCCTGTTCCTGCCCGGAATGCCGTTGTCGCCAAAGATTGCAGCTACACCCGATCTTACCCATATGGCCAATTGCGATGCGTTGCTGATCGTCACGCCGGCGCAGCATGTGCGCGCGACTTTATCCGCACTTCCCGACACGCAAGCGCCGATGATCCTATGTGCCAAGGGTATTGAGGCCGACACACAAATGCTGGTGTCCGACGTCGCAGCGCATATGCGGCCGCAAAATCCTTTGGCTGTGCTTTCCGGCCCTACATTTGCGCATGAGGTCGCGGCTGGAAAGCCAACCGCCGTGACGCTTGCGACCGCAAGCCCAGCGCTTGGTTCGGCACTGATGCGCAGTATCGCCACCCCTTCTTTCCGTCCCTATTGGTCCGATGACGTCGTTGGCGCGGAAATTGGCGGCTCCGTCAAAAATGTGCTCGCCATTGCCTGTGGCGTAGTCGACGGCGCTGGCCTTGGCCTGAATGCGCGCGCTGCGTTAATCGCGCGCGGCTTTGCCGAAATGCAGCGTTATGGCCTTGCGCGCGGTGCAAAAGCCGAAACGCTTGCGGGGCTGTCGGGGCTGGGCGATCTGGTGCTGACGTGCAGTTCGGAAAACTCGCGAAACTTCTCTTTGGGCCGGGGTCTTGGACAAGGACGAACTGCGCAAAACCTGCTCGCCGACCGTAAGACCGTGGCCGAGGGCGCGTTTACGGCACCAGTGCTTTTGAAGTCGGCCACATCTCTGTCTGTCGAAATGCCAATCGTTTCAGCCGTTTGCGCGTTACTCGCTGGCACAGCCACCGTGGAGGCCGTAGTGACCGAGTTATTGGCCCGTCCACTCAAGTCCGAAAGCTGGTAACTTCGGCCTGAATCCGCTAGTTCACGCACAAAGGACTACATTTGACCACAGCCAGAACCGATGAAGAAGACATTCAGGCGCTCGCCAAGGGCGGTCGTACAAATGTCTTTGGATTCGTGCTGCGGCTGGCGGCGCGCATCCCATTCTTGTTCATCGCAGGACGGCTGTATGGTCCCGAGGCACTTGGCCGCTTTGCTTATGCTATTTTGATCGTTGAATTTGCAGCCCAGCTTGGGTCGCTTGGCCTGCGCCGGGGTCTTGCGGAGCTGCTGTCCAGGGATGATCGGCCGCATGCCCATATCATCGCGGATTGCTTACTCGCCGCGATGGTCGCCTCGGCGCTGGGCGCTGCATTTTTGATCGCGTTGCCGCAATTCATGTTTCCCAATAGCGGCATCAACGGGTTTGATCGGTTCTTGCCGCTGGCGATTTTTGCGATTGTGGCGACGGATATTGCGCTGTCTGCGCTTGCCTATAAATTTGACATCCTATCCACCGTACGCGCACGTGCAGTTGTCGAGCCTTGGACGATCAGCATCGCTGCGGGTGTATTTTATTTCTATTCCGCCCGCGATGGCCTGATCCTGGCTTATATCGCCTCTTTGGCGGCAGCATTGGTCTTTGCGCTGTGGCCCTTATGGCGCAGCTATGGCCTTCCGCGCGGCTGGCGCCCAAGCCCGACGCGCTCGTTTGGCATTGCGCGGCGCAACCTGCCGCTCGCTGCTGCTGATGCAGCCGAATGGGGCAGCCGGCGACTTGACCTTGCCATATTGGGCTTGTTCGCCGCGCCAGCCGTCGTCGGGATTTATTATGTCGCGCAACAAGTCGCGAGCCTGCCGCAGAAGTTGAAAACCAGTTTCGACCCAATTTTGGGGCCAGTCATTACCCGCAATTTGCAGACGCAAAACTATGCGGAAATCGCCAGGCAAGTGGGCCAAGTCGGCTTTTGGATCATAGCGGCGCAGGCGGGGATTGCATTGGCGCTTGGTATCCCGGGCGAGGCCGTGATGGGGCTGGTGGGCCCTCAATTTGTTGGCGGCGCTATGGCGCTTGCCTTTTTGCTCGCCGCAGAGGTTACCGCCGCCACCGCCGTCGTGAGCGAATCCGCCCTGGTGTATATGGCACGCCACCGAAATCTTTTGATCTCACTCGGCATGCTCATGGTACAGGCATTGGTGAGTGTTGGCCTGATCATACTCGTCGACGATTTACCCATTAAGCCTGAACATGTCGGCCTATATCAGGCGGCAGCGGTGGCGTGCGGCCTGACGATCTCGCTTGGGATCGGGTCGCTTATCAAATCCCGGTTTCTGTCGCATTTGCTTGGGCAGAATATCCGTGTCTGGCGCTGGCCGCTGCTTATTGCCGTTGCCGCTGCTGCGCTGCTTGGATTCATTATCGTCAGCGTGCCCGCCCGATTTGAATGGGTCGAACTCACAATCGGTATTCCCGCAATTCTTGGTCTTTATGGCTGGATCGTCTGGCGCTGGGGCTTTGGCCCCGAAGACCGGGTCCTATTCCGCAAGAAACGCGATTAACGTAAACGCTTGGCAACCAAATCCGCAATGTCTGCTTCCGGCCGCGCGCCATAATGCGAGATGATTTCCGCTGCGCACACCGCACCCATGGTCAGGCATTCCGCCATTGGGCGCCCCTGCGCAAGGCCGGCAAACACACCGGACGCAAACAGGTCGCCTGCGCCTGTGGTATCGACCAACTGCGCCACTGGTTCAGCACCAACTTCCGTCCGTACACCATTTTCGACGGCAATCGCGCCATGTGCGCCGCGCGTGCAGACGAGCAATGGAACCTTGGCGGCGATAGCGGCAACCGAAGCTTCGAAATCATCGCTGTTGTTCAGCGCGCAGATTTCAACTTCGTTAGAGAATAAAATGTCAATACGGCCAGCGTCCATTTCGGCCAGGAAATCAGGACCATGACGCGAAATCACAAATGCGTCTGATAAGGTTAAAGCCACCTTGCGACCAGCCGCCCGCGCAACATCAATGGCGGTTCGCATGGCAGCACGTGGTTCTTCAGGGTCCCACAAATACCCTTCAAGATACAAGATCGCCGCGCTTTCGATCAGCGATTTGTCGATTACCGATGCAGGCAGATATTGGGACGCACCCAAAAAGGTGTTCATCGTGCGCTGCGCATCGGGCGTGACCAATATGTAGCAACGCGCTGTCGATGGCGCACCGTCACGGGCGGGAATGTCGAAATGAATGCCGCCCGCGCGAATGTCATGCGCGAAAACTTCACCAAGCTGATCGGTTGCAACTTGCCCGATAAACGCCGTCTTGTGTCCAAGCCGTGCCAGGCCAGCCAAGGTGTTCGCCGCCGAACCACCGCTAATTTCCCGGGCAGGTCCCATATGCCCGTAAAGCGCCTGTGCGCGTTCCTCGTCGATAAGCTGCATGCTGCCCTTATTGAGGCCTTCGCTTGCGATGAAAGCATCATCGGTATCGGCGATGATATCAACAATGGCATTGCCAATTGCGAGGACGTCGAAGCGGGTATCGGTCATAAAGGTTCCTATTTAAGCCAAGCGCGTCCTAGGGTCAGGACCACTTAAATCCACCTTCGCGGTTTGAGGCCATTTTGTTCAGTGCAAGGCGGCAAAGCTCAGGCTTAGTGGTTCTAAGTCAAGCTTTGCCAACGCAGCAATGGACAGTATGGGTCAAATCCGAAGGACGTCAAAATGGCTTAGATCTCAAAGCAAAATGCCCTTGCAGGCAGAATGACTGCCTGCGGCGGACATTTTCCTTCGATATCTTTGCCATTTTGACGCCGCGAAGGTGGATTTAAGTGCTCCTGGCCCTAGTTGGATTGGACATTTCCGGCAAGCGCTTTAGAACGGTCGCATGATCCAGGCGTTGATGCTTTCGTTCCAAAGTCTGTCCGACAGGCGTATCTTTGCTATCTTGGTCAAGGTAATCCTTCTCACCATCGTCAGCATCCTCATTCTGGGCATTGGCCTCTGGTTCGCCCTGCAAGGGTTGTTCGGATGGCTCAATGTGAATGATGACAGCCTTTGGTCGGGCCTGCTCTCAGGTGCCATTACCGTCCTGTCCGGCGTCTTGCTGTTCCGCGTTGTCGCCGTTGCGATAACATGGGTTTTTGCCGATGACATCATCGATGCCGTCGAGGATCGGCATTATCCACGGCAAGCCGCATTCGGCAAACGGCCAAGCCTTGGCGCTGGTGTGCAGTTGGCCATGCGGTCGATAATGCGCGTGCTGGCCTATAATCTCCTCGCTTTACCGCTTTATGTGCTTCTGCTGTTTACCGGCGTTGGCACCGCCATCGCGTTCCTGTTGATCAACGCGTTGCTTTTGGGCCGGGACTTGGAGGACATGCTCATCGCGCGTCATGGCGCAAAGGGCGCGATGAACAAGCTACCCCGTCTGATGCTGGGACTAATGGGAACTGCCGGAATGCTGGTGCCGCTTGTCAACCTTTTGGTGCCCATTTTGGCAACAGCCACGGCAGTCCATTGGGTCCATTCAGGAAATTCGAATTTATGAAGCATGCACTCCCCCTCACCGCAATCGCGCTGTTGCTGGCGGGCTGTGTCTCGGCGCCTGAAGCACGTGCGCCAGCGCGTCAGCCCGCACCGGCCGAACGCACGGCGGCGTCTTTCCCGCCCCGCCCTGTTATTTTAGCGCGCGGACTAGAAGGTGTGATTGGTAAAGACGCCAATGCTATAAAACGCTTATTCGGCGAACCACGGTTGGACGTTGTCGAAGTAAATGGTCGCAAGCTGCAGTTCGTCGGTAAGCCCTGCATCCTTGATGTGTTTCTCTATCCCGAACGCAAAGGCGCGCGCGAAGTCGCCACTTATGTCGATGCACGCAGAAGCGACGGAGCGGCCGTAGACCGCGCCGCCTGCATTGAGGCCCTGCAACGCCGCTAAGGTGGATTTAGGGTCAGGACCTATTAAATCAACCTTCGCGGTTTGAGGCCATTTTGTTCAGTGCAAGGCGGCAAGGCGCAGGCTTAGTGGTTCTAAGTCTAGCTTTGCCAACGTAGCAATGGACAAAATGGGTCAAATCCGAAGGACGTCAAAATGGCTTCGATCTCGAAACAAAATGCCCTTGCAGGCAGAATTACTGCCTGCGGCGGCCATTTCACTTCGATATCTTTGCCATTTTGACGCCGCGAAGGTGGATTTAATAGGTCCTGACCCTAAGTGGTCCTGACCCTAACTGAACCTTTCATATCCTACGCCCCCCATTCGGCAAGAACCGACGCATCTTGCTCCGCGGCAAACAAGTCCTGCCGCCTTTGCGCAAACACCTCAGGCGACAGCCGCCCCAACGCCCAAATCGCCGCACCGCGCACCACTGGCTCAGGATCAGCCAGTAACACCTCAATCTGCGCAATAAGCCCGGCATCCGTGCCATTGCCAGCCGCGATCAGGACATTGCGTACAAACCGGTCACGTCCGATCCGTTTGATGGGCGATCCGGAAAAAAGTTGGCGAAATGCGGCATCATCCAATGTTAATAAATCCGCAATCTGCGGCGCAACCAGTTCCGCGCGCGGCAAGAAAGCCTTATGCGCGGCGGCCGTTTCGGCAAATTTGTTCCACGGACAAACGGCAAGACAGTCATCGCAGCCATAGATATGATTACCCATTAATGGCCGAAGTTCCAAATCGATTGGCCCCTTATGCTCGATCGTCAAATAAGAGATGCAGCGGCGGGCATCGAGGCGATAGGGCGCGGGAAAGGCATTGGTCGGGCAAATGTCTTGGCACAAACGGCATGATCCACAACTGTCTTCGGCAGGTAAGGCAGGCGCAAGCTCAGCGGTGGTATAAATCGCGCCCAAAAACAGCCAACTGCCATGTTCCCTACTCACGACATTGCTATGCTTACCCTGCCAGCCAAGCCCTGCGGATTGCGCCAAGGCTTTCTCCATCACGGGCGCGGTATCCACAAAAACCTTAACGCCTGCACCTGCTTCATGGGCCAGCCAGCCCGCCAGCCGCTTGAGCGCGCCCTTCACAACATCATGATAATCGCGCCCTTGTGCGTAGACCGAAATGCGTGCGCGCGTGTCTTGGTCGGCAAGGACCATGGGGTCCTGCGGCGGGGCGTAGCTCATCCCCAGCATGACGACGGATTTGACCTCGGGCCATAAGATGTCCGGATTGGCGCGTTCATCGGCGCGGCTTTCCATCCAAAGCATGTCGCCATGCAAGCCTTCGCGCAGCCATTGTCGAAGTCGCACGCCTGCCGCCGGCGCAAGACGGCCAGGCGCGATGCCAAAGGCGACAAAGCCTTCGTTTTTGGCACGATCTTGCAAGGCGTAAACTAAATCTCTATCTTGCAAGGCGTTATCTAAATTTCTATCTTCTCTCTCCACGCGCCGACCTTATGCAACACCCTCCCACACTCCAGGGCACATCAAAATGTATGCAATAGAGGCAAAAGGCCTGGTAAAGCAATTCGACGGCTTTCGCGCGGTTGATGGTGTGGACTTGAAAATTCCCGAAGGTAGCATTTTTGGTATTTTGGGGCCAAATGGCGCGGGCAAAACAACCATGCTGCGGACCTTGCTTGGCATCATTGATCCCGACGCTGGGACGCGGACCTTGCTTGGCGCCGACCGCCCCATCTTACAGTCACGTAACGTGGGCTATTTGCCCGAAGAACGCGGGCTTTACCAATCGATGCGCGCCGTTGACACTATTGCTTTCATGGGGGCGCTGCGCGGCCTTTCGCTCAAGGAAGGCACGAGAAAAGGCCGTGCCTTGCTCGAAGAGGCTGGCCTTGGTTACGCCGCAGACCGGCAAATCCGGCAGCTGTCCAAAGGTATGGCGCAGACGGTACAGTTGATGGGCACCATCGTCCATGACCCGAAGCTGATTGTTCTCGATGAACCTTTTTCCGGGCTTGATGCCCTAAATCAAGCGAAGCTCGAAAAAATGATCCGTGCGCAGGCTGACAAAGGCGTTACCGTTATTTTCTCCACCCATGTCATCGCCCATGCCGAACGCTTATGCGAACGCATCGCGATTATTGCAAAGGGCAAGATCAGCTTTGACGGGCTGGTGTCGGAGGCGCGTGACCGTTTGCGTCCGCAAGTGCATTTGGAAACCGAAACACTTGATGGCCCATGGCGCTCGGCTCTGCCTGCGCAGACAAAGGCCGAAGGGCATCATTGGCACTTCACCTTGCCCGAAACAGGCGTGGAGCCCCTGCTGACTGCCTTGGTCGAGGGCAAAGCGGGCATTCGGTCGCTATCCATTGAACGGCCCGGCCTGCACGATGCCTTCGTCGCGATTGCAGGCGAAGATGTGGCCGCCGAAATGGATGGCGCCGCCATGGGAGACGCAAAATGAGCGAGACTTTCCGCGCCGCCTTCGTCATTGCCCGCCGTGATTTTATCGCGATTGTCTATTCCAAGGCGTTCATCTTCTTTCTGCTGGGTCCCCTATTGCCAGTGTTGCTTGGCTTTGCGGGAAGCAATTTGGGTGAGCAGATGGCGCGGGACGTGTCGCGGCCCTCTGTCGCTGTCGCGCTTACTACAGCTGATTCTGACAAGCTTTTGGCCGCGCGCGCTGCGTTGTCCAAAACATTTGGCGATGGCTATTTTGCCGATATGAAAATCGTCGGCGACGGAGCCGCAGAGCAGATACGGCCCCAAGAGTATCTGCGCAAAAAAGCGGATAATTTTAGCGTGGTGGTCACAGGGACGCTGGCGAACCCCATCATAACAGGAACCGCAAGCAGCATCGAACGGCACCGCGCCGACATTGAGCTTCTTGCCGGTTACGCGTCTAGCGGCGGCAGTGTACGACTGCCCACAGCCACGCCTGATGTCGTTGCCGAAAGCGCCAATAATGACAAGCAACTCCGAACCATCACCGCGCAAATTGGTCAGGCGCTGATATTTTTCCTTACGTTATTGCTGGCGGGCATGGTGCTGTCCAATCTGGTCGAGGAAAAATCGAACAAGATTATCGAAATCTTGGCTGCGTCGATCCCGATGGAATCAGTGTTTCTGGGCAAGCTGGTTGCGATGCTCGCCATGGCATTGGTTGGCATCACCATGTGGTCCATTATTGGCTTGATCGGCTTTGTGGCCATTGATCCTAATGTGCCTAGCATTCCAACGCCAGCGGTCGGATGGCCGACATTTGCGGCGCTATGCTTCACCTATTTCATCATGGCTTATATGATGTTTGGTGCCTTATTCCTTGGTATTGGCGCAATGGCGTCAACGGTGCGCGAGGTACAGACGATTTCGACGCCAGTCACCATGGCGCAAATGGTGAATTTTTTCTTCGCCGCCTACGCGCTGACCAAGACTGGCGAACCCATAGAAATATTTGCGGCCGTCTTTCCGTTCAGTTCGCCCTTCGCGATGATTGGGCGCGCTGCGCTTGAGCCGACATTATGGCATCATGGTGTAGCGATTATCGGCCAACTGTTGTTCGCGGTGCTGCTGCTGCGCCTTGGCGTATATCTATTCAAGAAAAACGTCATGAAGTCCGGAAACGCTGGCCGCGTCGAGGATGGCGGCAAGCGCAAGCTTTGGGGGCTGATGAAAATTTCCCGATAGCACCCTACATAACAATTAAGTTGCGGTTCGAAACTGGATTGACATTTTTGTAAGTAGTGGCACTTTCCTTGGTGAGAGGAGTCGAGAAAAATGGCCACTGCCCCGATATTTGAAAGCGATTCGCTACCCTATGAGATCAATCAGGCACCGCACCGCTGGGATGTAACCAAAGCCGATATTTACCTTGAGGATCGTTGGCATCCTATATTCAAGGAAATGCGGGAAAAGGCCCCGATTAACAAAATCGAAGACTCCGATTTCGGCAGCTATTGGAATGTCACCACGCTGAAAGCGATCCAGCATGTCGAGGCATTGCCAGATATTTACTCGTCTTCATTCGAACATGGCGGCATCACGCTGATCGACGACAACGCGCTGGCCGAACCCATTCCGGAAGACGAAAAAGTCGTCATGCCCATGTTCATCGCGATGGACCGGCCCAAGCATACCGAGGAACGCCGCGTCATCGCGCCAGCATTTACGCCGGGCGAAATGGACCGCATGTCCGGCGACATCCGCCGCCGCACGGCGGAGTTACTGGATTCGTTACCCGTTGGCCAAACATTCGACTGGGTTGATCTGGTTTCGATCGAACTGACGACGCAAATGCTTGCCTTGCTGTTCGATTTCCCTTGGGAAGACCGCCGCAAACTGACCGAATGGTCCGATTGGGCTGGTGACGTCGAATTGTTCCGCACCGAAGAAACCCGCAAAGCGCGGCTCGCTAAAATGTTCGAAATGGGCGCCTATTTCCAGAATCTCTGGAACGAGCGCAAAAACAAGGGTGAGGCTCCTGACTTAATCAGCCGGATGATCCATTCGCCGATGAAGGACATGGCCCCGTTGGAATATATGGGTAACCTCATCTTGCTGATCGTCGGCGGTAACGACACCACGCGCAATTCCATGTCGGGCTATGTTTATGGCCTACATAGCTTCCAAGATGAACGAGAGAGGCTGGAAAAGAACCCTGCCTTTATCACCAACGCCGTCAGCGAAATCATCCGCTGGCAGACGCCGCTGGCGCATATGCGGCGGACCGCGACGCAGGACCATGACCTGTTCGGAGCGCCCATCAAGGCGGGCGACAAGATCGGCATGTGGTATCTGTCTGCCAATCGCGACGAAAGCGTGTTTGAAAATCCGGACAAGTTGATCGTTGACCGCGAAAATGCCCGGCGGCATTTGGCGTTCGGTTATGGCATCCACCGTTGCGTCGGTGCGCGGCTTGCCGAACTGCAAATCCGCATCCTACTCGAGGAAATGGCCGTGCGTCGCCTACGGCCTAACGTCGTTGCAGAACCAGAACGCGTCGCCGGTTGCTTTGTGCATGGTTATCGCAAGATGGATGTGGAGCTGTCGCGTTATTGATAGGAAACTTTTTGGGCGACCGCAGCATATGTACTGCAAGGGCTTTTAAAGGAAAATGTCATGCAACTGAACAAACGCCAAATTCTGTCCTTTTTGAGTGCAGGCGCGGCTACGTTCGTCTTTGGCTGTGGCCGGGATGCGACCGCCAAGGCGCGCTTTGCCATTACCTACAGCGATGCCGAGTGGAAGAAACGGCTGTCGCCAGCGGCGTATCGCATATTGCGCCAAGAGGATACCGAGCGGCCCTATAGCAGCGCGCTGAACAACGAAAAGCGCAAGGGCATTTATGTCTGTGCTGGCTGCAATAAGCGTCTGTTTTCGTCAGCCACAAAGTTCGAAAGCGGCACGGGCTGGCCAAGCTTTTACACGCCATTGGCAGGCGGAATTGGTACAAAAACCGACTATAAAATTGGTTTGCCACGGACAGAAGTGCACTGCGCGCAATGTGGCGGGCATCTTGGGCATGTCTTTGATGACGGGCCTAAGCCCACCGGCAAACGCTATTGCATGAACGGTGCCGCCATGACGTTTGTGCCCGGCTGATCCGGTCGGGCGGGCGGGCGATGCGGTTCATTTGGGCCCTTCAATGCCCGAAAAGTCCAGTTCCGCAGGCTTTGATGCGGCATCTGCTTTGCCATGATTTTCGATGAGGGCAGCAATTTCCGACGCACGGCCATCCTGCTTGGCATAATCGCGCGCCGAATATCCGGCACGGCTGTCGGATTTATCCGGGTTGGCCCCTGCCTTTAACAAGGCCCGCACGGCGTCTATATTACGAAGTTGGACGGCCAGAATGAGCGCCGTTTCACCCGCTCGATTGCTTTGGTCGACCTGCGCTTTTCTGCGGGTAAGCACGTCTATACCCTCCACATAGCCCAGTTGCGTGGCGAGCATTAAAGGGGTCGTACCTTTTTTGTCGGCCAAGTTCGGATTGGCACCCTTTTGCAGCAAATAGCCGAGCCACGTCGAGTCGCGGCGCTGGATCACGATATGCAAAGCGGTTTCACCAGAGGTAATATCGCGCGTATTGACGATGACCGAGCCAGGTTCTGCCAGAAACTTTTCGGCATCCTCACCTTTGCGGTCTTTAACCGCTTTCAGGAAATTATAGCTGTCCGAAAACTGCGCCATGGCGGCAGGCGCAACGACACCGCTGGTGACTGGCAAGATGAGACCAGCCGCGGCAACGAGAAAAAATGTCTTTTTCAACAGAATCTGTCCCATATTTATATCCATTATCCTTGTATACTCCGCCTTAGCAGACCATGTCTGGCCTCGCTATGAACAAAACATCACTTTTTGCCGCATCCGCCCTTCTGCTCTTATCCGCATGTGACTCTGGCCCCGCGCAACCGCCGCTGAGCCAAGCGCCGCTGGCGGGGGCCACGATCGGGGGCGATTTTCTGCTGACGGATCAGGATGGCCAAAAGCGCAGTTTTAAGGAATTCGATGGTTCCTATCGCATCGTCTATTTCGGCTATACCTATTGCCCCGACATCTGCACGCCCGATATGCAGAACCTCATGGCTGGCCTGAAATCTTTTGAGAAAAAATACCCTGATTTGGCGGCCAAGATCCAACCGATTTTCATTACCATTGATCCCGCCCGCGATACGAGTGCGGTGCTGAAACAATTTGTCAGCGCCTTTCATCCGCGCGCTATCGGTCTGACCGGCACAGATTCAGAAATTGCCGAAGCCGCCAAGAAATTCGCCATCTACTTCAGCAAGGTCGACGGAAGTTCGCCGGAAAATTACCTGATAAGCCACAGCCAGACGCCCTATTTGATGGGGCCAAAGGGTGAACCATTAGCGATCATGCCAGCCGATGTCCCCAACACCGCCGCCAATGAAGGCGCGCCGGCCCTCGTAGAGGCGGAACTGGCCAAATGGGTCCGTTAATGTGACCAAAGTTCCCTTTTGGGAGGCGCCGTTAGATAGCCTGGATCGCGCGCAGTGGGAGGCCTTGTGCGACGGGTGCGGCAAATGTTGCCTCAACAAGGTGGAGGACGAAGATACCGGCCGCATCTATCCCACTAATGTCGCTTGCAAATTGCTTGACCTGCAAACCTGTCAATGTTCGGATTATCGCGGGCGCAGGGCCATCGTGCCAGAATGTCTCCGGCTCACGCCCAACAAAATCGATGATTATGTCTGGCTGCCGTCAACATGCGCTTATGTGCTCCGTGCGGCAGACAAGCCTTTACCCAAATGGCATTATTTGGTCAGCGGAGATCGCCAGACGATACATGATGCTGGCATGTCGGTGAAAAATAGGGCTATATCGGAACTGCATGCTGGACCGCTTGAAAACCATATTGTCGAAAAGCCTCTCTGATCCCACTGTGGTAATCGAAGGCGAGCGCCTACCCGTGCGCATCCATCGGAACAGCCGCGCAAAGCGCATTTCCATGCGTGCCGATGCCATCAAACGCGAAATCCGGATTACGATGCCGCATTACACGCCCACCAATATCGCGCTCGATTTTGTCGATAAGAAGCGGGAGTGGATTGCCACGCGGTTGAACAGCGTGGCGGAGGCCACCCCCATCGCCCCAGGCAGCGACATTGCGGTCGAAGGTGAGGGCCATGTCATCGAATGGCGGGAGGAATGGCCGCGCAGCGTCCAGTGTGATGAGGGCCGACTGCGTCTTGGTGGCCCGGCATCGTCGGTTGAAGCGCGCATCCTGCGTTGGTTGAAAGCCGAAGCGCGCGCCATATTTACTAAGGAAATCGCATTTTATTGCGCCAAGGCAAATGCGCCAGTCCCGCGCCTGTCGCTTGGTGATCCACGGAGCCGTTGGGGCAGTTGCTCAAGCCATGGCACTATTTCTCTTAGCTGGCGGTTGATCATGGCCCCTGCCTATGTGCGCCGCTCCGTCATCGCGCATGAAGTTGCGCACATCCGCCATATGAACCATAGCGCCGATTTTTATGCGTGGCTCGACACGCTGTACGAAGGAAACCGCAAGGCCGCGGACCAATGGCTCAAAATGCATGGGACCGGGTTGCAGCGCGTCGGCAGATAGGGATAACGCGCAAGCGGTGCCGGTTACCCAGCGCCGCCGGTCCGTCGGTTTATACATTCAACCCTTGGCACCACTTCCCAGCGCGCCATATTTTTGTTCAAAACCGGCAATGTTCCCTGCCGCAAGCAATTGGGCTTGGTCGATCCAATTGTCCCGTGTGATCCGGCCAGCAAAGGCGCCAAGCTTGGCATCTATGTCCGCCACGTCAGCAGCGGTCCAGTTGGCGACCTGCGCAAAGCTGGTTACGCCAAGGCCCTTGAGCAGATTGTTGACCTTGGGGCCCAAGCCCTTGATCAGTTCAAGATTGTCAGGGATTGACGATGTTGGAGCAGGCTTTGCCGCCCTTGCCTTTGGCGCTTTCTCCGCCTTTGCTTTTTCTACCTTCTCTGCTTTCGCTTTTGGTGCTTTTTCCGCTTTTGCCTTTTCAGCAACAGGCTTGGCCGCGGCTTTTGGCGCAGCGGTTTTGGGCGCGGCTGCTTTTCTCGTTGCAGCGGTCTTCACCGGAGCCTTAGCTTTGGCAGTCTTCGCCGCTGGCACAGCGGCCTGAACAACCGGCGCGACTGGCGGTGCAAGAACAGCCGCAGGAGAAGGCAATATGTCTTTAGGCGCGCTGTCCGTTTTCTTCTTCACGCCGCCCAGCGAAAGCAGCCACCACAATAAGATAGCAGCGATCAAAACCGCACCGATGATAATGATTAGATTGTTGGACAATGCTTTCCTCCCTAGAATCCCAAAAACAGGACGTTCAATTACGCCAAAATATGGACGTGTGAAACCGTTAATCCGCGCCGGATGCTGCTTCGCGTGCCACTTCGCGCCAGCCAATGTCTCTGCGGCAGAAACCGCCTGGAAAATCGATGCTGTCCACTGCGGCATAGGCGACGGCTTGCGCGTGCGTTACAGTATCGCCAGTTGCGGTAACGTTGAGCACGCGACCACCGCTGGCGACCAATTGGCCGCCGACTTCAGCCGTGCCCGCATGGAATATCTTTGCATCCTTCACATCCGCAAGGTGAATGACACCGCCTTTTTCCGGCAAAGACGGATAGCCATTTGTGGCCATGACAATTGTTAACGCCGTTTGGCGCGAAAATGCCGGAGCCTCAGCTTGCGCAAGCGTCCCTGTCGCAACCGCCAGCATCAAAGCGGCCAGATCGCCTTCAAAACGGGTCATCAACACCTGGCATTCAGGGTCCCCAAAACGGGCATTATATTCAATAAGCTTTGGCCCCTCGTCGGTGAGCATCAGCCCTGCAAACAGGACACCCGAATAGGGCATGTCGTTCGCCGCCATATAGGCGACCGTCGGCCGAATGATACGGTCCATGACGTGCGCTTGCAGTGCATCGGTCAGCACAAAGGCGGGCGAATACGCGCCCATCCCGCCGGTATTGGGGCCCGTATCGCCATCGCCCACGCGCTTATGGTCTTGCGCGGAGCCAAAGGCGACAACATCACGGCCATCGGTCAGCGCGAAAAAGCTCGCTTCTTCGCCCGTCATAAATTCTTCGATCACGACAGATGCGCCAGCATCCCCAAAACCGCCGCCGAACATATCGTCGATCGCGGCCTCCGCCTCGGCGCGTGTTTCGGCAATGATGACGCCTTTTCCCGCCGCCAGGCCGTCCGCTTTGATCACATAAGGCGCGTCGAACACATCGAGGCCAGCCATTGCCGACGCCTTATTGTCATATCGGGCATAGCCAGCGGTCGGAATGCCGGCGGCGGCGCACATATCCTTGGTAAAGCCCTTTGACCCTTCCAATTGCGCGGCTTTTTGATTGGGGCCAAAGACCGGAATGCCTGCATCGCGCAAGCTGTCGCCCAAGCCGCTGACCAATGGTGCTTCGGGTCCGACCACCACTAGGCCGATATCATGGCCCGCGCAAAAGGCGATGACCGCGGCGTGATCAGCGATAAGGAGATCCACCAGTTCTGCCTCTTGCGCGATCCCGGGATTGCCCGGCGCGGCAAAGAGTGTATCGCATTTTGGCGATTGCGCGAGCTTCCACGCCAGCGCATGTTCGCGACCGCCCGAACCGATGAGCAAGATATTCATGTCCGCAAATGACCCCTTTGAAACTGCCGACCCACAGGTCGCCCGCCTGTTAGCCGAGGAGCGGCCCGGCGACAATGCCCAGGCGATGAGCGTGTCGGAACTGTCGCTTGCCCTGAAACGCACCGTTGAGGACCGATTCGGCCATGTCCGCGTGCGCGGGGAGATTTCGGGGTTCAAGCGCGCGGCGTCGGGGCATATCTATTTTTGCCTGAAAGATGATAACGCACGGCTCGACGCCGTGATGTGGAAAGGCGGCGCGGCGCGGCTGCCCTTCGCGCCGGAGGATGGGCTTGAGGTTGTCGCCACAGGCAAGCTCACCACTTATGCGGGCCGCTCCAATTATCAGATCGTCGTCGATAGCCTAGAGGTGGCGGGCGAAGGCGCGATGATGCTTTTGTTTGAAAAGCTGAAAGCGCGCCTCGCAGCAGAAGGGCTGTTCGCGCCCGAACGTAAGAAGAAACTACCGGCACTGCCCCGCGTTATCGGCGTGGTTACATCGCCCACGGGCGCAGTCATCCGCGACATCTTACACCGGCTGGCCGACCGCTTCCCAACACATGTCATCATCTGGCCCGTATTGGTGCAAGGCGAAGGATCGGCGGCACAAATAGCGCGGGCAGTGAACGGATTTTCCGCGATGCCGCAAGATGGCCCGGCCACGCGCCCCGACCTTTTGATTGTCGCGCGCGGTGGCGGGTCGATTGAGGACCTATGGGCGTTCAACGATGAAGCCGTGGTCCGCGCAGTCGCCAATTGTACGATTCCGATTATCTCGGCGGTAGGGCATGAAACCGATACCACCTTGTGCGACTTCGCGGCTGATCTGCGTGCGCCAACGCCGACGGCTGCCGCCGAAATTGCGGTTCCGGTGCGCAGTGATCTGTTGCAACGCGTCGGCCAATTGGGCCTGCGCATCGCGAACATAGTGCGCAAGCGGGTGGACCTAGCGGCGGAACGGCTTGAGGCGCAGCGCCGACTGATGCCGCGTTTGTCCGACCTTGCCGCGCCGCACCAGTTACGCACCGATGATCTTGCCGAACGCCTGCGCCGCTCGCTGCGCACGCGCGTCGGCAAGGCGGAGATCGCCTATTCCGGGCCAGCGATGATGCTGCATCCGCGCCTTTTGACCCGCCGTGTCGAACAAGGGCAGCAACGGCTGGATGCGCTGACCCGGCTTGCCGGTAGCCTGCATCCCGAAGCCCCGCTGAAGCGCGGTTTTGCCCGCGTGACGGATGCAGACGGCAAAACCATTATGTCGCGGGCCGCAGCGGTGAAGGCGGGCGACGTGACCCTGCGGTTCGTCGATGGCGAAGTCCGCAGCGTCGTCAACGGCTCTGCTCCGCCGCGATCCTCGACGCCCAAACCCAACATACCGACGGTTAATCAGGGCAATCTGTTCGACGGCTGAAGCGACGCATTGCCCATTGCGCGTCGATGCGCCATACTGTGCCCATGCTGATGTCTTCCAAAAACAAAGTCGCCCGCCTGCATTATATGGCCAATAGCTTCCGTCTACTGACCGCAGGCGACCATGTCGTGTGCGCGGTGACCGGGCAGGCCATTGCGCTTGAAGAGCTGCGTTACTGGAGCGTCGTTAAGCAGGAGCCGTATGTGAGCGCAGAGGCATCCACCCGTGCGGCATTGGCCAAAGGCTGAACGGTTGGCGGGCATAAGCCGGGTTTTGCGCGCAACCATCGCGGCTTTGATCGGTCTAGCCTTTGCAGCGGCACCGGTTTCCGCGCAGCCGCAGGTTCCTTCCCAAACAAACCCGGCCGAGTTCTGGATGTCCGGCGCTGCTGTGCAAGGCGGCCTTGTCATCGGCCGCGCGCCCACGGGGACACGCAGCGTATTTTTAGACGACGCGGCGTTAGAGCTTAGTCCGGACGGGTTCTTCCTGATCGGTTTTGACCGTGACGCACCGACGGAGGCAAGGCTGGTCGCGATGCTGGCCGATGGCAGCAAAATGGAGCGCCATATCGCCGTCGCTCCGGGCAATTGGCGCATCGAACATGTTGCCGCGAACATCACCGGCGGCGCGAAAAGTTCCGCCGAATTTCAGGCTCGGCGCAGCGCAGAGCTCGCACGGATTGCGGCAGCGCGCGCCGTCCGCAGCGATAGTGCAGGCTGGCGGCAAACATTCATCCGCCCCGTATCGGGTCGCATATCGGGCTTATTTGGCGCGCAGCGCATCTATAACGGCACGCCGGGCAGCTATCATAATGGCATGGACATCGCCGCCCCCCAAGGCCAGGATTTCGTCGCGCCAGCCGACGGCGTAATAACCCTTGCCGCCAATGATGTCTTCACTTTGGAGGGTCATTTGCTGATGATCGACCATGGCATGGGTTTGAACAGTGCATTTTTGCACGCATCTGAATTGCTGGTCAAAGAAGGCGACCTTGTGCGGCAAGGCCAGGTCATTGGCCGCGTAGGTGCCACGGGCAGAGCCAGCGGGCCGCATGTACACTGGGGCATGAAATGGAATAGCGCCCGGATTGATCCGAAGCTATTGTTGCCATCCAATTGACGCGGCTTGATCGATGGATCGGGAAATAAAAGGAAACACCCCGGCGTTTAGGCCGGGGTGTTAGGTCGCTGGCCTAGAAGGGGGGGCGGCCAGCTGGTCAACATTTGCTTTTACCCATTTGTTGACTTGGAAACATTGTTTCGAAAAGCAAACTACTGTCCCGCGACATTGTTCCCAAAAAATTATGCAGCTTTTGAATTCATGTCGATATCCCGGTGCATCAGCAACGCCTGACCAATGGTGGCGATGACAGTTTCCGGTTCAAAAGGCTTGGTGATCAGATAGGTCGGCTCGGGACGCTCGCCGGTAAGCAGGCGTTCCGGAAAGGCTGTAATGAAGATCACAGGCACCGTCTGTTCAGCCAATATGTCTTTAACGGCATCAATGCCACTTGAACCATCGGCAAGGCTGATGTCGGCCAGTATAAGCTCTGGTCGTTCGTCACGCGCCTTGGCCACAGCTTCTGCCCGGGTGCGCACAATGGCGATTGTTTCATGGCCGAGGCTTTCTACAATCTGCTTAATGTGTAGCGCGATGATCGATTCATCTTCAATGATGAGCACGCGCGCAGACAGCGCGTCTTCGATCGCGCTGCGTGCCGCCTGAACATGTTGGCGCACATCGTCTTGGCTCATGCCCAAAATCACGCCCACATCGGCGAAAGTAAAACCTTCAACCGTGGCCAGCAGCAAGCTTTGTCGGCGCTTTACCGGGAATTGCGCGATCACACCGCTGCGCCCGCGCGATTCGAGTGGCGCAATCATTTCGCTGTTCCAGATCCGATGAAATGTTTTGAACAGCTCGGTTTTGGCCGGAGCGGCTTCATCCCATTCTTCAGGAGCTTCCAATAACGCTTCCAATGTTTCGCGTACGGCCGCGTCACCCAGTGATTGTGACCCGGTCAATGCCCGTGCATAACGCCTAAGATACGGCAATTGTGATGCCAGTTGCTGTCTGAATGACATAATTGCTCCCTTTGCTAGCCAAACTAATACGTTCGAACTGCACTTTTGTTCCCGCTTGATGGAACAATATCATCTTTAATTGCTTAATTGCCTATGATAAAAATCTTCGCCTGCCCGGATTGTGGTATTGAACCATGGGTATAACTACAGAATATGGTCAGCCTGGGTCCGACACGTTGCCGGGCGCTTGGAATGACGGAGGGGGTCAATTGGCTATCAATAAAGGCAAGCGGCAAGCGGGGGAGGCAATGGACCCGGAATTTGATTCACTCACTGCGGCGTTACGCCAGATGCATGACAGCATTGCCAATGAACCTGTCCCTGACGACTTTCTTGACCTTCTGGACCAAATCGATGCCAAAATATCGGCCTCCAAGAAATTTTCGTGAGCGCCTTGCCGGTGGAATCGCGTCCTATATCTGAAAAGCGCGATGCATCCGATGATTTTCGAGCGCAGATGGTGGCGCTCATCCCGTCTTTGCGTGCTTTTGCACGCGGACTATGCGGCAATCGGGAACTTGCGGACGATCTTGCGCAAGAGGCTATGATGCGGGCATGGGCCGCGCATGCAAGCTTTACCCCGGGAACCAATTTCCGGGCGTGGATGTTCATGATATTGCGCAACCAGTTTTATACAACGATGCGGAAAAATTCGCGGATGACGAGTTGGGACCCCGAGGCCGCCGAACGGCTGCTGGTGGAGGCACCGCCGCAGCAACACCACATCCACATGAGCGATGTTGAAAAAGCGTTACAAAAGCTGCCCGCTGAACAACGCGAGATACTGATGCTGGTAGGCGCGGGTGGTGCCAGCTACGAAGAGGCAGCGGTTATAACGGGCTGCGCCATCGGTACGGTCAAGAGCAGGCTAGCGCGCGGCCGCGTGGCCTTAGCGGCGTTGATTAACGGTCCCGATGAAGCCGTCTTGAAGAAGCCCGTCAGATCAAAGCCGGTTCGGAGCACATTGCCCAAGCACCCTGACCCCATGCCGAGCATTTGACGGTGAAGTTACCATCCGCCCGGGATTAGGCCGTAGACACAAGAATACCACCTTCGAGGCACCAAAATGGCATTTTTGCGACCAATGACCATGCGACGCGGGCTTATTCTGGTCGTGTTCGCCGCATTGCTGCCTGTGGCTGTTGCAAGCTTTATCCAAGGCATGTCGACTTTGGAAAATACGCGAAAATTGGCCTTTGATCGGTTGAAAGGAACGGCAAGTGCGGTTGCCGAACGGCAACGCGACCCGTTTGTAATTGCACAGCATCTGTTGCTCGCGCACACAACCAACAGTGATGTCATCCGTATGACCGCCGATTGCGATGCTGCGTTGCGCATATCTTTAAGCAATTATCCGCCCGTTACCAATATAGCCCGAACAGCAGCAGATGGCGCGGTGCGCTGCTCTGCCATTCCTCTTTCCAAGCCAGTTAATATTGCGAACGAAGGTTGGTGGCAACGCGGGGTCAGTGCAAATGGTATGACCATTACAAAGGCACCCATTTTCTCGCCCATAGCCCAAAGGAATGTCTTGTTCCTTATCCTGCCGTTGCGCACCGCCGATGGTCAATCGAACGGCGCAATCACTGCGGCCATTGACGTAAAATATCTGCGCGACGGGTTGCGCCAGGCCGAGCGCGGCGGCGCGGGGGCGTTAGCGATTGTGACCCGCGACGGCACGCATGTGGCCAGTGGCGACCGGCTGCTGCCCTTTTCGCCCGACGTCACAGCGCGCCAGAACCAACCCGTCGAGATCCGCGATAGCAAGGGTAGATTGTGGATTTACACGCTGCATAAGCTCTACAGTTCTGACCTGTTTGTCGTCTATGCAGAACCGCGAGATACATTAATGGCAGCGGCGGTGTCGCAAGTGCGCGCCAGTATCTTGTTACCTTTGATTTCCATATTGCTTGCATCGATTGCCATCTGGGTCGGAACCAATCGTTTGGCCTTGATATGGTTGCGCGAATTGCGGATTGTTTCGAGGCGCTTCGCCCAAGGTGATTTCACAGGTGACCGCCGCAAATTTGATAGTGCGCCCCAAGAAATAGCCGCATTTAGCGCAGATTTGCACAGCATGGCCGACGTCATCGACCGCCGTAATAGCGATCTGACGCACGCGTTGGAGGCCAAAACGCTGCTAACGCGTGAAGTGCACCATCGGGTCAAAAACAACCTGCAGATCATCAACAGCCTGTTAACATTGCAGTCGGGCCGTGTGCGTGAAGGCCCCGCGAAGGAGGTGTTGGCACAAACCCGTGCGCGGATAAATGCTTTGGCGCTAATCCACCGGCTTTTGTACGAACGAGATAATGGCTATGAACGCGGCGAAGTGCCGATCAATAACCTCATGGCTGAGCTATGCGCGCAGTTGCGCGGTGCGAGCCGGTCCATGACTCAAGTCCAGTTGATCTGTCACGCAAGCAATGTCCCGGTCCCCATCGAATATGCCGTACCATTGACTCTGTTCGTGGTTGAAGCGGTCACCAATGCCTTTCGTCATGCATTCCCCAAGGGCATGCGTGGAGCAATCATCCTTCGCTTCGATCTGGATGGCGAGAATGCCATTTTGGACATTTCGGACAATGGACAAGGGTATGTTGTCAGCGACGAAGCCGCACAAATGGGCACGGAATTGATGCGCGGATTTGCCACCCAAGTAGACGGCAAGCTGTCGACATCAAGCAGCGAGGGGAGCGGGACAAAAGTCGCCTTGAGATTCCCGCTGCCAAATACGCCCGCAGCTTCGACACTTGAGCTGGTAAGCCCAGCATGAAAAAGGGCCCGCCGGTTGCCCGACGAGCCCTGATTACTAAACGAAGATAGGACTATTTTTTGTCCTGTGCGTCTGCATTATCTTCTATGGCATCGGCCTTAGCATCGCCTTTTTCACGGACAGCTTCGGCTTTATCTTCCATGGCGTTTTCAGCCGCCGTATCCATGCCATCTGTCTTGCTATCCAGGGCTTCGGCCTGAACTTCCATGACGTCAGCTTGCACTTCGGCATCGTCGCGGACGGTATCAGCCCGTTGCTCTTGTGCATTTTCCGCACCCGAATCGCAGGCCCCAAGCGTCGCCAAAGACACAGAAGCGGCGAGAATCATAATGGACTTTTTCATAAATTTTTCCCTTTTTTTGATTAGCGGACACTGCCGCGGCGGAACAGATTGACGATCGCCAACAGAACGACTGCACCCAAAAATGACGCGACCAACGAGCGGATATCGAAATTGCCGCTGGTGATTGGTGCGCCACCAATCAGGGGGGTGATGACAAAGCCAGCCAAAAAAGCACCCACAATGCCAATAACGACGTTCAAGAAAATGCCTTGTTGGCCATCGGTGCGCATGACGATGCTGGCCAGCCAGCCCAAAATGCCGCCGACGATCAGAATGATGATAATATTCATGTCATTTCTCCCTTTCAGAGTGCGAAGGAAAACATCGCTCAGGCCATTTGGTTCCGATTTTGCCTAGGCCGTGAGGGTGGTATTTATGCGTTCACGGCCTAATCCGCGTTCAACCGGTCAATTTGGCGGCTGTGCAGAGGAACCAGCCCGTACCTTTTGTCGTTACCTATGCAGAGTTAAACTTCGAAAAATGACGAAAGTGAGAATGACATGACGCAGTCAGTAAGCCCCAAAAAAAATATGGCTAATGGCAGCCTAAAGAATTCAAACGGGTCTGCACGCGCCAATGCAAAGCCCGCCGGAAAGCCCGGCCCAAAGCCTACTCAAGCGCGCAAAGCACAACGCAGCCGCCCATCTGCATATGCCGTGCCATCATGGCTCGGCGCATTGGCCTCTGTCATTGGCGTCGGCGTTGCCATAGGCGCAGGACTATACGCGACACGCGATCAATGGATGCCAAAGGCCGACAAATGGAAAGATGATTTTTCGGCCGCCTTTGCCGATGATGAAACCGATCATGAGAATTTCGACCAAACCCGCCACGCCGGCAAGGATTCGATGCGCGACCCCTCGGGCAATGATTGGAACGAGGTTGATGATATGTCCGATGCGTCCTTCCCCGCAAGCGATCCGCCGTCTTTCACGCCAGCGACCGCGTCATGAACGAAGGTCAGCGCGATGTTGCGCCCCGATGGTGGCACCGTCGTTAAAATCTGACGCAAAAAAGGGCTGTCCGCTTCACTGCCGACAGCCCTTTTTTAGGCCGTAAATACACAAAAAGAACCTGCGCGGCTTGGGGTCAGGACCTAATTCAGCAATGTTGATTCCGGCTGGGGTGATTCCACCGGGGTCTCACTGGGAATGCTCCCGGGATAATCGGTATCGCCCAAATCGCCCGGCGAAACTTCGTCTGGTGTGGTGCCGGGTACTTCGTTCGGCGGGCTGTAAGGCTTTGGATCGGGATCGACGCCATTTTGCATATTCATCACCATATTACTCCTAGGGTCAGGGCCACTTAAATCCACTTTCGCGGTTTGCGGCCATTTTGCTCAGTGCAACGTGGCACCGGACAAAGGTAACGCCCGAAGCGCTGCTTGGTTCAACCGGCGCGGCACCAAAAATTGCAGACTGCACCGAACAAAATGGCCTCAAACCGCGAAAGTGGATTTAAGTAGTCCTGACCCTAGCTTGGCGTTTCAAGATACGCGATCAGGTCTGCCCGCTTTTGCGCATCTGGTAGACCCGCGTAGATCATCTTCGTCTTCGGAATGACGCGCTGTGGCTTTTCCAAATATTGGAACAATTTTTCCTTGGTCCAAACAAAGCCAGCGCCCGCATTTGCCGCAGAATAAGTATATCCTGGAACTGTTCCAGCCGTGCGTCCGATAATATTATGCAAGGATGGGCCAATTTTGTTCACGCCAGCGTCGGTCACATGGCAGGTGCGGCATTGTGCGAATACCAGCTTGCCGTTGGCGGCATTGCCGGTGACGTTGGCAAAACTGGTGCCATCAAGCGTGTTCATGTCGGTTGCAGCAGGGGGACCCGCAGGTGCGGCCGGGACCGATGCATCTGCCTGCGTTGATGTATCCGTTTCGCCTTCCGAACCACCCGAGCATGCGGCAAGCATTGCAGATAAAGCGAGGCAAGCTAGTGCTTTTGTGTTGACCATAGATTCTCCTGTCGCGTCTTTATTGGCAACATAGCCAATTTCTTACATACGCAATTTCGTGGTAAATATAGTCAACAACGATCCCCATGGAAAGGCGATGATGCAGTCATATCAGTGCTTTTCTATATGTGCATTTTCCGCGCCGCTTTCCATCAGCACCTTGTGCCGGAGGCGGTTTACGAAGAGGTAAATCAGCAACACTATGGGTAAGGTCACAGCGCCGACAAACATCTCGCTGTTTGACCCGCCTTTGGTCGCGGCCACGCCCTTTGTCATATAAGCAATGAGCCCAACGAGATAATAAGCCGCCGCAATAACCGACAACCCCTCCACCAAGGTTTGCAGGCGAAACTGAAGCTGCGTTGAGCGCTCCATCGACCGCATCAGAACAAGATTCTGTGCTTTTATCCGGCTGTCAATGCGCACATCGAGCGTGTGCATGACGCCAGAGATGCGCTCGGCAATATCGCTAAGGCGTTTCCGGAATACCGAACAGGTCCGCGATGCCGGGACCAGCCGTCGTTCCGTAAAATCGGTCAGGCTTTGGAAATTCAATATCGGCTGGACATCCAGCGCGGAAAGCCTATCCGCCGCGACTTCGGCATAAGCTGCCGTCGCACTGAGCCGGAAACCCGTTGCCGAACGAATGAGTTCAAGTTCGGACGAAATGGCAGCGAGATCATTGAGCAAGATTTCATCATCTTCATCCGCAGAGGCAACGCGCCGGGCATGGTCCGACAAGCGATGCTCCAACTGGTCAAGCTGGGGGCCATATTGCTGCACCACCGGGAAGCCAAGCAAGGCAAGATTCCGGTAATTGCCCAGTTCCTGAACCCGCTGAATGATCCGGCCCCGCTCGCCCTCTCCCACATCACCTGCGGTGATAAGCAATCGGCCATAGCCGTCGCCATGAATGCTGAAATCGGACCAAAGCCGAATGCCGGCATTGATATCGCAACAGACCATTTCTTCGGTCGAAATGCCGATTGCGGACAATTCAGCCGCAATATTTTCTGCGCTGGGCACGATGCGTATTTGCGTCGCGCGCACCACGCCCCCCGGCCAATTTTCCAACCATTGAATATAATTATGACGAACGGGTTCAGGCGTTTCTGGCGGGAAAATCAGCGTTAACGTGCTGGCTTCGGTGTGGCGTTCCCACAGGAAATGAATGCCGCCGAGCGTATGCCCCGAACCATGTCGCGGCGCGAGGGCCCAGTCATCAAAATCGGGCCGCGCGTTTATCAGCCAACGGTCCTCCGCATTGCGTTCATCAGCTTCGATGAGGCGGACAACCTGATACACTTCGCTATGGGCGGTAACGGGGGCGAAACGACGCAACCGCATTTCGTCAACGGCCCAGCGGCGCAGCGGATGTTCAGTAAAGCTCATGGCGGATTATTCGCACAAATTTGCCGAAAGTCCATAGGCTTGGGCCACGGTGCAAAATTATCGCCAAGCGCTGTTTTGCGCGCCGCCTTTCACCCATGCAAAAAACGTCCGCCCGCATTGCCCGTCAGCCCCGGTTCAGCAGACGCCGCAATCGCGCGTACCACATCATCGGTCGGCATTCTAAGTTTACAAACATATATGCAAAACGCGGTATTTCTGTAAACTTACCTCGACTTTGCGAGGTTGGCTTACCGAGTCCGAAAGCCGGGGTGAGGATCAACACGTTCAAAGAGCCGGTCGCCCAACAATTGCGGGCGTAGCGTACAGAATCTCAAACCAAATCCTACATTGCAAGCCAGATCTATTTTGGGGATGACGCACCTGTCACCGGAACCCCAGAAAATCATGTCCATTGGTCTGCGTCAATGGGCCCATAAGTTCTAGGACCTAATCAATGAGACTTGGTATAGCCCAGTCCATCAGCAGATTTCAGACCGGCATGCGATTATTGTTATATCAGTCAATAAATGACCATAATATGTGAAAAATTCGTTTGTTTGGCTTAGAAATATGCGATTAAATCATCTCTATTGACTAACCTTCCAGTTATATTAAACCTATGGCCAACAGCAAAGGGAGGAAAAAATGTCAAAAATCCAGTTTCCGTCAATCGGCGCATCTGCCTTGGCCATCGCGTGGGTTGCCTTCGCGGCACCTGCATTCGCGCAGGCCGAAAATAATGACTCCGCCGACGATCGTGATATGATCGTAGTAACGGCACAGAAGAAAGCCGAAAATGTCCAGGATGTTCCGATCGCGATAACGGCGCTGAATGCCGCGGCACTCGAAGCGGCGCGCGTAGAGGACAGCAAAGATCTTCAGTTCAACGCACCTAATGTCACGCTTTCGGCCAACCGTAACATTACCATCCGCGGCGTCGGGTCCGCCTCATACGGCGGAACGGGCGACACCAATATCGGCGTTCTCGTGAATGGCGTGTTCTTGCAGTCCGGTAGCAGTTTCGGCGAATTCTTCGACATGGAGCGGATAGAAGTTCTGCGTGGCCCGCAGGGCACCTTGTTCGGTCGGAATACAACTGGCGGCGCCATCAACTTCGTTACGCGCCGACCGACGGACAGCTTCGAAGGTTATTTAGAACTCCAAGGCGAAAGCCCGCGCGGCATTCGAACCAATGCGGCTATCAACATCCCTCTGGCTAACGGCCTCTCTCAACGCTTCGCGGCCAATTACATCAATCGGGATGGCTATACAAAGAACCTGCTCGATGGTTCCATGGTTGATGGTCGCAACCAGTTCACCTTGCGCTCTAGTACGCGCTTTGAACCCTCGAGTTCCACAACGGTCGACCTTACGTTGACATATTTCAAGGAGGATTCAGATCGGCAGAACGCTGCCAAGTCGCTCTGCACGCCCGATCCGGCCTTTGGCTGTTCTCCAAATTCAGTTTCAGCAGCGTTCCCGACAACCAACTTCACCATCGACAACATCTTTCTCGCGGGGCGTGTTCGACCTAATAGCTTTGCGACAAATCCGACCAATCTGCGCGAAGTTGTGATCGACGTAAAACCGTTCCAGAAAGCCGAGGACTTCCTGGCGACTCTGGAGATTAATCAAGAGCTAGGGAATCTTACGCTCACTGCAGTGAGCGGTCTGCGTGACGGCAACAACTCAAGCGAGCGTGATTTCGATCAGGGATATCGGCCCAATGCCTTTATTCCCGGTACTTTCGGGAGCCACGTGATCCCTGATGCCGGTAATGGCAACGGCGTGATGACCTACTTGCTGTCAGGTCGTCCGGTAACCACAACGGAATACCGCACGTCGCAGACTGGCGGCGGCACGCAAAAGCAGTTCAGCCAGGAGCTACGCCTTGCTTCACGCTTGGATGGGCGCTTTAATTTTATCTTGGGTGGCTTTTATCTGAACTCGCGTGGCTCCGGTTACGTCGACACCTGGATGCCGGCCAACCGATTGTCCGGCGCTGTATCAAAGTTCAGCACGCGTTTAGGGCAGGTTGAATCTTATGCCGTTTTCGGTGAAGCCTATGCCGATCTTGCAGAGAATCTCAAGCTTACCGGTGGACTGCGCTACACTCATGATAAAAAGCATATCGAAACCGCTTCCGGCCTTTTTGCATTAAGCCCCTATTTCATAGGGGATGCGGACTTTGACAAGGTCACTGGACGCGCGATCCTAAACTGGAAGCCGGCGGTTTCATTTACGCAGGATACCAATATATATTTGTCGTTCTCGCGCGGGTTTAAATCCGGTGGATTCAACCCAGGCAACAACACTATTCCGGTTTTCGAATCCGAGGTCATCGATGCCTACGAACTTGGCGCCAAGAATACGTTCATGGACGGAAAGGGCCGATTGAACCTGGCCTTGTTCAATTACGAATACTCCAACCTGATCGTTGGCAACCTTGTCGGAACCGCTGTGGCGAACACCAACATTCCAAAGTCGCGGGTGAGGGGTTTAGAAGCTGAGTTGGTCTTTACGCCGATAGAGCCCCTACGCCTTGAGGCCAATCTTGGTCTACTGAACGCAACGGTCCGCAGCGATTTCCGTTCATCTGACCCGTCTCGTGGCAAGGCACTGTTCCAGCTCCAGGGTAATCAGCTTCCGAATGCGCCGCGCCGTACGCTAAAGTTGGCTGCGGAATACACGATTGAGGCAGGAAACGACTGGGCCGTTCGCCCGCGCGTCGATTTCTATTCGCAGTCCGGCTTTCACTCACGCGAATTCAACGTACCGGCAGACCGCGTGGGTAGTTGGAGCCAACTCGATGCTTCGGTCCAGATTGCTAACAGCAAGAAGGATTGGAGCGTAACTGCTTTTGTCAAGAATCTGGCAAATGAGGACAGCATCACTTGGCTGGAAGTGAACTCCGAATTGGTAGGCAGTTTCCGTAGTGCTTTCCTATTGGATCCGCGGACCTTCGGCCTAAGCCTTCGCGTTGGCTTTCAGTAAGCAGACCAAATTGATCTACTGGCAGCCCCTCCTGCCAGGGCAGGCGAAGCTAACCCCTTCGCCTGCCGCTCCGACGAAGCAGTAACGGGACCATCTCAATCATGCCGCGACCGATCATAGCCCTTGTAACCTTAATCGCAGCGATGTCTGCTGGAACGGCGCAAGGACAAGTCCAGTCTACAAAGCCGACCGCAGTTCACTCAGCCGAAATGCCTGAACTGGCAATAGTCGGTGCTTTTGGCATCGGTACGCGCATGCATGATCTGGCTGTCGGCGATCGTACCATAAGCGTTCGCTTCTGGTATCCTGCCGTTACTAATGACTCTTCCACCAGAGCGCTTTACAAGCACCGTCGTGCATTGCCCGGCCAGCAACCGCTGAATATTGCGGAAACTGGCATAGCCGTCTCCGACGCCAAGCCGATCGCTGGGCAAACCTTCCCGCTTGTCGTCATGTCTCATGGCTATGGCGGCTGGGCAGAACATATGAGCCGCCTTGGAGAGACGCTTGCATCGCGGGGCTATGTGGTTGCCTCAATCGATCACCGTGACCAACCTTTCACGGATATGGGTTCATTTGCAGCTTCTTTCGGTGGGGTTCTCATCAACAGGACACGGGACCAACGAGCGGTTCTGAATGCTATTCTCGGCGCCAAATTGGCGCCACAGGTCGCTGAACAGGTTAATCCGAATGCCATCGGCCTCCTCGGTTTCTCCATGGGCGGCTATGGCAGCTTGACCACAGCCGGCGCGGCACTTGATCCAGCAGCCCCTGCCTTTGCCCAGTTATCGCCAGCTATGCGCGCCCAGCTTCCTATTCCGGATCCGGCCCTAGCATCGAAAATTAAGGCTGTGGTCGCGCTTGCCCCTTGGGGTGGCCAACCCGGCGCAGCGGTCTGGCAGGATACTGCGCTTGCCAGCCTGCGTATGCCGCTGCTCCTTGTGGCGGGCGATCAAGACGATGTTGTCGATTACGAGCGCGGGGTAAAACGGCTTTTCCATGCCGCGCAAGGCACAGACCGTTACCTTCTCGTCTATCGCGAGGCCGCGCATAACATTGCAGGAAATCCTGTGACAATCCCATCAGATGCTGACTTTCCAACGATCGAGTTCCTTACCGATCCTGTGTGGCGCAAGGAACGGATCGAAATGATAAACGCGCATTTCATCGGTGCATTCCTTGACCTTGAGTTGAAGGCCGAAGAAAAGAAACGTATGTATCTCGAAGTGCCAACACCATTCGCCAACCAAGGTCAGTGGTCCAGCAGATTTGGTCAGACATGGGGCGGCATCACGGCAGGCGATGACCAGCCAGGTTACTGGCGCGGATTTCAGCGTCGTTGGGCGCGTGGGTTAGAACTTCATCACAAATCGGCAGGTAAATGAATAACATACACAATTTTTTCGATCTTAACGGCCACGTCGCCCTGGTAACAGGCGGCAATGGCGGACTTGGCCTTGCCATGGCACAAGGTCTAGTCAAGGCGGGGGCGCAAATCGCGGTGTGGGGACGGAACGAGGCCAAGAATGCTAAGGCGGTTTCTGAACTGGTTGCGATGGGTGGCCGCGCCCAGAGCTTCGAAGCTGACGTGACTGACCCGGCGTCTACCGCTGCGGCATTTGATCGCACTATTAATGCTTTCGGAAAAATCGACAGCTGTTTTGCCAACGCAGGTGGCGCGGGCGCCAGAGGTGCGTTCGTCGATATGGATCGGCAAGCCTGGCTCGACACGAACGAGCTCAATATCCTTAGCGTGATCGACACGTTTCAGCTTGCAACGCGTCACTGGCAAGAGCGCAAAGCGGGGGGTAAGTTGATAGTCACATCTTCGGTGGCGGCGCTACTTGGGCTACCCAATTCCGCTGGTTACTGCCTGACCAAATCGGCCGTGACAGGACTGGTCCGATCACTTGCAATCGAACTGGGACGCAGCAATATCCAGGTTAACGCAATCCTGCCCGGGTTCATCGAGACCGAAATGTCGCTGAACACGCCCAAAGCCTTTCAAGACGGGTGTCGCCGCCGGGCAGCGTCCGGCAATATTGGACAATTGTCGGACATGGAAGGTATCGCGGTTTACCTTGCATCCAAGCAAAGCAATTTCATGACCGGTCAAGCGCTGGTGCTTGACGGCGGCCATTCGATTTTTCCTTTATGATTGGACCCGGTACACCATCGGATTTCAAGGGAGATGATCGCGCAAATCGTTCAAGAAACGGTTTGCACAGTCGAATTTGGGAGAGGGCATAAGTGGCATCAGCATCGGGCCGTGAAGAGCAACAGATAGGCTTGTGGCGAATTCTTGCCTTCGGGTCTGTGCAATTGCCCCTTGGGATGATCGGGCTACCGATCGCAATCTATCTGGCTCCGCTCTATTCTGGGCAGATGCAATTGGCTCTGCAGCTCATCGGGATTTCATTAATCCTGGCACGACTATCCGATTTCATAACCGATCCGATTATCGGAATCATTTCCGATCGCTGGCGCCCCAAAATCGGGCGCAGACGGGTTTGGCTGATTTTTGGATCAGTGACGATGATGGCAGGGGTCTATCTGCTATTCAGGCCCTCGCCGGGTATTGATATCACCTATTTCCTTGCCGCGGTGGCGCTGGTTTATCTGGGCTACACGATGCTATTGCTACCCTATCATGCATGGGCGGCGGAACTTTCAGAAGATTATCATGTTCGAACCCGAATAAGTTCGGTTTCACAGGCATTCAGCATCGCCGGCCTGATCACATCGACACTCATCCCTGCCTATGTACAAATGCAGCCTGGAATGACCAGCGCAGATGTGATGTCGGCATTAAGCGTCGTTATCATAACTTTGCTGCCGCTATGCGCCGCGCTTGCCTTCTTTTTTGTTCCAGAGCCTGAAGCTCCAATCCGCAAGGCCCCGTTCAGCATAACCAAGGCGATGAAAATGCTTGGTTCCAACCGCGCTTTCTTGCAGGTAACTTTGTTGGTGCTGGTGGCAACGGTGGGCGAAGTTTTCCGTCAGACGATCACCGTGTTTTTTGCGCGCGACGTTGTCGGCGTTCCCAATATCGGCGTCATATACTTCCTCTATTTCCTCGCAGCGCTCCTCGTTGTGCCCGGTTGGGTGTGGCTCGCCAAGCGGATCGAAAAACACCGCGCCCTTGCCTTGGCGCTCGTCATCGTCGCGGCAACCAATGCGTTGATGTTCTTTGTGCCAAAGGGTGGGGTGTATGTCTTTACCGCCCTCTTCATCCTGAAAGGTGCATGTTATGGTGCCGTGCTGATGCTGCCGCACGCGATGATCGCGGATACTACAGATATCGATACCGCGGACACTTTGGATCGCCAACAGGGGCTGTTTTATGCAGTGACGGCTATGGTCCAGAAGATGGGATATGCTGCTGGCTCCGGTCTGCCTTTGTTGTTACTTGGCAGTGTCGGTTATGTGTCTGCCGGTGAGAGTAGAGCCGAGCCGCTGCTAGCCTTAACGATCAGCTATAGCGTTATTCCAGCGGTCTTGGTGCTGATTGCCGCGTACATGGCTTGGCATTATACTTTGACAGAGGCCCGCCATCGCGACATCCGCGCCGAAATCGATGCACGAATGGCGGACGCATCTTCTGGAGAGAGAATAGCGTGATCACAGGGCTGCATCATATCGGACTTTCTGTGCTCAATCTGGATGCGGCAATCGACTTCTATACCAGCCAACACGCCTATAATCTCTCCTACCGATTTGGCGTAGAAGACAGCGCTAGCAATCGCGCAATTCTGCAACTCGATAATGCCTCTGCTCGAGGCGCATTTCTGCAGGGTAGTTTGGGATGCCTGGAACTGTTCGAATATGCCTGCAGAACTGAAATAATTCCAGAAGATAAGGCGGTCTATTCGGCCGGAATCCGTCATATTTGCCTGCAAAGCGAGATTTCTGACCGGTTGTATGATGGACTGGTTGCCGCAGGCGCAGCTTCGCATGCACGACCCGCGGGGTTGGGAACGGGCAACAGCTATGTCTATATCCGTGATCCCGAAGGCAATCTTCTGGAACTTGAGGGAACACCTTGGGCACCGGCGGATGTAAACCGCCCCTGGTTTGCGCACGTTGCGCTGGTCACTCCAGATATCCGCAAGCTGACTGATTTTTATGCGCTGCTGACCGGAATCGAAATTCATCGCCAAGGCAGTTTCGGCCCCAGTCCTAAATTCGATCATGTGGCCGGACTTTCGGATATATGTTTCACGGGCGCTTGGTCGCGGCTCGCCAATGCCGAGCTCGAGTTCTGGTGCTATGCGCATCCGCCAACCTTGCCACGAGACAGGCGCAATCTGGCAGCGCCAGGTTGGAACCATATATGTTTTGAAAGCGACAATATCGAAGCCGACTATGCTCGGCTGATGGCGCATGGCGTCGAGTTGCACGGGCCGCCCCATGCGTTTGGAAATGCCTGGCTTTTCTTCGGACGCGATCCTGATGGTAATGTTTTTGAAGTGCTGCAACCCGGCACCGACAAACAACTGACCGTCGCTGCAATGTTGCAAGAAGCCAATGGTCATAAGGTCGATGCTGCGCGAACCGCATATCGCGATGGATTGGCCGCGACGGTTACAGAGGCCTAACCTCGATGTCCTTCACCTCGGGCTCTGCTGCCGCCTCCGCTTCCCCGATGAGCCGCTATGTCGAAGCCAATGGACTGGATTTTCATTATTTGGAGCAGGGGCACGGCGAGCCAATTCTCTTCTTGCACGGCTTCCCCGACCACGCGGCCGCATGGCGCCCCCTTGCAGAACGTCTCGCACCGGAATTCAGGCTGATTGCGCCGGATCTGCGTGGCTATGGTTTGACCTCGCGCCCGCCGGAGATTGAAAGCTACCGGCTGGAGCATTTGATCGACGATGTCGCGGCCGTGATTGATGCGATTGATTTGCCGATGGTGCATCTATGTGGACATGATTGGGGTGGCGTTCTGGCGTTCGCCTTTGCGGAAAAACATCCGCATAAAGCAGCCAGCCTTACCGTCTTTAACGCGCCGCCGCCTGCAGTGCTGCAAAGCATGATCTGGAGTGACCCCAGCCAGCGCCTTGCGTCCCAATATATAACCATGCTGCGTTCCGCCGAGGCAGATGCACTGTTCAACGAAGCCAATGTCGATGCTTTGATCGCGCGTTTCTTGGCGCAACCTTATCGCCATGGATTGCTGAATGATGCTGACATTGCGGCCTATCGGCATGCCTGGACCCGAAAAGGTGTGTGGCAAGCGATGTTGGCTTGGTATCGTGCAGCGCCTTTTGATGTGCCGGATATCGATGCAGAATTTGGCAACGACTGTCTGAATGAATTCCACATCGAGTGCCCCGTCCAGATTATCTGGGGCGATCAGGATACCGTTTTTGTGCCCGCCATGGCGGACGCCATCGTCCATGCCTGCCCGGAGGCTATCCTCACGCGACTGCCAGCCGCTGGACATGTCCCGCACCGCGATGCCCCTGAACGTTGCGCAGCATTGATCACTAAATTCCTCGCTCAACACCCAATCCGGCCGATCTCAAAGGAAGTTACCGCATGACAGAACAAACCCTTGCAGGCCGCGTTGCCATCGTCACCGGGGCTGCCCGTGGAATTGGCCTTGCGGCCGTGCATCGCCTGTGCGCCGGCGGTGCGAGCGTGGTCGCGTTTGATCGGCCAGAGGCCGATTTTAGCACTGCCTTGTCCGCTGGTCGCGTTGCCAGTCTGGCCGGTGATGTCGTGAATGCTGCCGATTGGCAACGGGCGATCGACGTTGGACTCACGCTGGGTGAGCGGGTTGATATCCTGTTCAACAACGCAGGGATATCGGGTGCGATAGCCAATGCGCTCGACTATCCAGAAGAAGAATTTGACCGGATTATGGCGGTGAACGTCAAAGGGGTCTTCCTGGGGCTAAAGTATGTCGGCCATCACATGCTTACCAATCGCCACGGTGTGATCGTCAACACATCCTCGGTGTCGAGCTTTGGCGGCAGCGGCAACATCTTTGGGTACACTGCCAGCAAGCATGCGGTGAACGGAATGACCAAGTCCGCGGCCATTGCGCTGGCGCCGCACGGGGTGCGTGTGCTGGCGATCTGCCCCAGTCCGACGGCAACCGAAATGATGTTTCAACTCGAGCGCCGCCTTTCGCCCGACAACCCAGAGGCGGCCCGGCCGCAACTGGCACAGGGTATCCCCATGGCGCGTTATGGCACGCCAGAGGAAGTGGCCGAGGCCTTGGCGTTTCTGGTCAGCGATGCCGCCGCTTTCATGACCGGTGCTCTTGTGCCGGTCGATGGCGGCACCTTGGCCAAGTAACCCGAAGAGGAGGCTGACATGGTTTCGCAGATCGAACGCGGTTTCGGGGAGAAATTCCTCAAAAGCATCGACAATTTCTACACCTACGGAATCGACTGGTTGTTCAACGAATGGTGGGAAACAGCTCCGGCTGACGTGATTGCGAAGTACGAAGCAGCAATCCTCGATCACCCGGACCATGGACCGCTGGCTCGGGAAGGATGGCTTGCACCGGATTTTGGAATTGGTTCGCTCGACAGCTATGGTCCAGGCACTTTGGGCCATGCTTACCGCGCTTTCATGGTCGACAATAAACTGGTTGAACATTTGGCGGCTGGTTACCACGCTAGGCATGAGGAATTGCTACAAAGCGGTAAAATTGATCGCATGCCACCTGCATTAGCTTATAAGGTGTTACGTGGCTTTCAGACACATGATCTTCATCATGTCCTGACCGGCTATCCGGCTACACCACTGGGTGAGCTTGCAATTCAGGCATTCCAACTGGCCCAGATGGACTATCCTTATGCTGCCATGTGGATTGCCGTTGTGACCAGTCATATGACGTTGGTCGATCCCTACCTAATCAAGCCGGGGATGGATGCAATCACCGATGGTTGGGCCCTTGGCCGGCGCGCCCGCAGCGTCCAGTTCGTGAAGTTTGAGCATCGTCTCGGTGAACCCTTGGATGACATTCGCGCCGAATTTGGGTTGCAGCGCGATCCCGTTGCGCGCGCGGACACGCCGCCCGAGCGCACGCCCGAGCTTCTAAAGCCGTCAGTTGAGCGCTCAGATTGATGCCGGTTGTTGACGCCGGATCGGCTGGTGCCGATTTGTATGCTCACGCTTGATCTCAGTCAGCGTCCCTAGGATCATGGTGACAGTTAAATCTTCAAGCGCTTCTCGGCTGAGCTTGCGTTGCAACAAATAGGCACCCGCAGCGGCCGGTAAACCAAAGCTGATGTCTGTTGCTGCTCTGGCGATATCAGGAGGCAAATCGAAATGTTCGCTCACAATTTCGGCCAGATAGCTAACGGCGGTGTCTCGACCGAACTCTGTGGGGTCGTGAATAGCAGAAACTGATGGTTCGGCTTGCAACCGTTCGATCAACATACCCCGCTCATCAATATATTTGAGGTAAACATGGGTAACCGAACGAACCAAATCCTCGAAAGTATTAGCTTTTTGCGCGGCCTCGACCTGTTGTCGCCGCAAGCGTCGCCATTCACGTTGCAGAAGAAGTCTCAGCAACTCAGTGATATTCGGAAAATAATTGTAGACCAGCGACTTGCTTATACCCGCTTCACGCCCGATGCGATCCATCGACAAGGCCGAAACACCTTCCCGAGCCACAATCTCGGCAACATGATCCAGGATAAGGGCCTGCCGTTCGCTTGGGGCGAGACGGACCCGTTTCTGAGACTTCGGCAGAGCACTTTGTGTGGCGTCTGATATCACGTTGTAACCTTTACTCATTTTCGCGCCCGGAAAACCGGACGTGGGAACCCATATCTTTAGGTATCTCCGCTAGATGGTTTGCCCGCCACCGGCGCGAAGGGCAAGGCTAGATATATGTCAGTCTCAACGCAATCGCTCAATCCGCCGACTATGAAGTTAGGCGTGTGTTACTATCCCGAACATTGGCTAGAAAATCTCCGGGCCAAAGACGCCCACCTGGTGTCTGAAACCTGCCTTTCGCAGGTGCGAATAGGACAGTTTGCGTGGACCCGGATCGAACCCGAACCGGGTCAATTCAACTGGGCATCGCTCGACCAATCCATTAGAGTTTCGTGCATTTAATCTGCAACATATCCGTCGTGCTTGAGATGGTTCCAGCATTCCTCCGGGGTGTAAAGGTCGCAGATTGATCCAACGGCCTTCCACAGGTCATCGATGGTGCGTGCTTTTGCTTTGCGCAGATGCGCCTTGAGTTTGGCGAACGCCATCTCGATTGGGTTCAGGTCTGGACTGTAGGGCGGCAGAAAGAGGAACCACGCCCCGCGCTCTTTGAGGATGGCTTTGGCCTTCTCGCTTTTGTGGCTCGATAGGTTGTCGAGGATCACCACGTCACCGCGCTGGAGCGTTGGGGCCAACTGGGTTTCCACATAGGTTTCAAAGATTTTTCGGTTCATGGGACGGTCAATGATCCACGGAGCATTGAGGCCGTCATGGCGCAAGGCCGCGATGAAGGTCTGTGTTCCCCAATGACCGAACGGGGCCTTCATCTTCAGCCGCTGTCCTCGGCGCGCCCGCCCCCGCAGCCGTGTCATCTTGGTCGTGGTCCCGGTTTCGTCAATAAAGACCAGCCTTTCCGGGCGCCTCTTCATCCAAGGCTGGCGGTGTGCCTGCCATACGCGCCGGGCACGAACAATGTCAGCGCGATCGGTTTCGCTCGCCAGCAGAGTTTTTTTTGACGGTAAATCCGTGCGCAAGCAGCAACCGAGACAGGGAAGCTGGATGTGCCTTCACCCCGTGCTCCTTAAACAACCGGTCCGCCAGTTCCGGCATCGTGATGTCACCTTCGGCATCGACCCAGCTGATCAGAACATCCGCATGCGCCGACAGCGGCCCCTTGCCCGGCGGACGACCTTGCCTCTCCGGCGTGATCGATCCCGTCCGCGCCTTGCGTTGCGCCAACCGAACCGCAGTGGCAGCACTCACCCCAAATCGGCGAGCTGCTGCCCGGCATGAATGACCGCTCTCAATCTCTCCAACGATCCGAACCCGTAAATCCGACGAACTGCTTTTGCCCATGATCCACCTCCATGAGCAGTGAATCACAGTTCTCAATCAAAGGGAATCCCAAGAATTGTATGATTCACATATTCAATGCGCCGCTCTAATATCTTGCACACTTTCTGACCGGCGCTGTGCAGTAACGATGATGTCCCCGCTCTCGGTCTCAGCGGTCTGTACGCTACCATTTTCCTGGGCAAAGGCGGGTATCGCCGATACCAATAGGCTACTGAGTGCAGTTGACTTCATCAACCAATGGATCGTGTTGGACATGTGCAAATTCTCCCCAATATCTCGATGTCGATCCAGCCTTACAAAACTGTGGCTGAAACGGACGAAACTGGTTGAAGCTAGGTAGGCATTCCGACTAACGATTGGCATTTCAGGCCATCTGGTGCATTCGCGATGGGAAAGATAATTCAAGACGCTGTCCAAGCGAAATCGGCCACACTTGCAAAGTGCCCGGCTGCGTTGGACGATGCTATGCGCGCAAGTTATTCCGGCGGATACTGAGAATGGACTGTACCTGAAAGGCTAATACATAGTGGCATCACCCATTCCTACAATATCCACGCAGATCGTCCGCCACATTCGGGATTGCTTGGAACTCGCGGGTGTTCCGTCGGCAGAACTGCTCGACCATTATGGCATTGGGCCGGAGGAAATCGACAATCGTGATCATGCTGTGCCGCTGGCTGCCTATGTCCGTTTCTTCGAGGCTGCAGCAGAAACCTCTGGCAACCAGCATTTTGGGATGCATGCTGCGCGGGTCATGGGTGCGGACGGGCTCGGCCCACTCAGTTTCCTATTCTTGAGTGCACCGTCTTTAGCCCAGGCATTTCAGACCTTTACCGAATATCTCGACGCCTTGCAGGAATCGACATTCAATGCATTCGTGATCGACGATAAAACCAGTCACTTCAGCTACGGTATTCGGGATGACGCGCTTACGCCTCGCCGACAGGACAGCGAATATTCAATTGGCGTCATGTACAATCTGACGCGCCGATATCTTGGCGGGCAAACAGCGCCGGTCGAGGTGCATTTCGAACATGAGCGGGTTGGTGCGCTGTCATGGTACGAAAGCTATTTCGACTGCCCGGTCTATTTCGAGCAGTCTCAAAACCGGATATACTTGTCGGCCGATCTGCTCAATCGCGGGTCAACAGCGCTGAGCACTGAACTGTTTCCAATCATCGCCGGCCATCTCAAGGCTCGGATGCACGATCACTCGCATAATCTTACAACTGTGGAGCGCGTTAGTGACATCCTCATCTCAAATGCTCCTGACAACCTGCCTTCGCTTGAACTGGTTGCGCAGAGACTCGGCTGTTCGCGGACAACGCTGATGCGCCGCTTGAACGCAGAAGGCGAACGTTTTGGGAGCCTCGTGACGGAGCGCAGGATCGGCCATGCTCGGCAGTTGCTGACGTCAAGCAACAGATCAATTGCAGATATAGCGCTTGCCTGCGGCTATGCAGAAGCGGCAAGCTTCACGCGATCTTTCCAAAAGCACGTTGGCGCGGCACCCTCGAAGTGGCGAAAGATCAACTCGAAATTGACATCCGCTCGCCGAACCGGGGCATCGCGTCCAAACACCTGAATGCGCAATGCGCTCCTGCTGTTTTGCAGCTTGAGCGCACCCGTTATAACAGCAATGTCCTTCCTACCAGCGAACAGTACCGGTCACGCCGTAAGTGGCTGGCTTCGCATATACCGAAGTCGTACCGAGAATACCCAGATTGAGTGTGTACGCACGATATTGCTCATCGAATATGTTGCGTCCAAAGACCTGTAACGAGAAACGATCATTGGCGCTTGTCCATGTGAGCGAGGCGTTCGACACATTATAAGCCGGTTGGATCGAAGATGGTCCATTGGTAACCTCGAGGAACTGCCTTCCGTACCTCGCACCGTCAAACTGGGCTGCAAGGTTCCCACCAAGCATGTCGACATTGTACCGGAAGAGGTAATTGAGACTGAATCGCGGTGCATTTGGCAATTTGGCATCGGTGATCGTGTCTTGCGGATAATCGCAGAAGAAGCTGCCATCGTTCTGGTTGACACAATATTGCGCGTTTGGAGCACCGGGGAAAAATTCAGGGCCGAACTGTGAGCCTGGACCGAGGACGCTCTTCACTTTGTTGGTCTGCCAGGTTGCTCCGAGGTTCACATTGATGCGATCGCTAGGCTGCCAAAACAGTTCGAATTCAGCGCCGGTTGCCCGGACATCGGTGTTGCTGACCTGCGGCAGGCCGCCAAGCACCGAGAATGCCTGATAGTTATCATAAATGTAGTGATAACCGGTCAGGTTGGCCTTGAGCGAGCGGTCTGAACTGGACCATTTGATCCCGCCTTCGATCGAATTCAGTGTTTCTGGATCATGTTGAAAGCTGTCAGGCGTGACATCGGAACTAAGAGTCCAGTTTCCGCCTTTGATTCCCCGGTTCCATGAGAGGAAGACAAGGGTATCGGCATTGGGTTTGTAGTTAAGGCCTAATCGAGCAGCCCAATCTCCGTAACTGATCGCGTTGACGCCCGGATTAGCTGCCGCAAAGCTCTCATCGGTAGCGCGCACCACGGTTGGAAAGCCCGAATCGATCAGTCGCGAAATGTAATCGATCGACTTAGTATCCTTCGAATAGCGCAGGCCCGAAACGAGGGTGAACTTGTCGGAAAGATCATACTCTACCTGACCAAATAACGACCAGTTCTTCGAGTGCAGATCATAGTCTTCAGCCACCCGCGGGTCATTGGCCCCCCCGTTGATCGCCAAAGCAGCGCCAAGCACAGGTGCGCCAATCGTGGTGATCTGACCGTTGATCTTCATGTCCAAGAAATATGCACCAGCCTGCCACCGAAAGCGGTCACTGTCACCTGACAAGCGAAGCTCTTGGCTGAACTGCTTGTAGCGGGCGTCCGTAAGGAACTGGATGACCGTGGTTGGCAGGGCGTCTCCATCCTCCCGATAGTTCTTGGATAGCTTCGTGTAGTTGGTGATCGAAGTTAGGTCGATTCCGCCAAGATCATAAGTGATCTTGCCTTGGAAGATGTCGGTGGTCCGGCTGAAAAGCCCCAAGTCGTTCGAGAAATTCTCAAAAGGGCTTGCGGACGCGCCGGTGAGGCCGTTGATTACCCCACCCGTGCCATCGGAAAGGCCAGCCGCGTTGACGTGGCAATAGCCATTCGCGAGCAGATCGCAATTGTCGAGAACATAGCCACCGGTGGCGACATCATTGTCTTCACTGTGCTTGACCCAAAGGTCGATCTTGCCGCGGTCACCGAGGTCAGCTTGGATCGTTCCACGCAGCGCCCAGCCGTCCTCGCTGCCGATATCCTGGCCGTTGCCATCAAAGGTGCCGGGAATCGCAGCTGCCGATTTGATGTAACCGTCCGCGTTCACAATGCGCCCCGCGAGACGGAATCGCAGACCTGGCGTCAGCGAACCGCCAACAGCCCCCTCAAGCGAGCGCCGGTCGAAGCGTTCATAGCTGGCTTCGGCATAGCCATTGAATTCGTCATTGCTGGCATCTTTGCTGATATAGTGGACGAGGCCGCCAGTCGCATTGCGACCAAACAGCGTTCCTTGCGGGCCGCGCAGCACCTCGACGCGTGCGGTGTCGAACAGCTGGCCTGAAATGCCGTTGATCGAGCCCATATAGGCATCGTCCATGTAAACAGCCACTGGTGCTTCAAGGTAGTCGGTAAAGTTGTTCTGCGAGACACCGCGAAGATTGAAGATCGTGACATTGGGCGACCATGCATTGAGCTGCATACCGGGAATCTGCTGCGTGATTTGGGTTGCATCCGAAATGCCGAGCGCATCCAGCTGCTCGCCCGAATAGGCCGAAACCGAAATCGGGACGCGCTGCAGATTTTCGCCACGCTTTTGGGCGGTGACAACGATATCGCCGAAGCCACCGGCTTCCTCTTCTGCGACCTGCTCATCTTGCTGAGATGTTTCTTGCGCCACGACTGGCGCAGCAAAGGCAAGTGCGACAGTAGATACGGTGAGTGTTAGGGCAGTTCGCATGAGCAAGGCTCTCCTCCGGTATGATGGCAATGAAAATGCCAATTATTCCGGGCACTATGAAGCCGTGCTCATGCGAACGCTTTGCAGAAGCGGTCAATATAGATCAAGGTCAAAGCTTGGCAAGGCGCCCGAGCAGTGCCTCCAGCTTGTCGAGCGCCTCGTCAATAATCTCATCGCTCGCCGATAGGGCAGGAAGGAAACGCACAACATTGCCACGCAAACCACAAGACAGCATCAGCAAACCTTCCTTTGCTCCTTCCTGAACGATGCGCTTGGTCATATCGGGATCCGGCTGACTGGCGTCACGATTTTTGACCAGTTCCAGCGCGATCATGGCTCCTGGCCCCCGCACATCGCCAATCATGCTGAGACCGCTCTGCTGAAGCGCACGCAGCCGCGCTTTGATCTCGTTACCGATTGCAACCGCACGGCTGCAAAGATCGTCACTTTCGATAATTTTTAAGACTTCGAGTCCAGCAATACAGCCGAGCGGCGAACCACCATAGGTGCCGCCAAGTCCACCAGGATCAGGTGCATCCATAACATCGGCCCTGCCAATAACTCCGGAGATCGGAAAACCACCGGCCATCGCCTTGGCTATTGTCATTATATCCGGCGTCACACCATTTGCTTCCCGTACCCAGTCCATCGCAAACATTTTGCCCGTGCGCGCGAAACCAGTCTGTACCTCGTCAGCCACCAGCAGGATGCCATGCTCATCGCAGATCTCGCGGAGCGCCTTGAAGAAATTGTAGGATGCAGTGTAGAATCCACCTTCTCCAAGTACCGGTTCAAGCACGATGGCGGCGACGGCCGACGGTTCGATCGACGAAGCGAACAGGGCCTTGAGCCCCTCGATCGCCTGTTCGTCAGAAAAACCATGATAGGGTATCGGAAACCGCGTGTGAAAGACGTCTGTGGGCATCGGGCCAAACTTGGCTTTGTAGGGGAGAACCTTGCCGGTCATCGCCAGCGTCAGCAAGGTGCGGCCGTGATAGCCGCCCTGGAACGTGATTACGCCGCGCCGTCCAGTGTGCGCGCGTGCTATTTTGACGGCATTTTCCAGGGCTTCTGCCCCAGTGGTCAAGAAAATGGTCTTTGCCTCACCCGCAATCGGCGCGCGCGCATTCATCTGTTCAGCAAGCGCGATATAGCTCTCATAAGGCGTCACTTGGAACGAGCAATGCGAGAAAGCATCCAACTGACGTTTGACTGCGTCAATTATGCGAGGATCGCCGTGGCCGGTATTACAAACTGCAATGCCTGTGGCGAGGTCGATGTAGCGATTGCCTTCTTCGTCGAACGCCTCGGCATTGGTTCCCCGCGCGAAAAAGCGCTGGTGTATGGATGACACGCCTTGCGGTACTGCTGCTTCGCGGCGGCGCCAGAGTTCAGCGTTGGTGGTCATGCGGACAATCCTCCGATCAGTGCGTATTTGAGTTCGAGATATTCATCGAGGCCATGGCGCGAACCTTCGCGACCGAGGCCGGATTCCTTGATACCGCCGAACGGGGCGATTTCGGTAGAGAGCACACCTTCATTGACTGCAACCATGCCATATTCGAGGCCAGCCATGACGCGCCAAACGCGGCCTACGTCGCGGGCATAGAAATAAGCAGCGAGTCCGAAAGGCGTGTCATTGGCGATACGGATCGCTTCTGCTTCGTCGGTGAAGCGAATGACCGGTGCGATAGGGCCGAAAATCTCCGACTGGGCAATTTGCATGTCTTGCGACACACCCGTCAGAACCGTAGGTGTGAAAAACCGCTTTCCCGCCGCGTGTGGAATGCCGCCACAGGCAATGACGGCTCCGGACTCGGTTGCCTCAGCTGCAAGCGCTGTGACCTTCGCCATTGCCCTTTCATCGATCAATGGGCCGATTTCCACGCCCGGCTCCGAGCCATTACCGACTTTTAGACTTTTTACCCTCTTAACCAGCTTCGCTACAAAAACATCATGCACCCTGTCCTGGACGAGCACGCGATTGGCACAGACGCACGTCTGGCCTGCGTTGCGAAATTTGGAAATCATCAGGCCGTCGATTGCCGCGTCGAGATCAGCGTCATCAAAAACGATGAAAGGTGCGTTGCCACCAAGTTCCATACTCACACGCTTAACAGACCCAGCGGCCTGAGCGAGTAACAGCTTGCCTACCGGTGTTGAACCCGTAAAACTGATTTTGCGAATGAGGGGATGGGTGCAGAATAATTTGCCGACTTGCGCGGGCTCGGGCGATGGCACCACCCTGAAAATGTCTGCTGGAATGCGCGCCTGAGCGGCCAACGCTTCGAGCGCGAGCGCTGATAATGGTGTCGCTTCGGCAGGTTTCACAACCATTGCGCAGCCTGCCGCCAACGCGGGACCAACCTTGCGCGTAATCATAGCTAGCGGGAAGTTCCACGGGGTTATTGCAGCGCATGTGCCTACAGCCTCCTTGACCGTCAGCACCATTTTGCCGCTCGCAAAGGGTGGAATGGTTTCGCCATAGGCGCGCTTGGCTTCCTCAGCGAACCATTCGATAAAACTGGCAGCATAGACAACTTCGCTAAGAGATTCTGCCAGAGGCTTGCCGCATTCGGCTGTACACAGCGAAGCGAGCTGGTCGCGGTAAGACATGATCTGAAAATACCAGTCGCGCAGGCGTTCCGCGCGAACCTTGGCTGTCAGTGCTGCCCAGTCCTTTCGCGCATGTTCAGCACGTACAATGATGCTTTCGATTTCAGCGGTCGAATAAGTTTTTACCCCAGCAATCTGTTCGCCGGTAGCCGGGTTCAAAACCGGCATTCCATTCTTGTCGTCCAGAAAACGCTTAATCAAGTTCCAGAGAGTATTCGACATAGTCATTTACAGCCCGTTTGGAGTTTGCGGTGGCGAAGCATTGGAATCGTCAGCAGCACATAGCTCGTCAGAAAGAACACAATGCAGACAACCTCGGCGGAATGATAGCTACCTCCCCCGATCAACTGCGCAGCGAGCAACGGTCCGCCGCCAAGGCCGATCATTTGCATCGCTATGGCGGGGCCCATCATCCGGCCCTGTTCATCGAAATCGCTGACTGCACCAAGTATGATGGGGAGAGCAAAGTTCCAGAGGAGATTGAAGCCGCACACCGCAATCAGAAAAACCGTCAAGCCGGGCTTCCCCATCATCAACGCAATGCAGGCTGCACCTAAGAGAACCCCAACGGCAATAGGTAGCCAACGGCCAAGTCGTTCTGCGAAGAAAACTGACCCAAGCGCTCCGATTACGGCGAAGATCTGGGACACGAAGAGCGCTTGTGTGACGTCGGGTTCGCTGTGGCCGGCTCTAATCCCCACCAGAAATAGAATTGCCCATGCAATACCTTGAGCAATGTTGTAGGCCAAGACGCCCATTAGACCAACTACGAGGAACCCTAACCCTAACTGCCGCGCGGTTGGACTGGGCACGATCCTTGCGGAATTCGAAGCTGGAACATGACGCAGCGCAGCAAACCCTGCTGTTAGCAGGAACGCAAAGATCGCAAACAGCCCGGCGACGCCGATCTGATCGAGTAACCCCGGCATGACCCACAGCCCGACAGCGCCATATGAAAGCAAGGCCACCAGGTACAATGCAATATTGCGATCAACCCGTGCGGTGAGACCGACAAAGGTGAAGCTGAGCGAGATGATCGCGCCATGCCCCAATCCCGCCATGAGGCGCGCGATCCAGAGTTGCGGCGACTCGGCAAGCATGGCGGACGCGATGTTGCCTAGGATTGCCAAAACAAGACCAAGTGCTAGCGCGCTGCGCCAATTGAACGGGGCACGGGGAAGTGCGAGCAATACTGTGGAAATTGCGACACCGAGCATCTCAACCCCCGCGAGATTGACTGCTTCGGGCTCGCTCATCCCCAAATGGGTGACGAAGCCCTGCACCAGCGCGGGCTGCACGATGAACGAAAGTACGCCCAGTGTTCCTAGAGAGATTGCGCTCAGGATTGCAGCCTTGCTGTTCGCGTCCGACATCTTTGTCATGATGGATATCGTTCCCCCCATCCCCGCGATAGACGCAATGAGACTTGGCCGCTTGGCAGGAAAGGACAATCCACACGCCATTTTTGAACCTTTGTATCAATTTTTTGATGCAATAAGTAAATATTTTCACAAGTGTTGCACGTACGCTCAGAAGAACCGGGCGGCACAACGATTCGGCATAGGCATCTGGGGAGAGGACTATGAGCACAGCTGAGGTGCTTACCACGGCTTTGAGTGGTTGGACCGAGCACATCAAGGGCTTGGGCGTTGATGTGCCAAAAGCTTTACTGTGCACTGACGTCGATTCCCAGATTTCGCTTTGCTCGCGCGACACAATCCCGCTCACCAGCTTTACCAGAATTGCGGAATTTGTCGGCGATCATGCCGACTGCGCCAATGCCAGCTGGTTGATCGGCGAAAATTATGATCTTGCAGGATTGGGCAAGGTGGGTGAAGCAATTCTAAGCGCGCGCACATTGGGTGGCGCCCTTCGTCGGTTCACCGATAATTTCGAGTTGCTGCAAGACGCCTCGCTCCTCGCCCTAGAGACCACGGCGGAAACGGTGACGATTTCTTACCGCATTCTCGATCCTTCGATTTGGCCTCGGCATCAGGATGCACTGTTTAGTCTTGGCATTGTCTCCAAGATCATCAAACTGGCGGTTCCGGAAGCATTGCCGTTCTTGGAGCTGGGGTTTGAGTGCCAAAAGCGGGATACAGGCCTTTCCGTGGGGCAGGGTCAGCTCTATTTCGAATGCGAGGCGAACAGCATCAGAATCCCGGCAGCGATGCTGGATATGGGAATGCCTGAATTCGCCCATCATTGCGATCTGAAGCGGCTTTCTTCGCAGCTTGCCGAACGGCGCCGTCAGCGGCCAGCGCGGGAAAGGCTTGCCGGGATCATCTTCGCTCGGCTATCAGAGGGCGATATACATCAGGACCATCTGGCCGGCGAAATAGGCATGTCGAGCCGCACCATGCGGCGGCGGCTGGCCGATGAGACCATATCATTTCAGAAACTGCTTGCTGATTGCCGGATGCGACAGGCAGTGCTTGAATTTCAGTCTCGTCCTGACGCTTCAATTGCCGATATCGCGCTCCGCTTGGGCTATGCCGAGCATTCGACATTCACACGCGCCTTTAGCCGTTGGGCAGGAATTCCACCGCAGGAGTTCCGTTCCGAATTGAATCGCACCAGACACTGAGAGATTTTATGCCAAGTCTTTTGCTGATGGAAGGAAACACCGCTTCCAAGAGAAAGCTGGGGGCCCAACTGGGCGTCCGCTCCTCGTCCGAAATCTACGCCCTAGCAATTCGCGCACATTACCCGGAGCTTGTGCTCGACGTCGTTAACGCTGCGGATGAGGACTGCTTAATACCCGGTGATCGATCATTGACCGATTATGATGGATTGGTCATCACTGGATCATCCTTGCACGCTTATGATCAAGACTTTTCGGTCACCAACCAGATCGAGATGGTAAAGCAGGCAGGAGCAGTCGGCCTGCCGATGTTCGGCAGTTGCTGGGGCCTGCAAATCGCCGTGATGGCGGCTGGAGGCCTCGTTGAGTATAATCCAAAGGGCAGGGAAGTTGGTTTTGCTCGGAAGATTCTGCTCAACGATACTGGTGTCATCCATCCGATGTTTCGCGGCAAGCCCCGTGTTTTCGATGCACTCTGCATTCATTATGACGAAGTCATCGAATTGCCGGAGGGTGCGACGCTGCTGGCGTCAAATGACCATAGTCTGGTGCAGGCCGCGATCGTCCCGGTCGGCCAGTCAAATGTATGGGCAGTGCAATACCATCCCGAGTTCGACCTTCAACAGCTCGTTCAGCTCTACACTCTTTATGCCGACGACATGGTTGCTCAAGGATTCTTCGCGGACCAGCCTCTCTTGGATGGCCATGTCGAGCTCTTGTCTCGTCTCGCTGCCAGTCCCCAAGATCAGGGTCTGGCATGGCAGATCGGCATCGATGAGGACATCACCGACGATCGCCGCCGCCGGCTTGAAATCATCAACTGGATTGAGACATTCATCATCTAGCGCGCCTAAGCACAGACGCAACATCAAGCTACGGGGCCCATTTCGTTCTAAATCATGGCCGCGCAAAATAGACATGGACCTGACTGGTGCCGGTTGCATTCTCATAATCGGAATAGCGAACACCCGTCCAGTCCCAGTTGCGTCCTCCGCATGCACCCGCCATCATCAGATAATGTCCGAAACGCGCCTCCGGTACATGCTTTAGGAATTCGGGCATGGTATCGATGACCGATGCGTGGTCGCCTTTATAGAACCACTCAAGCCGTTCATAATCCGCTTCGCGTGCCGCCGGACGACTGATGTGGATCGGGTCAGATGCTTCGTGTAAGTGAAGCTGCGACAACGGCCAAAAACGATGGCTCATTGATCCGCTCGCGATCAGTAGCACCCGGCGATCAGACTCGGCGATGGCTTTCCCAACCCCTTCACCCACGGCAAGGAAATCAGGAGTCTCGCCGGTTTGCGCACAACCCACCGTTATCCATTCTTCGCCGCCATGGAGGTAATGCGCGATATTGACAGTGGGGTAGTGGATCGGAAGGTAGGGATCGTCGATTGCGCTCGTGCGGGCCCCGCAGGCCGTTGCATGTTCAGCGATCTTGTGGGCAAGGTCGGGGTTGCCTTTTAAGTCATAGGGTACCTGGGACATGCCTCTGGGTAATTCGTCGGATGTGTACTTACCGGTGCGGCGGTCATGTGCCGTGACGCAGAATTCGACGGTTGTGAACCAGTGGCTGTCGAAGAGAATGACGGTATCGGGCTTGAGAACGTCCATCACTTCATTCTTGAACCGACGCAACCCTGGAACCAGGCTGATTTCCTTGCCCTCATTCAACTCATACCGCACTTTTTCGGGCAGCATAATGGTCGGAGCGTGCGCTAGCAATGCAGCGCCTACAATTTTACCCATGGTCTATCTCCAGCAATCTGATGACAACGAGCATAACGACTTACACAGGCATTAAGCTTGTCCGTTTTGGCCAAGTCACGCCCGGAATCGATGCATAGGTTGCAAACATGACAAAATATCCCTTCTCGCGGTCCACTGACCCCCATGTTGACCTGTCTTCGCAGGATGCTTTCAACGACGGAGCACCGTTTTTGACCTTTGAAAGACTAAGACGGGAAGATCCGCTGTCTTGGATGGAAATGTCAAATGGCGACACGGGCTGCTGGAACGTTGTGCGCCATGCCGATCTTCTCGATCTCAACCGGCAGCCAGACCTGCTTTCTTCCGCGTCTGGTATCCGCATGGAAGACCAGTCTGAAGAAGAATATGAAGCCCGCAAGACATTTCAGGAAACCGACGCACCCATGCATCGAGCGTTTCGAGCCTTGGTCGCAAAGGCTTTTTCGCGCTCGACGGTCGCAGGTTTTGAAGGTCAGATTCGTCAAATCGTCAACAATCTGCTCGACACCGCTTTGGATATGGGTGAGTTTGATGCGGTTGACGTCATAGCGCGGCAATTGCCGATGCAAATGCTGGCGCAGATCATGGGCGTGCCGGACTCCGATGCGGCCTGGCTCGTTGACAAAGGTGACGCCCTGATCTCCAATTCCGACCCCGATTATACGGATTTCGTCATCGATCAAGTTGATACTGAAGCCTATCGATTGCTGCCATTCCGCTCGCCTGCGGCGGTGGAGCTGTTTGACTATGCCAACGATCTTCTTGATCGCATGGATGCCGGCGAGCAGATTGGCGTTCTCAATCTGGTGCGCGAAGAAACAAGTCATGGCACGCGTATGTCGCGCGATGAGTTCCGCAACTTTTTTTGCCTGCTGGTTGCAGCAGGAAATGACACAACACGCTATAGCCTAGCTGCGACAGTGCATTCGCTGGCGAATAACCCGCAATTGCTGAAGCAAATCCAATCCGACACATTTGCCCATTGGGACGAAGCAACCGATGAGATGATCCGATGGGCAGCACCGACCACGCATTTTCGTCGGACGGCGACACGAGATTTCGACTATCACGGCAAGCGGGTCAAAGCGGGCGACAAAGTTCTGCTTTGGTTTCTTTCTGGCAATAGGGACGAAACCGCAATTGCCGAACCTTACAGCATTGATTTGACTCGGCCGCGCAACCCGTTTTTGTCATTCGGCCAAGGCGGCCCGCACATCTGCCTTGGGATGTGGCTCGCCAAGTTGGAGGTGAAGATCGTGATGCAAGAACTGGCCCGCCGGGTTGCATCGATCGAACAGACCAGGGATCACAACTATCTGCGGTCCAATTTCATTCACGGGATTAAGCACTTGCCAGTTCGCGTGGAGCAACTTTGAGGGGTGACATGAACAAGCTTACTGCCGCCGACACCGACACAGACGGGATGCGTAAGCGCCTTGGTGCGCGCGAGCGCGTCCGCATCCTGTTCGGCGATCAGCTCAATCTTGCGCGTGGCAAATATGTGCCCGTTAGTGAGAGCGAAAAGGGCCATGCCCGGATGTGTGTCGGCAATTTCGCCGTGACCTATGACAAGGTGCTGGTGGCGGCTCCTGGCGGCGGATTGCTTGATGGCTTGCCCGATATGGAAGCCGTGTTCGATCCAGTCGATCTGCGCCCATCCTGGGAGAATGACACGCAGATCGTGCTGGCCGACCTGAGGTTCAAGGGCGAACCTTTTGCGCTGTGCGGGCGGTCAGCTCTCAAGCGGGCTATTGAAGGTTGGCGCGCGATCGGGCTTGAACCGATGGTTGGAATCGAGATGGAAGCTTATATCTTCCAGCGCGGACCCGATGGTGGATGGGTGCCATATGATACGCCAGGTGCCTTTGTCTATGGTACTGGGCCGTTCAGCGACCCGGCAGGGCTGATCGAAGACATCTGGGTTTGCGCAGATGAATGCAACCTGCCGATTGAATCGATGAACGCGGAATATGATGCGCCGCAGTTTGAACTCACTTTGCGGTTTGCCGATGCCTTGAAGGCTGTCGACGATGCGTTCCTTTTTCGTCAGATGGCGCGTGAGATACTTTACAAGCGCGGCTATCTGCTGTCGTTCTTGCCCAAGCCCTTTGCCGATAAAGCGGGTAGCGGATTGCATTTCAATATCAGTTTTAACGACGCCAACGGCAACAATATCTTTGCCAATGATGCTGCCGACGGCAAGCCTGGTGACATCATGACAGGCTGCATCGCCGGCCTGCTCGAACATCATCAGGCTTTGGCCGCAATCATGGCGCCGCTCACCAACAGCTACGCCCGCCTGCAACCGGCTAGCCTGTCAGGCTATTGGGCCAATTGGGGTTTCGATCACCGCGCCGTGACGGTTCGGGTGTCGGCTGAAAGCGGCAAGGCAGCTCGGATCGAACATCGCATGGCGGACTGTGCTTCTAGCCCATATTTTGCGGTTGCCGCAGCTCTTCAGGCGGCTCTTCTGGGGGTCAGCAAGGGTTATGCTTTACCGCCACCCGAAACCAATGACGGTCTTGAGACGATAAATACGGATCGACACACCCCGCACAGTTTGGGCGACGCACTGGAAGCGCTTGATGCCGATCTTGCGCTCAAAGCGGCGGTCGGAGCGACGATGATCGACAATTTCATCGCGATCAAGCGGGAGGAGATAAATATCCTCGAAGGTAAGTCGGTCGACGAGCAAATCGCATATTATCTCCACTTTATCTGAGGCTCAAGACCATGCGCAATCGCTTTATGATCGAAGGTGTCAGCGTCTCGCCGGACCATTTTATCAATGGCAAGCGAGTGTCATCGCCCAGCACATTTGAGACGCGCTGCCCATTCGACTGGACCAACAAGCTGGCGGATGTTTCGCGTGGAGATGCCGAAACCGCTGCGTTGGCTGTGACGGCGGCGACAAACGCGTTTCCAGTCTGGGCCAACATGACTTCCGCCGAGCGCGGTAAATATCTGCACCGGCTTTCGGATCTCATCGAAGCCAATCAGGAACAGTTGGCGATCGTCGAATGCATGGATATGGCCATGCTGCATGAAAGCCTGAGGCTGCGCGTCATTGCGCGCGGCGCGCTGAACTTTCGAAACTATGCCGATATCGCGAGCGAACATGTGGAGCGAATGTGGTCTTCCAAGGGTACGGCGAACCGGGTGATCCGCATTCCGGCCGGCCCTGCGGTCATTATCACGCCCTGGAATGCGCCGTTCATGCTGTCGACATGGAAATGCGCGCCAGCGCTGGCGGCGGGGAACACGGTCATACTCAAGCCTGCCGAATGGTCGCCGCTCTCGGCCTCATTGCTCGGCGACCTGATCGAGCAAGCAGGGTTCCCGCCTGGCGTTTTCAACATAGTGCAGGGGCTGGGCAGTGAAATCGGCAATGCACTTGTGAACGATCCTCGCGTGAAGCGGATAAGCTTTACGGGTTCAATCCCGACCGCGCGGGTGATCGGCAAGGCCGCGGCCGAGAATATTGTGCCATTCACCGCAGAGCTTGGGGGCAAATCACCACTGCTGGTCTTTGCCGATGCAGACATCGACGCTGCGGCGAAGAAGGCAGCAGGTCAGTATGACGACAGCGGCCAAGTCTGCATGGCCGGGACTCGGATCATTGTTGAGGACAGCATCCGCGACATATTCCTCGAAAAGTTCCATGCCTATACCGACGCCCATGTGCTCGGTGACAGCCGCGATCCGACAACGACAATGTCCGCCCTGATCCATCCGGCTCATGCCGAACGCGTCATGGGATTTATCGATCGCGCACGTGCGGCCGGAGATATCATCGAACGCGGTGGAAACCGGATTGGCGGCAGCAATTTTATCGAGCCGACGCTGATTATCCCTCGTTCAAACGAGAGTGAGGTAGTGCAAAATGAAATCTTTGGACCGGTCCTGACGTTTCAGACTTTCAGTGACGAGACCGAAGGCGTTGCGCTGGCCAATTCGACTGCATATGGCCTTTCAGCTGTCATATACACCGGCAGTGCCGAGCGGGCGGAACGCGTTGGTCGAGCGGTTCGCGGAGGCACTGTGTGGGTCAACACATTCTTGGTACGGGACTTGACAGCACCTTTTGGCGGTGTCGGTATATCTGGCCTTGGCCGCGAAGGGGGCGATTACGCCTTGGACTTCCATTCCGATCTTAAAACACTGCAAATCCTGGAAGACAGCGTGGTTTGAGTGTCATGCCCCATGAAAGCAATTTCGATGTTTTGATCGTTGGGGCCGGCCATGGCGGCGCGCAAGCCGCGATTTCGCTGCGGCAACTCGGGTTTTCCGGGAGCATAGGAATTGTCGGCAATGAGCCAGACCTGCCTTATGAACGCCCGCCGTTATCGAAAGAATATTTCGCAGGTGAAAAATCATTCGAACGGATCAGAATTCGTCCACCGCAATTCTGGGAAGAGCGTAAGATTACCCTGATAACAAACACCAACGTGATGACGGTCGATCCGGCTAACCACCGGGTTATAGCCGAGGCAGGTGACGCTTTTGGCTATCACAAGCTGATCTGGGCGACAGGCGGCGAAGCGCGTTTGCTTCCAATCACCGGAATCAACCTGCTTGGTGTGCAGACAGTGCGCACGCGGCAGGACGCAGACATTTTGCGCGCTGCAGCGGAGACCGCTCAACATATAGTGATCATTGGGGGTGGCTTCATCGGCCTAGAGGCGGCAGCAGTGCTCGCTAAATTGGGAAAGAAAGTCGTCGTTCTGGAAGCTATGGACAGAGTGCTCGGGCGCGTCGCAGCACCGCCGCTGTCCAAATTTTTTGAAGCAGAACACCGCGCCAACGGCGTCGATATCCGAGTCAATGCCAGTACAGCGGCGATCGAAGGCGAGTCTAGAGTAACCGGAGTCCGTTTGGCGGATGACGAAGTGATTGCTGCCGATCTGGTGATTGTAGGCGTGGGGATAATCCCAGCTGTCCAGCCATTGCTCTTGGCAGGCGCTAAGGGCAATAACGGCGTTGCGGTGGATACGCATTGCCGAACAAGTCTTCCCGATATTTTCGCGATCGGAGATTGCGCGCTGCATTACAATCATTTTGCTGACGAAACCGAAATCCGCCTTGAATCGGTACAGAACGCAAATGACATGGCCATCACGGCAGCCAAAGCGATTTGCGGGGTTCCAGAATCCTATTCTGCGCTGCCATGGTTCTGGTCGAACCAGTACGATCTTCGTCTCCAAACAGTCGGGCTCTCGATCGGTTATGACGAGTTTGTGGTCCGTGGTGATCCTGGCCAGCGTAGTTTTTCGGTCGTTTACGTTAGAAAGGGCCGCGTGATAGCGCTCGACTGTGTGAACGCTACCAAGGATTATGTCCAAGGAAAGACACTGATACTCGCGGATATCAAGCCGTCGCTGGGCGATCTTGGTAATATTGAATTGCCACTCAAATCGCTGGCGGGTTAAAATTCGGCCTAGGTTCTTTCGAATGCGTCGAGATTCAGCACCTCGCTCTCCCCAAGCCAGATAATGTGCGCAATATGGTCGCGATAGTCGTTGCCAGTGTTCGCATGGACGAAAACCGTCAATCGTCCCCGGTGCTGACAGAGCCACCACAATCCATCGCCGATCATCGAATGCGGAATGGTCAACTGGCAGCTGCCGCGCGGATGGGGACCGATCGGCACAGAATGAAGGCGGCCCATCGTCACCCGAAAGGTCTGGGCCATAGCCTCGCATAGCACGCGAGCCTCATTGAGCTGCTCAGCGTCGAAGTAGACATGTGCGTGCCAGTCGTTCGGTGTCACGCCAAGTTATTGCGCCATAATGTCGTTCCGGCCTTCCAAGATACACCGACCTCGTGCCAGTAGCCCGCGATTTTTTCCTGCGGTGCGATATCGAGCAATTCCTCCACCGGTGAATCGAATAGCGAAAGGTCAAAATTCCCTTTGAAGCATCTACCGAAATCAACATCAAAGCTGCTCATCGTCACGACTTCATTAAGGCTGTCGGTGCCGTCGGTTTCGATGGCGGGCATCCACCTATTGTGCGCCATGGGGTGGCCGTTGACGAAGCCTGGCTTCTCGCATGCCTCTGTTATGGTGAAGGACCCTTCGGCCAGACGCCTGTCGAATGCAGCGAGCGTGACGCCGAAAGTGCCGCCGGGTTCCAGCCTTGGGCCGGCCTTTCCAACGACAACTCGGCGGCTCATATGAATCGAACCAAGCTTCTTGGGGTAGCCTTGATGCTGCCCGCGTAGCACCGCGAATTCCTTATCCACCCAGATATAGATGCAGCGCGAATAGGTGACGCCCTGAAACTTGCAGCGGACAACGAAGAACATTTCCTTATATTGCACGCGGACAGGGTCGAGGATGTGCCCAGGCTCCTCGCTCACGCTCTGCCAGTCTGCCCAGATCGCGGCGACCGCACCGGGATCTTCGTCGGCGGGTTCAAACCCTTCGGGAAGCAGGGCGGCTATCTTCTTAGGATCAGTGCGGTACTCCAGCGTGATAAGCTCGCCGGAATAATGCCATGGAACTGGCGGAACGATCGACGCCTTGCCGGTCGGGGTACGCGGGTAGAAAAGGCCCTTGAGCGCGGACATGGTGACTCCTCAATTTGAATTGCAGCCGATCTAGCCGAGCTGCCTGATTCCAACTTGGCCAACTTGGCCAATCCCGCGATGAACCGCTGATATAGGTTCGACAAAATTCTATTAGGAGCAAGCCATGACTGTCGAATATCGCCGCATACTTCTCGATGGTTATCCCATCCTCACCACGCGTGACGGCGACCGGCTCGTGACCCGAGATGGACGCAGCATTGGCTTGGACGAGGCGGTGCATCTGCCACCCTGCAATCCGACCAAGATCGTCTGTGTCCACTTGAACTATCACAGCCGCGTCGATGAGTTCATCACCAAGCTTCCAGCAGCGCCAACCTATTTCCACAAGCCGATCAGCGCGCTCAACACACATAAGGGCGACATTGTTCGCCCTGAACGTTGCAAATGGCTGAATTATGAAGGCGAGATTGCGATCGTGATTGGCAAAACCTGCCGCAATATCGCCCCGTCGGAAGCGAGCGACTATATATTGGGCTATTCGGTTGCGAATGATTACGGGCTCCATGATTTCCGCGATACCGATTCCGGTTCGATGCTCCGGGTGAAGGGCTCTGACACGCTTTGCCCGATCGGCCCAGGTTTGGTGACAGGCTGGGATTTCCGCGACAAGTGGATCCGCACTTATGTTAATGGCGAACTCAAGCAGAGTGACACCACCGCCAATATGGAATGGGATATGCATTATCTCGTAGCCGACATTGCGCGTACCATCACGCTGGAGCCGGGCGATGTGTTGCTGTCCGGCACCCCTGCCAATAGCCGCCCAGTGCAACCCGGCGATATTGTCGAAGTCGAAGTGGAAGGCCTTGGAAAATTGACCAACCGCATCGTTTGCGGCCCCGCGCCAATTCGCGATGATTGCGGCGCACAGCCGACCGAATCCGAAGAAGTGATCTCGACTGCCATGGGAGGTGACTGGGAGTTCCGCGGCAAGCGGGCCGCAGGCGGCCAGGGTTCTGCCTTCTATAAATCGAAGCTCGATGATGAGTGAGTGTGCCAGCAACGAAGTGGCGCGTTCTTGCGCGATCTTCCTGAAGACTGGCTATTACCTGCATCAGACCATCAAGTTGGCTTAGGACGACAAAAACTGAATCTTTTTTGCAAGGAAAACACATGATTCGCATTTCAGTTGAAGGACGCGATGGCGCGGTCCGCGAGGTGTCGGGCAACGCAGGTGTAAGCCTGATGGAAGTCATCCGCGACAATGGCTTCGATGAGCTGTTGGCTCTTTGTGGCGGATGCTGCTCATGTGCCACTTGTCATGTGATTGTCGCGTCGGACTATAGTGAAAAGTTACCGGCGATGACGAATGATGAGGATGATCTGCTCGATAGCTCGGACCACCGAACACCCAATTCGCGCCTTTCGTGTCAGATAAAGTTGAGTGTGGAGCTGGATGGCCTCAAGGTCAAAATTGCTGACGAAGACTAGTCATCTGGAACTAAAGTAGATATGATTGTATATGCTCTTGTGGAACAATCAGGAGCATTCATGATGGTCGGTAGACAAGCGGATTTGGTTGTATTGAGCGACACGGACCGGACTTTTCTCGAAGCGCAGGTCCGGCGCCACAAAGCACCGCGTTCGCTTTCGGATCGCTGCCGGATGGTGCTGCTGTGTGCGTAGGGGCTCCAGAGCAAGCAAGTCGCCGCACGCCTGGATGTCCACGAGCACACAGTTGGCAAATGGCGCCGCCGGTTCGTTCAGGGTGGCATAGAGGGATTGACTGACGAATATCGTGCGGGCCGACCAAGAACAGTATCGGATGCACAGGTCGTGTCAGATTTCTCGTATTTTGTGCGAGTTTTGACTCCTTGATCGGATCAATGGGCATTGCCTGATACATATATGCGGCACATTGGCCCTATTTATGAAATCTGTATGTTTCACATCATGATTGACACTGAAACATAAATATGTCACTATCTAATCAAGGATAGAGACATGAGCCCTGACCAAACCCGACTTGCCCGCAAGAACCTTGACCGCCGATTCAGTCAGATCGTGCGGGAGGTAATGCTTGCGCCGCCCTATGGTTGGGTGCGCGCGATCCGCGAGGCACTCGGCATGACGCCGCAACGCTTGGCGACCCGTATGGGCGTCACGCGCCCACGCGTAAACATGCTTGAGAAAGCTGAGTTAAGCGGTGCCACGACGCTCAAATCTCTGCGCCAGGCGGCGGAGGCGATGGATTGCGTGCTCGTCTATGCCATCGTGCCGCGCACTTCGCTCGACGAGATTCTGCGCGAGCAGGCGGCAAAGAAGGCCGACGTTGAACTCGCGCGTCATCATCACACCATGCGCCTTGAAAATCAGGCGATGGATAAGCGTGATCTTGCCGCCGAGCGTGAGCGACTTGTCGCCGATATGCTCGCTGGTTCACTTCGCCGCGTGTGGGATGAAGAATGAGCGATCCTCTTTTTGATGAAGATGATGAAGCGAACACGCCTCTCGAAGCCGAGGAGCGTGAGTAGCTCATTCCATCCTACATCACGCTTCGCCGCGAGTTGAATGAAGCCGAGCAGATCAACATTGCCGATGCAGCGAAATGGCTCGCATCGCGCAAGCGCGACGTGCTGGATGAAAAGTTTCTGCGCAATCTGCAAACGCGCATGTTCGGCCAAGTGTGGAAGTGGGCGGGCGATTATCGCAAAACGCCGCGCAATATCGGCGTCGAGGCGTGGCACATTCCGATGGATGTTGCGCGAGCCATCGATGATGCAAAATTCTGGGTCGCGAACGAAACATATTCACCCGATGAAATCGCCGTTCGCTTCTCGCATCGCTTGGTTGCGATCCATCCATTCCCCAATGGCAATGGGCGTTTCTCGCGCATGGTCGGCGACTTGTTCGCCCAGCAATTAGGTCAGCCCCGCTTTTCGTGGGGCAGTGCCAATCTCGTTGATCCGAATGAAACACGCCAAGCCTATGTCGCGGCATTGCGCGCAGCAGATGCGCATGACTTCGACGCCTTGATTGCCTTTGCGCGGAGCTAATGCAGATGCGTGCGTGCGCGTCACCGGATTGATGAGTTTGATTTGGCGTGCGCAGTTTTATGCGTCAGATCATGTTCTCCTAAAATTGCTACCGAATAGCGGACATTCCCACCGGCATTCATTCATGGGTTTTTGACCAGCCGCGTCTCGGATCAAGGCCGCTCGCTTCCGCACTTCGTTTGTGCAGCTCCGCGCGCGTGTTCGCTGCGCTCAGCCTTTGATCCTCGCCTCTAATGTCAGGTCACGAGTCTCCCCATGAAGCCGAGGGAAAGGCCGCGAGCCCTGAGGTGGATTTGGTCGCAAGATCGTTGCGGTTGAGATTGATTTTCATGACATCCTCCATTTCGTTTGCGCCACCCACCTTGGGCCGCGTTGGAGGACGCAACACCGCGCACCGAATGAAGGTGCATCACCTGTGGTCGCAACAAATGTGGAGAAGGCTAGGGATCACCATCCCGCCTTGCATCATGTTCAACCGAGTGCGGATAGGTTCGATCAATCAGCGGATCATGTGGGCGGTGTAGAATTGGAGGAATGTCGGGGACGATTGTCTGACTCGCGCAACGATGGCGCAAATCTATGTCGTCGGCTTGCGGATTTGGTCGGCAAGGAATTCGGTGAACGGGACAATATTCTGATCGACGCTCGCGGCCTCCAAGGAGGCCATGTACCGGTCGCGTTGATCGACCGGGATAACCGTCCACGGATAACCGCCCGCAGCCATCATCACATTCATCAAGAATCGGCCTGTGCGTCCGTTCCCGTCCATATAGGGATGGATATAGACGAAGATGAAATGCCCCAGCACGATGCGGACAGCGGGATCAGGTTCATCGCGCAACAGATCGAAGAAGGCGGGCATCGTGTCGCGCACCGCATCGACATTGAGCGGCCGATGTTGCGAGCCGCGTATATAGACCTGGCCGCTTCGATATCCGGCGAGTTGCGCCGCACCGATGATACCAGCCTCCACGCTTGGCGCAAAGAGCGCTCGATACCAAATGCCATGATCGGCATCGGCGACATCTCCCGCATTCTCATTTTTGAGAACACGAGCAACGCTCTTTTTCACTTCGCCAAAGCACTGAAAATATCCACGCGCCGCCATCGCATCGCGGTGGTTTCGGTCAGCGTCGTTCGCGTCCGGATTCCAGTTTCCATCGCGCACACGCTCGATCAGTTCGCGTGTGACGCGATAGCCTTCAATGGAAAGCGAGTGATAAGCATCGGTCACATATATATCGTCGACCGCCTTCAGATAGGCATCAATGTCATTCGGTTTTGTTGATGGGGCGGGGAATATGCCAATGATATCGCGGCGCATCCGCTCCCACATCAATTTGATGCGATGAACATAAGGCGATGGTTCGCGGGAGAACACGTAACCTTCAAGGCGATGATCGAAGGGATCATTCTCGCGCACATCGTGTCCGGCGGCGCGCATCGTTGCGAGAATATCATCGGCAATGCGTGTCGCGCCGATATTGCGGAATGCACCTGCTAGACGTCCAGCGATTGCAGTGTGATTGCCCGCAAGCAGACGTGAAAGCAAACCCGTTGCATCACGCTGCACAGCTAGAAGCGCGCGCGCTTCATTGGGATTGTTGATGAAGAAGCCGGGTGCGGCAGCGATCAAAGCGGCTTCAACGGTGTAGACCGTCAGGCCATCAAGAACCGTTTGATCGGCTGCGGGCGGCAGCGTTTGTCGCGTTCCGAGCAGTGCCGTGCCGTGGAGCAATGGCGTTGGGTTGTTGCGGCCAGCGGGCACGCGCACAAGCAGTTGGCGCGGAACGGTCCAATTGCCTGCATGAAGCAAGAGCGATTGATCAGCTGAGAGACACCATGCCGTATCGAAACGTTCGTTTAGATATTCAGCGCAGAATCCCCAGAACGACGCATACCACGCGGTGCTTTCGCCCACGGTTTCATTGGGGCGCGTTGCGATATACCAGCCTTGCAGGACTTCGCGCAAAAACCCATTGCGAACCAGACGTTCGCGATCAGTACGGCTCATATCGCGCGAACGGATGCAGGTTCGCCCTTCGCGTTGGAACGCCTCTAATGCTTCAAGGGATTTAGCCAGTTTTTCAGCCGGACTTGCCATCGCTATATATGCCATTCCTGACGACATTTTTATCGCCATATATGTTGTGACATATTTCGCGTTTTATGTCGATAAAAATATCGCCTTTTATGTTGGTGAAAATATCGCCTTTTATGTTATGAAAATCATGATGATCGTTGAAGTGAAAATTTCGATTGAAATTCAGGCAAAAATTCAACCGGAAATCTAGCCCAAATCCAACCCACGATCCCGCTTGGGTTTGAGGGTGATTGAACCACGATCGCGATCCTTGTCGCGCTCAGCTTCACCTTCGCGCATCCGGCGGAACTTGGCGGCGTCCCGATACAGACCGAGGATACGTTCAGCTTCCTTGCGGCGATTCTCTTTGATTAGCTCTTGAAGAGCTTGGCGATCCTTGTGCTGCGCATGGATCAGGACGTGCCGCTCATGGCTATCGCGTGTCCGCGCAAATTTGGATTCCATCTCATTCTGCTTGCGGGTTTTGAAATATTTCCCTGTCATAAAATCCCACGCACCGGCAATACCTTTGCGCAGACGTGATGCGCGAATGCGTTACTCTTCGTTCCAACGTGCGGTGATGGATTTATCGAAGGCTTGGCGTTCAGCCTGATGCTGAACTGACCTGATCCCTTCAAATTGGTCCATTTTTTGTGAGAAAAATCTCGGTTAGGTTTGGCATTTGTCAGCCAGGAGATTTTGGCATGAAGAAGAGTAGGTTCAGCGAGCAGCAGATGGCGTTCATATTGAAGCAGGCAGAGGATGGAACGACGGTTGAGGAGGTATGTCGCAAGGCTGGCATATCGATCCAGACCTATTATCGATGGCGAAGCAAATATGGTGGGTTGATGCCGTCTGAGATGAAGCGGCTAGAGCGTTTTTCGAGCCGTCTGAATCGAAAGGGGATTCCCATCGGCCGTGATTTCTGATTCAGTATCGGTGCCGGTGAAGGAGGCTGGCATGGATGGGTCAACCACTATCGATGGATTTGCGTTCGCGGCTTTTGGCGGCGGTTGATGATGGTATGAGTTGTCGCGGGGCAGCTGCCCGCTTTGGCGTTGCGCCATCGACGGCGATCCGCTGGCACGCGCAGCGGCGCGAGACCGGCAGCTTTGCACCGAGGCCTCAAGGTGGTGATATGCGTTCGCGGCGGGTTGAAGAGCGCAGTGACGATATTTTGGCTCTTTGGGCGGCACGAAAGGATATCACCCTTGAAGAGTTACGCACGGGCTTGGCCGAGATGGGCCTGACCGTCTCTGTGGCCGGGCTTCACCGCTTCTTTGTGCGCCGTGGCATGACGCGTAAAAAAAGACTGGCCATGCCATCGAGCAGGACCGGCCCGATGTCCTGAAGCAACGGCACGACTGGTTCGACGGCCAGATCGATCTGGACCCGGAGCGCCTCGTCTTCATCGACGAAACATGGACTGCGACCAACATGACCCGCAGCCATGGCCGCTGCCCCAAAGGCGAACGCCTGCGCATGGGCTTGCCGCATGGCCACCGCAAAACGACCACACTGGTGGCGGGCCTTCGCATGACCGGCATGGTCGCGCCGATGGTGCTGGATGGTCCGATCAACGGAGACTGGTTCGAAGCCTATGTCACCCAGGTGCTCGTACCGGAACTGAGGCCCGGTGACGTCGTCGTCATGGACAACCTGTCCAGCCACAAACGGGTATCAGTGCGCGAACGGATCGAGGCCGCGGGCGCAATACTACGGTTCTTGCCGCCATACAGCCCCGACTTCAATCCAATCGAAAAGGCCTTTTCCAAACTCAAAGCAATGCTGCGAAAGGCAGAAGAACGAACCGTGAGTGGCCTTTGGACCCGGATCGGCAACCTCGTCGATATCTTCCAGCCCCACGAATGCGCCAATTACTTCAGCTCATGCGGATATGACCCAGAATGATCGACAAACGCTCTAAAGCAGCTTGAGGAAGAGAATGTTCGCCTCAAACGATTGGTGGCGAATCTCAGTCTGGACAAGGAGATGCTGCAGGATGTCATCAAACGAAAGCTTTAAGGCCTGATCGGGCCCGTGAACTGGTTGGCTATTTGCAGGCCAGTTACGGGGTCAGTGAGCGACGGGCTTGTGATGCGTTCCCTTCAAGCAGGGCGACCATCCGTTAGTAGTCCCGCCGTCCCGATCAGGCCAGTCTTCAACTGCGGATCAAGGAGTTGGCGGCAACGCGGGTACGCTATGGCTATCGGCGTATCCATGTGTTGCTGCAGCGGGAGGGTTGGCAGATCAATCACAAGCGCACCCGGCGGATATACCGGGAGTTGGGCCTGCAACTTCGCAACAAGACGCCGAAGCGGAAAGTGAAAGCGAAACTGCGCGAAGATCGGGTGCAGGCAGCAGCACCCAATGAATGCTGGTCAATGGACTTTCTGTCCGATCAGCTGTTCGATGGCCGCAAGATCCGAGTTTTATCCATTGTTGATAACTTCACCCAGCTATCGCCTGCACTGGATGTCCGGCACAGTTACAAGGGGAGTGATGTTGTCAATACGCTGGAGCGTATTGCTGGGCAATATGGCCGCCCACAGCGGATCAGAGTGGACAATGGTCCCGAGTTCATATCGAAGAACCTTGATCTGTGGGCCTATCAGCATGATGTCGTGTTGGACTTCAGCCGCCCTGGCAAACCCACGGACAATGCGTTCGTTGAGAGCTATAATGGCCGTGTCCGGGCGGAATGCCTGAATGCAAACTGGTTCTTGAGCTTGGCCGACGCACAGGCTAAATGTGAGGCGTGGCGGAGAGACTATAATGAGGTCCGACCACACAGCTCCCTTGGTAACCAAACCCCAATGGAGCGCGCTTTTGCATCAGGGCAGGCATGCCTGCCCTGATGCAAAAAGAACCGGTCTTTCTCATAAAGGTCGGACCAAAAAAGGGGCTAGGCTCAGTCACGTCACAGTGCACTAAATTATTCTGAAGGTTCGGAAAGCCCGAATCAACTCAACCGTGCGCCGTCCACAACATCACCGTAATGCCCACATTGTTGAACAATGTCGAGCGCATCGGCCACGCATGCGCGATTGATGGCAGCCGAACGTCCATTGCCTCTGACGTGCGTGGCAGTTCATATTTGCATCGGCCCGTTCTTTTCCGCACTCCGAATCGCGCGCGCAGAGCAGGAGATCGTCGCCCGTTAGTGGCTCTCCGACAAAGACCGAAACCGGGGACAGCAGCAATGCCAAAAAACGCAGGTGGGCGCAGTACTAAGCGCTCCATTTTATCAAGACAAATTATGCTTGCCTCAACGCGGCAGTTGATGTCAGCTTTTGCGAATGACTGTTACCAACAACCGCCGCCATTTTCTGCTGGGAACGAGCGCGGCTTTGGTCGCCGGCTCCGCGCCGCGCATGGCATGGGGGCGCACCGAGGCCGATGTAATCGTGATAGGCGCGGGGCTGTCTGGCCTGAATGCTGCCACTAAACTGGAAGCATCTGGCCACCGGGTCATCCTGCTTGAGGCGTCTGGTCGGATCGGCGGTCGACTGCACACGCTGGATGATGTGCCGGGCAGGCCAGAGGCAGGCGGCGTGCAGGTCGGCGGCGGCTACCGCATCCTGGGCGCTACGGCCGATGATCTGAAGATCGGGCTGACCGCGGGCGGGAATGAGCCGCGCACCGCGCTGTATCACATCAACGGTGAGACGGTGACCGAGGCAGCATGGAAAGACAGCCCCGCAAACCGCACGAAAGGCAAAGAGCGCGATGTGGCGCCCGCTGGCCTTGCCAGCCTTTATGCGCGCGAGATGCCTAGATTTCCGACAATACACGATTGGCTGGCCAATGATTCAGATAGCTATGACATCAGCTATGGCAGCTGGCTGACCAGTAAAGGCATCAGCGAAGAGGCGGGGCGGCTGATCCGTGCCAATTTTAATGGCAACGGGCATAACGGAATGTCGCTGGTCCACCTTATGCGCAGCGCAGCGATCTTTCGCGCCGAGCCCGGGCCGGTTTTCACCATCGACGGTGGATCGCAACGTCTGCCCGAGGCAATGGCACGAAAGTTGCGGGCAGAAGTGCGCTTGAACAGCCCCGTTGCCGCGATCAGCGAAAATGACAGCAGCGTAAAGGTTACGCTGGAAAACGGGCGCACGGTTTCGGCGCGACACTGTATTTGCACCGTTCCCTTTTCGGCGCTTCGAGGCATTCCCATAGAGGCGCTGTTGTACCCTGCCCTGAAAGCAACCATCGACAATCTGCCCTATACACGAGCCAGCTTTGCTTATCTGGGCGCGAGCGAACCATTTTGGAAGTCAGATGGCCTGCCGCCCACGCTGTGGAGCGACGATCCATTGCTTGGCCGTGTATTTGTGCTGGGTGAGGACCCGCCAATGCTCAAAGTTTGGCTATCCGGGCCGTTTGCCGACGCGCTCGACGTGATGGACGAGACAGACGCGGGTGCGACAATCATTGCCCGTTATGAGGCTGCACGGCCATCGGCCAAGGGAAAATTGCGCCTCGTCCGGCTATTTAGCTGGCAGAAGGAGCGCCTTGCCAAGGGCATTTATCACCATATTGGGGTGGGCATGAGACGCGACCTTGCTGCCGCGAGCTACAGCACAGCACAGCGGCTGCGTTTTGCAGGCGAACATCTGGCGCAGCAAGCATCCGGCATGGAAGGCGCGCTAGAGTCGGGCGGCAGGGCTGCAAAACTGACCGCCGAACGCGGATAAACAAAAGGCCTCGGTTTCCCGAAGCCCTTTGCATATGCGGCACTTGGTTAGGCCTTAAAAATTGAACGTACCTTCCAAACCGAAGGTCCGGCCCTTACGCAGCGCGCCGAAAAAGCCCCGCGGGCTGCCGGTTTCAATCTGCGCCGGGCGACCGTCAAAGGTTACGCCCGCTGCAGGCGGCAAACCGGTCGTGCCAGCCCCGTAACGCAGGTCAAACCAACGTGTCGCGAGTGGGATGGAGTCCTCATCGGTCAGGTTGCGTCCGAACAAGGCGATGGTGAAGTTTTTGGTCTTGTAGCCAAGCCGCGCGTTCAGCAGAAACGTGTCGCCCGTTTTGGCGAGATTGTCGGTCTGGATATATTTCGAATCCTCATATGAGAAGTTGGCAATACCGAACAATTTGCCGTCGCCCGACCCAAGTCCGGTTTCATAATTGACTGAACCGTTGACGATATAAGGCGAACCCAGCGGGAGTGTCTTGCCCGAAATATCGCATAAAGCCAGCCCCGCGGCGGTAGGATTGCGCGTATCGAAATTGGTGCGAATACCGCCCGAATTCAGAATAAAATAATCCGCATCACAACCCTTCGTGAACTTCGCCGAAACATAGGCAATACCCATTGTAAACAACAGGCCATTGGTGGGGGCAGCTTGCAATTCGATTTCGAGGCCTTTGGTGGTGGCATTGCCCGAATTGGCAACAATGGAGGTTAGCGCGCCATTGCCCGATGGATTGGGAATGGCCTGCGTCAACTGCACATTGGTCAGCTCGTTGTAGAAACCGGCAACCGTACCGCGCAAGGTGCGGTCTAGTGCATCGAATTTGATGCCCAGTTCGCCGCCCTTCGATTTCTCAGGCAAATATTCGATAAAATTCTGACCCGTTTGCAAGGTGGCGGTAACGCCAGCAGAGCCGTTAAAGCCCCCTGGTTTGCGTCCTGTCGCATACACGCCATAGACCAGCATGCCGCCTGGAGTATTATAATTAACCGTAATCCGTGGATCTAGACCGGTGAATTTCGATGCGGGGCGACAAACATTGCCCGCACCGGTCGCACCGAATGCCGAGAGGCGGCTGGCCTCACCCGCACAGAATACGGATACTCCTCCCGCGCTGCGTGCAATCTGCGTTTTCTTCTCTTCGGCGTAGCGCAGTTCGGCGGTGATCGAGAAAGCGTCACTGAAATTATATTCGGCAAGCCCGAAAACGGCCTTGTTGACGATTGTGACATATTCGGAGTTGTCGCGGCCAACGCCAAGCCCGGCGGTGCCGCTGGTAAAGGTAATGTCCTGCGACTGGAATTCCTGCCGGAAATAATAGCCACCGACAAGAATGCGGAACGGGTTGTCGGTAGGGCTGGAAATCCGGATTTCCTGGCTGATATCCTGCTGATCATCACGGTTGGTATTGGCAAATGCAGGTTCGGTGCCAAGCGTGCTTGCCGCGGAACCCCCAAAATATACAAACGCATCGCTATGGTCGGAATCGGTACCGAAGAAATTCTTATTATCACGCCAGCCGGTAAGGCTCGACAAGATCCAGCCCGAACCGCCGAGATCCCAGTCGATGATATTGGTCATCGAAAACTGTTCATTGGTGATGCCATCGTAAGCAGTACCATCGCGCGTGCCAAGTGAGGCGTTGATCATCATCGGATCGGTGTTCAACCGAATGTTATTCGGCTGCGGATTGATGACGCCGCAATAAAACTGATTCGTGTTGGTGGATACCAAGGTCGCAGGCGATAAAGGCACAAACAGCGACCCTGTACGATAGCGCGCCGAACGGAAACCGGGCTTGCAGTTATTGTCCGCCGCACCTTGCAAAAAAAGGGCCAGCGGGCCGTCGTCGTCCTTCTGCCAGCTGAACCGCGATCGCATTTTGAAATCTTCGAACGGCTTAAAAGTCAAAGTGGCATAAGCCGACTTGGTTTCTTCCTGCCCGACGCGCTTGCCGGTCAACTGGTTGCGATATTCACCGCCATATTTGAAAAAGCGCCCGCCCACGCGGACACCGAGCATATTGTCAAGTAGGGACCCCGAGACCGATCCGGAGACTTCATATTCATTATGCTCGGCGGCACGCAGCCGCCCGCTGACGCTAATATCCTCCGACGGGTCCTTGGTGATGTAATTAATAGCCCCGGCATAAGTGTTGCGACCGTAAAGAGCAGACTGCGGCCCTTTAACTATTTCTACCCGCTCGATGGATGAGGGGTCGAAGCCCTGGATATCGCCTTGATAATACACTCCGTCGATGAAGAAGGCAGCGCCCGTTTCGACGCCCGCCTGCACACCTGCCAACACGTTGGAGGCGCCGCGGATTACTGGACGGTCCGTAGTACGACCAAAGGCCTGGCTAAAGCTAATGCCGACGGCCTGCTTGGCGAAATCGTCAAGCGAGTTGAGCCCCTGTTGCGCGATGGAATCAGCGGTAATCACTGATACCGCGACGGGAGCGTCTGATAGCGATTCCTCGACCTTGCGAGCGGTAACCACGATTTCCGGGATTCCACCCTCTTCTTCAGCCGCGGCAGCCGACGCATCTTGTGCCACTGCAACGGTCGGTAAGGCGAAAGTCAATGGTGCGAATGCGCATGCAGTAAATAAAAAAGACCTAGAAAAGCTTTTCACGATGAACCTCCCTGAAATTCGTGACCGCCGAAACTGTATGCTTCCATTTTGTGCAAAATTTGTCCAGACAAATTTTTGTTGACATAAGCGACAGTCGACCGCTGTCTCTATTTTGCAACAATCTGATTTTAGTCGGAGAATTGATATGCCTGCCTATATGATTATCGCCGCCAAAATAGCCGACCGCGACGCGTTTGTCGGCGGATATGGTAAGGCGGCCGCTGAATTGGTCGCCCGGTTCGGCGGCAAATATGTGCTTCGTGCGCCTGGTGCCGAATTGCTGGAAGGCGGCTTTGGATGCGGCGCATCAGTTGTCATTTCTCAATGGCCTGACAAGCACGCGGCTTTGCGCTTTTGGAACTCGCCCGAATATGCCGAAGTGAAAAAGCTGCGTGATGGCCTGGCCGAATGTCAGGTGCTATTGATCGAAGGCGAATTGTCAGGGGTATAATCAATAATGGAACGGGCAGCACAGATTGTTGAAGTTGGTGGGCCAGCAGTCATAAACTGGGTAGACGTCGAACTGTCGCTGCCGGGTCCGGGCGAAGTTCGGATGCGCAATACTGCGGTTGGCCTTAACTTCATCGACACCTATCACCGGCGCGGTATTTATCCGGTAGCGCTCCCTAGCGGACTCGGGCTGGAGGCAGCGGGCGTTATCGAATCGCTGGGCGAGGGTGTGACAGATTGGAAGGTCGGCGACCGCGTCTGCTGTTTCGGTCCGACGCTTGGCGCATATGCGACTGCGCGCAATATTGAGGCTGCATGCTTGTTCCTGATACCCGACGATATCAGCGACGAGATTGCCGCGGCAGGCATATTGAAAGGCTGCACCTCTGAGTTTCTGGTCGAACGCTGCGCCAAAGTGCAACCTAAATCGAACGTGCTGGTCCACGCTGCAGCCGGCGGTGTCGGCCTAATGCTGGTGCAATGGCTCAAGCATATCGGCGCTAACGTCATCGGAACGGTCAGCACCGAAGAAAAAGCTGCTTTGGCGCGTGAAGCCGGGGCCGACCATGTCATCCTTTACGGCAAGGAGGATGTCGCCAAGCAGGTACGCTTGCTGACCGACGGACGCGGCGTCGAGATAGTCTTCGACGGTATAGGAATGGCTACCTGGGAAGCGTCACTTGATAGTGCGAGGCGGCGCGGGCTGATTGTAAATTACGGCAATGCAGATGCGCCCGTTGGCGGTGTCAACCTCGGCATCCTTGCGCAGAAAGGTTCGCTCTATAACACGCGTCCGACACTTTTCGACTACTACCACCACGCCTCGGAACGCACGGCAGGCAGCGAATATGTATTCAACATGTTCCGGCAGGGAATCATCAAGGTCAATATCGGCCAGCGTTACGGGCTAGAGGAGGCGGCGAAGGCGCATAGCGATTTGGAAGGACGCAGGACGACCGGGTCGACGGTGCTGGTGGTTTAGCTGATTTCAACCAGCTCCAACAGCTCACCCGCCATGCCGACCACCGTCGCGGACCGCCGCCCTGCATAAATTGCTCCGCTGTGCACGGCCGGCGGCTCGATAAACGCAGCGTTGATCGCGTCCAGACTATCCACTGCCAAAGTCACTAGCGCATTCCCGGGTGGCAGGCATCCCGGCGTATGTGGACGAGCGGTCGCAGCTTCGGGGTAGTCATCGACTTCGATAATCGGCAGGCGGTCCTTCTGAACCATCGTTATCGAGGATTGCGTGCCGTCAGGCAACCCAAACGCCTTGTTGATCATAGTATATTCAAGCGTGTAGGTGCCACCAACATCCAGGCCTATTTTTTCCTGCAGCCATGCCAGATTCGCTTCGCGGTCATGCGTCGCGAGTATGACGATGAATATATGGTCGGTCAGTGAGGCGGCCTTGGGCAAGTCGGACGACGGCGTATTTTCTGCTACTTCATTGAGATAGATCATCTCGCGCCCGCGCCCAGTCACCTGCATTGGTATGAAATAGGGCAGGCCTTCGATTGGTTTGGGGGGGCCGACAATATCGAAACCGCTGCCCTCCAGACGCCCGGGCCAGCCATAGACATCTTGCACGGTCAGCTCAAAGGCCGCCCATCCGTATGTCCGCACCGGCATAAACTCATCGGGCACAGGTTGTTCGACCAGTCGGATAAAGCAATGCGCGCCGCTTTGCGGTTGTAGCGTCGCGGTGCGTGCGCCCCCGTTCGCGGGGCACTTCCAACTCGCAGCCAGATCAGCAGCCAGTTCACCGCGCTCAACGATTTTCAGCCCTAGCCGCCCATGATAATCCTCCAGCGCAGTATCCAAATTGGGCGTCGTCACGACGCCACCCATGATGCAGCCATGTGTGAGGAAATTGCTCATTTGAATTCGGGCCTTTGTTTGCGGGCAAATGCGCTTGTGCCTTCGATAAAGTCGGGCGTGGTAAAAGCATCGGCAAAGATGCGTTCCGTTTCCAGGTCATCATCTGCCTGCCCATCGAGAATACGGCGGACAAAGCCCTTTATCTGATGTGTGCTATGCGCGCTGTTGCCCGCAATCTCATCCGCCAGCGCGGTGGCGCTATCCTCGATCAGTTCGACCAAACCGATCCGCAACGCTTCTTGCGCGGAGAGAAGTTCGCCTGTGTAAAGCATCTTTTTGGCCTGTCCTGGCCCCACCAGATCTACAAGTAATTTGGTATCATGAAGCGGGTAGACCAGTCCCAATTTGGCTGGCGTAATCCCGATCCGCGATCCGGCGGTAGCGACGCGGATATCGCAGGCGAGCGCGATGCCGCATCCGCCGCCGACGCAATCGCCATCAATAAAAGCTATGGTCGGCTTAGCAAATCGAGCGAGTTCGTGCTGCGTCCGGTTGATCGCTGCCTGATTGGCTGCGCGCCACGCAGTATTGTCCTTATGCGATATCAATTCGTTGATGTCTGCACCTGCGCAGAAAACACCTTGGGCAGCGGATTGCACCACCACAACGCGGATCGCGCGGTCGATCAGCGCCGCACCCAACAGCACTGGAAACTGCTCCCACATTTCCTGATTGAAGGCGTTGCGCTTCTCAGGCCTATCGATCATGATCCGGCCGATAGGGCCGTCGCGTTCGAGACGCAGGCTCATGCCGGATTTACGTGCGCGAAATGTCGCGCGATTTGATTGCGGGTGGTGACCCAGATGTCCGGATACTTCCGAACATGCTCAAAGAATTCCTGTAACGCCCATATCCGTCCGGGCCTCCCGATGATTCGCAAGTGGAGCCCCAGCGACATCATCTTCGGATTGCCTTTTACGCCTTCTGAATAAATCTGGTCAAAATTGCGTTTGGCATAATGGAGCCATTGATCGGGCGTCATCGCAGGATCGGTCCACATTTTCATGTCATTGCTGTCTAGTTGATAGGGGACGATGACAATCGGCTTGCCCGGGACGCAATCCCGATCCCAGAAAGGCACGTCACCTGAATAATCGTCCATATGATACGTAAAACCCTCTTCAATCAGCAGGCGGCGGGTGTTGTCTGTGAGCAGATAGCGCGAGAGCCAACCATAGGGCCGGGTGCCGGTGGTCTTTTCGATGCTGGTGATGGCCTTGCGGATGAAATCACGCTCTTCCGCCTCGTCCATCTTGAACTGGTGCACCCAGCGCCAGCCATGGCTTACCGGTTCATGACCAAGCTCGACTATGGCCTGCGCGATTTCCGGATGATTTTCGAGGGAAAGTGCCGCGACGGTCCAGCTGGCGAGAATATCATATTCTCTGAGCAGTTTGACAACACGCGGCGCGCCTGCCTTTATGCCGTAAAGATAGTTGCTCTCGTTCGAATAGTTACGAATGGGCGATTTGACATGGACGCCCAACTCGTCGACTGGCTCCATCCCACGGTCGCCGCGGGCAACGGTCATCTCGCTGCCTTCCTCGACATTGATGACGATGCTGAGCGCCATCTTGGCGCCATCCGGCCAGTCGATCCGTTCTTCTTGCATCAATGCATTTCCTCCCCGCCCGAGACATTGAGCGCCTCTCCAGTCACATAACGTGCATCATCGCTGGCGAGCCACGCACAAGCCGCAGCAGTGTCCGAAGTCAGGCCAGGTCGGCCCATCGGGTTCTTTGCGGCCATGTTTTTCAGATAGGCCTCAACATTTTCAAACCCCAGCAGTTTGGAGAAATATTCATTCTGTTGCGCACCCAATCCGGTGGTCACATGATTGGGGCATAACGCGTTGACGGTGATTTTGTGCGCGCCCAGCTCGATCGCGGTTGCCCGCGTCAGGCCGATCATTCCATGCTTCGATGACACATAAGCGGGCAAATGGGGAAAGCCGGTTTTGGCGGCCTGCGAGGCGATATTGATGATTCGTCCGCCCCTGCCGGCAGCAATCATCGCTTTGGCTGCGGCCTGGGTGCAATAAAATGCCCCCGACAGATTGACGGCGATTACAGTCGCCCAATCCCTTGGATCGACCTCCAGCATTGGCTTCATCATAAAGCCGATGCCTGCATTGTTGACGAAAATATCGACTCCGCCAAACGCCGCAATCGACTGTTCAACCAGCGCATTACACTGCGCTGCGTCGGACACGTCGCAAGCAATGGTCGCAACTTTCGTTCCACGCTCGCGCAATTCATTCGCAACCGCCTCGGCCTCAGCATCGATCGCAAGATCAGAAACAACACACTGCGCACCTTCATCGGCGAAGCGCTGCAATATCCCCTGACCCAGCCCCTTCTGCTTGCCAGACCCGGTAACAATGATCGTCTTGCCAGCGAAGCGCATCAGAGGTCTTCGGTAAGAATGAATGTCGGGTTATCGGTGAACTCGCCAAATCCCGCCGCCACTTTCTGGAATTCGGGGTCAGTCACATCGCCGACAAAGGCGTCCATGCCGTGAATGTCAATCACCTCAATATAGTCATAAGGCGGCTTGGCGTCCGAACCGAACAGGCCAATAGCGCGGTGGACGGTAAAACGCGTGACCGAACCGAGTGCATTAACGCCGGGAATATCGGTCCCTCGCGCCCACGCCTCATAGGCTTCGGCGCTGGCACCTTCCTTCAGGTTGAACAAACAGATGATACGCATGTTTTCCTCCTTAATATCCGAAATTAGCAGGCTGGCAATAGGCGGCAAGAGCGGCGTCGAGTTTTCGGGCCAGCGCGAACAAACCGGCTTCGTCCCCGGCCTTGCCGAGGAGTTGGACGCCGACGGGCAGACCGTCATTGCTCCAGCCTGCGGGGATGGCGATGGCAGGCAGCTCTGCAATATTGGCAAGGCACGTAAAGTCGGCTTGATTGGCGGTGGCAGCCTTGCTGTGCGGGAAAGCGGCTTGCGGGGCAGTTGGCATCAGGATTGCGCCGCAGGTTTCGAGCGCCGCCTTCAATGCGGCCTTTGTTTCCGCAATTACTTGTACATCCTCAGCCAAGTCGGCTGCGCTACGTTTGGGGCCATAGGTCAACAATTTGGCGAGTGCGGGCGAAATTTTGACTGGTTCAGCATCCGCCAGATGCGCTGCCAAAAAGCGCGAAGCCTGAATGAAGCCGGCAAAACGGATGCGACTTGGTGGATAGGGCAGTTCAATTTCAACATTCGCGCCGAGGGCTAATTGCGCAGCGTCGAAGGCGTGCAGTACGGGAAGTTCACATTCGATGCCGCCTAACGCTTTAACGAGTGTAACCGGCCCGCCAGCAACACCTCCACCAAAATTCGAAATCACCCGAGACACCCGTTCCAGCACGTCGAGGTCTCGCGCGAGTGGTCCGATCGTATCCAGCGAGGGTTCGGTCATCTCCAGCCCGTCCTGAGACACTGCGGTGTGCGCAGGCTTGAAACCGTATACCCCGCAATAGGCCGCCGGAATGCGGATCGAACCCATTGTGTCGGTTCCCAAGGCAGCATCGCATAACCCTGCCGCAACGGCTGCGCCGCTGCCGCCCGAAGAACCACCCGGCGTGTACCCCAGTCTATGCGGATTTTGCGTCGCACCGAAAAATGGGTTGTCCGTCTTTGCGCCCAGCGCGGCTTCTTCCATATTTGTCGTGCCAATAATGACTGCGCCCGCCGCGCGCAGCTTTGCCACAACCTCCGCATCACGCTCGGCGATGCGGTTCCGAAACACTTCGCACCCGCCGGTCCACGGTAGACCGTTGACCATGATGTTGGCTTTGACTCCAATGGTCAGCCCAGCGAGCGCGCCTTCCGCAACAGTCGCCGACGTATCAAAATCGGTGAAGGCATTCAGCGGTGCGTTGGCGACTTCAAGGGCGTCCCAGTCAATCATAGGCCGCGCTCATCTATGAGCCGGATCGGCTTTTGTCGCACATCAATCTGTGTCAGGCTGGCGGTCCCTCCGGGCGCGCACAGTTCAACGCTTACGTCGACATTTAAACCTTGCCGAAGCAGCGCGGAAACTTGGCCTACGTCGGTTCCGCCCCGACTTTCAAGTAGCACAACCATATCATCGCGCTTTGTCATCGGGTCGCGTTTTACGGTGCAGACATATTCACCGGTCAAATCTGCACGGTTCTCGATCAATGCACCGATTGCGTGCGGGAACAGGTTAATACCGCGCAGCTTGACCATATTGTCGCTTCGGCCCTTAAAGCCAGCGATACGCTTGAACGCCAGTTCACCTCGTCCGTCCAGTTCATGCGTGATGTCATGTGTATTGAAGCGGATGCACGGTGCGATGTCATCCTTGAACAGGCAGGTCACCACCATGTCGCCAGTCTTTCCATGCGCAACAGGCAGCCCATCGTCGACGCCGAGCAGCTCGAGATATTGCGCATCTTCCCAGACATACAGCCCGTCGCGGTCGGGGCCTTCGCCTGCGATGCTCCCCGTATCGCCGACGCCATACCAGTCATAGGCCTTTACCCCGCCCCATGCCGCCTCGGTCGAGGCGCGGTCTTCGGTGCCAAGATGGCCGATGATCATTTTAAGATTTATCTGCTCAAGCAATCCAGCCTCGCGCGCAACATCGGCAAGCTTGCGGATATAATCGACAAAGCCGACCATCACTGTCACCCCGAAATCAGCGAGTAACTGCACCTGAGCGGCGCTGCGAGTCTCGATGCCGGTGCCAGCCGACAGAAACAGCGAATTGGTAAAATGCGTCACGGCTTCGCGGATATAATGACCGCCGTTAATCATGCCATGGCCGTAAACAGAATGAACCACGTCCGATGACTGCAATCCCATCCAGCGGTACATGCGGCCAACGAGCAGATTGGTAATCTCGCGTCCCTTTGGTCCGAACATCAAGGGTTGCGGCCGTCCCGTCGTGCCGCTGGTCGTGTGAAAGACCACAGGAGAATTTCCCCGGCCGTCGAAGTCGCCATAAGGCGGATGTGCGTTCACCGAGGCCATCAGGTCAGATTTGTCATACACAGGCAATTTGCCAATATCAGCGAGGCTGCTTATATCGCCTGGTTGTATTCCCTTTTCGCCCCAGAGACGTTGGTAAAAGGGTATTTCCCACCCGCGCTTCATCAGCGTCAAAAATCGCTCGTTTTGCAGCGCATGCAGTTCGTCGCGCGACATCGCGGCATAGCGCGCGGTGAAAGCGTCGCCGACCGGATAGTCGGCCAGCATCTGCTTGGCATCAAAGGCTTCGAAATAGGTTGGAAAACTCATCTGGGGTCCGTTGCGTAAGATAAGGGATCGTCGAAAAGGCGTGAATCGCAGTTGGGAGCAAGCGCACGGCACAGATCATATTTGGCCGCATATTGCGCGAGTGACATAGGCACATCGGGGCTGCCGAGATTGGCTTCGATCTTGCGTTCAATGGTCGAGCCGTCCTTGAGCCTCACTACCAACCGCTGGGGCGACATGGCATTTCCATCCGGATTTTCATCCAAAATGACCGTCACCTTTTCAGCCAATGAGGGGATGGCGTCATTCAAACGCGGGTCGATATGCCCGTCGCGCAGCATAAGCGGCGCAAGAAAAGCAAGGCATAGCCGGTTGTAACTCATCGGCGCGTCATGTTGATATTGGCGACCGACAAGGCGGTGAATCAGCGGCGGTGCGAACAGTTCGACGCTCAGGACTGTATCAAGCGAAACCGCGCCCTCGTTTTGCAAATCGGCGAGCACGCCCAATGCGCCATGGCTTGCCCTGCCCGATGGGTAGGGTTTGATGCTGACCTCGCTGATCCGCCAGACTTTGCCGAGGTTGGCGGTGTAGCGGCCCAAGTCGAGCGGCTCGACCAATTTGGAATAGCCGAACGGTCCCTCAAGCACATTATGTGGCCCACTCATTCCAGCCTTCACCAAGTCGACCGCCTGAACCGCACCCTGCGCCGCGCGCCCGATTTGCAGTGGCAGCGCAATCGAAGCCTCGACATGCGCCTGCATGGTGCCGCCTGCAAAGCTGTAGGCAAGGCCAAGAACGTCGGCCATTCGGTTGCGCGGCAGCCCTTCTAGCCTGGCCATGGCGAGCGCCGCACCAATTATCCCTGCCGTGGCGGGGCGGAAGAAATGCATCGGTCCCGTTGCTGACAAACCCAACCCACTGGCGATATCAACACCGACGGCAAGCGCGGTCAGCAATTCATCCGCCTTGCATCCGCCCTTTCGATTGGAAATAGCGAGCAGTGCCGCAGTCACCACTGACAGTGCGTGCACCACAGCGGGTTCGTGCACGGCATCCCATTCAAGACAGTGAATAGCAAAGCCATTGAAAAAGGCCTGATCCGTAGGCGTTCGCTGCAGCTTTTGGGCCTCCGGTGAATTTGCGCCTGCCGCCATCACCGCCAGCGTATCGGCCAGCAACCGCAGTGCATCGTCCCGGACCTGAGATAGTAAAGCGTGCGGCGCAGCGGCGAAATCGAGAATATCCGAGGTGTGGCTCATGCCAGCCATTTCCCAAGCATCCTGTGAATAGCAGCGGGGTCATCACCCTCTAGCGCCAGCTTCACCGCCTTGTTCGCCTGCTTCTCGGTTAGCCCGCCCCAAGACATCAGCGCACGCGCTTTATCGATGATCTGTGCTTCGCTCATTGGGCGCTCCGGATCGCCCAGCGTGTCGATCAATTCTACCGCCTGCCGCTGACAACGCACCCGCGCGCCGTAATGCTGCGGGTAACGCGCAGTTATGTCCTTGCATTCGCGCACGGAAACTCGCGCGCGGGTCTTTGACAGCCTCTTGATTGCCGCCGGTTCGAAATCAGCAAGCGTCGGCACGCCGCTGGTCGCCACAATAGCCAAGGTATGTTGCAACGAAAACTTGGCCTGCTGCGGCGTTTTCGGATTGGGATTGTCGCAAAAGGCAATCGCATCTGCATAAGTCTCAACGACAATCTCGCCTTCGAGATTACCGAGCAATTCATGTAACTCCAGCGCGGCGTCGATGGCGGGATGCGCATGGCGGCAAGCGCCCCAAGGTTTGAAACTGACTTCATGAATGCGCCAGCGTTTCGGGAATTCCATAGGTTTAGGATTTTTGCAGGTGGCAGCGTAAAGTCCCTGTGAACCTTCGAGAATAAAGCGTGGTCCGGTAATGCCATATTCGGCATATTCAACCGCAGAACGCGCGGTTCCCCAAGCGTGCGCGACATGCCATTGCTTTGTGGTCACATCTTCATGCCGCATCTGCCACAAGCCGCCAGCGACCGATCCTGCGAGACCAAGCGATGCCACTGTCTCCTTCTGCGATTGGCCAAAGCCGCTCGCAAAGGTTGCAGCAGCGCCAAAGACGCCCGCTGTGGCGGTTGGATGGTAATGCGCGTAATGATGTGCGTCCAGCGTTGCGCCAACGGCGATCATCGCCTCATAACCAACAACCGCGGCGTTGAGCACCGCGTCCATATCTCCAATGTCTTCGCCCAATGCGCTTGGCCAAACCACGGGGCCGGGATGCAACACCGCGGAACGATGTACATCATCCATCTCGAGCACATTGCCCAGAAACATCGCCTGGATCAGGCGAGAACTCTGCATTGGATTGAGCGTCACGGCAATGTTGCTGTCCCGCGCGCCTGCCACACATCCCAGCCAATCCAGCAAATGCAGCCGCGCCCTGTCCCTTGTCGCGTCGTCCACCTTGCGCATCAAATGCTTGGCGAGTTGTTCGGTTAGGCTTAAAGGCTTGCTCACGCCGCACCTGTCGCGGAATGGGGAGAGAATATTTGGCCGCCAAACCGCGTTACAAGGAACTGGCCGACGAACTGCGAGAGGAAATCCTCAGCGGAACATACAAGGCCGATGCCTTTCCGACCGAGAGCGACCTGTGCAAACGCTATGCCGTGTCGCGATTTACCGTGCGCGAGGCGCTGCGTTCGTTGCAAACCGAGGGCCTGATTTCGCGCAAACGCGGTTCGGGAACGAGCATTCAGCCAGCCGCCGCGCGCGGCGGCGCGCTGCATCAGCCATTGTCCAACGTTGCCGAAATTCTTCAATATGCCCGCAATACCCGCGCGGTGTTCGATCCCTTGGGAGAAGGCCCGTTGCCGCGCAATATCGCCGAGCAGCTTGGCCTTGTCGCAGGTGGAAGATGGAGCCGGTTTCAGGGCCTGCGTACGCGCGCTGATTCGACCGAACCGCTTGCGCACACGGTCGCTTATGTTCACGAAAGCCTGCGCGATATTGCGACAAAAATCAGCCCCGGCGAAGATACTATTTTCAAGCAGATCGAACGGCTTGCGAAGATCAATTTTGTCAAGGTAACGCAGGATATTCAGGCGATCGCAGCCAGCGCAGACGTTGCCAAGGCGCTTGGCATCCCCAAACGCGCGCCGACGTTGCGCATCCTGCGATGCTATCATGACGCCGCCGACCGCATTCTCGAAATCTCGGCAAGCCACCATCCCGGTGACCGGTTTGCCTATTCGATGCACATCGATATCGAAGGATAGGCTTTCAGCCATCGGCGTTAAGTTCCGGCGCATGGGTGGGTGACCAGTTCTCGCCCGCAAAGCGGATAGCAGGCGCGATCTGGTGTCCGCCATCATGCTCGATGAACAATTCACGTGCGGCGATGTGCGGTTGGTCAAACGCTTCGCGGAAATCGAGAATCGGGGAAAAAGCGACATCTTTGTCAGCAAACCAATTCACCCAGTCATCGCGTGTTTTGGTTAGGAACGTCGCGCTGAGAAATCGGATGAGTTCGCCCTGCTCACCGGCGGGCAGTTCGGCAATCGCGATCAGGTCGGGCCGTGCTAGCGCCGTCATCAGATTAGCGACGAATTTCATTTCGCGCCCGCCAAGCACGATATGCTTACCGTCAGCGGTTCGATAAACCTGATAAAAAGCCGCGCCACCAAGCGAGCGCTGTTCGCTTGAGCGGGGCGCTCCGCCACCTGATAAGGCCGCGCCAGCAATATGCGCGCACCACGGGAGTAAGCTGTCGAACATCGCGCAATCCACATAGTCGCCTTTACCAGTCCGTTCCCGCCCTATCAGCGCCATCAGCACGGCGGATAATCCGGTAAGACCAGCTGCCATATCAGCGGACGGAGTGCCTGGCACAACTGGCGTGCCATCGGTGCCATCATTGACCGAAAGGAACCCTGCCATCGCCTGCACCGCCATGTCATGCGCAGGATGATGTGATAGATCGCCGGTCTGGCCGAAGGCGGAAATCGAACAATAGACGATACGCGGATTGCGCGCCGAAACTGTGGCATAGTCAAAACCGAGACGGTGCATAACGCCCGGCCGAAAACCTTCAACGAACACATCGGCCTGTTCGATTAACTCCCACAGTCGTGCTTTGCCATCGTCGCTTTTTAGGTCCAGCACCATGCTTTTTTTACCGCGATTGAGGTTGCGGAACCACACCGATTGGCCAGCTTCAAACGGGGCTTGCTCCCGCGCAGGATCGCCGGTCGCGGTCTCAATCTTGATAACCTCCGCACCCTGATCCGCCATCATCATCGTCAGCATCGGGCCGGGAAGGAAGACTGAGAGGTCAATTACCTTAATGCCTGAAAGCTTGCCCACCGTTCAAATTACGCCATTGGCCCGCATCTTGGCGATGGCACCAGCATCATATCCAATTTCGTCCAAAATCGAGTCGCTATCCTGGCCGAGCAACGGTCCTGCCTTGTTCGGCAACCTTTGGCCATTTAGCTTGATGGGGCTGGAAAGAACGTGCATTTCGGGCATGTCTGGGTGCGCCACGATATCGCGCATGGCAATTGTTTCAAGCCAAGGATTATCGAGGGCCTGATCCAGCGCATAGACTGGCGCAATCGGCATATGTCCCTCAAGCAACGCCTGCCAATGGCGAACGGGCTGTTTCGAAAATATCGCGTTCAATTCATCAGATAATGCAGCGCGGTTTTCCAGTCTGGATTGCGACGTGGTAAAGCGAACATCCTCGCCAAGTTCAAGATGGCCAATGCGATCGACAAGGATCGACCAGAATTTCGGCAGTTGCGCCATTATGAACATCCAGCCATCAGCAGCACGAAACATCTGGCTCGGCGTTGCCGAAGGATGCGCGCTATGGGGAGCACGCGTGGTCACATCACCATTGTTCATGTACCAGATGGCCGGATAGCTGAGTTGATGCAGTGCAGCCGATAGCAGGTCGACATCGACATCGCAGCCTTCGCCGGTACGTTGTGCGTCGAGCAAAGCAGCCAGGAGACCAACGGCCATTTGCGTGCCAGTCATGAAATCCACCATCGACAGACCAAAACGGGCGGGCGGGCCGTCCGGTTCGCCGGTAAGCCAGCAAAACCCAGCTTCGGCCTGCATCAGATAATCATATCCGGGCCACTTTGAACGGACGTTATCGCGACCATAGGCCGAAATATGCGCACAGATGATCGCGGGGTTTACAGCCTTAAGAGCATCATAAGTAAGCCCTACTTTAGCAGGAACATCGCCGCGCAGATTGTTGGCAACGACATGCGCATCCGCGACCAGCCGGTGCAAAACCTCCTGCCCCTCATCGGTGCCGAGATCGAGCGTCAAGGAACGCTTGTTAAGATTGAAGCTCTGGAAATACAAACTCTCGCCTTCGCGCAGCCAGTGCGGGCCGACATGGCGCGCGGTGTCACCACCTTTTGGCGGCTCGATTTTGATAACGTCAGCGCCCAGCTGAGCCAGGAACATGGTGCCATACGGTCCTGCACCATATTGCTCCGCGCTAATTACGCGGAATCCTTTGAGTGGAAGGCGCTGGCTCACGCAGGATTGGCCTTGATCCATTGCTTCGAAATGATGATGCGCTGCATCTCGTTGGTGCCCTCGCCAATGCACATCAGCATAGAATCGCGGTACAGGCGCTCGATGTCATATTCTTTGGAGTAACTGTATCCGCCAAAAACGCGCATGGCGTCCTGACTGTTGGCCACGGCCGCCTCGGAAGCATAAAACTTCGCCATGCCTGCCTCCATGTCGCAGCGATCGCCACGATCATAGGCTTCGGCAGCATCGAAGGTGAGCAGGCGCGCTGCGCGGGCACGCGTAACCATTTCACCAATTTTCAGCTGAATCGCCTGATGCTCGCTGATCGGCTTGCCCATTGTTTCGCGAAGCTGCGCATATTCGGTCGCGAGCCGCAGCGCGCCTTCGGCCAGACCAACCCCGCGCGCGGCGACATTGATGCGCCCGAGTTCAAGCCCGCCTGTGGCCTGAAAAAAGCCCTGCCCCTCGATACCGCCGATCAGATTGTCCGCAGGAATGCGGTAATTTTCAAAGATCAGCTCGGCGCTATCGATACAATTATAGCCAAGTTTTTTGAACTTCTTGCCGGTGGTAAAACCCTCTTGCTTCGGCGCGATAAACAGACTCATTCCCTTGTAACGCGGGTCTGCTTTAGGATCGGTTTTTACCAGAAGCGCAAAACAGCCACCCTTGATGCCGTTTGAAATCCAGGTTTTCGTTCCATTGATAACATAATCGTCGCCCTCGCGTTCGGCTACCATGCGGATCGCCTGTAGGTCGGTTCCTGCATTAGGTTCGGTCAAGGCCAGCCCACCGCGGATTTCACCGCTGGCAAATTTAGGCAACCATTTCGCTTTTTGCGCTGGCGTACCGAAGCGTTCCACTGCGCACGCCATGATTAGGTGCGAGTTGAAAATACCGGTAATCGCCATCCAGTAAGATGAGATCAACGCGACGATCTTGGCGTAGGTTACCGCCGATAACCCCAATCCGCCATATTCCTGACCGATGGTCGCACCAAACAAGCCCATCTCGACCATCTGGTCGACGATTTCTTCTGGCCAGACATCGTCATGGTCATATTTTTGAACGACAGGGCGCACTTCCTTGTCGACCCATTTCTGGATGGCGTCGAGCAGAGCTGCTTCCTCATCGGCGTCCATCTGGGGACGAAAAGTGCTGGGCGCTGTGGCCATTTATATTCTCCTCAATCGTCGGCTGGGCCGCAGCCGCGCTTCCAGACAAGCACCGTGCGCTTGTAATGACTTACCACCACGCCGTCCTGATTCTTGCCTACCGTCTTGAACGACACGATGCCCTGGTCGGGTCGGCTTGTACTCTCGCGTTTTTCCAGCACTTCACTCTCGGCATAGAGCGTGTCACCAACGAACAGCGGGTGAGTCATCCGCACTTCGTCCCAGCCAAGATTGGCAATTGCCTTGCCGCTCGTGTCGGAAACGCTCATCCCCGTCATCAATGCGATCGTCAGCGGACTGACCACCAATGGCTTCCCGAATTCGGTTTTCTTGGAAAATTCATAATCAAAATGCGCTGGGTGAGTGTTCATCGTGAGCAGGGTGAACCACACATTGTCCGCGTCGGTAATCGTCCGCCCAGGTCGATGCTCGTAGATATGGCCCACCTCGAAATCCTCGAAGTAGCGCCCCTGCACCTCGCGGAACCGCCCGGGGGCGATTTCGATGACGCTGTCACGCATGATGTGTTTCTCCCAAAGACAGTAACTGTCGGTAGCGGAGAATGAGCGGTGCTTCGAGCATTTTACCTCGAAACCGGATAGCAGCCCCTCCGCCCGAGTCAAATGCGGCGATGGCGTCGCGTGCCTCGGCCAACTCGGCAGCGCTTGGACGCATCGAGGAATATATAGTTTCTATCTGGCGCGGATGAATTGCCGCCTTGGCATGAAAGCCCAACATTTTGGCTCTCGCACATTCTTCCGCAAGCCCTGCGTCATTTTCGATATCGATATAAGGTACATCAATTGCGCGGATTTTTGCAGACGCTGACGCCATGACAATTTCGCTGCGTGCATGGAGCAGCGGTTCCCAGGCCAATTCGACGCCAAGCTCGCCGGCAAAGTCGCCTCCCCCGAACATCAACGCGGCAACGCCAGGCGATTGCGCAATACTGTCTGCGGCGCGAAGTCCGCGAACAGATTCGACCAGCGGTATGATTCCCGTTTCATCCCCAATGACCTCGCGTATGATGTCGATTTCGGTCGCACACTCAACCATCGGAACAAACAGAAAGGCGGGCTTTGCGGAACGTGCGACTGCAAGCACGTCCGAAAGCCCCGCTGCGGTCCGCATACCGTTGATCCGCAATGCTATGCGACCCTCTTCATGCGCGGCGATGGCCTGCAAGGCGGTATCGCGGGCCTGTTCCTTTTCATCGTCCGGCACTGAATCTTCAAGGTCGATGCACACCAGATCGGCGCGGCTTGCCAGTGCCTTGGCGTAGCGCTCCGGCCGGTTACCTGGCACGAAAAGGAAATTGGTAAAAGCGTGCATGGCCGCCTGATATGCTCCCGCAGAATGTTTGGCTACACAATTTGTCCGGACAACTTTTTAGTCAAGCAAAAAATGTTAGTTGGGCTTCACTACACCCAGCCAGGCTGTCACCAGAAGCAACAGATACACGCACCACACCCAAATACGCGTACGGTTCATAACCCGTAGTAATGGCAGTTCAGTTTCGTCGGTTGAACCCTCGGCAATGAGCCTCCCGAGCAAGCCGCCTACCGGCTTGAAACTGACGTCGATCATAATCGCTGCAACGAAGATCAGACCGAACAACAGCGATTTCCAAGCCAGCCAGCCCACCGCAATTGGATGGCCAGTTAGCACCGACTCCAGCCCGAGCCACAAATAAGCTGCCGCCAGCGCATACCGCAAATATCCCTCCCATCTGCGCCGCTGCGCTGCGCGCGGCGTCATATCGTGGACATGGGCATCGAACACCAGCCAAAGCCAGAATGCCGCAATCGCCCAACCAGCGATGACAATTGCCAACGACAAATCCCACCAAGCGCCCATATAGGATACCGTCAGCGACAAAGGCACCATGAGCGCCCAAGCCGCCCGTGGTGTCAGGTCGACGATCACCAGCAGCTTCAGCAGCGCTATCCGTTGGTCGAGGGTGTAGAGGCTACGCTTACGGAAGTGCTGGCCCAAAAGGAATACACCGACATCCGCGCCAAGCCACAGCACGAACAGCAGCAGATGCACATAGACGAGAGTGGGATAAATCAGGTCTGCAAGCTGCATTGTAATATGTCTCCATCAAAGCCGCTTGACAGCGCTGCAATAAAAATGAAAGTTGTCCGGACAAATCATAAAAGTGGAATGAGAGCAAGAATAATCGCTGAAGGGCAAAACGAGCCGCAGCGATGACAATTTGGGAGAATTGTGATGATTCGGAAATTGCTTTTGGCGACCAGCGTTATGTCGAGTTTTGTCATCATGCCTGCGGCCGCGGCGCAGGACGGTGAGGCGACTGCCGAGCAAGGCGGCATTGCTGAAATTGTCGTCACCGCTCAGCGGCGGGATGAAAATGTGCAGGATGTTCCCATTGCGATATCGGCCTTCTCCGCCGAACAAATGGCAGCGCAGGGCATAACGAACACTTTGCAAATCGGGCAGTACGTTCCGAACTTGATCGCGCAAAATAATACCGGTATCGGTTCTGCAAATGCGTATTTTCTGCGCGGGTTGGGCTCGACTGAAACCATTGCGACCTTTGACCCGCCGGTCGGCACCTATGTCGACGACATTTACCTTTCGCGGCAAAATGCGAATAACCTCTCGCTTTTCGATGTGGAAAGAGTAGAGGTTCTTAGAGGACCGCAGGGCACGCTATTTGGGCGCAACACCACTGGTGGTGCAATCAGCGTGATCATGGCCAAGCCCGGCAATACAATCAGCGGCTTTGGCGAGATCGGCTATGGCCGCTTCGGCAAAACCATCGCGCGCGGCTCGACCGACCTGCCGCTCTCCGACAGCTTTGCAATCAAGCTAAGTGGTTATTGGCAGAATGATCGCGGCTATGCGAAAAACGTCACCACCGGCGAGCGACTAAATGACGACGACGGTTGGGGTGTCCGCTTAGGTGTGCGAGGCGAGCTTGCGCCTTGGGCACGCTGGAATGCAGGATATATGCACATTGTCTCCAAAGGCGACAATATCCTTAATTTCGAATGCAACCCGGCCAATCCTGCGGACTGCAAAGGCCGATTCATCAGCACCGGTCTTAGTGAAAATGGCGGCCCCCCCTCGCCGTATGCGCCTGTCGTCGTCACCGGTAGGAAAGCGAATTATGGACTGGGGCAGGAGGCAGTCAGCGACATAATCACCTCCAATTTGCAGTTCGATATCGGCGAGAATACGACGCTTAGCCTGATTACCGGTTATGTCAGCCTGACTCAGCAATTCGCTTACGACTTTTTTGACGGCCGGGGCGGTCCAAGCATATCCGCGCCATTTCCTGCGGTACGCGGCTATGCACGCGGCGGTTTCACCATCGTCAACGATGGAAAACACAGCCAATTCACTCAGGAAATCAAGTTGAACGGCACGCTTGGCAATGGCCTCATCGATTATGTCGGTGGACTCTATTATATCGACGAGCGCAACAAGACCGATTTGGCTGATCTCTTTACGTTGTCACCCACCACAACGTTGCTGCTCGGTGATCGCATTTTGCGCAACACCACTAGCGCTTATGCAGGATATCTGCAGGCCGACCTCAATCTGTCGGAGCAGTTCAAGCTGACCGCCGGGTTCCGCTATACCGATGAAAAGAAGGTACTGCGCTTTAACGACAATCGTGCGTCATGTAATGATAGCACGCTTGAGCTGACATGTATCGACAATGCCAACCTGTTTGTCCCCGCCAATGGCACAACAGTTTTGACCGCAAAGCCGATTCCGACGCAGCAGCGGGTGAAAGTCTGGACACCGCGCTTTGCCGCGAACTTCAAGCCCAATGACGACCTACTTTTCTTCGCCAGCGCAACGCGTGGCTTCAAATCAGGTGGCTGGAACGCCCGCGCAACAACCCCTTCGCAAGCAGTACCGTTCGGTCCCGAAAAAGTGTGGAGTTATGAAGCCGGCATCAAGTCGGACCTGTTTGACCGCCGTGTGCGCGCCAACCTCACTGTGTTCCAGCTTGATGTATCGGACCTGCAGATCCTTGCCGGATTGCTCAACCCCACAACTGGCGCGCTAACATTCATCACCCGTAATTTTGCCGATTACCGCAATCGCGGGGTCGAGGCGGAGATTCAGTTCGTGCCAGTCGACGGCCTGAATTTTTACACCAATTTCGGCTATCAAAACGACAAATATCTGTTGCCAGGCAATGCGCCGGCGACGGATGTTTACGGCATTCAGTCAGTCGCTGCCCAGCTTGCTTCGTGCCGCGGTGCGTTAGCCGCGGGCAAGATTCCCGGCGGTCCGAACACGCCTGCGACGCAACCCTCGATCACCGCCTGCGCCGCAGGCATCGTTACAGCAGAGGGAACAATCGCGACGCCGGTGCGGACCCCCAAATGGTCAATCTCAATGGGCGCGAGTTATGAAGCCCAAATGGGTGCCGGATTTACGCTTGTTCCCTCGGTCAATGGTTCGTTTCATTCGCGGCAGGAGGTCGCGATTGCGAATCTCAGCATCTACAATGCGCCGGTTTCCGGAGTAAACCAGCCTGTCACTGGCCCGTTCCCTGCCAACCCTTTCCGCAATGGCGCTTTTGTTGCTGGATCACAAAGTGAACCGGTTTGGTTGTTCAATGCCGGGCTAGCGCTGAATGCGCCAGACAAGGCATGGACATTGTCGGTTGATTGCACAAATTGTCTCAACGAGAGCTATGTGCAAACGGCCCTGTCCAATTATTCCTATCTGAACCGCCCTATGGAATGGACGGTTCGTGCGAAATATCGTTTCTAAGCGCGTTTAAGGAGGGCAATTACTGCCATGAAGAAGACCATGCTTTTTACCGCCATATTGGCAATGGCAGCAAGTGCTGCGTCCGCCCAATCAAAGGGCGGAAGAATGCTGAATCCCGATAAACCTGAAGACGCGCTTGAAATCGCCAAGCGCGTCCAATGCGGGGAAGCTGACGGGAAGCCTGCGGTCTATCATTGGGCGGGAAAAGTCTATTCGCGCGTTCAGGGCGAACCTGACCGGCATTTGTTCAATGGCGAGGGCATGAATATTCGCCAGTGTGTCAGTGTCGACGACCCGAAGCGCGGCAAAGGCTGGCGCTTGGTTAGCCGTGAAATCATGCTTTACCTCGATCCCAAGACGAACGAAATCGTTCGCCAGTGGGAAAATCCATGGACGAAGGAAGTTGTCGAGGTGTTCCACATTGCCAACGATCCCGTAAATCAGCGTCCTCAGTTCCCGATCGGCACCGACGGCAAACCTTATAAAGCAAGCTTCCGCCGCGAAGGGCGCTGGATTTTCCAGCCGTTCGAAGCGCCGTTGTTTTACCAGAACGTGTTGCAAGGCGACTATCAGGATTATGTCGGCGGCAAATATCACGCGATGGAGATTTTTGACTTCGCTTATGAAGCCGATGAAATGCTCAACACCAAGAACGCGACGGCTTACCCCATTGTGTCATGGGTCCGCATTTCTGATTGGATGCCGTGGATGAAGATGCGTGGACGCCAGGGGCAGATGGTTTTTAACGCCATGGGTAATAAGCTGAAAGGCTATGACGAACTGCCAAAGGTGCTGAAAGACGAAATCGCGCTGAACTATCCCGCTTACACTGCGGCACCGCCGGGCGATGATATGCGTCCTAACGCAACCACCTGGACTGAATTCAAAAAGCATGTCGACAGCCAGCGCGCCGCAGAGCGGAAGAAATAGTGCGCTTGCGTGATCCGGCTGGCGAAGGCAGACTATTGTTATGACTGAAATTGCAAGCACGCAGCCTGCCTCCGCCACGCCTGCCCGGTCTGGCGAATTCACCCTCGGCTGGAAGGTGCTTCTGGCCGGGTTTCTTGGCACGATGTGTGGTGCATCGCCTTTACCGTTCAATGTGCTCGGGTTCTTGTTCAAACCGCTCGAGGCCGAATTTGGCTGGAATGTGCAGCAGGTCAGTATCGGGATCACGATATTCGGCATTACCGCTTCGCTGCTTGCGCCCGTATTCGGTTGGCTGGCGGATCGTCATGGTGTGCGCAGGGTCGCGATCTGGTCGTTGGTCGGCTTCGTAATCACTTTTTCGTCGCTGTATTTCACGCCGCCGACCCTCGCGGGTTTCTATTTTCTGTGGTTGCTGGTGGGAATGATTGGCATCGGATCGACACCCGTGACCTGGAGCCGGGGATTAAGCCTTTGGTTTGTCAAACAGCGCGGGCTGGCCTTGGGCATCATGCTCGTGGGTACGAGCGCGGCCGCCTTCATCGTGCCACAGCTTGCGGTGTGGAGCAGCGACAATTTCGGGTGGCGGGCGATATTTCCAATTGTCGCGCTCTTACCCTTGCTGATCGCACTCCCCGCAACTTTGGCATTTTTTCGCGAACCGCTTGCGGAAGAACGACCCGCCACCCTTTCGACCGCAACAGGCGAGCTGGCCGGAATGACCTTCAAACAGGCCGTTCGAACCCGCCAGTTTTGGATATTATGGTTTTCCATTTTTCTCATCGCCAGCGCATATGGTGGCGCCCACATTCACATGCCGGCGATCGTTGGCGATCACGGTATCGACCGGTCTGCCGCAGCGGGTATCATGGGGATCGTAGGCATCGGCCTACTTTGCGGTCGTATCGGTGTCGGCTTCCTCCTCGACCGGATGTGGGGTCCGGCTGTTGCGTTCCCCGTGCTGTGTCTGCCCGCCATCGCCTGCTATTTTCTGCTTGGCACAAGCAGCGAAATGATGATGATTTCGTTCGCGGCCTTTTTCCTGGGCTTTGCTGCAGGTGCGGAGAGCGACCTCATCGCCTTTCTCGCTGCGCGCTATTTCGGGATGGCGCATTTCGGTCGGATTTACGGCATGTTGTATATGCCGTTTGGCCTGATGTCCGCGATCTCCCCTGTTATCTATGGCACCGTTCGTGTGAAGACCGGAAGCTATGATGGAATGTTGATGGCGGCAGCTGCGATGTTCGTGATTGGCGGTGCTTTATTGTTGCTACTCGGGCGTTATCCCGATCAGCAAAAGGCCGAGTAAATTGGCAAGCCAGCCGCATCTTCCCATCGACCCCATGTTGGCAATTGCTGCGGCGGTATCTGCCGAAGCGATTATTATCGACCCAAGGGAATGCGCTCTTTACGCGCAAGACGTGTTTACCAAGGGGCCCGCGCCGATTGCGGTATTCCGCCCCGGAAGCTCTGCTGAACTGGCCGTTGGCGTTGCCGCAGCAACAGCGCAGGGTATCGCTATCATCCCCAGAGGTGGCGGAATGAGCTACACCAGCGGCTATATCGCGCCGGAGGCTGGGGCGCTGATCGTCGATATGGGGCGAATGCAGCGCATAATCGAGATCAACCAGGTCGATATGACCGTGACCGTCGAGGCCGGCTGCACATGGCATGCGTTGTACGAAGCGCTGCATCTTATGGGATTGCGCACGCCGCTTTGGGGAACGCTTTCCGGCCTTTACGCCAGCGTCGGCGGCGGAATGAGTCAGAACGGGCTGTTCTGGGGCGCTCGCGACGGCACCATAGCCTCAAATATTATCTGTGCAGAAATCGTCCTCGCCGATGGCAGCATGATTAGGACCGGTAGCGACTTCATCCGGCCCTTTGGTCCTGATCTTACCGGCCTGTTTGGCGCGGACGCAGGGGCGTTCGGAATCAAGGCAACCATCACCCTGCCGCTCATCCACGATGGCCCGGCTTTCGCTTTTGGCTCCTTCGCCTTTGACGAACCTGCGCAATATTGCGCGGCGATGAGCGAAATCGGACGCCGTCGGCTCGCCAGCGAAGCCTTTGGCTTCGATCCATTTTTGCAGGCCCAGCGGATGAAGCGGGACAGCCTGTCCAGCGACGCCAAATCCCTAATCAATATGGCGAAGTTACAGGGCGGATTCTGGAAAGGACTGAAGGAAGGTGCCAAGGTCGTCGCCGCTGGCCGATCTTTCCTTAATGATGTCAATTTTTCCATCCATCTGATTTGCGAGGGGCGTCATCAGTCTGCGGTCGATGCCGACATGGCAGATGTTGAAGCAATCGTTACCGCAAATGGTGGGCGCATCGTCGAGAATACCATCCCCAAAATCCTGCGCGCCAACCCCTTCCCGCCGCCAAACTCTATGGCCGGTCCGGATGGCGAGCGATGGGCGCCGATCCATGGGATCGTGCGGCACTCCAAAGCGCTTGAAACGATTGACGCCCTAACCACATTGTTCGAGGCGAATAACGCGGACATGGACCGGCTTGGCGTCGGCTGCGGCTATATGTTTCTGCTGGTTGGTGCGACCGGCTTTCTCATCGAGCCCTGCTTCTATTGGCCCGATGAGCAATGGGAAATTCACGAACACTTCATTGAACCGGCACATTTCGCCAAGCTGAGAGGATTTCCCGCCAATCCGGAGGCGCGGGCGCTGGTTGAAAAACTCCGCAACGAAGTCATCGATGTTTTTGACCGGATGAATGGCATCCATTTCCAGATTGGCCGCACCTACCCGCTCGCATCACGCATCAATCCGCTTGCATGGCGGATAATGGAAGCAGTGAAAGCAGAAGTCGATCCAAAAGACTTGATGAATCCCGGCGCGTTGGGACTATAGGAGCATGAAGGATGCTGCTCGATCGAAGACAAGCACTTGCTGCGGCCATAGCGACCGCATTGCCATTCGGGCTGGAGGTAAAAAGCGTGGCTGACGTGACAAACTATGCTGCCGTCGCCATGCAACTGGCTGCGCGTTCGGTCGAACGCGCCAAATCGCCCGAAGAAGCGCGTATGCAAATAATCGCGCATATCGGCGAACTGGAAGCGCAGATACGGGCGGCAAGCGTCTTCATTACCCAATATGGCGGCGCGCCAGTCAAGTTGGCCGTGCTGCCTGAATATCTGTTTACCAGCTACCCAGGCCGGATTTCGATTCCCGATTTCGCCAAGCTTGCTGCCTTCGCACCAGATGGTGCCGAGTATCAGGCAATGGGGGAATTGGCGCAGAAGCTGGGGATGTTCATCGCTGGCAATGCCTATGAAACGGACACGAACTTTCCCGACCTCTATTTTCAGGCCAGCTTTATCGTTGCGCCAAATGGCAATGTGGTCCTGCGCTATCGCCGCCTGAATTCGATGTTTGCACCGACGCCCCATGATGTCTGGTCGAAATATCTTGATATCTACGGTCTCGAAGGTGTTTTCCCGGTCGCAAGAACTGAGATCGGCAATCTTGCGGCCATAGCTTCGGAGGAAATTCTCTACCCTGAAATCGCCCGCGCACATGCGTTGCGCGGTGCGGAGATATTTGTGCATTCATCGTCCGAAATCGGCTCGCCAAATGCCACACCAAAAATGATCGCAAAACGCGCCAGAGCTCTCGAGAATTTGACCTATGTTATATCGGCGAACACGGCAGGCATATTAAACACAACCCTGCCGGTCGCGTCGGCCGACGGCAATTCGATGATTGTCGACTGGAAGGGTAATGTGATTGCGGAATCGAACAGTGGGGAGACCTTTACTGCTTTCGCAGACATCGATCTGGCAGCGCTGCGGGCGGCGCGGCGCAAACCGGGCATGACCAACATGCTGTCGCGCCAGCGCAACGCGCTATTTGCGGCCGCGTACGCCGCCGATACGCATCAGCATGCCAACAGCCTGATTAAAGGCGGTGTCGTCAAAACACCGGATCGCGACCATTTCAAACGCGTGAGTGAACAGACGATCGAACGCCTCGTCAAAGATGGTCTGATATGAGAGAAATGTCATGAGCAAGATGGACGTACCCCCGCCTTATACTGCGGTCACACAGCATGCGATGTTCCCCAAACCCAGCCATGACGAGGCGGCGCGGTTCAATTTCCTTGCAGGGTTCAACCGGTATCTGTCCGGCGAAGTCGGCGCAGGAAACAGGCTCGCTTATGAACGACGCGTGCTGCCAGCGTTCAAGAGCGAGCATGGACGTGAACCCGACGACCGGCATGAGGTGCGTCATGCTATGAACAAGGATTCGTGGCACCGATTCTGGTCGGCACTGAAACGCAATTCTATGGAGATGCGCCAACAAAACGGGCGTGCGATGGTGCTGCGCCAACTCGACGAACTCGACGCGATGGCGCGGCAGTATAATGAAGGCCGCGAAACCCTAAAACTCGACGCCAGCGTCGAAGTCCCGCGCTATCAGGCAGCGGTCGACATCCATTGCATGCCCGGAAGCTATCACGGTGAAGAACGTCCCGGCGATGTTTCGGCCGGTGCCAATTATGATTGCGGGATATTTGCCACGACCGGCGGTGCATTGGGCGCACTAAATGATGGCGGCGGTCAGGCAGTCGCGGGCTGGATCAAGAAGGAACGCCCTGACTGGCGGCCCAAACGCATCCTCGATATCGGCGCTACAGTGGGACACAATGCAGTACCAATCGCCCAGGCATTTCCCGACGCGGAAGTCATCGCCATCGATACCGCAGCCCCGTCGCTGCGTTACGGCCACGCTCGTGCGCAAGCGCTTGGCGTGAAGAATATCATCTTCAAACAGATGAATGCCGAGGAAATGGAGGAATTTGCCGACGAAAGTTTCGACTGGGTGCAGACGACGATGTTCCTGCACGAGCTGTCGAACAAGGCGTTGCCGAACATCATCGGCGAGGGGGCGCGCGTGTTGAAGCCCGGCGGGCTGATGTTTCATATCGAACAACCGCAATATTCTTCAGAGATGCCTCTGTTCGAACAGTTTATGCGCGACTGGGACGCGTTCAATAACAATGAGCCATTCTGGTCTGCGATGCACGCGCTCGATCTGAAACAAATTATGGAGGACAAGGGGCTTCCCAAAAGCGGCCAGTTTGTCGTCGGCGTGAAAGCGGTAGTCGACGAAAGCATCTTCCCACCATCACCCGAAGGCGCAACCGAGGATTACGGACGCGCTGCCATCTGGAATGCCTATGGCGCTTGGAAACCCGAGGCGGCAATATGACGGAAGATCTCGACTGGATTTCGCGGTCCGGGATGAAAGCCAAAGGCAAGCGTCCGCAATTTCTCGATCCTGAAGATGACCGGATATTGTCCATTCTAATGGCGCTGGCCGGGGAAGTCTCGGTGATGCGGGAGCGTTTGGACACGATCGAACGCCTGCTTGACGCCCAAGGGACAATCAGCCGCTCCGATATTGAAACCTATGCGCCCGACATGGAAGCCGGCCGCGAACGAAATCTGCTCATCAAAGAATATCTCGCTCGCATCATGCGCGGCGTGCAACAAGACATGCAATCGCTCGCCGAACTCGAACCGCCGATCGAAGATGTCATCAAGGAAATGGAAGCGAGCTGAATTAAAAGGGCTTTGTCGCCTCCAAAAAGCAGATTCGAGAAATCGTAATCCAGCACATATAAGCCGCAATGCGCGCCTGCGCGATTTCCTTGCCGAGCTTCGCCTGTATCGCTGCATCAGGACCTGCTGCCAGCGCTCGGAAATAGACAGTCCCTGGCGCCACGTCCACCGGACCTTGGCCCATATAGGCCATGATGGACAGAAGGACGATGCCTGCTATGAGCGGGTAGCAAAGCAACTCCTCCTTTCGGGTGATCCGAATGTCGATATCGGTTTCGCGTTTAATAAAGGCTGCCCAAGTCATGCCCAGCCAAGTCAGGAAAAAACCCACATCAGGGTGATCCCGGCCCCGTCCAGTATCGGAAGAAAACCATAGATATGGACCCAGCGCCGAAAATCAAGCTGCTGAAAATCCATGCCGTCGACACTGAAACGGAATTTGTCCGGACAACTTTGACTTGGCAAGCAAAAAATGTAGGCTATGTACATAAGCTAGGAGATTGGGATGAAACACCGCATCATCGAAGGACGGTTGACTTACACGTCGAGAAAGCCGGATCGGCTCGACCTGATGCGCGGGTTTGAGACCTTTATGTTCACTCGCCATAGCGATGGCAAATTGACGCTACGCGCGCATTGCGAGATTGAAGAGCCCGAACCTACCGTAATGCGGGATATTATTTATTCGATCGACGAGCATGGGCAACCGATGGACCTGCATGTGCGGCTGACGGTCGGCGATGCATTCATGGGCTCAGGCTGGTTGCGCTTCGATGGCAAGATCATAGAATGCGAAAGCTTCGGCCCTTCGATTGGTCGCCTGTCACAGCAGGTTGAAGCAGAATTGCCAATGGACGGTTTCGGCACGCACCCGATTGTGTCGGACGGATATATGTTGGGCAATCACAAATGGAGCCATGAAGGCGAGCGCCACAAATTCAACTGCTACCTTCCCAGCCCCGACCATCGCGGTGCGACCCCGCCGATGATTGCGCAGGTCAAGATCGACGGTATTTATCTGGGCAAGGAACAAGTCACGGTAAAGGCTGGCACTTTCGCGGCGCGTCATTTCCAATTCGTCGATCCCGGCGACAGCGGTATGGCCGGCGAACATCCACCCTATGATTTATGGATCACCGACGACGAAGACTCCATTTTCTTGAAGGGTGGGGTCGGGGGATACATGATGACATGGTACGAACTGGTTGAGCTACGGCGCTGAAAACTGTTCGATGCCGTCAGCGTTAAAGGTAACTTGATAACTGTTATCGCCAACCTTACCGGCCAAATCGCTGCGCAGCGGAATTTCGGGATATACGGTTACAAGATAATTCCCCGCCGACGGGTTCAGCCGCAGCGGTTTGATCTTCTCCTGATAAACTTTCGAATACCAGAATGCCTTTGCATTGGCCAAACAGGGAAAGCGCACAATGAGCGTTGCATGGCCATTGTCCGGCTGTCCTTCAAAGGTAGCGAGGGGTAAAGGCGCGTTGACATAATAGCCGCCAAGCTTCTGGTAGAGTTGGCTATCGCCGATTGCCTTCGCATACGCTTGCATGCGTGCGCGGTCGTGTGTCGGCCCTGCAACGACCATATAGACCGGCTTATTGTCGCACGTATCCACAGAAGGCGCCGCTACCGTCACCGCAGCCATAAGCAAAAGGCTCATTTCACTCTCCATTCGTCACACAAGGTGCGTTTCCACGGCCGGCCATCCTTGAACCATTGCCAAGTGCGAGCGCGAGTCTGGTTGTCAGGCGCAATATTTATCATCTCGATGTAATAAGCGCCCGGCACATCGAGTCGGTCGAGCTTAAGCATCAAAGTGCCTTCTCCAGTTTCCCAGCCATAACCTGAAAAGCGGTCGGTATCCCAGTAGAGCCGGCCGTCCCGATAAAGGCCGCCAAACTCATAAGTCGCGATACGCCCATCGTCCCAGCTCAAGCGATTATGCTGAACATAGGCGAACGGCCCTTCATCAGGAAATTCGCACCATGTCCACATCCGGTGTTCGTCAAGCAAGGCGCCGTCGCGACTGAGATGACGATAGGTGCCTTCCCATTCGCCTTGATGGCGGATCATATTAGGCATTGCGGCAGCGAAATCGGGCTTCATTTGAGAAGCTGGTTGAGTTCGATCAATGTCCCGTCAGGGTCGAAGAAATTACATCCCCGCACGTTGATCGGCGGAGCGCCGTTGCGACCCGGATATTGCTGTGCCCGTGGCGGGGCGGTAACGGTAACTCCTGGAATTTTGGCAGCCTCGGCACATCGACGGTCGATGTCTTGGGTATTGGTGACGATCACGTGGCCGCCAATTCCCATGCGCGAAGGATAAGGTCCGGGGTCCGGAAGTTTCGGGTCCAGCCACTCCATCAGGCCGATCCAGCCGATGAAGGGATCATTACCGTTCAACAGAACCAACCGCGCCTTCGCGCCGGGCTGACCAGCTGGCAGCGCGACGCCAGACATCGGCAGCACTGCATCGTAGTTGACCTTTAGTCCCATAACGTCGCGGTAGAGTTTGAGGCTGTTCTCCATATCGCGCACGATCATGGTAACGCGACGGATATCAGTTGGCAGCGCCTCCGTTGGTTTTTCGACTCCGGGCGATGCGCTTGCGATTTGCGGGCGCTCATTTGGAGACGAACAAGCAGCAACTGCCAGACTGACCAGCAAAATCAAATATTTCATCGCTTATCCTCCGAATAGGCCGCAAGCGGCAATGCCTGACCCTTTTGCCGGATCAGCGCCTGTTTCCTGAAAAAACGCAACATGCCGCTATCCCCCATTCGCGACGGACCAAGGCCGGAAAGGCCGAAGCTTGTCTTCTCCGCCTCCCAAACCATCGAGGTGAGCGAGCCATCGTTGATCGAGACCGCGCCAACTTTCAGGCGCGTGCCGACTGCTTCGGCTTCCTCGACGGAACCCGCGATTACGGCGCCTGACAGACCATAAACACCCTCGTTCGCGAGGGCTATCGCCTCGTCGACATAGTCGAAAATCGTGACAGGGATGACCGGTCCGAATGTTTCTTCTGTCACCAGCACCATATCTGGCGTGATATCTGTCAGCACCGTAGGCCTCAGATATTGCCCGCCCCCAAGATTTTCGACTTTACCACCGGCAAGCAATCGTGCCCCTTTGGCAATAGCATCGTCGATTTGAGCCTGCACGATGGTGGCCTGCTGTTTGAAGATAAATGGCCCTATGTCGCCATGCGCTATATCCGGATAGTTTAACCGCACGGCATTAGCTTTTTGGGCAAGCGCATTAAGAAAAGGCTCGGCGATTTCGCGCGCGACATAAACACGCTCGATCGATTGGCAAGCTTGGCCGCTGTTCACGACTGATGCGCGTAATGCGATTTCGGCGGCGTTCGCTGGATCGGCGCTGGCGAGGACAAGCATTGGGTCCTTGCCGCCGAGTTCCAAGCTTGCGGGAATGAATGCGTCCGCCGCCGCCCCGCTAACCTTTCGTCCAGTCGCAACAGATCCAGTGAATGCGACATAGTCCACATGACGAAGCAGTGCCGCGCCGGTCATACCATCGCCTTCGATAACCGTCAGCGGGATTTCCGGTATTTCCGCAAGCGTTGCCATAAGTGGCTTGATGAAGCGCGGTGTCACTTCGGATGGCTTTACGATTACCGCACAGCCCGCCATCAACGCCGGAATTGCATCGATCAGCGCCAGTGTCAGCGGGAAGTTCCAAGGGCTGATCGCGCCGACCAGCGGATAAGGCGCCAGCCGCGTCGATGTCGAAATGCCGGGGATCGAGGTAGCACGATTTTCGATCTGCGCAGCGGCCATGATGCCGCCCGCTAATCGGGCCCAGCGCTCAATGAGCCGCAATGTACCATCAACTTCTATGCCCGAGATTTTTTGGCGTCCGGTATCCGTAGTGAGCGCCTGTTCCAAGGCACCAGCGTTTAAGGCTATCGCCTTGCTCCACTGCAGCAACAATGCAGCCCGCTCCTCAACGTCAAGCGCAGACCATCCTGCCTGCTTGCCGCGCAACCTGTTGGCGAGCGCCGCGATATCCGGCTCGCCGAGCGGCGTAATCTCGTAATCGGCCTCGCCGGTACGAGGGTTGCGGACTTTCACTGCTGCGCCTCCCAAGCGTCGATTATCTCTCCGCCGGTTGCCATCCATGCCTGCGATCGCGCGGCGAGTTCAATTAGGAGATCCTCAAGTGCACCGATCCGGTAAGGCAACGCCATGATATAGGGGGTCACGTGGAGCGGCAGGATGCGCCCTGTGGTCTCGCTGGCCAGCCAGTCGAACGCATCGCGCATCTGCTGCGCATAACTGTCAGCGGATTGCTGCTGCACGGTGATGATCTGACGGTCGCTGAGTTCGTGGTTAAGCGGCAGGTTGATGAGGCCGTTTTTGAACCGGTATGGCAGTTCGTCATTCACCCAGTCGCAACAATAGCGAAGGCCAGCCCTTTTCAGCAAATCGGGCGTGTCCCAGCTTTGCGAGCGGGCTATCGATAGCCAACCTGTCGGGCGGGTTCCCGTCGCACGTTCCAACATGTCGAGCGACTTCGCAATCAGGGCGCGCTCCGCATCGATCGGAAGGCCAGTCGCAATCGTGCCGTTCATGTCGGTGGAATGAGCGATAATCTCATGGCCCGCGGACACGATGTCGGCAACGAGCGCCGGATAACGTTCAGCAATTACGCTGTTGGTGGCGAAGCTGGCTTTCACTCCCGCATTGGCAAAGGCGTTGAGCAGCCGGTACACACCCACACGGTTGCCATAATCGCGCGCAGTATAGTGGCGATAATCCGGATAGGCAGTTTGCATATGTCCCGGTGCACGGAACGGCGTGTCGCTTGGCGTAATCGGGAACCATTCGAGGCTGACGCAAACCCAGACCGCAACCGATTTGTTAGTAGGCCAGAAGACTGATTTGCGGGCGTGGATCGCTGACCAGTCGTACAGATCATGATCGTAGCCGTACGCGGCGCTTGGGATATTCGAGATAGGCTGGATCGAGCGTCACTGCTGCGCGTTCCATGCATCAACAATATCACCCGCCTTCGTCAGCCAAGCCCGTCCGTCGGCCGCAATGTAGCGCAACGCTTCTTCGAACGGCCCGATCCGATGCGGTTGACCGATCAAATAAGCATGCAACGGGATGCACATTACGGTACCGCCTTCATCCGCAAGCCGTTCATATTGCCGCACCAGCGTGTCCGCATATTCACGCGGGCTCATATTGTAGATGAAAAAGCCATAATGGTCGTTGACCTCAAGGCTGTAGGGGACCGAAACGAGCTTGCCGGTCGCAGTCTTTACCGGCTGCACCTGATCGTCGTGATAAAGGTCGCAGGTATACTCCAGACCATATTCAGCGATCAGATCGAGTGTATGCGGTGTGTGCGTCAACGCCGGCGCAAGCCAGCCGCGGATCGTCTGGCCTGTTGCCTCACGCACGGTCGCAATCGAATCCTCAATGATAGCGCGCTCCTGCTCTTTCGACATGTCGTATGCGTAGCGCGTGTTGTAAATGCCGTGACTGAAAAACTCCCAACCGCGCGCCTTTGCATCGGCTACGACCTCCGGATGATGCTGGCATAAAGCAACCTGAGAGGCTGACCGAACCCGGAAAACCATGCTTACTCATTACATCAGCCATGCGCCAATGCGATACGCGATTCGAGTGATCGCGGTGGGAATAGCCGACTACATCGGGATGGGGCCGGGCCCATGCCTTGCGTTTGGGGTGCGCGGGCGGATCGACCTCATAATATTCGAGATTGGGTGCAACCCAGACAGCGCAGCTTTTACCGCCGGGCCAGACAATCCTTTTGCGATCCCGATAGGGTGAAAAATCATACAGCCCGGGGTCAGGGGTACCTTCGTGCATTAGCGCGCCTCAAGCCAGTCAATAACACTCTGCACCGGCTCGACATCGGCATATTTCAGTTGCAGGTCGGTCAAGTTGGCAAAGTGATAGCTTTCATGCTTGTCGGCGCAGGTTTCGATGGGAACGATGGCGCGATAGCCGTGGCTGAGAGCATCTACCGCTGTCGCTCGAACGCATCCCGATGTGCTGCCGCCGGTCACCACCACTGTGTCGACTTTATGCCAGGTCAGGTAACTAGCGAGCGGTGTTTCGAAAAATGCGCTTGGCATTCGCTTGGTATATTGCAGGTCATTAGGTTCGATCTCGCACCGCGGGTCGAAAGCATGACGCTGCGAACCATATTTGATATTCTGCAGCGAATCGGGTGTATCTGTCCGGGTGCCCCACACCCCAGCATCGCCAGCGTTTTCTATGTAGCCCACGCGTGACCAGATAACCGGCATTCCTTCGTTCCGCGCCAGCCGCGAAATGACGTTCACATATTCAATCTGGCGCGGGTCGGTCTCATAAGCAGTCGCAAACATATCGGTGCGCGTATAGGCCTGCTGAAAATCGACGTTGACGATGGCCAGTTTTTCCCCGAATCCGAACTTTTTTCGTGCGGTATTGGCCATGACTTCTTCAAACAGCTGCCGTGCCGTCTTCCCGTCACTGACCATTTTTGTGCCGATCAAGCTCATCAAATTTATCTCCTGCCCTTGCCAGCCTTTTGCCCAAGCGATAAAGGCTTGTCGAGAGCAATTTGTCCGGACAAATTTTTACGCATGAAATTGAGCCGCCACTATCTGACAATCAATGGTCGAACCGTCCATTATCGTCGGTGCGGTAGTGGCCCATCACTGCTCATGGTGCATCAAAGTCCGCGATCGTCGGCCGAATATGAATCGCTGATGCGCGAATGGGGAGAACATTTCACCTGTATCGCGCCTGACACGCCGGGCTTTGGTCAATCCGCTCCGCTGGCGAAGGCAGACCCTGACATCGGCGACTATGCCGAAGCCATTGTCGAATTCGTCGGTGCGCTCGGAATAGAGCGGACAGCGGCCTTCGGTTTTCATTCGGGTGGAATCATTCTGGTAAATGCGTTGAAACGCCATCCGGGAATGTTCACCGGACTGGCCGTAGGCGGTTATGCGATCTGGACGCCGGAAGAAATGGCTGTGTTCGACGACGCCTATCTGCCGCCATTCCTGCCGTCGCGCTATGGCGAACATCTGACTTGGCTGTGGAATCGTATTCTCGAACAAAGCTGGTTTTTTCCCTGGTTCGACGTGCGACCGGAGGCGCGACTTTCGGTCGCCCACGACGATCCGGCCCGCATCCACGCTGTCGTGATGGAAATGCTCGATGCAGGCGACTCTTACCGCCTCGGATACGGCGCCGTGCTGCGCGCCCCACGTGACATTCCGCCGCCTGATACAATTACGCCGCCCGTGCTGATCGCCGCCTATGATGGCGACCCCCTACAGGCGCATATCGACCGCTTGGGCGTTATGCCCGCAAGCTGGGAAGCGCGGAAGGTTTCGACACCAGGCCACTTTTATGAGGCCAGCCTTCTATTTCTTCGAAAGCTTCCTTCGCAGGATTGCCCGGCGCTACCCGACGACCAAAAAGCGGGATTTATCCATGTGAACACCGCCTATTTCGACGGCCTCATTCACTGGAGAAGCCTTAAAGATGGCGCAACGCTCACTGTTCATGCGCCGGGAACCGAAATGTCGGGGGGAGAAGCTGCCATCGACCTGCCCGGTCATGGCCTGTCCGACGGATGGCCCAATGAGATACCTACAGAATGGAATAAATGGCTAGCCGTGATTGAAGCCGCCTGCACCGCGCTCGGATGCACCGCGGTCGATATTCCAAATCCGGAACGAGGCGATCCTGTGCACTTGTTTCCCGACCTCTCTCCTGACCGCTTTGGCAATTATCTGACCGCAGCATGGTCCATAACGCGCGCGCGCCGATTCTTCACGCCTTGGTATCACGCTTCTTCAGCCAACGTGATCACCTTCGATCCCTACAGCCTCGAACCTGAGGCTTTGGCCAAAGACCACCGCGCGCTAATGCGGGCAACCGCCGCGCGTGCATATCATCTTGCGCTGTTACAAAGAGAAGGAAGCTGACTATGGGAATTCGCGAAGATATGCCTTTACTGGCGCGTCACGAAGGCGTGTGGGATGGTGTTTACACATATTTCAATGATAAGGATGAGCAAATTGACCAGCATAAGTCGCGCCTCTTCTGTCGCTTTCCAGAAAGCGGCCCTCATCCTTATCACCAGACAAACCACTATACTTGGGACGACGGACGAACTGATATTCGGGAATTCCCCGCCGAGTATCGTGACAAGCGGGTATGGTGGGACAACGAACTCATAAAGGGCTGGGCAGCCGAAGTCGGCCTTGATGAATATAGCCGCACGGTGATGCTGTATTGGCAGCGACAGGGTGACCCGTTGCTTTATTTGTACGAGATGATCCAGATTTCTGATGACGGACAAAGCCGCTGTCGTACTTGGCACTGGATTCGCGATGGCAAGCTCGAAACCCGCACCGCAATTCAGGAAAAATTGGTGACCAAGGACTGGCGTTCGCTGGAGGGACAGACTGGTTAAGCCGCAAACCCTGTTCGAGAAAATCTGGGATGCTCATGTCGTAACCGATTTGGGCGGAGAAAGCGCGTTGATCGCGATCGACCGTATTCTCCTGCACGAGCGGACGGGTGCCGCAGCGCTCAGGTCGATGGCAGAGGCGGGCCGCGCTGTAATTGATCCCCACCGCGTCTTCGCGGTGATGGACCATATAGTCGACACCCGTCCCGGTCGGGGCGACGGCACGCTGATGCCTGGCGGCGATGCCTTCATCACCGAAACGCGTGCGGCCTGCCACGCAGCAGGGGTTACCCTGTTCGACGTCAACGATCCTGATCAGGGCATCACACACGTGATTTCTCCGGAACTCGGCATCGTTGTTCCCGGGTGTACGTTGATTGCGCCAGACAGTCACACCTGCACGCAAGGCGCGTTCGGTGCTTTCGCGTGGGGCATTGGCAGCAGCGAGGCCGAACATGCGATGGCCACCGGCACTTTGCGTGTAGCCAGGCCCAAGAATATGCGTGTGACTTTTGAAGGTAAACTCCCGCCCGGCGTGACCGCGAAGGACATGATCCTTCGTCTCATCGCCGACCATGGTGCGAGCGGAGGCAGAAGGCATGTGGTTGAATTCTCCGGCGATGCGGTACGCGCGTTAGACATGGAAGCGCGTATGACCTTATGCAATATGGCGACCGAATTTGCGGCGTTATCCGGAATCATCGCTCCAGATGAGACCACTTTCGGATATCTTCAAGGCCGCCGCTACGCACCCGATCCGCTGCCCGACTGGACCGACCTTATCACCGACAATGGCGCAAATTTTGATGTTGAGATCTTCATTGATGCTGCGAGCATCGAGCCGATGATAAGTTGGGGCACATCCCCTGCGCAAAGCATAGCCTTATCGGCAACAGTTCCCACCAAGGCCGACAGAAACGTGCTGAACTATATGGGCCTCGAACCGGGACAGCCACTTGCAGGTCTTCCTATCGATGTCGCCTTTATCGGCAGTTGCACCAATGCGCGGCTATCCGACCTGCGCCGCGCTGCAGCCATCGTCAAAGGTAAGACTAAGGCTCAGGACATCCTCGCCTTGGTGGTGCCGGGGTCGTCTGCGGTCAAGCGCGCTGCGGAAGCGGAGGGCCTTGACCAGATATTCGTCGACGCAGGTTTCGAATGGCGAGAAAGCGGCTGCTCACTCTGCTTCTACTCGGGAGGTGAAAGCTTTCCGGCGGGCAGTCGCGTAATTTCTTCTACCAACCGTAACTTTGAAGGACGGCAGGGGCCGGGAATCCGTACCCATATCGCCAGCCCCGAGGTCGTGGCCGCAAGTGCGATCGCAGGCAGGATCACGGCACCATGACGCCTTTCACCTCTCTTACTGCGATGGTTGCTCCTCTGATTCGCGACAATATCGATACAGATATAATCATTCCCTCCCGCGAGATGAGATCGACGGGCAAAACCGGTCTCGCCGATGGCTTGTTTGCGCCTTGGCGTTATTATGACGCGAAAACACGGAACGAAAACCCGGATTTTGTTCTCAACCAGCCCGAATATAGAGACGCAAAAATACTGGCGAGTGGCGCCAATTTCGGCTGCGGTTCCAGTCGAGAGCACGCTGTGTGGGCACTTGCAGAATATGGAATAAGATGTGTAATTGCAGAGAGTTTTGCGCCTATTTTCTATAGCAACTGCATCCGCAATGGGGTCGTGCCCATTTCCTTGCCACGAACATTTATCGGCACAATTGCAGGTGGCAATGCCACTGTCGACCTGACTGCACAGGCGGTTAACGGACGCCAGTTCGAGATTGGAAAAGAAGAAAAAACTATGCTGATCGAAGGACTGGACGCGATAGACCTGACGCTGAAACACGCTCATGCAATTACCGCATGGCAAGCCGCAGACCGAGCCAAACGTCCGTGGATTTACTTTGGAGCAACGGCATGACGGCAATTCTTGTCAGCGAAGTCGGCACGCGCGACGGACTACAGAGCATCCAAAGCGTCATGCCGATCGAGGCCAAAAAGGCCTGGATCCAGGCCGAGGCCGAAGCGGGTGTGCGCGAGATCGAGGTGGGTAGCTTTGTACCGCCCGCATTGCTTCCGCAGCTCGCCGACACTGCTCAGGTGGTCGCGTTCGCCAAGACCATTCCGGGTCTTAATGTCGTAACACTTGTTCCGAACGCCATGGGTGCGGCGCGCGCCGTCGAGGCGGGGGTTCATGGCATGTCCATCCCCTTTTCGATGTCGGAGACGCATTCGATCAAAAATGTACGGAAAGACCACCGCGCGATGATCGCAGAAATCCGTATAATAGCTGAGATGGCCGAAGCGGTAGGAATCCATTTCGCGGTCGGGCTTTCGACTGCGTTCGGCTGCACCATTGAGGGTCATGTGCCCGAGGACCAGGTTGTCCGCCTCGCCGAAGCCGCAGTTGAGGCAGGTGCACAGGAACTTAGCCTTTCCGACACCACAGGTTATGCCGACCCCGCTCAAGTGAAGCGCCTAACACGCAAAGTAAAGGCTGCGGTCGGCAAGCAATATCTGACCACGCTCCACCTCCATAACACGCGGGGGCTAGGCCTCGCCAACGTTCTCGCGGGGCTGGAGGAGGGCATAACAACATTCGATGCCTCGCTGGGAGGGATTGGCGGTTGCCCGTTTGCGCCGGGGGCTTCGGGAAATATCGTCACCGAGGATTTGGTTTTCATGCTGCAGGCGATGGGACTCGATACGGGCATTGATCTTGAAAAATTGCTCAAGGTCCGGGAAATTGTCGCGGCAGCTTTGCCCGGTGAAGAAATGTACGGTTTTACTCCGGATGCCGGTCTTCCGCTCGATTTCGCTCAAAGGAAATCGGCATGAGCGACGCGCCTCTGTCGGGTATTCGTGTGGTCGAGTTTGCCCATATGATTATGGGGCCATCGGTCGGCGCGATCTTCGCTGCATTAGGGGCAGAGGTAATTCATGTGGAGCCGATCGGCGGCGACCGAACACGGACCCTGCTCGGGTCGGGCGCGGGCTATTTCCCGACCTTCAACAGGGGCAAGCAAAGTATCTGCCTTGACCTGAAATCGACGGACGGAAACGCCGTCGCAAGAAAGTTGATAGACAGCGCCGACGTGCTGGTTGAGAATTATCGTCCTGGTGCGATGGACCGGTTAGGCCTCGATTATGAAAGCCTATCCGCAACCAATCCGCGCCTCATTTACTGCTCGGCTAAAGGCTTTCTAAAAGGCCCCTACGAACAACGAACCGCGTTGGACGAGGTTGCGCAAATGATGGGTGGACTTGCCTACATGACCGGACCGCCCGGGCGCCCTTTGCGAGCTGGCTCTAGCGTGGTTGATATTACAGGCGGAATGTTCGGCGTTATCGCAGTGCAAGCCGCACTTGAGGAACGCCACCGCACTGGTAGGGGGCAAAAAGTACAGACTGCACTCTTCGAAACCACCGTATACCTAATCGCGCAGCATATGGCGCAAATGGCCGTCACCGGCCAGGCCGCCGCCCCAATGCCCGCGCGCATCTCTGCGTGGGCGGTCTATGATGTATTCGAGACCAAGGACGATCCGGTCTTTATCGGCGTTGTCACCGACAGCCTCTGGGAGAAATTCTGTGCTCTGTTCGGCCTCGAAGGCTTATGGGCGGACGTAACGCTTCGCGCCAACAATGTCCGCGTGCAGGCGCGCGACCGGATCATGCCTGTTATTCGTGACGTAGTGCAGAAGTATACTCGGGACGAAATTATTACCAAACTTGAAGGTTCCGGCCTGCCCTTCGCGCCTATCGCTCGGCCGGAGGATATGTTCGACGACCCGCATCTCGAAGCAAGTGGCGGGCTCGAACCCGTAGAACTAAATGGCGGCGGCGAAACACGGCTTCCGCTCATTCCCATTGAAATGAACGGTCGTCGCCTCGGGGTGTCACGTAATCATTCCCGAAGTCGGCCAACACACTTCTTCAATTCTGACATCGCTCGGTTACGACGACCCCAGTATCACAGCGTTAGTGCGAAGTGGTGCGGTCGAATAACTCTGCATTATTTCGCTTTCAAAAAGTCGGTTGGGGGGTCCCATACGCAACTTATTTATGTGCGGCGCGGGAACTCACCCGGGCGGTGGCGTTACTGGCCTACCCGGTCGCAACGCAGCGCGCGAAGTGGTCCGTGGGTGGTGAGACTGCCAGAATAAAGCCGTTCCATGCTGCCGGTCTCCAGGTCATTCTGGGCACCCCGACTGCTACGCCGCCAAAGTCGCTGATAAATGCCGTGCCTGACATGGCAGCGCTTCCTATTATTTTGGAATTACGCTGACAGGTGCGTCATCCTCGGATCAACCTTGGCTAAAACACGTTCAATAATAACGGGTTAACGAAATTCCGATAAATATCAATTTTGGGGTGAACGCACCTGTTAGCGCAATTCAGTCGCGTTTGAAACGCGCAGAAATTGGGAAGGCCTTTAGGGTCAGGACCACTTAAATCCACCTTCGCGGCGTCAAAATGGCAAAGATATCGAAGTAAAATGTCCGCCGCAGGCAGTCATTCTGCCCGCAAGGGCATTTTGCTTTGAGATCGAAGCCATTTTGGCGTCCCTCGGATTTGACCCATATTGTCCATTGCCGCGTTGGCAAGCTTGGACTTAGAACCACTAAGCCCTGCGCTTGCCGCCTTGCACTGAACAATATGGCCTCAAACCGCGAAGGTGGATTTAAGTGGTCCTGACCCTAGGTCAGTGACCAGAAGCAACGATAGAGGCACAATATAGTTGGAGGCCCGAGCCGGAATCGAACCGGCGTGCAAGGATTTGCAGTCCTCTGCGTCACCACTCCGCCATCGGGCCCCTGAACAATAACTTGCCTGAACAGCATCGCCATTATGTGGTGAAGGCGGGCGTTTAGCGGCTTGACCAATTCAATGCAACCGGCAATCTGACGCCTTGTGCCCCGTGCGCCACAAGCCGCGGAAAAGTTGTTATTTGCATCCCGAAATAGGGTGTTTGTCTGAATCCCGCTTGGCGTAACGGACAAGGCTGGCTAGAACCAGAATCAAAGGCTGTGTTGTGTTTATAATACAGTTGTGCCACATGGCCAGTAGGTTAATGGAAAAATTTCCGATGGAATCAGTGAATTTTGAAGAGATGCGGCGGTCCATGGTGGATAGCCAGCTACGCACAAGTGGGGTAACCGACTTATGGGTGCTGGCCGCGATGGGCAGCATCCCGCGTGAGGATTTTGTGCCGCTCACGCATCGATCCACGGCGTATATGGACCGGTCGATTGCGCTGGACGATGGAACCGTCCTCAACCCAGCCGTGTCTGCTGCGTTGCTGCTACAGGCGGCGGATGTGCGCGCAGACGATCATGTTTTGTTGGTTGGCAAGCCTGATGGTTATGTCGCCGCGATTTTGCGCACGCGGGTGAACGCTCTTGCCTCTGTGACGGCGAACAATCTGGCGGCAGCCCAATCGGCGGCGCCATATTCGGTGATCATTATTGACGGCGCAGCAGAAGAGTTACCCACCGCGTTAGTGAATATCGCCGCCGACGGCGCGCGATTGGTAACGGGTATCATTGAAGGTGCGGTAACGCGCTTGGCCAAGGGCTTTGTCCACAAGGGGAAAATTGCGTTGAAATCGTTTGCGGATAGCGAGATTGCCCCGTTGCCGGCCTTTGCCCGCAAACCGGAGTTCGTATTTTGATTGCGCGCCGTCTGCTCCTAGCCGCTTTGCTGGCATCTACCGGATTGGCCGCGCCTGCCAGCGCGGACACTTTGCGTGACGCCTTGGTGTCCGCTTATGAAACCAACCCCAACCTAAGCGCAGCACGTCAGGGACAGCGCGCAACCAACGAAGCCGTTCCTTTGGCCAAGGCCAATGGCCGTCCTGATATCACGGTCCAGCCAAGCTATGTCGAAAATGTCCTTCAGGAAAATGGCGGATCCGTGGCTCAGGCCCGCAGCCTCAGCATCAACGGCACGATTTCAGCCCCCTTATATGCCGGCGGCGGCATTAAAAATGCGGTGCGCGCGGCGGAAAACCGGGTTGAGGCCGGCTTTGCCAATCTGCGTGGCACCGAAAGCGCCATATTTTCGGCGGTGGTCGGCGCATATATGGATGTCATTCGCGATGAATCGATTGTCGATTTGAACCGCGCGCAGGTTGGCGTTCTGTCCGTCAATCTGGATGCAACGCGTGACCGTTTTGAAATAGGTGACTTGACCCGCACCGATGTTGCCCAGTCCGAGGCACGACTTGCGCTGGCGACCAGCAATATGGAAACTGCGCGCGCCAATCTGATCCGTTCGAAAGAGCTTTATATCCAGTTGGTCGGACGCGAACCCGGGCAGCTGCAGGCGCCGCCGCCCTTGCCCAATTTGCCATTAACGCCAGATAGCGCCGTGACCGTGGCATTGGACAGCAACCCGGATTTGATCGCGGCGCGCGAAAGCAGTGAGGCGGCGCGTTTTGATCGCCGTGCTGCAAATGCATCGCGCCTGCCCACAATAAGCGTCTTTACGTCCCAATCTTACTCCAACGCTTTGAATTCGATCTCATCGAATATTCCGGGCTTCGTGGCGGACAACAGCACGTTAAATGCACAAGCGGGCGTCCGTGCGACCTTACCCTTATATCAAGGTGGGCAGCCCGCCGCGCAAATTCGTCAGGCGCAAGCGCGGCTTGGCCAAGCGCAGGAACTCGAAATCGCTGCCGAGCGTGAAGTGATTGCCCAGACCCGCGCTTCTTACGCGAGCTGGCGGGCAGCGCTTGATGTCATCGCCGCCTCCGAACGTGCCGTGTCGGCCAATGAATTATCGCTCGAAGGGACGCGCGCCGAAAATGGCGTTGGTAACCGCACCATATTGGACATACTGAACGCAGAGCAAGAATTGCTGAACAGCAAGGTTCAGCTCGTCACCGCACGTCGCAACGCTTATGTCGCCGGTTTCACTTTGTTGGCCGCAATGGGCAAAGCCGAAGCGCGCGATTTGGGCCTTGAAGGCGGCGCATTATACGACCCCGTCGCGGACTATCAAAAGGTTGACGGGGCGTGGAACGACTGGGCATCACAGCCGGATCCAGTCACCAAATCGACCCGAACCGTTGACACAGCGGCGCAAAAGGCGGAGATAGAGCCAATTGTTACCGACGGTAAAGTCCGGTAATTTACGCAAGGGCTGAAAATATGGCTGATGGCCGGAACGAACCTTCGATGGATGAAATCTTATCCTCGATCAAGCGCATCATCGCTGAAGATGACAGCAACCGCCCCGCCACCAAGCGCGCAGCGAAGTCTGCCATGCCGGATGACGCGCACGACGAAGTCCTTGAGCTAACCGACGCCGATGAAAATGCAGGCGTTGGCGAAGTTTTGCTGGATAACAATAAGGCGCAGACCCTGCGTCACAGCTTTTCCGCGCTGCAGACCTTGTCCGAGCCTGGTGCCGCACCGCAGATTGTTCGGTCAGGCGAAACGTCGCTTGAAGGAATGACGCGCGACCTGTTGCGCCCGATGCTGAAAGATTGGCTCGACACCCATTTGCCACCCATCGTCGAAGCGATGGTCGAACGCGAAATCACGCGCATCACCAAAAAAAGGTGACGAAAGCCGTGCGCTTTTGGAACCGTCATGTGGGTATCGCGCCCATTCTGACATCATTGGCGTTAACTTTAACCTGGATGCCAGCGTCACTGCATACGTCCGACCTGTATGTGGCAACGGGAAAGCTCGCGGATGTTCGGACTGGCGCCATCCTCACCGATCAATGCTGCCACAGGATAGCGGCCGTCGCTCCGCGCGGCGCGACGCCAATTTTTAATGGCGATTATACTGACGACATAGGGACACGCGGCAGAATTATTGGGTAAGGACGACGAACTCGGCAGCATCGCGCCGGGGCGCTTTGCCGATCTTGTGGCGGTGGACGGCAACCCGTTGAACGATATCACGGCACTGGAAAATGTTGCGCATGTTCTGAAGGGCGGAAATACCGTCCGCTAGGGTCAGAACCACTTAAATCCCATGCGCTTGTCCGTGTAATCTTCTTGCTTGCCTGCTTTGCGCTGACTAGCGTGCGGCGCATGAAAAAACTCTTCTTGCTTCCCGCCCTATTGGGCACGTCCGCGATCACGCTTGGCATTCTCTCCTCAGACGCCATGGCCCGGCCCATGACTGAAACCGATCTCGTGATGATGAAACGGCTGTCGGCTGTTGCGGCATCGCCCGACGGCAATATGATCGCCTATCAATTGCGCGAGACCGATTTGGCGGCAAATAAAGGCAAGACGGATCTGTATATGCTGAAGCTCGGCACCGCTGATGCGCAGCCAGTGATGTTTGCGTCAAAGCCTGACAAAAATGAGCATGACCCTGCCTTTTCGCCCGACGGCAAAAGCATATATTATATGAGCAACCAAAGCGGGGCGGACCAAATTTGGCGCTACGGCATTGCATCGGCCGCAGTCCTGCAAGTGAGCAATTTCAAGGCCGATGTCAGCGGTTTCAAAATCTCCCCCGACGGGCAGACATTTGCCGTGTGGGGCGACATTGCCCGCGATTGCATGGAATTTGGCTGCGACACAGATGGCGACACGTCAAAACCTGGCCCCGGCACCGGTCGCGAATATGATCAGTTAATGGTCCGCCATTGGGACCAATGGGAAACGCCGGGCAATTATAGCCGCGTCTTTACGGTTGCGCTGGGGGCCGATGGCAAGCTGGGCCCGTCGGGGGCAGCGATGGACGGCACCCTTGTCGGCGATGCACCAACGAAGCCCTTTGGCGGCGGCGAGGAGATTAGCTGGAGCGCGGACAGCAGCGCCGTGCTATTCACCTTGCGTCTTGCCGACGCCGATGAAGCCAAATCAACCAATCTTGATATCTATCGTTCGGCGCTGCGTGCGGCAAACCCCGTCAACCTCACAGCGAACAACGCCGGTATGGACACCACACCTGCCGCATCCCCCGATGGCAAATATCTGGCATGGACATCTATGGCGCGCGCGACCTATGAGGCCGACCGGCTGGTCGTCCAACTGATGGATTTGAAAAGCGGCAAGGTCATAGCGCTCACCGACGCATGGGACCGTTCGGTCGGATCGCTCGCATGGGCAGCCGACAGCAAAAGCCTTCTCGTTACCGCGCAGGACGTCTTGGAAACGCCGCTTTTTCGCGTCGACCTGAAAGGCAAAGTCACGCGCCTGACGGAGCGCGGAACCATCGCGGAGGCCGTGCCGCTCAAAAATGGTGGCGTGGTCTATGCGATCAACAGCATCGCCGGGCCGTCCGACCTTGTCCATATGGATAACAAAGGCAGAACGACCCGGTTGACAAATGTTAACGCCGATGCGCTCGCCACGCTTGATCCGGTCAATTACCAAATGTTCAATTTCGCCGGGGCCAATGGCGACCAAGTTTATGGCCAGATCGTTAAGCCGCAAGGCACAACCGGCAAGCTGCCTGTCCTGTTACTCGTCCATGGCGGCCCGCAGGGCACATTTAACAATGCTTGGTCCTATCGATGGAACCCGGCGGTCATGGCGGCACAAGGCTATGCCGTGGTCAGCATCGATTTTCACGGGAGCACCGGCTACGGCCAAAAATTCACCGACAGCATCAACAAAAACTGGGGCGGCTGGCCGCTGGAGGATTTGCAAAAGGGCATGGATGCGGTCGGCAAGATCGATACCCAGCTCGATACCGCCAACGCCTGCGCGCTGGGCGGCTCTTATGGCGGCTATATGATGAACTGGATTTCGGGCAATTGGCCCGACCGTTTCAAATGCCTTGTCAACCATGCAGGTATCTTTGACTTGCGCGCTATGGCCTATGAAACCGAAGAGTTGTGGTTCGACCAATGGGACAATGGAGGCCCATGGACCACGCGCAGCGATGCGGAGAAATGGAACCCGGTCAACCATGTCGCCAAATGGAAGACGCCAACTTTGGTGATTCATGGCGAGAAGGATTATCGCATCCCTTATGCGCAGTCGCTGGCCACCTTTACCGCGTTGCAGCAGCAGGGCGTGGAATCGAAATTGCTCGTATTTCCGGATGAAAATCACTGGGTGTTGAAACCAAAAAATTCAATCCAATGGCACCGGACGGTGTTTGATTGGGTCGGCAAATATTTGAAGAGTAAATAAGTCCGATTTTGTCATTCCCGCGAAAGCGGGAATCCATGGTCTGATCGGTCAGCGCAAGCGGAAGGTTCAGGCCATGGACCCCCCGATCACGTCGGGGGTGACAAAATTTATAGAGTACAGACGAAGTATTGGGGGGAAGAGTATGACCGATATTGCGCATGAAGTGGCAACCGAAATCACTGGTGGGGCGGAACTGTCGCGCAGTTTGAAGTCGCGCCATGTCTCGATGATCGCGATTGGCGGCATTATTGGTGCCGGGCTGTTCGTTGGTTCTTCCACCACGATCAGCCAGGCTGGCCCCGCCGCCGTCTTCTCCTTTGCCATTGCAGGGTTCATCATTTTGCTGGTCATGCGCATGCTGTCCGAAATGGCGATAGCCGTTGACGGGGTGCAGACCTTCCCTGACTTCGCCCGTGCTGGCCTTGGCAATTTGGCGGGTTTCATGTCGGGCTGGCTCTATTGGTATTTCTGGGTTGTCGTGGTTGCGATTGAAGCGATTGCTGGCGCGCAAATTCTGCATGGATGGTTCCCTGCCGTGCCTGAGCTTGGCATCGGCATTGCCCTGATGGCGATTTTGACCGCAGTAAACCTGATGTCGGCGCGGGCATATGGTGAATTTGAATTCTGGTTTTCGTCTATCAAGGTCGCCGCGATCATCGTGTTCATTCTGGTCTGCGCCGCATGGGCCTTTGGCCTAACCTCAGGCGGCGGCTCGACCTTTGGGAATTTGACGGCGCATGACGGCTTTGTCCCCAATGGCTGGGGCGTCGTGCTGGCGGCGGCAACCTCGACCATATTCAGCCTTGTTGGGGCCGAAATCGCCACCATCGCAGCGGCCGAATCCGAAGAGCCTTCGAAGGTCATTGGCCGCATGACCGTATCGGTCACTGTGCGCATCCTTATCTTTTACATACTCTCCATCTTCCTCATCGTGTCGGTGGTGCCATGGACCGAGATCGTGCCCAAGGTGTCGCCCTTTGCCACCACGCTTGCCTATATGGGATTGCCAGCGGGTCAGTTGATTATGGAGGCGGTGGTTTTGGTCGCAGTGCTATCGTGCTTGAACTCCGGCCTATATGTCACCTCGCGTGCGTTGTTCGGCCTCGCCAAGCATAAGGACGCACCCCAGTGGTTGGTGCAGGTCAACCACCGCAAAGTGCCCGCGCGCGCCATCCTGATCGCCAGCCTGTTCAGCTATGTCGCGCTCGCCGCCGACGCGGTGTCGCGCGATGTGGTATTCAGCTTCCTGATCAATAGCTGCGGCGTGACCATGCTTTTGCTGTACCTCATGACATCCGCCGCACAGCTAAAGCTGCGCCGTAAATATGAGGCGGAGGACCCCAGCCGACTACAAATCAAAATGTGGTTCCACCCCTATGGCACATATGTCGCGATGGCGGCGATGTTGGTGATCTTGGTCGCAAAGGGCCTTGATCCGTCCGCGTCGAAGGAATTGTGGTTGAGCCTGCTTGTAGCGGGCGGCTTTGCGGCGGCATTTTTCGTTTTCCGGCGGCGGGTAACCTAGGGTCAGGACCACTTAAATCCACCGAAACGCCGCGAAATCCTTGCCCAATTGCCCACGCGCTGGCAAAGCCACTTTCCATGACTATCGATAAGACTTTCGACCCCGCCGCGATTGAGGCGAAATGGTATGCGCATTGGGAATCCACGGGCGCATTCCGGCCCAATCGCCCCCATGCCGAGCCATACACAATCGTGAACCCGCCGCCCAATGTGACGGGCAGCCTGCACATCGGCCATGCGCTCGACAATACCCTGCAAGACATCCTCATCCGCCATGCGCGTTTGCAGGGCAAGGACGCCTTATGGGTCGTTGGCACGGACCATGCCGGCATTGCCACGCAGATGGTCGTCGAACGGCAGCTCAATGCCCAAGGGCAAAAACGCACCGATTTCACCCGCGACGAATTTGTCGCCAAAGTGTGGGAATGGAAGGCGGAAAGCGGCGGCGAGATTACTGGCCAGTTGCGTCGTCTTGGCTGCTCAATGGATTGGGAGAATGAACGCTTCACCATGGATGAAGGCTTTTCAAAGGCCGTCATCAAGGTGTTTGTGGATCTGTATAACCAAGGGCTGCTCTACCGCGACAAGCGTCTTGTCAACTGGGACCCAGGCCTGAAAACCGCGATTTCGGATCTGGAGGTGGAAACGCGCGAAGTGAACGGCCATATGTGGCATTTCAAATATCCGCTCGCGGGCGGGGAAACCTATATCTATGTCGAGCGCGATGCCGACGGCAATGTCACATTAGAGGAGGAACGCGATTATATCGCCATCGCCACCACGCGTCCGGAAACGATGTTAGGTGACGGCGCGGTTGCGGTGCATCCGGGCGATGAGCGCTACAAGTCTATCGTCGGCAAACTTTGTGAAATCCCCGTCGGCCCGAAAGACCATCGCCGCCTGATCCCGATTATCACTGACGAATATCCCGACCCCGATTTTGGATCGGGCGCGGTGAAGATTACCGGCGCGCACGACCAGAATGATTACGGCGTCGCGCAGCGCAACGGCATCCCGATGTACCGCCTTATGGACGAAGTCGCCGCGATGCGCAGCGATGGCACGCCTTATGCGGAAGCTGCCGAACGCGCCAAGGCGATAGCCGCAGGTGGACAGTGGACCGTCGGCGACATCGACACGCTCAACCTTGTTCCTGACACCTATCGCGGCCTTGACCGCTACGAAGCACGCAAACGGGTTGTCGCCGACATTGACGCCGACGGCCTGATGATTGCCGTCGAAAATAAGACGATCCAACAACCCTTTGGTGACCGTTCAGGCGTCGTGATCGAGCCAATGCTCACCGACCAATGGTATGTCGATGCGGCAACACTCGCCAAGCCCGCCATCGAAGCCGCGCGCAAAGGCAAGGCCAATGGCGGTTTCGACATTGTGCCAAAGTCTTGGGAAAAAACCTATTTCAATTGGATGGAGAATATCCAGCCTTGGTGTGTGTCGCGGCAATTATGGTGGGGGCATCAGATACCTGCGTGGTTTGCCGCCGACGGCACATGTTATGTCGCCGAAACTGAAGAGGCTGCCCAAGGTCTTGCTGGCGCGGGCGTCGAGCTGACGCGCGACCCCGACGTCCTCGACACATGGTTCTCGTCTGCACTTTGGCCGTTTGGAACTTTGGGTTGGCCTGAAGCGCTCTCCTCCCCATCGACTTGCGATGGGGAGGGGGACCGCCGCGTAGCGGTGGTGGAGGGGACTGCAACCTCGAAGGCCCCTCCGTCATCCGAAGCTGACGCTTCGGCTGCCACCTCCCCATCGCAAGTCGATGGAGAGGGGGAGAACCCCCTCCACCAGTCTGCGGCTGGTCCCCCTCCCCGTTCCGGGGAGGAATCCTTGCTCCAACGCCATTATCCCAATGACGTGCTGATTTCCGGTTTTGACATATTATTTTTCTGGGATGCGCGGATGGCGATGCAGGGTATTCACTTCATGAAAGAAGTGCCTTGGAAAACGCTCTATCTGCACGGCCTTGTCCGTGCGGCGGATGGCAGCAAAATGTCGAAGTCAAAGGGCAATACAGTCGATCCGCTTGGCCTGATTGACCAATATGGCGCGGACGCGCTGCGTTTCTTCATGGCCGCCATGGAAAGCCAGGGCCGCGATATTAAAATGGATGAAAGCCGCGTTGCAGGCTATCGTAACTTTGCAACCAAGCTGTGGAATGCCGCACGCTTCGCGCAATCCAACGGCATAAGCGGATCGCACGGCGTGCATGCGCCAAAGGCCGAATTGGCGGTCAACCGCTGGATTATTGGTGAGGTGGTTGAGACCGTCGAGAAGCTGAACAAAGCCTTCGCCGAATATCGTTTCGACGGCATGGCCGATGTGCTGTATCATTTCGTTTTTGACCAGTTTTGCGATTGGTATCTGGAACTGATCAAGCCATTGGTTCAGGTGCGCCCCGGCGAAGGCCGGGGTCCAGATGCGGTCGAGGCTGGACCCCAGCCTGCGCTGGGGAACGCAGAAGCGGATGAGACGCGCGAAGTCGCTGGCTGGGCGCTCGACCAAATCTTGGTGATGCTGCATCCATTTATGCCGTTCATTACCGAAGAATTATGGCATGCCTTGTCCGACTCAGAATATCCTCGTGCCTATGACATCATTCACGCCCAATGGCCGGAGCCGAATGCCACGGTAGATGCAGAGGCAGTCGCCGAGATAAATTGGGTCATCGACACGATTAGCAAAACCCGTTCGTTCAAGGCGGAGTTGAACATAGCGCCGGGCACGCGCCTGACCGCCAATATTTCCGGCCCTCAGACCGCCACGATTGCGATAATCGTGCGCCAAGGTGCGGCATTGTCACGCCTCGGCCGCATTGACGATTTTGTCTATTCGCCCGTTGAAACCAACAATGTCGCGCAGATCGTTGTGGGCGACGACACTATCGTTTTCCCGCTTGACGGCGTCATCGACCTTGACGCCGAACGTAGCCGGATCACCAAAGCCATCGAAGCCGCAACCAAAGAGCGCGATGCGCTTTCCGGTCGCTTGTCCAATGCCGCCTTTGTGGAAAAGGCCAAGCCTGAAGCGGTAGAAAAGGCGCGCGCCGACCATGCCGAAAAGGCTGCTGAGGCCGAACGATTGACTGCGGCACTAAAGCGGTTGGGGTGACTATCGTCCGAACCTTCAACACACTTTGTCATTCCCGCGAAAGCGGGAATCCACGGCCTGAGCGTGCCCCAGTCGCTTACTGGCGTTCACACGACGCGGCGGCCCCATGGCTTCCCGCTTTCGCGGGAATGACACATATGGGCTCTTATGAAGCGGGTGTTTCAACATGACCACCCCCGCCCATCAGCGCGACCTGACAATTGGTCCAGTGGCCAAGACTTTGTTCCTGTTCGCGCTGCCCTCACTTGGGGTGAACATTCTCCAGTCGCTGAACCATTCGGTCAATTCGGTGTGGATTGGTAGATTCTTGGGCGAAGAGGCCCTTGCCGCATCGGCCAATGCGGGGCTCATCATGTTTTTGATGTTCTCCACTTTGTTCGGCTTCACCATGGCGACGACCATTTTGATTGGTCAGAATATGGGCCGCCGCGACGTGGAATCTGTCCGCCGCATCATGGGCACCGCATTCGGCATTTTCCTTGCGGCTGGCCTGGTGACGGCGGCGGCGGGTTGGATCTTTGCGCCCCACATGCTGCGCCTGATGGCAACGCCGGAAACGGTCTATCCGCTGGCGCTGGCATATTTGCGCGTCATCTTCCTGTCGATGCCAACCTCTTTCGTGATGGTGCTTGTTGCATCATCGCTGCGCGGTGTGGGGGATTCGGTGACGCCATTTTGGAATACAGTTTTGAACGTGGTTCTCGACATCATCTTGAACCCGATTCTTATCTTGGGCCTTGGCCCCATACCCGCGATGGGTATCGCTGGATCGGCGCTTGCGACCATATTTGCCGGGGTCATCAGCCTCGGGCTATTGCTACGCAAGGTCTATGCGCGCGACCTGACCATCCGCCTGCGCGGGCATGAGCTGAAATGGCTTCGGCCAGATGCGCGGTTCTTGAAACCGATTGCGCGTATGGGCCTGCCTATGGGCTTGTCGATGATCATCATGTCGGGCTCTGCCGTTGTGATGATTGGGCTTGTCAATCGAGAAGGCGTGAACACAACCGCGGCATTTGGCGTGATGAATCAGCTTTGGAGCTATGTGCAGATGCCCGCGGTCGCCGTGGGCAGCGCCGTCAGCGCCATGGTCGCCCAAAATATTGGCGCAAACAAATGGGACCGTATTGGCCGCATCGTGTGGTCGGGGATTGGGATCAACCTGCTGCTGGCAGGTGTATTGATCTTACTCATGACCTTGTTCGCGACGCCATTGCTTGGCCTGTTCCTGCCAAGCGGCAGCCCAGCCATCGATATCGCGATCCACGTCAACCACGTCATTGGGTGGACCTTCGTCCTGATGGGTGTGTCGGTTGTCGTGACCTTTGCGGTGCGTGCGAATGGCGCCGTAGTTGCGCCGCTCCTGATCCTGATAATCAGCGCTGTGCTGGTGCGTTTCAGCATTGGCTTTGGCCTATACGCCCGCTTCGGCGCAGATGCCATTTGGGGATCATTTGTTGCGACCGCGATTGCATCCTGCATCCTGTCGATTGCCTATTATCTGCATGGCGGATGGAAAAAGGCAAAGGTGATGCCGTCCATGGGTGCGCACGCCGTGCCCGTGGTGCCTGAATAATCCGCTGTCCTAAACATAGTGCATTGTGCCATTGAGCTTCGCATGCAACGCATCGTCACCTTGCCCCGAGAATTTACTGCGCCCAAGCATATAATGTTGCGCATGGGTCAGTTCCTGCTGGCACTGTTTGTTGCGGCTGGCATGGCCCATGCGCAGGTTCCCACCCCTGCCGCGCCGCAATATGTCCGTGCGTCGATGGCAGCCGAAACGCGCAGCCCCGCCCCCGGTGATACCGTGACCGTCGCGATTGTCATGGACCCGAAACCCGGCTGGCATGATTATTGGGTGAACCCCGGTGATGCCGGAACGCCACTAGAGCTGGCGTGGATATTGCCCACTGGCGCAAGTGTGGGCCCCATCCGTGCGCCCGTGCCCGAAACCTTGATTGTCAGCGGTTTCATGAACCATGTTTACAAGACAGAGCATGCTTTTCTGATTGATCTCAAAATCCCGCAAAGCGCGATTGTTGGGCAGAATTTGACGATCAAGGTCGACGCGCGCTGGTCGGCCTGCTCCGATCTGGTCTGCGTACCGGAAAGCGCGACATTGTCGGTGCCCATGACCATTGGTTCTGGAACCATCGACAATGCCGACCGCAGACGTTTCGATGGGTGGCGCAGCGCATTGCCAGTGCCGCTGGACCGCAAGGCGCACTATGCCATTGATGGCAACCGCATTGATATCGCCATCCCCTATCCGCGTAGTGCCGACGCAAGCCGAGTCTGGTTTTTTGCGCAGAGCGAAAATCTGTTCCGTTACGCCGCCCCGCAAACTGCGCGGCGCACCGGCGATTGGTTGATTATCAGCAGTGAAGTGAAAGAACCATTTGCCGGAGAGATTGACGGCCTACTGCGTTTCAATGATGCACAGGGACTTGGAATACGCGCCACACCCGGCACCGTCCCAGCAGGCGGCGCGGCCGTATCCGTTTTTGGTAAAGGCGCAGCGACGCCAGCGCAAACACCGCCACTTGGCTTTGGCTGGATACTCGCCTTTTCGGTTCTTGGCGGCTTGCTCCTGAACCTCATGCCTTGCGTATTCCCGATATTGGGATTGAAGGCCTTGAGCCTTGCCAAAATGGGCGGTGATGAGGGTGCGGCCCGACGCGATGCCGTTGCGTACACCGTCGGCATCATCATGAGCTGCCTTGTGCTGGGTGGCATTATGTTGGCTTTGCGGGCGGCGGGCGAAGAGGTGGGCTGGGCATTCCAGTTGCAGGACCCTGCGATTGTGTTGTTGCTGCTGTTGCTCATGGTTGCGGTCACCGCAAATCTGGCTGGCCTGTTTGAAGTCGGCGGTATCGGCGCGGGCGAGGCACTGACCCAAAAGGCGGCGTGTCAGGGTCATTCTGGACGGGCGTGCTGGCGGCTGTTGTCGCAACGCCGTGCACCGGCCCGTTCATGGCGGCGGCAATGGGTGCGGCTTTGCTGTTGCCCGCAAGTTTAGCACTGTTGATATTTGCGGGCCTTGGTCTTGGCCTTGCTTTGCCCTTCCTTGCCATTGCCTTCATCCCACCTTTGCGCAAGCGCATGCCACGTCCTGGCGCGTGGATGGTGCGTTTTCGTCAGTGGATGGCCGTGCCGATGGCGCTCACGTCATTGGCCTTGCTATGGCTGCTTTATCAACTTGCCGGCTTTAGCGGCTTGCTCATTGGCGGCGCGGCCGCGTTGATCATATTGTTGCGGCTGTTTGAACTTGGGCGGAAACAGAAAAGCGGCGCGCCACACAAGATGGTCGTTGCGGCCATATTGGGCGTCACCGTCGCGGCTTTGCTCATCATGGACAAGGCCGCCATCGTCGCGCCTGCCCCGCAGCCGATGAAAAACGGCAGCATGGCCTTTGACGAAGAACGGCTGGCCGCACTGCGCGCAGAGGGCAAAGCTGTGTTTCTCTACTTCACCGCCGACTGGTGTGTGACATGCAAAGTGAATGAGAACGCTGCGATTGACCGCACAGAAACCAGCGCAGCCTTTGCCAAAGCAGGCATACGCACGATGGTGGGCGATTACACACGCAGAGATCCGGATATCACGCGCTTTCTGGCCAAGCACGGGCGGTCGGGCGTGCCATTATATCTATACTATCCACCGAACGCCGACGCGCGTGTGTTGCCGCAGATCTTAACGGTGAACGACCTGACGGCGCTTTCGGAATAAAACGCGGCCAAACGCCGCCCCTTTAAATTGAGCACGTTGAACCCCTCGTATGTGCTTTAGCGCCACACAGGGCAACAAAAGCAGGGGTATCGCTGCTAAAGCCTTTATCTGCGGACAAATTGGCTGTATTAGCGTTGCCGAACATCACAAGGAGTATTGACTATCGCCACCCCGCCTACCCGGCGCGCTATGACCCCACCTGTTAAAAGTGGACCGCGCTACAATAATCTAATCACCGTTGAAAAAGTGCGGGTCATTGATGATGACGGCGAAAATCTGGGTGTCATGTATACCCGCGAGGCGATAGCGCAGGCTGGCGAAGTTGGGCTCGATTTGGTGGAAGTCTCCCCAAACGCTGATCCCCCCGTGTGCAAATTTCTGGACATCGGCAAGTTCAAATATGAGGCCCAGAAAAAGGCCAATTTGGCACGCAAGAGCCAGAAAACGCAGGAAATCAAAGAAATCAAGATGCGTCCGAACATTGATGACCATGACTATATGGTTAAGATGAAGAAGGTCGCCGAATTCATCGAAGAAGGTGACAAGGTCAAGATTACGCTGCGTTTCCGTGGCCGGGAATTGGCACACCAACAATTGGGTATGATACTGCTTCAACGGGTTCAGGCCGATACGACCGAAACCGCAAAAATCGAGGCACATCCCCGGATGGAAGGTCGCCAGATGCTGATGGTGCTGTCGCCCAAATAGGGCGCAGTTACCAGATGGCTTGCCGAATCAGTTCGGTCCCAATGATGACAATCAAAAGATTGATGATGGCAGGGTCAAAGGGCTTTGGTGCGCTTTCGAAGCGCCAATATATAGATAATGGTCGCAGCGGTGGCAAAAATGAACCACTGAATGGCATATAGCAGATGGTTGTTCGGGATCTGGCTTGGCGACGGCTCGGCCAATATATCCAAGCCGTCGACCGCATCTGTTGAAACAAGCTTTATGCGCTGCGCTCCGTAGGGCGCGATAATGCCTTTAACGCGGCCGCCGTCCCATTTGGGTGATTGCGGCCGTTCGGACCAGCCAAAGGCCACTTTGGCATCGGGGCCCTCTGCTTTGCCGGTCTGGCAAGACGCGACATGGGCAAAGCCTGCTTTGCCCGCGGCATTTGAACCCGATACGGTCTCAATCTTAACAACACGCACGCATATGAGGCTGGAGCGGCGAAACAATGGCAATGCCGCAGGGTCGGGAACCGTTGGCCATGCCACGGCTGGCAATCCCACCGCCGATTCATAACGCGACAGCAATTCGTCTTTCTGTGCCTTGCGTTGCAACTGCCAGATGCCAAGGCCAATCATCGTGGCAACGGCAAGGGCAACCAATAGGGTTGGAATGACGGGCAGGCGGTTCATAGAAGATCACTCTTTCCAGCTTCGCGCGCACGGTTGCGATGCTCCGCCGCCAACAGCCCGGCTTTCGCCATGCGCAAGCTTATCACCGTAAGCGCTGCGGTAAACGGCACCCAAATGATGACATGTACCCAAAAAGGCGGGTGAAACACAGAATCAACGCCCAACGCCAGTACGATAATCAACGTGCCAATGCCCATAGTGAGCAACGCAGCGGGACCATCGCCGACATTATAGCTGCTAAAGTCTAGTCCGCAGTTTGCGCAACTGTCGGCGAACTGCCCCAGGCCAGCGAACAAGCTTTTATGCCCACATTGGGGGCAGAGACCAAAAAGGGCAGCCTTAGCAATGCTGGGCTGCCCTTCTATGGATTGTTCTGGTTTCATTTACGCGTGCACTGGTGCGCCCCAGCCACCCCAGATGTAAATGGTGATGAAGAGGAAGAGCCAGACGACATCGACAAAATGCCAGTACCACGCGGCGGCCTCAAAACCGAAATGCTGCTTAGGCGTGAAATGGCCCTTATAGGTGCGCGCAAGGCAGACGGCGAGGAAGATGGTGCCCACAATGACGTGGAAGCCATGGAAACCCGTCGCCATGTAAAAGGCCGTGCCGTAATTCAATCCGCCAAAGGGAAACGGCGCGACGGCATATTCATAAACCTGAATCGCACTGAACAGTAGGCCGAGCAATATGGTGAGCCACAGACCTTTCTTCAGACCTTCACGGTCGCCATGGATGAGCGCATGGTGCGCCCAAGTCACAGTGGTGCCCGAACACAACAGGATCAGCGTGTTCAACAACGGAAGCTGCATCGAATCGAGAACTTCCAAACCCTTTGGCGGCCATTGCATCAACGCGGCTGCACCTTCTTGGCCGATCAGGTTAGTGACCGTAAATGCGTGCGTTTCGGGGTCTATGACGATTTCCAACGGTACCGGGAACAACGCATAGTCAAACCATGCCCAGAACCAGCCAACGAAGAACATGACTTCAGAGGCAATGAACATGATCATGCCGTAGCGCAGGTGCAATTGCACCACAGGGGTATGATCGCCGGCCTGCGCCTCATTTACGACATCTGCCCACCAGGCATAGAAAGTGTAGATAACGGCAATCAAGCCAATGCCAAAGATCAGGCTGCCATAGCTGAACTGTTCGGGATGCATCCACATCACCAAACCAAAGAACATAATCAGCGCCGAAAATGAACCGAGCAACGGTGTGATGCTTGGTGGCAAAATATGATAATCGTGATTTTTGGCACCCGCCATGGTCAATTCCCTGTAGTCGTATCGATTAACAATTGCCTTAGCTACCGTTCGCCGTCTGGTCCACTATGTTTGGCTTTTCCACTGGATAGAAAGTGTAACTAAGTGTGATTTCTTCAATGTCTTTGGTTTCAGGGTCGGTCATAATCTTGGGATCGACATAGAATAGGACCGGCATGCGGACCTGTTCGCCGGGTTTCAGCGTCTGTTCGGTAAAGCAGAAGCACTGAATCTTGTTAAAATACTGACCGGCAAGCGCTGGCGTCACGTTGAACGTGGCGGTGCCCGTAACGGGCTCGTTCGAGAGATTCTTCGCAAGATAGATCGACATGTCCTTCGCGCCGATGCTGACAGTGTCCGTCGGACGCTCGGGTTTGAATTCCCAAGGCAAGCCTTCACGTTGATTGGCATCAAAGCGCACAACGATAGTTTTGTTGGAAACTGCAACAGTAGCCGCCTGCGCAGCGTCCACGCGCATTGTGGTGCCGCCAAAGCCAGTGACCTGACAGAATAAACGATACAAAGGCACCGCAGCAAAGCCAACGCCGACCATTGATACGGCAAGCGCCGCCGCCAAAAACCCGGTTTTTGCGTTAGAAACAGCCATCAGCCCCAGACTCCCACTTTCACCACAGTGATTAAGAAGAACAAGACGCACAACCCGACCAAAGCAACACCCATGACACGCGAGCGGCCCGCCTGGCGTTTGCGGATAATCGCCGTTTCTTCGACGGTATAGGCAGACGGCTCATTCTGGGTCATGATATCAGCATCCGGTCAAAGGCGAAAATTGCAAAAAGGAGAAACAGGTAAAGGATTGAGAAGGCAAAAAGTTGCTTCTCCGGCTTCATCGCGGCTGCGTCCGTGGCCTCGTTTTTCCAGACCCGGAAGGCCAATGCCAAAAACAGGAGGTTAAGAACAATCGCTGCCGCGCCATAGACCCACCCTGTTTCGGCCAAAGCAAAAGGCAGTATCGCCGTCGCCGCCATGGGGAAGCTGTAGCCGAATATCTGGTTACGGGTGACCCGCTGACCCTTCACATTGGGGAGCATGGGAATTCCGGCAGCGCCGTAATCCGTTTTCATAAACAACGCGAGCGCCCAGAAATGCGGCGGTGTCCACAGGAATATGATCGCAAAAAGGAGGATTGGCATAAGCGTAACGTCGCCCGTTACCGCCGCCCAGCCGATGACGGGCGGAAATGCGCCCGCCGCGCCACCGATCACGATGTTTTGCGGCGTATTGGGCTTCAACCAGATGGTGTAGACGATCGCGTAGAAGAAGATCGAGAAAGCAAGCAAGCCAGCGCATAACCAATTGACGGCAACGCCCATGATGCCCACCGAAAAAGCGGCAAGGCCGATGCCAAAGTTCAACGCGGACGCCCGGTCCATTCGGCCCGCAGGCAGCGGGCGGCGCGCCGTCCGTGCCATTTTGGCGTCAATGTCAGCTTCAAAATATTGGTTGAGCGCACCACAGGCACCCGCGCCCAAAGCAAGGCAGAGTATCGCGGTAAAACCAATTACCGGATGAATGCTACCCGGTGCCGCCAATAATCCGCAAAGCGCTGTGAACACGACAAGCGACATGACCCGAGGCTTCGTCAAAGCCCAGAAATCGCGCCACTCGGCTGTCAAAATGATGTCACGCGTTGCGGTTGTCATGCCTGTTCCCAAACGTTCGAGACGTTCAAAGCGGTGAGCCGCCGCCGGTTACTTGATAACCGGCAGCGTTTCGAACTGGTGATATGGTGGCGGGCTTGTCAGCGTCCACTCAAGCGTGGTCGCACCTTCACCCCAATAATTGTCTTCTGCACGGCGGCCAGCGACCAACGACCAGATGACATTGACGAAGAAAATGAGCACGCCAACGCCCATTATTGCATAGCCAACGGACGCCACGCCATTCCAATAGGCAAAGGCCTCCGGATAATCAGGGTAACGACGCGGCATGCCTGAATTTCCAAGGAAGTGCATCGGGAAGAACAGGACGTTCACGCCAACGAAGAATATCCAAAAGTGCAGATGACCAAGGAATTCATTCAATTGACGACCCGACATTTTGCCAAACCAGTAATAGAAGCCGGCAAAGAGCGAGAATACAGCACCCAGCGACAACACATAATGGAAATGGGCCACAACATAATATGTGTCGTGCAGGTTATCGTCGAGACCGCCATTGGCCAGCACAACACCCGTTACGCCACCAACGGTGAACATGAAGATGAAGCCCATGGCCCATACCATAGGCGTCTTGAAGCTAACCGAACCGCCCCACATGGTTGCGATCCAGCTAAATATCTTAATGCCGGTTGGCACCGCGATCACCATCGTTGCTGCCGTAAAGTACATTTTCATGTCGACGCTCATGCCCGTGGTAAACATGTGGTGCGCCCAGACAACAAAGCCGACGACACCAATCGCGACCATGGCATAAGCCATGCCGAGATAGCCGAACACTGGCTTGCGGCTGAAGGTTGCGACGATTTGGCTGATGATACCGAAACCGGGCAAGATCATGATATACACTTCGGGATGGCCGAAGAACCAGAAGAGATGTTGATACAATACAGGGTCACCACCGGCCGACGCATCGAAGAATGCGCCGCCAAAGTTACGGTCAACCAAAAGCATGGTAATCGCCGCCGCCAGTACCGGCAATGCGAGCAGCAGCAAAAATGCCGTTACCAACACCGACCACACGAACAATGGCATTTTGTGCAGGGTCATGCCCGGCGCACGCATGTTGAAAATGGTGGTAATGAAGTTGATGGCACCCAAGATCGACGCTGCACCCGCCAAGTGAAGCGAGAAAATGGCCATGTCGACAGCAGGCCCAACCGAGCCTGAAGTCGACAGCGGCGCATAGACCGTCCAGCCAGTGCCTGCACCAAGACCCGTACCGCCCGGGACAAAGCTGGACCCAAGCAACATGATGAACGCCACAACGGTCAACCAGAAGCTGATGTTGTTCATGCGCGGGAACGCCATGTCCGGCGCGCCGATCATCAAAGGCACAAACCAGTTGCCAAAGCCGCCAATAATGGCGGGCATGACCATGAAGAACACCATGATCAAGCCGTGGGCCGTAATCAGCACATTCCACATATGATAGGCTTCATCCAGCGACGCTTCTTTGCCGGCCATCATCGATGCCCAGCCTTGCAGATATTGAATGCCCGGAGCAGCAAGCTCCAAACGCATCAAGCCCGAAATCGCACCGCCCACAATCCCTGCGAAAATTGCAAAGATCAGATACAATGTTCCGATGTCTTTATGGTTGGTCGACATGAACCAGCGGGCGAAAAAGCCCGGCTTGTGGTCCGCGTCATGATGGTCATGCGCGTGGAGGTCGGTGCCTGTGGCAGCAATGCTTGTCATCCGTCTGGCCCTTTTACTTAGTTGGCGCTGCAGCAGGTGCAGCAGGTGTGTCTATGGGGGTCGCGGCTACAGCGGCTGGCGCAGCGGCCGCAGGTGCCGGCTTTTCTTCGCCGGGCATCGTGCCGCCCTGCGCCTTCACCCAAGCCGCAAATTGCGCTGGCGGAAGTGCCTCCACAACGATTGGCATGAACGCGTGGCGTGCCCCGCATAGTTCGGAGCATTGCCCGAAATACACGCCGGGCTTGGTGATCGTGACAGATTTTTCGTTCAGGCGACCGGGAACCGCATCAAGCTTGAACCAAAGCGACGGCACCGCAAATGCGTGAATCACGTCCGCAGCCGTCGTTTGGATGCGCAAAGGTACGCCCGCAGGCACAACCATGCGATTGTCGGCCGCCAACAGTTTTGGTCCGTCGTTTTCGGTACGGAAACGCTCACCCTTGCCGACTTCGCTTTCTTCTTTCAGCATGTTCGATATCACTTCGAACCCGCCATGGTCGGGATAAGTGTAGCCCCAATACCACTGATAACCAGTGGCCTTAATGGTAACGGCGTCTGCTGGTGCTGGCTTAAATTGCTTGGCCAACAAATCAAGCGATGGATAAGCGATACCCAAAAGGATGAGCACAGGGATCAGAGTCCATAAGACTTCAATAAAAGTATTGTGCGTCGTCTTTGATGGCACTGGATTGGCGCGGCGGTTGAAACGCACGATCACCCAAAGCAGAAGGCCAAGGACAAACAGAGAGATGATGGTGATGATCGGCAACAGGATCGCGTTGTTGATCCATTTTGCATATTGGCCGTTTTCGGTGAATTGTTCCTGAAAATCCACTTCCTTCGGCTTTGGCATGCCAACGCTATCTTCATAATTGGGGCGCATTGGCGTGTAGCCGGGTAACGAACCATCCATCGCCTTAGGCGCAGCCGCGGCTGGCGCGGCGGCGGGTGCAGCGGTCGTTGCCGTAGCAGGCGTCGCCACAACAGGCGCGGCCACTTCCTTCGTCATTGGCGCTGGCGCGGGATTCGCTGACTGCGCCATCACCAATGACGGCATCGTCATTGCAGCGAAGACAACCAGTAATTTCTTCAACATATTCATCTACTTGGCCCCGTGTTCTTGGTGCGGCGCAGGAACTTTGCGCATGTCTTGCTCACCCCAAGGTGGCCGGACTTGCGCGACCTATAGTCGCGCTAACCTGAACCCTCAAGCGGTCGATTTATTATTTTTAGCATTTAATTGCACCACTCTTCTACCCATTTGCGTTGCAATCCGTTAAACCGGACATGCAAAAGACGACAATGGCTAACAAGGATCATTCTCCCCATCATGACCGAAGATGAAATACTGTCCGAATTCCGTAGCGTCGACGCGCTGCTTGAGGGGCACTTCCTGCTGTCGTCCGGCAAGCACAGCGCTTATTATTTGCAATGCGCCCGGCTGTTAATGAACCCAGAGCGCGCTGGACGCATTGCGCTTGCAATCAGTCAAAAAATGCCGCGCGAACTGCGGGCTGAGGTTCAGGCGGTCATTTCGCCCGCCATGGGTGGCCTAATCATCGGCCATGAAATGGGTCGCGCGCTTGGCGTTGATGCCATGTTTGTGGAACGCCCCGAAGGTGTTTTTGGGTTGCGCCGGGGATTTACACTCACGCCGGGCACTAAAGTCCTCATGGTGGAAGATGTCGTGACCACCGGCCTGTCTTCACGTGAAGCGATTGCCGCGATCGAAGCGGCTGGCGGTGTTGTTATCGCCGCCGCGGCTGTGGTGGACCGTTCGGCGGGGGCCGCTGAGCTTGGCGTTCCCTTTTTCCCGCTGATTCAGCTGAACTTTCCGACTTACGCGCCCGACGAATTGCCGCCGGAGCTCGCCGCGACGCAAGCGATCAAGCCCGGTAGCCGGAAGTTATGACGCAAGCGCCCGCGCCGCCCCGCTTGCGCCTTGGCGTTAACATCGACCATGTCGCGACCATTCGCAATGCGCGCGGCGGTGATCATCCAGACCCGGTGCGTGCGGCGCAGATTGTGGCGGCGGTCGGTGGCGACGGCATCACGGCGCATCTGCGCGAAGACCGCAGGCATATTCGCGATGCCGACATCGCACGTATCATGGCCGCGACAAATTTGCCGCTGAACCTTGAAATGGCAGCGACCGAGGAGATGCTGGAGATCGCCTTGCGGCACAAGCCGCATGCCGCGTGCATCGTCCCTGAACGGCGCGAGGAGCGGACGACCGAGGGCGGATTGGACGCGGCGGGCCAGCACAATCATCTTGCGCCCATCGTCACGCGGCTCACCGACGCCAATATCCGCGTCAGCCTGTTTATTGAACCCGACGCCCGTCAGATCGAAGCCGCCATCCGCTTGCGCGTGCCAATCGTGGAATTTCACACGGGTAAATATGCCCATGCGCAAGGCGAGGAACGCGAAACCGAGCTACGCCGGATTGCCGATGCCGCCGCTCTCGCGGCGAAGAACGGGATCGAGCCGCATGCCGGCCATGGGCTTACTTTTGATAATGTTCAGCCCATTGCCGCCATTGCGCAATTTGCCGAACTCAACATCGGGCACTATCTGATCGGTGAGGCCATCTTCATTGGTTTGGAAGAAAGCGTGCGTAAAATGCGCGAACTGATGGACCTTGCCCGGTGATCATCGGGCTTGGCTCTGACCTATGTAACATCGAACGCATCGCAAAATCGATTGCGCGATTTGGCGCGCGATTTGAAAATCGTGTTTTCACCGACGTGGAACGTGCCAAGGCAATGAAGCGACCATTTACCAAAGCGGGCACCTATGCGAAGCGCTTTGCCGCCAAGGAAGCCTTTTCAAAGGCCCGTGGGAACCGGTTTCAAACATGGCGTATTTATGAAGGATATTGGCGTCGTCAATGCACCTTCGGGTGCGCCGACCCTGTCGCTTACGGGCGGCGCAAAAGCGCGGCTCGACGCAATGATTCCTTCAGGCTATGAAGCCCATATTCATTTGACCTTGACGGATGACCACCCCTGGGCACAGGCATTTGTCATTATAGAGGCGTTGAGATCGCAAAAGGCATGACCAGTTTGACCACCGACAACAATAGCGAGGCAACACCGCCCGCGCCGGTACCCGAAAAGAAGGGCTGGGCCGCAGCGGCTTGGGCCGAATTAAAAGGCATGTTCTGGCTTTTACTCGCCGTGCTTGCGTTCCACAGCTTCATTGCGAAACCCTTTTACATTCCGTCTATTTCGATGATGCCGACCTTATTGGTGGGTGACCGGCTGTTCGTCAGCAAATATCCTTATGGATGGAGCCATGTGTCGCCGACGATACCGAATCCTGTAGCGATATTTCGCTGGCTGGTGTTGCGCGAAGAGGTAGACGCCTTGGCCGTGCCTTTGCCGGAGAGCAACACGCGCGTCTGGGGCAAATTGCCCGAACGTGGCGATATCGTCATATTGACGCCAAAGGGCAAATATCAGGATTGGATTAAGCGCGTCATTGGCTTGCCCGGCGACACCATCGAACTGCGCGCAGGGCAGATTTTCCTCAACGGCAAACCCGTGAAGCAGGAAACCCAGCCAAACCTCATCTTACCAGTCGATGCCAACAACCCATGCAATGATTATGACTTTTCAGGCGCATTGATACGCGGTGCTGACTGCGTGAGCTGACCTGCCATTTGCCAATCATTCGCGAAACCCTGCCCAACGGCGTGCAATATGATACGATTGACGCGCGTCAGCGCGATACCGATGACATGGCACCTGTGAAGATCCCTGCCGGTCATGTTTTCCTGATGGGTGATAACCGCGATAACAGCTCCGACAGCCGCGTGGCGGCAGAGTTTGGCGGCCTTGGTGGTCCTGTATCATGGGATCGCATCGGCGGTCGCGCGGAAATTATCACATTCTCGGTTGATGGCAGCACCAGCCTTAATCCTGCATCATGGTTCAGTTCGCTGCGCGGTGATCGCGCTGGCGACAGCTTGCGTCCTAAAAAGGTCAGCCAAGGTGAGTGACGCCGCGCCCCTTGCGCAGAGCAAGCCGCGCCGGACGCGGAAAAAACCTGACGCACAGGTAAAGGATAGCTTTCGCGAAGAGGTCGGCCCAACCGAGCTTTACGACCCCCTCATTCGTTCAGAGATAAAGCGCGCTGCGGTATGGATTAGCATGGCCAGCCTCGTTGTTGCATTCATCTGGCTTGCGCAGCCCATTCTTCTTATCATTGGCGGCATCGTTCTTGCCGCGATGTTAGACGGCGGCGCGCGGCTTCTTGGCCGGGTGCTGCCCATCCCGCGCGGCTTCCGCCTCACCATTGTCGTGCTCGCGGTGTTTGGTTTTATCTATTGGACGTTTGTTTTCACAGGCTCTGAGCTCGCCGCGCAAGCCGCAAGCCTTCAGGCCATTGTCGAAAGGCAAATTGAAACAATCGGCAATCGGATTGAAGCAGCAGGGTTCAACATTTCTGCTGAAGATATGAAAGGCCTTGGTTCGCAGATGTTGAACTCTGTGGGCCGCGTCACGGAAGCGGTATCGTCCGTTTTGGGCACCGTCACAAACCTTGCGATGATGCTGGTTCTCGGCATATTTATCGCAGCCGAGCCCCGCTTGTATGAACGCGGTGTCGCGTGGATGTTGCCTTTGGCAGAGCGCGCGCATTTTTATGGCACCGCCGAAAAAATGGGCAGCGTCTTGCGCCGCCTGATGGCGGGTCGCCTGCTTGGCATGGCGGTTGAAGGCGTGGGCACATGGGTTTTACTCAGCCTTGGCGGCGTGCCGATGGCGGCGTTGCTGGGTGTGCTCACGGGCCTGCTGGCATTCTTGCCTAATATCGGCGCAATTGTATCTGGGGCCCTTATCATCCTCGTTGGGTTTTCTGCCGGGGTCGATGTCGGACTCTACGCCATTTTCGTGTATTTTGTCGTGCAGACGGTGGACGGTTATTTGATCGTCCCGATGGTCGCAAAGCGTGCGGTCGATTTGGCACCTGCTTTAGTGCTCGGCGCGCAGATTCTTTTCGGTGCGCTTTTCGGCATTTTGGGGCTTGCGCTGGCCGATCCAATCATCGCGATGATCAAGGTCGCGCTTGAGCGGCAATCAGAGCGCAATGAAGCGCGTGGCATCCGCGAAGGGCCGTGATCTAAACCCTATGTTGCTGACCGTCTGCTTTATATTGGGCATCGCCAATTTTTCTATGCACAAAGCGGTGGCGGAATCTGGGCACCCTTTTGTCGAAGAGACTAAGCGCTATTTCGGTCGGCATTTCGGTCCTTATGGAAGCTACGCTATTGAACTGTCTTTGCTCATCGGCGCCATGTGGTTGGCCAATGCGCAATCCTTGGTGGTAGTGCTCCTTTACGCCGCCTACACCGCCATAAACGGCGTTGCGAGCTGGCTGCTGCTGTCGAACAAGGCGTGATGGGCCTTTGTGCTTTGCACTAAAATAACTATACGGCCCCTGTGCCACCATTAACTCCCACCAATGATGCCAAGCCAGATTTCGCCGTCATGCGGCGATTCTTGCCGTATTTATGGCCGAAGAACGAAGCGGGTTTGCGCGTCCGCATTGTCTTTGCCCTGCTGCTGGTGGTTGTCTCAAAACTCATCCAGCTCAGCATGGCATGGCTCTACGGCCGGGCTATCGACCGCATGGTGCCGGGCATGGAAGACAGCGTCGCCATCGCCATCGCATTGGTCGCCGCTTATGCCGGTGCACGTTTCGGCGGGGTATTATTCGACAATTTGCGCAACATCGTCTTTGAACGCGTCGGCCAAGAAGCAACGCGGCGTCTGGCCGAAAATGTCTTCAGCCATTTGCATAATCTGTCGATGCGGTTCCACATGAACCGGCGGACAGGCGCGGTTACCAAGGTGATTGAACGCGGGACCAAGAGCATCGACATCATGCTCTATTTCCTTTTGTTTAACATCGCGCCTACCTTGCTTGAGCTGTTTTTAGTCTCCGTTTATTTCAAGATTTCATTTGGCTGGGGCATGGTCATTGCCACGCTGATCATGGTCGTCAGCTACATTGTTTACACGACCCTGATCACCAACTGGCGCAACAAATTGCGCGAGGAAATGAACGAGCTCGACACGCAGACCGTTGCCAAGTCCGTCGACAGCCTTTTGAACTACGAAACGGTCAAATATTTTAACGCAGAAAAGCGCGAAACCCGCCGTTATGCCGAGGTGGTGCAACATTATGCCAATGCCGCCGTCAAATCTGAAAACTCGCTCGCCGCGCTGAACATTGGGCAATCGCTGATCACCAACCTCATGATGGCTGGGGCCATGGGCTATGTCGTTTGGGGCTGGTCACGCGGGCAATTTACCACAGGCGACGTGGTGACGGTGAATACCTTGCTGGCGCAGCTTTTCCGGCCATTGGACATGTTGGGCATGGTGTATCGCACAATACGCCAAGGCCTGACCGATATGGCCGCAATGTTTGCGCTTATCGATACCCAAGCCGAAATCACCGACAAACCAAATGCGCCCGCATTGGTAGTAAGTGGCGGCGCGCTGGTGTTTGACGATGTATATTTCGCTTATGACGCGGAGCGGCAAATATTAAACGGCGTCAGCTTCGACATAAAGCCCGGCCATACGCTCGCCGTGGTTGGCCCATCGGGTGCGGGCAAGTCGACCATCGCGCGCTTGCTCTATCGTTTTTACGATATTACCGGCGGTCGTATCACCATCGATGGCCAGGATGTGCGCGATGTTACGCAATCCAGCCTGCGCAGTTCCATCGGTATCGTTCCGCAGGATACCGTTTTGTTCAACGACACCATCGGTTATAATATCGCCTATGGCCGCGAAGGTGCCAATCAAGCCGAAATCGAAGAGGCCGCGCGCGGCGCATCGATCCACGGTTTCATCGACTCACTGCCCGACCAATATGCCGCCAAGGTTGGCGAGCGCGGGTTAAAACTATCCGGCGGTGAAAAGCAGCGCGTAGCGATTGCCCGCACTTTGCTCAAAAATCCGCCGGTGTTGATCCTCGATGAAGCGACCAGCGCCTTGGACAGCCGGACTGAGTCGGAAATTCAAGCAACGCTCGAACGTATTTCGGAACGCCGCACCACAATCATCATCGCGCACCGGCTGTCGACCGTGGTGAACGCGGATCAGATCATTGTGTTGGAGGCGGGTCGCGTGGCGGAGAAGGGAACGCACATGCAATTACTGCGCAAAAATGGCCTGTATGCCGACATGTGGGCGCGCCAGCAAAGCGAAGCCGAAGAAGAGGCCGTTCCCACCGCGTAAAATCACGCGCTATCCACAAGCGACTTAGGGTCCTGACCCTAAAACAAATACATGTCGGCTCTGTCATTGGCACTTCAGTCACGCTAGGGCGTTCCGATGGCCTCCGTCGCTCCTCCCCCCACGCCAGCCGATGTTTTGCACCGCTTGTTCGGCTTTGCCGGCTTTCGCGGGCAACAGGAACAAGTGGTTACGCGCGTTCTGGCGGGTCAGCGCACGCTCGCGATCATGCCAACGGGCGCGGGCAAGTCGCTTTGCTATCAACTGCCCGCCGTGATCATGGATGGCACCTGCATCGTCATATCGCCGCTGATCGCGCTCATGCATGACCAAATGCGCGCGGCCGATGCCGTGGGCATTCGCGCCGCGACACTGACGTCCGCCGACGACAATCGCGCCGAAACCATAAAACGATTCCGTGCGGGCGAGCTTGACCTGTTATATGTCGCGCCGGAACGGGCATCGGGTCAGGAGTTTCGCAGCCTGCTGCGTGAAACGAAAATATCCCTCTTTGCGATTGATGAGGCGCATTGCGTGTCCGAATGGGGCCATGATTTCCGGCCCGATTATCGTTTGTTACGGCCATTGCTGGATGACTTTGCGCATGTGCCCCGCCTCGCGCTGACCGCCACCGCCGACACGCACACACGCGATGATATTGCCGAACAATTGGGCATAGCCAAAGACGGCGTCATGGTGGCAGGTTTCGACCGCCCCAACATCCGCTACATCGCCGAAGCCGCACCGAACAGCGGCATTGCGTCATTGGTCAAGGGCTTGCAGGGCGCAGGCATTGTCTACGCCCAAACCCGCGACCGCACCGAAAAAAGTCGCAAGCCAAATTGCCAAGACGGGCCGCAGGGCTTTATTTTATCATGCGGGCATGGAACCACAAACGCGCGCCCGGGCACAGGCCGAATTTGTGTCCTCCGAAGACATGGTCATGGTCGCAACGGTCGCCTTCGGCATGGGTATCGACAAGCCTGATGTCCGCTTTGTCGTGCATGCTGGCCTGCCGAAATCTATTGAATCTTACTATCAGGAAAGCGGGCGGGCGGGGCGCGATGGGGACCCGGCGGTGGCGCATATGCTGTGGTCAGCAGGCGACTTCACCCGCGCGCGTGGACGCTTGACTGAATTACCACCTGAGCGGCGTGAGGCGGAATTGGCGCGCGTGGCCGCCTTGTCGCATTTGGTGGAAACCCCTGGCTGCCGCCGCGCGGTGTTGCTGCGCCACTTTGGCGAAAGCCCAGCCGAAACATGCGGCAATTGCGACAATTGCTTGCATGCGCCCGCCGTGCACGACGCGACCGAGCTGTCCCGCAAATTGCTGTCCGCCGCTTATCGCACGGGTCAGAGATTCGGCATGGGCCATTTGGAAAAGGTCCTGCTGGGGAATATAGACGAGCGGATTACGCAGTTCGGGCATGACCAGCTTTCGGTGTTTGGCATAGTGAACCGCACAGAGGCAGCTATGCTGAAGCCCTTGTCTCGTGCCTTGCAGGCGCGCGGCGCGTTGGTCGCTAACGAACATGGCGGCCTGAAACTTGGCGGCGATGCCCGCATCATCATGCGCGGCGATCAAAAGATTGAGATCGCTGTGGTGAAACCCGGCAACACACGGCGCGCGGGCCGACCCGACAACCCCATTGGCAACCCGTTATTTGAGGCCTTGCGCGCCAAACGCCGGGCATTGGCCGAAAATGTCGGCGTGCCGCCTTATGTCATTTTCCATGACGCGACCTTGCGCGAAATGGCGCTGACCCGGCCAGCCGATATCCGCGCCTTGGGCCGGATCAGCGGCGTCGGCGCGCGTAAGCTGGAGGCTTATGGCGCAGAATTTCTGTCGGTAATCGCGCAATTTTAGGACCGAAGTACATCGCGGCATTGTCCTTCCTTGTTATCGATTGCGGATTAAAATATGGCGGTTTGATTGTCGTCGGCTAAGGCGATTATACGATAGGATTTTTCGGATGTTTCGCAAACTCACTGACCATATTCTGGTAGCGCCGCAAATTGACGTCGCTGATGTCATGGCCGCTGCGCAAGCGGGCGTAACGCTTATCATCAACAACCGCCCCGAAGATGAATCCGCCGATCAAACGCCAGGTGCAGAAATTGAATCCGCCGCGCGGGCCGCCGGGTTGGACTATGTCGCCATTCCAGTCACGCATGCGGGCTTTGCCGAATGGCAAGTGACCGCAATGGCCGATGCATTGGAATATGCCGACGGCAAAGTGCTGGCCTATTGCCGATCCGGCACGCGCTCGACGTTGCTTTGGGCCTTGGCGCAGGCGTCCAAAGGCGAACATCCTGCCGTGTTGGCCGAAAAGGCAGCGGATGCCGGTTATGATGTAACGCCAGTGACCGCGATGATGGATATGCTGCGCGGGCGGGCTTCGTGACAGCAGAATTGCTGAAGCTGGCGGGGTCAATCGCTGCGATCTTGTTCATCGCCTGGCTTGCGCGGCTCTGGAAACTCGGCGGTGACGTCCGCATCGACAGCGAAGAACAAGCGCGCGAGATTGCCCGTGAGACTTTATGCGGTTTCGAACCCGTCGAAATTGCCATCGACAAGGCCGGTATTGCCGCGTTGATGCGCGATGCCGATGGTCGGCACCTTTTGGTGCAGCGGCATGGCGTGCAATGGGCAGGGCGGCTTCTCGACCACCATAATGACGCGCGGCTTAACCACAATTTCCTCACCATCGGCACAGGCGAAAAAACCTTTGGCCCGGTGACACTCAATCTGGGCGCGCAAGCGCCGCATTGGGCGGCTGGCCTGCGCCATTTGAATGTAGGACGCCCATATGCCTGAACTGTTCAACCCCATTGATTATGCGGTTCCGGCGTTCATCATTCTGATCGTCGCAGAGATGTTGTGGGCGCGGCGACGCGCGCCGGAGAAATATGAACCGCGCGATACGCTAACATCGCTCGCCTTGGGCACGGGCAGCACCGTTGCCGGCGCATTGTCGGGCGCGTTGGTGTTCAGTCTTGCCATGTGGATATACGAACAACGCCTGTTCGATATCGGCTGGGTCTGGTGGGCGTGGCCCTTATGCTTTGTACTTGATGATCTTGCATATTATTGGGCGCATCGTTCGGGGCACCGCGTGCGCTGGTTCTGGGCAAGCCATGTGAACCATCACAGTAGCCAGCATTATAATCTATCGACGGCGCTACGCCAAACATGGACTGGCTTTATCGCGCTTGGCTTTATCTTCCGCATACCTTTGGCATTTTTGGGTTTTCATCCCGCGATGCTGTTGTTCGTCGGCGCGTTCAATCTCATTTATCAATTCTGGATCCACACCGAGGTAATTTACAAATTCCCGCGCTGGGTCGAATATGTCATGAACACGCCAAGCCATCACCGCGTCCACCATGCGACCAACCCGCGCTATCTGGACCGCAATTACGCAGGGACCTTCATCATCTGGGACCGCATCTTCGGAACCTTTACAGAGGAAGTCGAAGGCGAAAAGATCCGCTATGGCATCGTCAAGCAATTGGGCACGTTCAACCTGTTGTGGAGCGTGTTTCATGAATGGATCGGCATCGCCCAGGACCTATGGTCCGCACCATGGCGGCATAAATTTTCTTATATATGGCGTCCTCCGGGCTGGAGCCATGACGGCAGCCGGGACACGTCGGACAGCATTCGTGCGCAATGGCTGGAGAGCCAGCAAGCCAAGGCTGACCCGGCTGTGAACGCATAGCCTATTTACACCCTTGCCAGTAATTAATCGTCCGCTTAAAACTCTTCACGAAGAGGGAGCAGGCGATATGGACGAATTCGACATCATTGTTATCGGCGGTGGTTCCGCAGGCAGCGCAGCCGCCGGGCGGCTGTCCGAAGGTGGCAAATATAAGGTCTGCTTGATTGAGGCAGGCGGCACCAACAATAACATGCTGATCAAGACGCCCGGCTTCATGCCGTTCATCCGCAATGCGTCCAATTATAAATATGAAACCGTCCCGCAAAAGGGCCTGAATGGCCGCACAGGTTATCAACCGCGCGGCAAGGGCCTTGGCGGGTCGAGCGCGATCAACGCGATGGTCTACATTCGTGGCCATAAATATGACTATGACAATTGGGCCGCCTTGGGCTGCGATGGTTGGTCCTATGACGATGTGTTGCCATTTTTTAAACGCTGTGAAGATAATGAGCGCGGCGCAGACGCGTTTCACGGATCGGGCGGGCCACTTTCGGTTTCCGATCAACGCTGGCCGCAAGCGGGTAGCCTTGCCTTTGTTGAAGCCGCTGCCGAATTGCAATTGCCCGTAAATGCGGATTTCAACGGCGCGACGCAGGATGGCTTTGGCTTGTATCAGGTCACGCAAAAGGGCGGCGAACGCTGGACCGCTGCGCGCGCTTATGTCGAGCCGGCGCGTGACCGTATGGAGGTGCTGACTGGCGCACTGACCGAAAAGATCATCCTCGAAAATGGCCGCGCGACGGGCGTTGTCATCCGTCAGGGCCGCAAATGCCGGACGATCAAGGCGCGCGGGGCCGTCATATTATCGGCAGGCGCATTTGGTTCGCCGCAGATCCTGATGCTATCCGGAATGGGACCCGCCGAACATTTGCGCGCGCTTGGCATCGACATTGTTCATGACAAGGCCGCGATTGGTTCCGACCTGCAAGACCATATCGACTATGTCTCCAGCTTTGAAACCCAATCCAAGGATGATTTCTTCGGCGATTCGCTGGCTGGCACGGCCAAGATGGTCATGGCTATCATCGAACATCGGCGCAAGCGCACGGGCGTGATGACCACCTGCTTTGCCGAGGCAGGCGGATTCTGGCGTTCGGACCCAAGCTTGCCCGCGCCCGACATCCAATATCATTTCGTGCCCGCCATGCTGGAAGACCATGGCCGTTCCAAAGTGAAAGGCCATGGCTTTAGCTGCCATGCCTGCGTTCTGCGCCCTGAAAGCCGTGGGACCGTGCGTTTGGCGTCAGCGGACGCCAAAGTCGCTCCGGTCATTGATCCGGCCTTTTTAAGCGATGACCGCGACATGGCGACACTGCGTGCCGGTGTGCGCGCGATGCATCGTATATTCGAAGCGCCTGCGTTGGCCGCTTATAATGGCAAAAACCGGCATCCGGTTGATATCAACGACGACGCGGCCTTGGACGACCTGATCCGCAGCCGCGCCGACACCTGTATACCACCCGGTTGGCACCTGCCGCATGGGGCCGAATGCCGATGATGTTGTTGACCCGCGCCTGAAATATCGGGGCATAGAAGGGCTATATGTGGCCGATGCCAGCATCATGCCCCGTCTTGTTACTGGAAACACCAATGCGCCAAGCATCATGATTGGGGAAAGATGTGCCGAATTCGTCCGCGCTGACTTGCAATAATCTTGCGTAAATGTGGCGCTGCGGTTAACCGCGTGCGCGTTATGGCGATTAATAGAACAGAATATATCAGCACGCGCGGCAACGCAGACAATCTTGATTTTGCTGGCGTCACTCTGACGGGGTTGGCAAAGGACGGCGGGCTATATGTGCCCCGGCACTGGCCGCAATTTTCAACCGACGAAATCGCCGCGATGCGCGGGCTGTCTTATGTGGATCTCGCCGCGCGTGTCATGGCACCTTTTACCGAGGGCGTATTGGACGAGGCGGAGCTGAAGGGCCTGTGCGCCTCGGCTTATGGCTCCTTTGCCCATACAGCGGTTACGCCTTTGGTGCAGTTGGATGGCCAGCATTGGTTACTTGAGCTTTTCCACGGCCCGACCTTGGCGTTCAAGGACGTGGCGCTGCAATTGCTGGGGCAGTTTTTTGTGCGCTTTCTGTCGGGTACTGACACAAAACTGACGATTGTCGGCGCAACCTCTGGTGACACCGGATCAGCCGCGATTGATGCCGTTTCCGGACGCGCGCAGATTGAGATATTCATGTTGCATCCGCACAACCGTGTGTCTGATGTGCAGCGGCGGCAGATGACAACCATCCTTGCGCCAAATGTCCATAACATCGCCATTGGCGGCAGCTTTGATGACGCCCAAGCGATGGTGAAGCGGATGTTCAACGACAGCGATGTCAACGGTCCGCTAACCTTATCTGCGGTCAATTCGATCAATTGGGCCCGCCTGATGGCGCAAGTGGTCTATTATTTCTACGCCGCGCTTCGGTTGGGCGGCCCGGAGCGCAAGGTCGCTTTTTCGGTACCGACCGGAAATTTTGGCGATGTGTTTGCTGGCTATGTCGCCGCGCAAATGGGTCTTCCGATTGAGCGCCTGATTGTCGCCACCAACATCAACGATATTTTGCACCGCGCGCTTTCAAAAGGGGACTATTCGGTGCTTGGCGTGACCCCGACGGCATCGCCATCGATGGATATTCAGGTGTCGAGCAATTTTGAACGCTTATTGTTCGATCTGGAGGGCCGTGATGGTATCGCCACGGGCGCACGGATGAAGTGGTTCGAAAAAATGGGTAAGATGGTGCTGTCGCCCGAAATGCGTAAAAAGGCGACGTTGCTAACCAGCGCACGCACCGATGCCGAACAGATGTCGGCCGCCATGCGCTGGGCCTATGGCGCGACCGATCAAATCATCGACCCACACACCGCGATCGCTTTGCATGCCGCGCGCAATTCGGGTATTCGCCCCGATGTGCCGGTCGTAACCCTGGCGACCGCGCATCCCGCCAAATTCCCCGACGCCGTTGAAAATGCCACCGGCGTGCGCCCCGCTTTGCCTGCGCGGGTATCGCAATTATTTGACCGCGAAGAACGCTTTGATGTTCTGCCCGGCGAATATGACGCGGTGCGTGATTATGTGTTGGCGCGCGCCACGCGTTGAATATGGAACCGGATTTCGTCACCCTGATCAGCGAACCGCGCAGCGATTATACGCTGATCGATTCCGGTCATGGGCGCAAATATGAATCCTATGGCGACCGCCGCTTCATCCGGCCTGAGCCGCAAGCGATGTGGGCCCCGGCATTAGACGAATGGCCCGCGGACGCCGAATTTGTTCCCGGATCAGACGATGATGGCGGCGGTCGTTGGTATAATAACAAACCCGTCCCCATCGATGGATGGCGACTGTCGTGGAATGACGAAGTGCATTTTACCGCGTCCTGCACACCGTTTCGCCATTTGGGCTTCTTCCCAGATATGGACCCGGTGTGGCGCTGGATGCGGGGGCAATTGGCGGGCGTTGCCGACCCGGTTGCCATGAACCTTTTCGGCTATACCGGCGTTGGCACGCTCGCTTTGTCTGCGGCAGGCGCGCAGATGGTGCATGTCGACGCGTCAAAGAAATCGGTTGGGCAAGCGCGGGCCAATGCAGACATGTCGGGCATGGCAGACCGCCCCATCCGCTGGATCGTCGATGACGCCGCCAAATTCGTTGCCCGCGAAGTGCGCCGCGAAAAACGCTATGATGGCATATTGTTAGACCCGCCCAAATATGGCCGCGGCCCCGAAGGCGAAGTGTGGCGGCTGGAGGAGGACTTGCCTGAACTGATCGCCAATTGCCGCAAGCTGTTGGATGCGGAATCGAAGTTTTTGTTTTTGACCGTCTACGCCGTGCGCATGTCCGCATTGGCGCTGGGTGGGCTATTGGAATCGCATTTTGCGGACCTTGGTGGCAAGGTTGAATTTGGCGAGCTGGCGGTACGCGAACAAGGCAGGGGCATGCTTTTGCCCACTGCCATTTTCGCCCGCTGGTCGCGTTAAGGAGTGATATGAGCGACAGTTTAATTCTTGAAGTGCACGATCTTGTCGTCAATGTCCTGACGGGTATTTACAGCCAGGAAACGCATCTGCCGCAACCGCTGCGCATATCGATCAGCACCACGCTCGATATGGCCCCGCATTACGCGCCGGATACACCATTGTCGGCTTCCAAAAATTATATGACGTTGAAAGAGGCGGCGACAAAATTGCCTGAGGACGTGCACTTCACGCTGATTGAGGCGGTGGCCGATCATATCATGGACACTCTGTTCGCCGATGACCCGCGTATCAGCAACATCGTCGTCAAGATCGTCAAGTTGGCGATTGCCGAGGATAATGAGGCGATTGGCATCACCATGTCGCGGGGCCGCACGTGACCGCTAAGCCGCTTGCAATTGTGACAGGTGGCAAACGCAGGCTGGGCGCAGCGATTGCGGCGAAACTTGCAGGCGCAGGCTATGCGCTGGCGTTGGTTAGCCATATGGATACGCCACCGGAGGCTGCTCTGGCAGCGGCGCTCCAGGCGAACGCGCGCGAATGGCACGCATTCACCTTCGACCTCAGCACCGGCGATCCCGCCAGACTACTGGACATGATCGCCACCCATTTTGGTCGCACACCTGACCTTTTGGTGAACAATGCGGCCATGTTCGGGCAAGACGACTGGCAGACGATGACGCTGGAAACGCTGGGGGCGCATTTCCGTTTGAACCTGTTTGCGCCATTATTGTTAGGCCAGGCCTTGGTCCAAACCTCTGGCCCACAGGCGCGCCCCGCCATCGTCAATATCCTCGATCAACGCGTGGTCAATCCGCACCAGGACCAGATGAGCTACACCTTGTCTAAACAGGCGCTTGCAGCGTCGGTGCGTTCCATGGCGGCATCCTTTGCTGGGCGCGCGCGGTACAATGGCGTCGCGCCTGGCTTGGTCATTGCAACCGATGATTATACCGCCGAACAAGAAACGCGGCTGGCCGACATGATGCCCTTGGGCGCATTGCCATCGCCATCGGCTGTGGCGGACGCTGTCGTCTATCTCGCCCAAGCGCAGGATGTTACCGGGCAAGTCATTTTCGTCGACGGCGGCGCGCATCTCAAAAGTTTCGACCGCGACTTCATGCATCTTTAGCGCGCGCCTGCGACCGATTATTGCGCCAACGCACAAATAACTTGCGTTTTAACGATAGTTTCGCCATAGGCATCCCAAGCGCATGAGGCGAGCGGACAATACCGCCGCAGTTTTGGCAGCGTGAGGGCCCAAATAACGGCTCCGCCAAACGAACAAGATGCGTAAGCTTAGAGGCTTCCCATATCACGCAGGGTTGTTTCCAACGGGTCAGCATAAGCTGCTCCCGAACACCTGCTGTTGCGCCTGTGCGGTCCTGATGAAAGGACACGCTTCGTGGGCCGCGACGACTATTTTGAAAGTATAAAAATGTCTTTTTTCCAAGACCTGGGCCTTGCCCAACCTATCCTGAAGGCGCTTGAGGCGGCTGGCTATGATACGCCAACCCCCATTCAACAACAGGCCATTCCACCCTTGCTTGAAGGCCGTGATCTATGCGGTATTGCGCAGACCGGAACGGGCAAGACTGCTGCATTTGCGTTGCCGTCCCTGCACCATTTTGCCACCAAGCCAAAGGCGCGTCAGCAATATAGCTGTCGGATGCTTGTCCTGTCGCCAACGCGCGAACTCGCGGCGCAAATCGCCGACAGCTTCCGCACTTATGGCAAGTTTTTGGGCCTGAAGGTCGATTGCGTTTTTGGCGGCATGCCGATTTTCAGCCAGAAAAAGCGTCTTGCCGGCGGCGTCGATATTCTTGTCGCTACGCCGGGCCGCTTGATCGACCTGATTGAGCAACGCGCGGTCACGTTGAAGGACGTTGAAATCTTCGTCCTTGATGAAGCCGACCAGATGATGGACCTGGGCTTTATTCACGCGTTGAAGCGTATCGACCAATTATTGCCAAAACAGCGTCAGACATTGTTCTTTTCGGCGACCATGCCAAAGGCGATTGCTGAGCTTGGCAACCGTTTTCTGAACAACCCTGTGCGTGTTTCGGTTGCGCCCGCCGCGACCACAGCAGAGCGCGTTGAACAATTCGTGACCTTTGTCGAGCAGCGCGAAAAGCAGACATTGCTGACGCTCAAATTGCAAAGCGAAGAGATTGACCGGGCGTTGGTCTTCACCCGCACAAAGCATGGTGCCGACCGCGTTGTGCGTGGGCTTGCGGGTGCCGGTATCCAATCCGCCGCGATCCATGGCAACAAATCGCAGGGCCAGCGTACGGCTGCGCTGCAAGCATTCCGCGATGGCAAGATCAAGATACTCGTGGCGACCGACATTGCGGCACGCGGCATTGACGTCCCCGGCGTCAGCCATGTGTTCAACTTCGAACTGCCCAATGTGCCTGAACAATATGTCCACCGCATTGGCCGCACCGCGCGCGCAGGCCGTGAAGGTATCGCCATGAGCTTTGTTGCGGGCGATGAGCGTGGCTATATGAAAGACATCGAGCGTTTAACTGGCATCCGCGCCATGACGCTTGGCCTTCCCGAAGGTTTCCGTGCCGCCGTCGCAGCACTGCCGCCCCCTGTTGCCGATAAGAAGCCGCAACAGGCACGTGGCGGTCGCGGTGGTGGTCAACCCGGCGGCGGACGCACCAATTATGCTGGCAAGAAGCTTGGCGGCAATAATGGCGGCACTGGCTTGAACGGCGAGAGCCGTAACCGCACGCACGCGCCGCAAGGTGGCTGGCAACCCGCCATTGGTCCACGCGACGGCAGCCGTGAAGGCAGCCGTGACGCGCGTCCACGCAATGACAATGCCCCTGCCGGTGATCGTCGCCCCACCGCCGACCGCGCATTTGCCGCCCGCAGCGAAAACCGCCGCGACCCTGGCGCACCTGCCCGCAATTACGGTCCCAAAAAGGGCGGGAATGGGAACTATAAGGGCACGGTGAAGCGGGCGGGGTAAGCCTCAATTAACACCATAGCCCTTGTCATTCCCGCGGAAGCGGGAATCCATGGCCTGATATCTCAGCCTACAACAACATTATCGACGCTACCCGGATGAGATAGACCATGGATCCCCGCTTCCGCGGGGATGACAAGCTTTAGCTTAGATCGCCGATCAATGCCTAAAATGCCGCATGCCGGTGAAGACCATGGCAAGGCCAGCGTCATCGGCGGCGGCAATCACTTCGTCGTCGCGCATCGACCCGCCGGGTTGAATGACCGCAGTTGCGCCAGCTTCGGCGGCGGCGAGTAAGCCGTCAGCGAAGGGGAAAAACGCGTCGGAGGCTACGGCGGAACCCAAGGTACGCGGGGCGGCCCAGCCATAAGTTTCAGCGGCCTCCTTCGCCTTGATCGCGGCGATACGTGCGCTGTCACGCCGGTTCATTTGACCGGCACCAATGCCAGCGGTTGCGCCATCCTTGGCATAGACAATCGCATTGGACTTCACATGCTTGGCGATCGTCCATGCAAAGCGGCAATCCGCCAGTTCCTGCGCACTTGGGCGACGTTTTGTAACGACAGTGAATGCATCATCGGCAACATGGCCATTGTCACGTGACTGCACGAGCAAGCCGCCTGTAATCGGTTTGATCGACAGGCCACCGCGTTTTGGGTCGGGCAAATCGCCGGTTAGCAACAATCGCAAATTCTTCTTCTTGGCAAATACCGCCTTGGCCGCATCATCGGCGGACGGGGCAGCCACGACTTCGGTAAAAATCTCGGTAATCGCTTCTGCGGTCGCTGCATCCAGCGGGCGGTTGACGGCAACGATACCGCCAAAGGCCGAGACGCTGTCGCATTCCAGCGCCGCGCGATAGGCGTCGATCAATGTCGCACCCGTTGCCACGCCGCACGGGTTGGCGTGCTTGACGATAACGACCGTCGGCGGGCCATCGCGAAACTCAGCGACCAACTCAAGCGCGGCATCCGCGTCATTGTAATTATTATAGGACAATTCCTTGCCCTGCACTTGCTCGGCCTGGGCGATGCCCGCAATATGCGGCCCAACAGGCACATACAGCGCCGCGCGCTGATGTGGGTTTTCGCCATAGCGCAATTCTGCCGTGCGGTTGCCATTGACGGCAAGCATGTCCGGAAACAGTTGCTGCTGGTCAGCAAAGGCAAACCACTGGCTGATCATGCTGTCATAAGCAGCGGTCGCAGAATAGGCTTTCGCCGCGCATTTGCGGCGGAAGTCATAGCTGGTTTTACCGTCGGTTTCCTCAAGCTCAGCAATCAAGTCATCATAATCGGCTGGATCGGTCAGGATCGTCACAAAGGCATGGTTTTTGGCCGCGCTACGCACCATTGATGGTCCGCCTATGTCGATATTCTCAATGATCTCGTCGCGCGACGCGCCTTTGGCCACCGTTTGCGCAAAGGGATAGAGGTTGACCACCGACAAGGTCGATTGCGCCAATATGGTGCTCGGCCATCGCGGCGGCATGTTCGGGATTATCGCGCACCGCGAGCAGGCCGCCATGCACCATCGGGTGCAACGTCTTAACGCGGCCGTCCATCATCTCGGGAAAGCCCGTCAGCTCACTAATGTCCTTCACCATAAGGCCAGCGGCGCGGAGCGTTTTGGCCGTCCCGCCCGTCGACACCAATTCAACATGCCGCGCCGCCAGCGCATGGCCAAGCTCCACCAATCCAGCCTTGTTAGACACTGACAATAGGGCCCGTTTAATGACGACGTCGTGCATAATTTCATCCTAAATGGCGCAGTTGCCAGCTAATGTGGAGCGCGCCTTTACCCGTATCGGCGGCGATCACAAGTTGTTGGGTCGGGTGCGGCCGACCATTTTGGTCAACCCATAAGCTATCGTCGACCGACAATAGGCCACCGGAGGTGATAAACGCCCAGTTGCTGCCGTCGGCCATGCGCAGCAAAGCGGTGTGCGGTTGGTCTGTGGGTGCGATCTCAATATCTGGCCCCAGATGAAAGCGGACATGCGCTGTCACATCGGCCTGCGGCTTTGCCTGCGGCAACAGCGTATCTTCGCCCCGCAATTCCATGCCGTCGGACCGCAAGATGAGCAGGCGGGCGTGATTATAGCCAAAGCTTGTCGCATAGCCATCATGGCTTGCCTCAATCCGCGTCGCCTGATCAATGTCGCGGCGTTCAAGGTCGACTTCAGTCACGCCCTTGCCCAACTGACCGCCCGGCAGAATGGCGGTCGAATTGGTGTCATTTAGGCAAAGCGTTGAATGCGCCGCCGTGGTCCTCAGGCCGCGTGCAAGCGCCGCCGATATGGCCGCGCCGACAAGTGCCGCACCGCCACAATTGACGATGATCCGCTGCCCATTATGCGACAATTCGAACGCCAGCGTCGAAGCGCAGCCCGACGCCGACTGGCGCGCGAGCGGCGGCGGCCCCGCATCCAGCAAAAGCACGGATTTGCCAGCCGACACACGCTGATAGCCCCAATCGAGCGCTTGGCGATGCGGGCGGGCGCGAACTTCGCTGGCGGCGACAAGCGCGTCGATCCGGTCGGCGGTCATATGCGCCGACCCCTGCCACGCACCAAGGCCGCCATCGGAATGTGTCAGCCCCAACAAGGCAGGCACCGCACGGCCCAACGCCTCTATGAGGAAATCCGGCACCATCTCGCCTTGCGCAACATAGCATTGCTTCAACAGGCTCAATAGGCCGATGAGCTCCATCAACTGGATGGGCGAGCGCGACACAACGCCGCCATCGGGGAAAATTGTGGCGCGCAAGGATTCGGCCAATCCGTCTTCACCCACTGCGCGGCGGATTTTGCCTTCGGGCAATAATAACGACGCGGCAACGACGCCCGCCCAACCCATGGTCTTGGCAAAATGGCTTTGCGCCCTGGGTGCGGACTGGTCCAGATGGCGTGCCACTAGCGCAAAATGGTTGATGACACGCGAACGGTAAATCGGGTCCGAACTACTCAGCAAAAACGGTGATCCGGCGGCCATGTTCAACAGCCGCCAAGCACAATTGTCGACACGCCAAGCCGGCTCGCGGGTCTTCATGCCATTGGCCAGCAACCAGGCATCGGCGATACGCGCCGCGACAGGCGCGCCTTCACCGCGATTGGTTGCGGCCGCAAGATCGCGCAGCCAGTCAAAACGGTGGATATAATCGGTCAGCGATGGCGACAGATCAGGCTGGTCATAATCCAGCGCATCAAACGCTTGTTGTAAGCCCTGATAATGGAATTTGCCCATGCGCAGTGCTTGGCCACGTGCAGAATCGCCCTCCAAAGGGTCCTTCGGCTACCGCCAGAAGGCGCAAAGGCACCTTGCCCTTCAACCGCCCATTGTGCAGCGGCGTGCGCCATGTCAGCTTGTAGAATTCGAGAGAGAGGCGCTCGAGAATATTTTGGCCCGCGCCCTTGGGTCTGACGCTGAAGGCCGTCTGCCGTTGATCCGTACCGTCCTCAAAATTACCGGTCATTCACCCCTCAGCGCCCGGATATTTGCGGCATAATGGCTCTCGCCGCCCTTGAATGTGGCAGTGCCGGCCACCAACGTGTCGGCACCAGCCGATATTGCGAGCGGTGCCGTGTCGGTCGTAATGCCGCCATCGACTTCAAGCCGGATATCGCGCCCCGTTTTCTCGATCATCTTGCGAACGGCTTCGATTTTGCGCAACTGGCTTGAGATAAAACTCTGCCCACCAAAGCCGGGGTTCACGCTCATCACCAAGACAAGGTCAATGTCGTCGATGAGATAATCGAGCATCTTGGCCGGCGTATGCGGATTGAGCACGATGCCCGCCATTTTGCCAAATGACTTGATCAACTGCACCGTGCGATGCGGGTGCGGCCCAGCCTCGGGATGGAACGAGATGATATCTGCGCCAGCGTCGGCAAAATCCTGAATATATTGGTCCACCGGCGCGATCATCAAATGCACGTCGAATGGCTTATCGCTATGCGGGCGGAGCGCCTTTACGACCGCAGGGCCGATGGTGATATTGGGGACAAAATGCCCGTCCATGACATCGACATGGATCCAGTCGCATCCCGCCGCGTCAATGGCGCGCACTTCTTCACCCAGCCGCGCAAAATCGGCGGACAAGATTGATGGCGCAATGCGGACGTCGTTGGACATATGACGCGCTTAGACGCTGGGCTCCGCGCGGGCAAGGCGGTGGCGGGCGTTATACACAGCTTATCGCTCCATGCGCGGCTCGCGCCGATAGATAAACAGGTCGCCAATGACATCATGCGATTCTGCACATTTGGTGAAACCAAGCTTGCCCGCGACATTGCGTGATGCCGTGTTGCCGGGTTCAATGATGCACCGTATTTCGCCCAGTCCTTGCCCGTCCGCCCATAATAATATCGCGGTCATGGCCTCTGTAGCATAGCCCTTGCCCCATGCGTCGGGAATAAATGCCCACCCGGCCTCTGGAAAGCCTTCCAGCTCCTCTATGCCGCGTTCAAACTGCGCCAGCCCGCCATTGCCGACAAAGCGCCCGCTGGCCCGTTCCACAAATGACCAATAGCCATAACCAAGCAACGGCCACATGCCGATGCCCTGAAGCATTTTGCCCCAACTGACATTGCGGCTGCGCGGTTCGCCGCCAATAAACGCGGTCATGCGCGGGTCGGCCCATGCCGCGGCATAATCCTCCCAATGCGCGAGTGAGATGGGTTCAATCGACAAGCGATCAGTCAAAAGTGTGGGTGCCGTGGTTTTCATATATCCCCCCGCCGCCTCACTTTACCGTAGCCCTGAGCAGCAAGCGCGCAAGCGCTTGCGGCTCAGGGCTACGGTATTGATTTTCCACTTTGTCATGCCCGGCGCGCAAACCGCGCCACAAAGAACCCGTCCAAACCGCCCTGCTCAGCCAGCATTGGCGGCATAGTGCGGACATGCCCCTGAGCATTGGCGACAACTCCAGCGGGCAACTCGTCGGCGGTCACGGGCATCGTTGCATATTCGGGATGCCGCGCCAGAAATGCCTCGGCCTGCGCCTCGCCCTCATGCGGTTCGAGCGAGCAGGTGGCAAATACCAAAGCGCCGCCTGGCTTCACCCATCCCGCCGCGCGGTCCAACATCGCGCTTTGAATCGCGGCCAGATTATTGATCGCTTTCATGTCGATACGCTGCAACACATCGGGGTGGCGCCGCATCGTGCCCGTGGCGCTGCACGGCGCATCCAGTAGAATCGCATCGAACGGCTGCGATGGTTTCCAATCCATGACATCGGCGTTTACCCGCTCCGCATTCAACTGCGTCCGTTCCAAATTGGACATCAGCCGGTCCATGCGCCGGGCGCTGTTATCAAGCGCCGTGACCGCAAAACCAGCCGCCGAAAGTTGCATTGTCTTACCCCCCGGGGCAGCGCACAAATCAAGTGCGCGCTTACCCGTGCCATCGCCCAAAAGCCGTGCGGGCAGGCTGGCGGCGATATCCTGAACCCACCAAGCGCCTTCATCATAGCCGTCCAGTTCTTCGACCGCAGTACCGCGCGGCAAACGCAGATGGCCGGGCATCAGGCTAACCCCATTTAGCCGCTCGGCCCACGCATTTGTCTCTGCTGGCGTGCGCAGGGCAAGGTCCAATGGCGGCGGTTCGGACAACGCCTTTTGCGCGCCCGCGATCATGTCATCGCCCCATGCCGGGTGCCAGCGCATCATCACCGCCTCAGGCAGCGACGGCAATTCAGGCAAAGCAAGCTTCAGCGCGCAGCAATGATCCCAGCACGCCATGCACCAGCCGCCTTGGGCCGCCATCGACCAAGGGCAATGCCGTTGCGATGGCCGCATGGGCAGGCGTGCCCAAGCGCAAAATCTGCGCCAGTGCAAGGCGCAGCACCATCCGCGCCTTGGAGTCATCCGGCAGAGCTTGTTTGGTCTTGCTGTCGATGAGAGTATCCAGATCAACCGACCAGCGCAAAGTTTCCTGCGCGATGGCAATCGCCAAGGCGCGATCCGGTGGCGACAGGCCCTTGGTCGCATTGGCGGTGGCTTGGTCCATCGGCGTCCCCATGCGCATCACAGTATCAAGCAACCGCAAGGCAGCGCGGCGCGTGGGCAAGCCAGAAATTTCTTCAGTCATGACCAAGCGCACTAGGCGTCTGCGGCACACAAGTGAAGAGCGGTTCTGCGCGACCCAACTTGCGATACTACATCTTGCAAATGCCTGGATGAAAGCCGATGTTCCATACAAGCCATTTCGCTCAAGGAAGTTCAAACTATGGGCACGCGTCCACCACATGTCAAAGCGCCGGAATATCTTTCCAAAAGCCCGCCAATCCCGGAAGCCAAAGAGGTCGGCCGCGCGCCTGAGCCCGACGCCGAACGACCAGATCCCGTCCGCTATGGCGATTGGGAGTTAAAGGGCGTTGCGATTGATTTTTAGGATAAGCGCCACTTGCTTTAATCCTTGCGGCGTCAAAACGAACCCGTCACCCTGAACTTGTTTCAGCATGACGGAATTTGCCAACATCTTCGTGTCTTCGTGCGAACCAATTCCCCGCACATCAATGGGACCAATGCTCTCACCCCATAAACGGCGCAGAAACCTCTGGCCGGACGCGGACCAGCCGCCCCGTTTTTGTATCAATCATCGCCCAAGTCGTATTCGCCCGCACGATCACCTTGCCCTTGGCATCAACAAAATCGACCCGCCGGTCAAACTGTGCACCCTTGGGTTCGCTCTCGATCCAACTGCGGGCCGTGACGCTTTCGCCCGCCGCAATATTGCCGCGATAGTCAATCTCGTGCCGCGTCACGACCCAATGATACGCCGCGATATGTTCAGGCGCGGCAACCGCCTGCCAATGCGACGTCGCCATTTCCTGAATCCACCGGACCCAGACGGCATTGTTGACATGGCCAAGCGCGTCAATGTCGGACGGGGAGGCGGTGAAATTGCGGATGAAGGGGGTCAATGCCGTCCCTCAATTTCGTTGCGTGCGGCCTCGGTCAGGAAAGCACTGCGCGTCAATTTGCGTGAAGACGCGGCGGCGTCGATGGCGTCCAAAACCCCGCGATCAATCGAAATGTTAATCCGTTGTGGTCGGTTGCTGACATAGACATAAGGCACGGCAAGCAGGAATGCGCCCTCGGCCAAATCGTCGGCGGCCATATCGCGAATTTTCTCTATGGCCGAAGGCTCGGGCGCCTTTTCGCCTTCCAGATACAGCATCACCGCCGCGCTGGCATTTGCCTGCACATCGGCGAGGTCGTCGGCAGCCGAAAAGCAGCCGGGAAGATCGGGGAAATGCACCCCCCATGCGCTATCTTCATCTTTATGCACTACGGCGTGATAGACGATCATCATTTCGAACCTTCTTCAAGCCAACCTGCCATCCGCGCGATGCTGCGCGCGGTGCCAAGAGGCAAATCCTTTTTCGGATGCGGCACCACAACAACCCGCGTATCTTTGCGGAATTTGTGATGCGAACCCTTTACCGCGACTCGCTCAAAGCCCTCAGCCAGCAACCTTTTAACAATGCGCTTGCTGTCGCGTTCCATGGCGTAGCATTAGCCTATGCGCGTATTGGAGTCAAGAAGTGTGTATTTATTTACACACAGGTTTCAATCTCGGGAGCTGTATCAAGTTGGTGAATTTCGCTTGGATGTCTATTCCGTCTACTGAAACTAGATGGCACTATCGACGTTTCATGCTCGTCAATGACGTGCGGATGAAGGGGGCAATAATCTGTTGGCTATCCGAATAGCTCGCTGTGCGACCCCAAACGAGCCAGCGACAGCATTCCGTCCGATTTGGCGTAGATCAAGACAAGATCTGGCTTGATGTGACAATCACGAAAGCCCTGCCAGACCCCGCTCAAGGGATGGTCGGACAAGCGGGCAGGCAATGTATGATCTGTTGCCAGCATTTTCAGCACGGGATTCAATTTCTCATCAAGCTTGGGATCGGATTTCTTTTCGCGCTTGTAGTCGCGTTTGAACCGGGATTGTGTTTCGATTTGGCGCATTAGAGCGCTTCCTCGACGACGTTAGTTCGTGGCGCTGTTGGCACGGCCGCCTGATCAACACTCGGGTTAGGATCGGTCATATCCCTTGCCCCGATATCAAACGCCCATTCGACTAACGAATTGTAGCTGGCTTCTGTCAAACCCGGCGTCTTTTGGATACGATGCCAACGTATAACAAAGTGTGGATTGTAAATGATGGCATTGCTCATGGGTCCGGATTTACCCGGCTTAATGTCGATAAAGCCAAGTTCCTGAAGCTTCAACATTCGAGTTGACCACGTGTATTCACCTCTCTGGCCGCCAAAACCTGACGCATTGGCCATGTCACCGTGCTTGTTTAAGACGACAAAGGAATTATCCCAAGTGCAACACCACAAGGTAAGAAAAGTAGAGGAAACTGGCGCACCCTTTGTCATTTCATCCAAAATTTTAAGGATCAACGGCATAGTTTTGGGGATTGTCGCAAAGCCTTTGTTTGCCTTTCTGTTCCAAAGACGGCCTTCCACATTTGGCCAATGCAAATCCCGCAACGCCAGTTGCTTCTTCGCAATCGCTCCAGCCTCGCGTATCGTAGTCACTGATCTCGCTCCTTCTGTCCGTCCATTAAGCGTCTTAAATTGCAGCTTGGGAGCTTATGCAGCATTTATTAATATTGTTCAATGATTTAACTATGATCTCAATCAGCTCGAAATACTATCATATTGCAATTTAAGCTACCAAGATACTCAATAAAGACTATCTAAAAAATTTAATTGTAACATATATTACTAAATATGTAAATTTCAATAAGTATTTCTGTATCTTATGCTGATTTTAGCTGTGCTCACTGGTGCTCGCTTTCCTGCATTGTGCTGCATTTACTCACCGTGCTGCTGGGATGGTGCAGGAAGGGGGCGCGTCATTGACGACAAGAGAGAAAATCTTCATATGAGATACGTAGCTACAAAGTAGCGCTCAAGTATGAAAGGTGTCTTATGGCTGCTGTTGATGTTGTCCGTGCACGTATTGAAACAGGATTGAAAAGGGAGGCTACCGCTGTACTGTCGGCCATGGGGCTGTCTGTGTCCGACGCAATTCGGCTGATGCTCGTACGGGTCGTCTCCGACAAGGCATTGCCGTTTGACGTTCGCGTTCCCAATGCCGAAACACAAGCGGCGATGCGCGACATCCAAGAAGGCAAGGTGAAGCGCTTTGATAGCGTCGATGCGTTAATGGCCGATCTGAATGATGATGAAACCGACTAAAACTTCAATCCGCCTTTCCCATCTGCCACACAATAAACGCCGCCTCTTCGGCATTTTCGCGCAAGCGTTCGAACCGTCCGGACTTGCCGCCATGGCCTGCGCCCATGTTGGTTTTGAGCAAAAGCACATTGTCGTCGGTCTTCATGGCGCGCAGCTTTGCGACCATCTTGGCGGGTTCCCAATAAGTGACGCGCGGGTCGTTCAGGCCTGCGGTCCATAGCATGGGCGGATAGGCTTTTGCTTCGATATTGTCATAAGGCGAATAGCTGCGGATATAGTCGAACGCGGCTTTGTCGGTGATCGGGTTGCCCCATTCGGGCCATTCGCCCGGCGTCAATGGCAGGTCCTTATCCAACATGGTGTTGAGCACATCGACAAAGGCGACATGGCTAACCACCGCGCCGAACAATTCCGGTGCCTGATTGACCACCGCGCCCATAAGTTTGCCGCCAGCCGATCCGCCGCTTGCGGTCACCTTGCCCTTGCTGGTGAAGCCCAGGTTGATCAGGCCCTTGGCCGCATCGACAAAGTCGTTGAAGGTATTGGTCCGCTTGGTCAGCTTGCCATCCAGATACCATTGATAGCCAAGGTCATCGCCGCCGCGAATATGCGCAATCGCATAGGCAAAGCCACGATCAACCATTGACAGGCGGCTGGCGCTGAAACCCGGCGGCATCGCGTAACCATATGCGCCATAAGCATAAAGATGCAGCGGCTGGCTGCCGTCTTTCTTGAAACCTTTTTTGGTGAGGATGGAAACCGGCACCTTCGTCCCATCGCGCGCCGTGATCATCACGCGCTCGGTAACATATTGGGCAGGATCATATCCGCTGGGGATTTCCTGCACCTTCAATGTTTCCAGACGACCGTCGGCGAGGTGGTAGTCAAACACCGTGTCGGGCGTGACCATCGATTCATACCCCAGCCGCAGCTTCGTCACATCATATTCGGGGTTGTCGCCCAAGCCGGCATCATAGCTTGCCTCAGGAAATTTGATCCGCTCAACCTTTTTGGCATCGGCATAATCGCGGATTTCGACTTGATCGAGGCCGTCAATCCGGCCTTCGGTCACATAGAAATTCTTAAACAACGACAGGCCAGTCAAATAATGGCGGTCGGACCCGGCAATCAATGTTTTCCACTCAGCAGGTGCCTTCATACTGGCGGTGGCCACGCGGAAGTTCACATGATCATCATTGGTCAGAATGAACAATGCGCCGTCGCGGACATCGACGCTATATTGCCGTCCCGTTTTGCGCGGGGATACCATGATGGGCGGCGCGGTCGGATCATTGGCGGGCACCAAGCGCACTTCGCTGGTGACATTGTCGCCCGCGCCAATGACAATCCAATCCTCTTGCGCGGTCAGGCCAACGCCGACACTAAAACCGATATCCTGCTCCTTATACAGCAGCTTGGCCTTGCTGAGTTCATCGCCCAATTTGTGATACCACGCATTGTCGGTGCGCCAATTTTCGTTGGCAAGGCCGTAGACAACGCCCTTGCCGTCCGATGACCAGACAATGCTGGACAATGTGCCGGGGATGATGTCGGCCAATTTTTCGCCGGTTTCCAAATTGCGGAAATGCAGGTCAAAGCGTTCCGACCCATTATCATCATACGCATAAGCCAAAATCTTGCCATCAGGGCTAATTTCGGCAGCGCCAAGACGGAAATATTCCTTGCCCTTGGCGAGCTCATTTTCGTCAAGGATAAGCTGGTCCGTGCCGCCGGCGACGGGCTTGCGATAATGCTTGCGATATTGCGCGCCCTCTTCGAATTTCGACCAATAGATATAGTCGCCATCCTTTTGCGGAACGCTGCTGTCATCTTCTTTGACGCGGCCCTTCATTTCCTGAAAAATCGTTTCGGTCAGCTTGGCCTGCGGTGCCATTTGTGCTTCGAAATAGGCATTTTCGGCATTGAGATGCGCCAATATCTCGGCATCATGTATCGTTGGATAGCTTGCATCGCGCAGCCAGTGATAATCATCGGTAATCGTCACATTGTGATAGGTTGCCTGATGCGGACGCTTGACGGCGACGGGAGGCTTGATGTGCGCGGTGGCTTTTTCGGTCATGGCTTCTTTCTGGGCGAATGCGGGCGAGGATAATGCGCTGGTTGCAAAAATGAGTGGGAGCAGTGCTTTCATGAAACGACTTCCTCGCGTATATGGTTGTCATAACCATATGAACGGAAGTCCGAAATGTCTACCTATGAAGCTCGCCTCGCCGCCCTGCGCGCGCAATTGAAGAAAGAACAACTGGACGGCTTTGTTGTGCCAATCTGCGACGAACATATGTCGGAATATGTCGGCGATTATGCGCAACGGCTTGGCTGGCTCACGGGTTTTGGCGGGTCTGCTGGGTCAGCGGTGGTATTGTCTGAACAGGCGGCGATCTTCACCGATGGCCGTTACACGTTGCAGGTGCGCGAACAAGTCGATGGCAAAAACTGGCAATATGTGGGCGTGCCGCAAACAAGCATCGCCGACTGGTTGCACGAACATGCCCCGGGTGGCGCGCGCATCGGCTATGACGCATGGGTCCATACCAAAGGCTGGGTCGAAAGCGCGACCAAGGCACTGGCCACCAAGGGCGCTGAACTCGTTGCGGTCAAAAGCAATCCAATCGACAGGGTGTGGGCCGAACAGCCGCAGAAAAGCGTGGCCAAGCTGATCGTACATGACACCCAATATGCAGGGCAGAGCAGCGCCGAAAAACGTGCCGCTGTGGCCGAGTGGCTAACGGCGAATAAGCTCGATAGCACCGTCATTTCCGCGCTCGATTCGGTGGCATGGTTACTGAACATCCGCGGCTCCGACGTGTCGAACACCCCCGTCGCGCTTAGCTTTGTGCTTGCCCATGCCGATGGCACGGCGGACCTTTTTGTCGCGCCCGAAAAGGTTGACGACGCGGTGCGCGCGCATCTGGGCAATGCCGTGCGCTTGCGCGATCCGTCTGAATTTGTGCCGGAACTGCGGTCGATGACCGGCAAGCGCATTGCCGTTGACCCCGACCGGGCGGTCGCCGCCATCTTTGGCGCACTGCAAGCTGGTGGCGCGCACATCATCGAGGCGCGCGACCCGACCATCCTGCCCAAGGCGGTCAAAAACCCTATCGAACAATCCGGCCACCGCGCCGCGCAAGCCCGCGATGGTGCAGCGTTAAGCCGGTTCCTGCATTGGATGCGCGAAACCGCGTATAAAGGCGAATTGAACGAATTGTCCGCCGCCGCACGGTTGAGGGCATTCCGCGAAGATACCGGCATGCTCAAGGATCTGTCGTTCGACACCATCTCGGCCACTGGCCCCAATGGCGCACATTGCCATTATAAAGTCGATGAAAGCACCAACCGCAGCATTGCCCCCAACAGCATCTATCTCGTCGATAGCGGCGGGCAGTATTTGGACGGCACCACCGACGTTACCCGCACCATCTGGGTCGGCCCGGGCGAACCCACCGCCGAGATGAAGGACCGCTTCACCCGCGTTCTCAAGGGCCATATTGCCTTGGCCTGCGCCGTCTTTCCCGAAGGCACCAGAGGCGCGCAATTGGACAGCATGGCGCGTGCCTCACTCTGGCAGGCTGGCCTCGATTACGCCCATGGCACGGGCCATGGCGTCGGCAGCTTCCTTGCGGTGCATGAAGGGCCACAACGCATTGCCAAATTCGCTGGCGGGCAAGCGGGCAGCGACGAGCCATTGCAAGCGGGCATGATCCTGTCGAACGAGCCCGGTTACTACAAACAAGGCGAATATGGCATCCGCATCGAAAATCTTGTGCTGGTCGAGGAACGCGCGATTGCAGGCGCAGAAGGCCGCTATTTCGGCTTTGAAACACTGACCTTCGCGCCGATTGACAAGAATTTGGTGGACGTCAGTTTACTCAACGCCGACGAACTGCGCTGGTGGAATGATTACCACATTAAGGTGCTTGCGATTGTCGGGCCACAGTTGGAGGGTGACGCTCTGGCATGGGCGACGGAGGCTTGTGCGCCGTTAACGGACTTATAAAGCTATAAGCTCGGCGATGTCTGCGCGTTTGGTGATTTAGGGAGCGTTTTAGTTGTTACCTGCTTCTGTCAGCCATGAAGGGCTAACCTACGATCTACAACATTTGAAACAGCGATTCTCTGAATTCTCATGGAGAACTTCGGACGGTCTGAATTTGTTGTTTAGTGTTCGGGTTCGCTATTCCGATCATTGTATATCGGAGATTGTGAGCTTGCCAATCCAGCCGAGTTGCTATGTTTTTGGTAGCGCGCCGCAATTAAGGGTTTTCGACACTGATCGGTATAACTGGTCGCTCGAATTGCCCGCGATTGTTGATGCGCTGTTCACTAAGCCGACCTCGCCAATTCAGATGACACCTGAACATAACGGCTATATTTTCCGACTGCGAATGAACCACCCGCTGCCCACCGGGGAAAAATATTACTGTTTTATCCGATTGAAGCGTTTTCACAATTTTGTAGATGGGGAACACCCAGTCAAGTTGGACTTGTTTGTAGAGAGTGCTTATTCCCGTCAAACGGAACCGATTAGAAGCAACGAACGGACAATGTTTGGTCGCTTGGCTGAGAGACTTGTAATTTGATAAAAAAAGGGCGGCAAAAGCCGCCCTTAAAATTCCTCGACAAACCAAACTCGAGAGTTCACCGCCATAAGCAAGTGCGTAAGATTCCCTACGGGATCAGCGCTTTCAGGAATTGTTCCCTTAGTCGATCTATCGCTGATGGATGATCTGCTAGACATGAAAATTTAAAATGTCAATGAAAATGGTATCTCTAGTTATACACACTCATACCTTATGATGCGCACCCAAGCTTGCGCGGATGCGGTCGAGCGTTGCTTTGCGGATGGCCTTTTTGTTCCATGCATATGCAGGGGCGGGGAGCTGCGCGAGTTGGCCGGCAACGGCTAAGGCTTTCGCTTCCACCTCATTTGCTGGTGCCAGCATCTCCAGATAGCCCGCCTCAACCGCGCCTTCGGGGTTATAAATAAAGCCCTGCACCATCGCGCGGGTCAGATGTGCTGGATGTAGCCGATCCCGCGCCAGCTCCATTGCAAAGATGGGCAAGTTCATACCCGTAATAGCTTCATTCGCGCCGATTTTATAGTCGCCCGCGGTGCCAATACGCGTGTCGCACGCGTGCAGGATGAACACGCCCATGGCGATCGCATGGCCAGTGCAGGCCGCCACCACGGGCAGCGGTCCGCCATACAGGCGCAACAACAGTTCCGCGCCCGCATCCAGCAACTTATACACGCCATCAGGGCCAAGGCTGGCAAAAGCGTTCAGGTCAAATCCGCCGGAGAACCGCCCTGCACGTCCAGTCAGGACAATCGCTTTTGCTTCGGCCTCGGCGGTGTCGAGCGCTGCGTTTAGAGCCGCCAACATGTCGAAGTTGATCGCATTGGCCTTATTATCGTCCATGCGGATCAAGGCGATGTCGTTGGCGATCTCGACTGTGGCGGACATATTGGCTCTCCCTTGGTGTATTCAAACGTCTAAAGCCCCGCTTTACGTTCACGTCAACTTGAAAAGTTGTGCGCGCCGTCTCACACCCCCGGCATTGTTCCAGCACAGCCCTACACCGGACCAACACCCGAATATTTGAGGAACCCCCATGACCCAGACATTTTCCGAATACACCCCCGCCGACGTCTGGGAATGGAATACCGAAAATGGCGGCCAGTTCGCCAATATCAACCGGCCAATTGCAGGCCCCACCCATGACAAAGAACGCCCAGTCGGCAAACACCCGATGCAGCTATATTCTCTGGCCACGCCCAATGGCGTGAAGGTCACCGTAATGCTTGAGGAGTTGTTGGCGCTTGGCCATCAAGGCGCAGAATATGATGCGTGGCTGGTCAACATCCGTGACGGCAACCAGTTTTCCAGCGGCTTTGTCGGCGCCAACCCCAATTCCAAAATCCCCGCTTTGTTCGATCATTCAACGCCCACGCCAACGCGGGTTTTCGAATCAGGATCGATCCTTTTGTATCTGGCGGAGAAATTCGGTGCGTTCCTCCCGACAGAGCATCACGCACGAACCGAGACCATCAACTGGCTGATGTGGCAAATGGGCAGTGGTCCTTATCTGGGCGGCGGTTTTGGTCATTTTTATGCCTATGCGCCGTTTAAGATCGAATATGCCATTGACCGTTTTGCCATGGAGGTAAAACGGCAATTGGACGTTCTTGACCGCAATTTGGCAGAGCGGAAATATATGGCGGGTGACGCTTACACCATTGCAGATATGGCGATTTGGCCTTGGTATGGCGCGCTGGTCAAAGGATTGATTTACAATGCGGGGGCGTTCCTTTCGGTGCATGAATATAAAAATGTCATTCGCTGGACCGATCAGATCGCCGAGCGGCCTGCCGTCAAACGCGGGCGCATGGTCAACCGCATCATGGGCGACCCCGCCAGCCAGTTGCACGAACGGCATGACGCAAGCGATTTCGATACCAAGACTCAGGATAAGATTGCGGGGGGAGCCTGAGGGCATCGACCGTTAGGAGCGCGTCAGCGCCGTAAAGAGCTTGGCCGGAATGTGCGGCCCGGCGCGTCTTATTTATCGAGATGTTATATCAACCGACCGAAGCGTGAATTCCGCGCCGAGTTGATTGCTGCCGCCTGCTGCCTGCAATGTCAGCAACTGGTTCGGGCAGGTCTTATCAATATTGAAATCCTGAACTTGCGCAAAATTTCCTCGACGCACAGGTGTTGAGACAAACCATTTGCCGACATTACCTGGGGCGAAAATACACTGCAAATCCCAGCGAATTTCTGCGTCAGACACCCCTTCGAGCGCCGAATATCGTGCCTGAAAGCGGTAATTTCCGGGTTGAAGGAAAAACATTTTGCGCATCACTTCGCCGCGCTCCCCCGACCCTGCAAAAGCAGAAAGCGAAACCCGTCCCTTAGTGTCGGGTTGCGAAAATGATCCGCCAATGCCGACATTTTCTACGACCTGCCAGCCCATGGCGGGATAACGCACATTAACCGTGTCTTTGGTGAGCGCCGCCGATTGGAAGGCCGCAGGCTTGCTACCGTTGAGGGTGAGATAATATTGCCGGAACGCCGGAAATTTATTCTTGGCCGCCAACTGCCCGAGCAAGGCATTGGACAAATTTTGATAGACCTCTTCTTCAGGCAGTCCCCCGGCCTTCACCAAAACATCGGCCAAATTCGCGGGGTTTTCGACGGTATTGATGGCTTCGCTAAGATAAGATGGCAGCCAGATGGGCGCTTGCCGAACAATGGGTGCCAATGCAACGCGCACTTCAGGGTCGCTGAGCGCGCCGGTCAATGTCGGGAACAATATCGGGAAGCTGCTGGGTGTTGTGCGCATCGCGATGTCGTAATGATACAGCGCCTGTTTCTTGTCCCCCCGCGCCACGGCATCCTCGATCAGCCATAATTGCGTGCCAAAGTCCCGACGGGATACTTTGTGTGACAGCAACATCAACTCACGTGCTTTTTTGGCGTCGCCCCGCACATCCGCGACATAGCCCAGCAAACGAATGGCAACCGGGTTTAGCGCACCGCCGCGTAGCGACTGCTTCGCCATTGCTTCAACCTTGGCCAAGGTTGCAGGATCTTGCTTTTCGGCAAACATTTCGTCGGCTTTGCGTGATAATGCCAAGGGATGGTCCGGCACATATCGTAACGCGACATCGGGGTTGCGATCCCACGTAATGTTGGCCACCGCATGGATGAAGGAAAGCCATGCGAGATAGCCTGTGACAACCAATATGAGCGTGGTTTTTATCCAAAAAAACGGCGATTTCTGGCGCAAGGCCGAAAAACGCGTGGGGCCTTTTCGTTTTCTCGACATGGGTTCGCGCGTTTCCTTTAGGAAGGTCACAGATTGGCGGAGACGGAGGGATTCGAACCCTCGGTACCGGATTTACCAGTACGACGGTTTAGCAAACCGTTGGTTTCAGCCACTCACCCACGTCTCCTGTGCGCTTGGCATCGGCGGCCTATAGCGGCCCAAGCATCTGGCTGCAATGGTTATTGACACAGGCGACGGATAAGAAGAAAACTAGGGGCGCAGGTTCAATTTAGCGCGCATTGGACCCGCATTGTCGCCTGTTCATCATGCGCTCATCCAGCTAGTCCATAGCGTGGGAATTATAACTTTTGAGGTGGGGCCGCATGTTTTTGGCGAAAATAGGATTACACAAACCGATGCATTACCTGTTGGTGCTGCTGGCGGCAGGCGCGCTTTTTGCTTCGCCCGTGAATGCACAGATCAGTAATGTTGATCCGAATGACGCGATTGACGCGGACCTTGGCACGCCGCCCGCTGGCCCAGATACCAGCACACAAGCTGCGCCAATGGCGCAAGGCGAAACGGTCGTGCAAGACGGTGTGCCAACCGACGCAATGCCCGCAGATGGCTCTGGCACCCAACCCGGCGTTGAAGTAGCGCAAATGGCTGTGCCGGCAGGCGATACATATCAAAAGGACGACCTCATTGGCGCCGCTGAAGGCGTGTTTGGAAAAGGCGCACAAGGACTCGCTTTGCTGATTGAGGATATCCTAAAAAAACAAGGTCGCCCCAATGGATATATTGTGGGGCGTGAAGGCGGCGGCGCTTTTTTAGTCGGCCTTCGTTATGGGTCCGGCACATTGAACCACCGCGTGGAAGGCGAAAAGCCGGTCTATTGGACCGGCCCCTCCATTGGTCCTGACGCAGGGGCAAATGCAGGAAGCACCTTCATTTTGGTCTATAACCTGTTCGATACAGAAGACATCTACGGACGCTTCCCAGCGGCCGAGGGCGCTGCCTATCTGGGTGGCGGTTTTAACGCCAGCTACCTGCGTCGCGGCGATGTCGCATTGATCCCGATCCGGGTCGGTGCAGGACTTCGGCTTGGCGCGAATATAGGGTATATGCGCTTTTCCAAAAAGCAGCGCTGGCTTCCCTTTTAACGCACGCGGATATCCTCCATCCGTTTGAGATAGCGGGCCAGCACGTCAATTTCCAAATTGACGTGCCGCCCGACATCAAGCGTGTCTAATGTCGTCATCTGCGCCGTGTGCGGAATGATATTCAGCATGAAATGCGCAGACCCATCGGCTTGATCTGCAATGTCATTAACCGTGAGCGATACGCCGTCCACGGTGATCGAGCCCTTGGCCGCGATATAAGCCGCAAGGCTGGACGGAGCCGCAACCGTGACTTTCCAACTGTCCCCAATGGTTTCGCTGGCGACGATGTGTCCAACACCATCGACATGACCAGTAACAATATGCCCACCCAGTTCATCGCCGACTTTTAAGGCGCGTTCGAGGTTCAGTCGGGTACCTTGTTCCCACATACCAGCTGCTGTGCGCGAAACGGTTTCTGCCGATGCGTCAATCGCGAACCATCCATCGCCTTTATCAACGACAGTCAGGCACACACCCGAACAGGCAATCGAGGCCCCAATGGCAACGCTATCCATATCATAGGCGCAGGATATGACGAGGCGCAGGTCACCGCGCTGTTCGGATGTCCGAATGCTGCCGACGTCCGTGATGATACCTGTAAACATATATGCTGCACCCTTTTCCTAATTCGTTTTTTCGTAGACTTCGAGACGGTCCTTGCCAAGGCTGCGGGCATCCGAAATCTGCCAGATTCCATGGGCATCCTGAAGTTGGGTAAGCCCGATGTCGTTCAAACATGCCTTGCCAGCGCCAAGCAATATCGGCGCGCGATACAGCATGAGCCTGTCGACTAGGCCGTCACGCAAGAACGCGGCCGCTGTCGCAGCGCCGCCTTCAATCAGCAAAGTGTTGCAGCCCAATTTCGCAATATCCTGCGGGGTTCGAATAACCTCCCAGCCCGGCGGCGCGGCGGCGCTGCCAAGCATGATCCTGCGGGGTTGGTATGCACCCAGCCCTGCGAGCCGGACGTTCAATTGCGGTGCATCGGCACGGACGGTCCCTGCCCCCAATAACATTGCGTCGGTGCGTGCCCGTTCGACATGGCTATGCGCGCGCGCAACGTCGCCAGTGATCCACCGGCTGCTGCCATCCGCCATCGCGATTTGGCCGTCTAGCGAGCTTGCGATCTTCAAGGTTACAAAAGGGCGGCCGCGATCTATCCGGCTCATAAAGCCAGCCAAGCTTTGCCGCGCTTGGGATGCCATGACGTCAGTGGTGACCGCAATTCCCGCAGCTTTGAGCGCCTCCATGCCAGCGCCAGCAGTGCGTGGATCGCGGTCTTGCAATGCAATAACAACTCTCGCGGGCTCTGCTTCGGTCAATAATTGCGCACAAGCCGGGCCGCGTTGTGACATATGTGTGCAGGGTTCCAGCGTGACGTAGATTGTACTGCCGCGCGCCGCTTCTCCAGCTTGCGCCAGTGCCATGGCCTCTGCATGTGGACGGCCACCGGGCTGCGTCCACCCGCGTCCTATGACCCGGCCGTCTTTCACGATGATACAGCCAACGGAAGGATTCTGACCGGTTCGCCCAACACCGCGTTCAGCGAGCGACAAAGCGGCCGCCATGAACCGAAGGTCGCTGGCGATAGCTATTGCCCCGCTCCTAAAGAAGCCGGAGCCGCATCGGCTTTCTTTGCCTCCTGCGCGCTTTGTGCATCGCGATCTATCTTGTCGACGTCCATCCCGACCGCCCGTCCAAATGCCTTATACGCTTCCTTTTCACGGGCGCGCATTTCGTCTTTGTACTTTTGGCGTTCGGCAATTGCTGCCTTAGTTTCTTCAAGCGAGCGTGTGGCGGGCCAGCTTTCAATATAAATGATCTCGCGCGGCGGTGGCGTAGCCTTCTCGATGGAATCGAGATAAAATGTGTACATGATGATAGCCGTCGGCACGCAGGCCGCCAAAAACAGCCAAGGGCTGTGCCGGCCGGACGTGCGCAGAAACCCCACCAGGTCGCTGCCTGCGTTGCGGAACGATACATCTTTGAAAAACGCCATGGCACTCCAATAAGGCGCACGCGGCGCGATTTCCAGTGTCCACTTACAGGACGCGCAGATTATCCGCCGCTGCGGAAGGCGTTGGTGATCGGGTAACGCCGGTCGCGGCCAAAATTGCGGGTCCCAAGCTTTACGCCCGGCGGTGCCTGCCGCCGTTTATACTCGGCGAGATAGAGCAAATGTTCGATCCGCGTGACCGCGTCCCTGTCAAAGCCAAGCGCGACAACCTCATCCACGGACCGCTCCTCCTCCACCAATGCATGCAGCATCTTATCGAGAATGGGGTAATCGGGCAGCGAATCGCTGTCTTTCTGGTCCGGTCGCAATTCTGCGCTGGGTGGCTTGGTGATGATATTGTCGGGAATCACTGGCCCGTCACGGCCAAGGGCAAATCTTGGTTTATGGCCATTCCGCCATTTTGAAATGGCAAAGACGGTCATTTTATAAGCGTCCTTCAACGGATTATATCCGCCCGCCATGTCACCATAGATCGTCGCATAGCCGACGCTCATCTCGCTTTTGTTACCGGTCGTCAGCAGCATGTGGCCAAATTTGTTGGACAACGCCATGAGCGTGACGCCCCGGATTCGCGACTGGATATTTTCTTCGCTAATGTCGACATCGCGGTCGGCGAAACTGCCCGACAGCATATCGTCAAACGCCTCGACTGCTGGCGAAATGGGGATAGTGTCGATCTTGCACCCGATCATCGCGGCGCATTCGGCGGCGTCATGTAGGCTCAATTGGCTGGTGTAGCGACTGGGCAGCATGACGCACCAGACGCGATCCGGTCCAAGCGCGTCTGCGGCGATAGCGGCACATAATGCGCTGTCGATGCCGCCCGACATGCCAAGCACCACGCCTGGAAAGCGATTGGTGTCGACATAATCGCGCAAGCCAACGACCATCGCGCTATAGATATCGGCGGGATGCTCCTCCCAAAGCGCCTTAGGGCCATCTGCACATTCCCAGCCTCCCGCGCTGCGGTGCCAATGCGTCATGCGCAGATGTTCTTCCCAGTCAGGCAGGCGGTGCGCAACTGCGCCATCGGCATTCAGCACGAAGGAGCTGCCGTCAAAGACCAGCTCATCCTGTCCGCCGACGCGGTTCAGGAACATTAATGGCAATCCGGTTTCGCGAACCCGCGCAGCAAACACTTGCTCCAGCCGCCGGTCATCCTTGTCGATTTCATAGGGGCTACCATTGGTCGAAATCAGCAGTTCCGCGCCGCGTTCCTTTAAGTGCAGGCTAACGGGCTCCAACCAGCCATCTTCGCAAATAGGCACACCCAGACGCACACCGCGAAATTCGACAGGCTCTGGCAACGGACCCGCCGCAAAAATCCGCTTTTCATCAAAAGTCCCGTAATTGGGCAATTCATGCTTGTATCGCACAGCGGCAATCCGTCCGCCGTCCAGCAAGGCAATGCCGTTATACAACGCGCCATCATCCATAAAAATCGAGCCAACGAGCATCGCTGGCCCGCCGTCCGCGGTTGCAGCCGCGAGTTTGGCCAATTGTTCGGCGGCCCGTGCCGCAAATGCAGGCTTCAGCACCAGATCTTCGGCCGGATAGCCAATCAGTTGCTGTTCAGGAAACACGATCAGATCAACTGGCCCGGCCTTTACGCGCCACTCCAGCATTGCGGCCGCGTTACCTGCAAGGTCGCCGACGCGCTGATTAAGCTGCGCCATTGCAATATTAAGCTGATTTGTCATGTCTCCACCCTTATTGTCCACAAACTAGCGGAGCAAGCCGATTGTCAGGCCAGCCTCGCATCGCTAGAGCGTCATAAAAGATCCTGGGGACACGCATATGAAGTTAATGACAGGCAACAGCAACCTGCCGCTGGCGCAGGGTATTGCCGATTATATGAAATTGCCGCTGACCAACGCCAGCGTTCGTCGTTTCGCCGACAATGAAATTTTCGTAGAAATTCACGAAAATGTCCGCGGCGAAGATATGTTTGTGATTCAATCCACCAGCCATCCCGCAAATGACAATTTGATGGAACTGCTGATCATGATCGACGCGTTGCGCCGTGCGTCGGCCAAGCGCATTACAGCCGTTTTGCCCTATTTCGGCTATGCGCGTCAGGATCGGAAGCCCGGACCGCGCACGCCCATTTCTGCCAAGCTCGTTGCCAATCTCATTACCGAGGCGGGCGCCGACCGGGTGTTGACCGTTGATTTGCACGCTGGCCAGATTCAGGGCTTTTTTGATATTCCCACTGACAATCTCTATGGCGCGCCCGTCATGAGCGCGGACATATTGGAGCGGCACGGCGACAAAAACATCACTGTCGTATCCCCCGATGTTGGCGGCGTTGTCCGCGCCCGCGCGCTCGCCAAACGCCTCGACGACGCGCCGCTTGCAATCGTCGACAAGCGACGCGAAAAAGCAGGTGTATCCGAAGTTATGAACATCATCGGCGACGTAAAGGACCGCTTCTGCATCCTGATCGACGACATTGCCGACAGCGCTGGCACATTGTGCAATGCCGCCGACGCCTTGAAAGCGGCCGGCGCGTCCGATGTTGTTGCCTATATCACGCATGGCGTATTGTCTGGTGAGGCCGTCAACCGCGTCAACGCATCGTCGTTACGAAAGTTGGTCATCACCGATTCGATTAGGGCGTCGGATGCCGCCAATGCGAGCACGAAAATCCGCCAGCTTCCGATTGCGCCCTTGTTGGGTGAGGCGATCAAGCGGATTACGGACGAAAGCTCGGTTAGCTCCCTGTTCGATTAATGACACCTGCCGATATCCTCCTTGCCAATCGCTTGGCGGATGCCGCCGGGCAAGCAATCCGCCCGTTTTTCCGGTCAACCTTCGCACAGGAAACAAAGTCAGATGCCTCGCCCGTTACTGAGGCTGACCGCGCAGGCGAAAGCGCCATCCGCCGGATATTGGATGCTGAATGCCCGCGCGACGGTATCATTGGCGAAGAATTTGGCGAAAAAAGCGGCACTTCTGGCCGAAGCTGGATTATCGATCCAATCGATGGCACAATCAGCTTCATGGCCGGGCGGCCCATATTTGGAACGCTGATTGCCTTGCTAGAGGATAATTGGCCGGTGCTTGGCGTCATTGACCAATGCATAAACGGCGAACGCTGGGTTGGCGCGGCGGGCTATCCGACAACGCTGAACGGCGCGCCGGTGCAAACCCGATCGTGCAGGGCGCTTGCCGCAGCGACCCTAGCGACGTCTGGACCGCAATATTTCAATCAGCATGACGGCGACCAATTTAGGGAGCTTGCCGCCCGAACGGCGCACAAAAAAATGCTGTTTGGCGGTGATTGTTATAATTACGCATTGCTCGCCAGCGGCCATATCGACCTCGTTGTGGAAGCAGGCTTGAAACTTCATGACTTTGCTGCTTTGATTCCTGTGGTAACGGGCGCAGGGGGCATGATGAGCGACTGGTCGGGGGAGCCGCTTCACGGAGCTTCGGATGGACAGGTAATTGCGGTGGGCGATCCGGCGCGCCTTGACGATGTACTTGAGGCACTTGCATGCCATCATTAGCGATCGCAGGTACCATTCAATTCATTTTACCAGCCAAGCCGCTTCGGCGCTATCTTTCCACTTATTATTTCCTTGATACGGGCAGCAACGGTTCGGAACAGGAGGATTTCCTCTATCCTGAATGGGCAACAGTGCGTTTTGCCCTGCGCGGGCAAGCAAGGGGCAACACTGTCGGCTTGGATCCGCTCGATATTCCCGCAGACAGCATTTCTGGGCCAACGGGCCGGGCCGCATTGGTGCGCTTTCGCAACATACAGCTTGTCGGGCTGGGATTATTGCCTTTGGGTTGGTATCGGATCGTTGGCTGTCCGGCAGATCGTTGGGCCGACAGAGTAAGTGCGGTGGATGCGGCCCCTGAATTCGCGCGGCTTGCGCAGTTAAGGCACCAAATAGACGGGATCACCGATCCGGAGCAAATTGCAGCGCTGTTCGATCACGTCATGCTGCAATCCCTTGGCGACCCCGACCCGCTGGAAGCGGAAATTGACAACATCCACCACGCCATAGCCAACCCCGAGATCGGCAATGTGCGCGACCTTGCAGAAGCCTCTGGTATGGGCCAACAACGGCTTGAGCGGCTCGCGCGCCGGATCTTCGGTTTTCCGCCCAAATTCATGCTGCGTCGCCAACGTTTTTTGCGAACATTGGCCAATGCCATGCAGCATCCGGATCTGAAATGGTCCGATGCGATGGACGGACAATATTTTGACCAAGCCCATTTTAATCGTGAATTCCATCAATTCATGGGCATGTCCCCTGGCCATTATCTCGCCATGCCGCGCGCGATCAGCAGCGCATCGATCCATGCACGCGCGCAGCAGGTGGGTCAGCCGCTGCAAGCATTGCAGCTTCCGGAGCCTTCGTACGGGCAATAGACTTGCATTCGCATGCGAATCCCGCTAGGCGCGCGCCTTCCGAATAAGCGGGCTGGCCAATAGGGCTGCCATGTCGGCTTGATACGGACTCAACAAAGGAGACCAAAATGCCCAAGCTCAAGACCAAGAGCGGTGTGAAGAAACGCTTCAAAATCACCGCAACAGGCAAGATCAAACATGGCGTCGTTGGAAAGCGGCACCGTTTGAGCAGCCATAATGCGAAGTATATCCGCCAAAACCGAGGCACCAGCGTGATCTCTGATCCCGATGCCAAGACAATCAAGAAATGGGCGCCCTACGGTCTGTAAGACTGCGCGTACGTTTTTTAACTAAAGGATATAGATTATGGCACGCGTCAAACGTGGTGTGACCACCAAAGCCAAACATAAAAGAATTTTAGAGCAGGCGAAGGGCTATTATGGCCGTCGCAAAAATACGATCCGCGTTGCACGCCAAGCCGTCGAAAAGGCCGGCCAATATGCATATCGCGACCGTAAGGTAAACAAGCGGAACTTCCGCGCATTGTGGATCCAGCGCATCAACGCCGCAGTCCGCGCCGAAGGCATGACCTACGGCGTGTTCATGCATGGTTTGAAGCTTGCTGGCGTAGAGCTGGACCGGAAAGTGCTTGCAGATCTTGCGATGCACGAAGCCGCGATGTTTAGCACCATCATTGCGCAGTCGAAAGCGGCGCTGTCTAAGGCAGCTTAAGCCTCTCACTTCGATACATGCGCAAAAGGGCGTGGGCGGCACTTGCCGTTCGCGCCCTTTTGCTTATGCAGTTCAGGCAGTGAATTTTACCCTCGTCATCCCCGCGCAGGCGGGGATCCAACTCCGGACATCTTTATGCACGCGGACTTCCAACCGACAGTCTACATCTTAGCAAGCCGCCGCTACGGGACGTTATATGTGGGCGTCACATCGCATCTGATGCAACGACTGCATCAGCACCGCGAAGGCATATTTGAAGGCTTTACCGCCGACCATAATGTAAAGATGCTTATTTGGTACGAACAGCATGCCACAATGGAAACGGTAATATTGCGGGAAAAGCAGATCAAGAAATGGAATAGGCAGTGGAAAATCAACCTGATCGAGATGGAAAACCCGAATTGGCGCGATTTGGCGGTTGATTTGGGCTTTCCAACTCTGCCATCGCGGAAGCTGTGAAATTTAGGAACGTGCGGGAGTTAGATTCCCGCCTTCGCGGGAATGACGAAATTATGGATATTGAGGCAATCGGCAAACGACTGATGCAATTGGTCGAGAGGTCGAAAGACATGGACGAGCTGGAATCCGCACGCATTGCGGTGCTGGGAAAAAACGGCGAGTTAACTGCTCTGTTAAAGACGCTCGGTTCAATGTCGCCCGAGGAACGGCAAACCCAAGGGCCGATCATCAACGGTTTGCGTGAAAGCATCACAACCGCGCTCACAGCAAAGAAGGCAGATGTTGAAACGGCAGAGCTAAACCGCCGCCTCGCCACCGAGCGTGTCGACATGACGCTGCCTGCGCCAGACGCCCCGCGTGGGACCATCCACCCCGTTAGCCAAGTTATGGACGAGCTGGCAGAGATTTTCGCCGATATGGGCTTTGCCGTGGCCGAGGGGCCGGAAATTGAGGATGACTGGCACAATTTCACCGCACTCAACATTCCCGAAACGCATCCGGCCCGCGCGATGCACGACACATTTTATTTCCCCGACGATATGGCCCGCGATGGCCAAAAAATGGTGTTGCGCACGCACACATCGCCCGTGCAAATCCGCACCATGACGTCACAGGAACCACCCATCCGCATCATCGCGCCGGGCCGCGTCTACCGCAGCGACAGCGATGCAACGCATACGCCGATGTTCCACCAGATTGAAGGCCTTGTCATCGACAAGGGCATCCATCTGGGCCATCTGAAATGGACGCTGGAGACATTTTTAAAGGCCTATTTCGAACGCGAGGATGTCGTCCTGCGTCTGCGCCCAAGCTATTTCCCATTCACCGAGCCTTCGGTGGAGGTTGATGTCGGCTATTCCGTCATTAACGGCAAACGCGTTATCGGCGGGGCCGAAGGCTGGATGGAAGTGCTGGGTTCCGGAATGGTCCACCGTAAGGTTATTGCGGCCTGCGGGCTTGATCCCGATGTGTGGCAGGGCTTTGCCTTTGGCACAGGCGTCGATCGTCTGGCGATGCTGAAATATGGCATGGATGATCTGCGTGCGTTTTTTGATGGCGATAATCGCTGGCTGCAACATTATGGGTTCAATGCGCTCGATGTACCGACGCTAAGCGGAGGCGTAGGCGCATGAAATTCTCAACGCTTTTGATTCTGGGCCCCGGATCGCTGTCCGGGGCACGAAAGGGATACTGTCAATGAAATTCTCCCTTTCGTGGCTTAAAGAGCATCTCGACACCGACGCGGATATGCCAGCCGTCGCTGACTGCCTGAACCGCATTGGTTTGGAAGTCGAAGGTATTGAAAACCCGGCTGACGCCTTGTCCGCCTTCCGCATTGCAAGGGTCATCAGCGCCGCCCCGCACCCGCAAGCGGACAAGCTGCAAGTCCTGTCAGTCGACGCAGGCGGGGAACCGCTTCAGGTTGTATGCGGCGCGCCTAACGCGCGTGCAGGCATGCTTGGCGTCTTTGGCCCGGCTGGCGCAGTGGTACCCGCCAATGGCATGCTGCTGAAGGTAGCGGCCATCCGCGGCGTCGAATCGAACGGCATGATGTGTTCCATTGCTGAGCTTGAACTTGGCGATGACCATGATGGTATTATCGAACTTCCAGACGATGCGCCAGTCGGGCAAGTCTATGCTGATTGGGCGGGTCTTGACGACCCGGTCATCGATGTCAGCATTACGCCCAATCGGCAGGATTGCATGGGCGTGCGTGGCATTGCGCGCGATCTGGCCGCAGCAGGGCTGGGCACGCTAAAGCCGCTGGGCGAGGTGTATAAAATTGACCTGTCCGCGCCCTTGGAGGGTAGCGACCCAGCGCCGAACGTCCGCACCGATGACGTAGCCGGCTGTCCGGCATTTTATGCGCAATCGGTCTTGGGCGTGCGCAATATTGACTCGCCGGAATGGATGCGCGCCAAGTTGAAAGCGATTGGCCAAAAGCCGATTTCTGCCTTGGTCGACATCACCAATTTCCTGTCGATTGACCTTGGCCGCCCCCTACACGTCTATGACCAAGATAAGCTAAAGGGTGCGCTGGTAGCGCGCAAAGCAGTGGACGGCGAACAGATGGTTGCGCTCAACGGCAAAAGCTACACGTTGGATGCCAGCATGACCGTCATAGCCGACGACGCGATGGTGCATGACATTGGCGGCATCATGGGCGGCGAACATAGCGGTGTTTCCGAAGGCACAACGAATGTCCTCATCGAATGCGCGTTTTTCGATCCTGAACATATTGCCCGCACGGGACAGAAGCTTGGCCTGACGAGCGACGCGCGCCAGCGTTTTGAGCGCGGCGTTGATCCCGCCTTTCTCGACGACGGGCTGGCAATTGCCACAAAGCTTGTTCTTGACCTGACCGGCGGCACCGCAAGCGCCATCACCCGCGCTGGCCAAGCGCCCGTTGCGCCGCGCATATTTTCTTATGATACCGATTATTGCCGCCGCCTCGGCGGGGTTGATGTGCCGCCAGAGGAACAGCGCAACATTCTTGAAAAACTTGGCTTTTCGGTCACATCGGACTGGAGCATAAGTGTGCCATCATGGCGTCGCGACGTTGATGGACCCGCCGATATTGTGGAAGAAGTTGTTCGCATGGTTGGCCTCGACAATGTCGTGTCGGTGCCATTGCCCCGCGCCGATGGCGTGGCCAAGCCCACCGCGACGCCCGCGCAATCCTTGGAACGCAAAGTCCGGCGCGCAGCGGCGGCACGCGGGCTGAATGAAGCCATCAACTGGTCCTTTCTGCCGCAAAAGGCGGCCGACGCCTTTGGTGGTGGCGCATGGGGCCTAGCTAACCCGATTTCCGAGGACATGAAGGTCATGCGACCTTCTTTGTTGCCTGGGCTGCTTTCGGCGGCACAACGCAACATGGATCGCGGCGCATCTTCGGTTCGGCTATTCGAGATTGGGCGGCGCTACTTCGTTGGCACTGACGGCACGAGCGACGAGCGCGCAACTGCAGGAATCGTGCTGGCGGGTGAACGTTCGGCACGAAACTGGGCAGCGGGTAAGGCCGCACGCTTTGACGCTTTTGACGCAAAGGCAGAAGCGATTGCCTTGCTGAAGGCCGCAGGCGTCGCCACCGACGGCTTGCTGGTAATGGACGATGCGGGCGCGCATTATCATCCGGGGCAGTCGGCCACCTTGCGCATGGGGCCAAAAAACATATTGGCGGCCTTTGGCACTTTACACCCGGCAACTGCAAAGGCGTTCGACCTTGATGGCATTGTCGTGGCGGCGGAAATCTTTTTGGATGCCATACCGTTAAAGAAAGCGAGCGGCTTCATGCGGCCAGCGTTCACACCACCAGCGTTGCAAGCGGTGACGCGCGATTTTGCGTTTCTGGTCGCGGCAGACATGCCTGCGCATGATCTGGTTCGCGCCATAAAGGGTTGCGACAAGGATGATATCGTGGCGGTCCGCCTGTTCGACCGCTTCGCCGGACAAGGCGTGCCTGAAGGGCAAGTGAGCCTTGCGATTGAAGTTACGCTTCAGCCGACGGAAAAGAGCTATAGCGATGACGAACTGAAAGCCATTTCAGACAAGGTCATCGCCGCGGCCGCAAAATTGGGTGCAGTGCTGCGCGGATAAAAAGGGCCGGGCGATTGCCACTGATCTGCTGACAAACGGGTTGAAGCGTTAATCAATCGCCCCTAAGCCGCGCGGCATGACGCTGAACCGACGGACCTTTGCCATTATTTCCCACCCTGATGCTGGTAAGACCACGCTGACGGAGAAATTGCTCCTGCAAGGTGGCGCGATTCACTTGGCCGGTGAAGTCAAGGCACGCGGGCAAGCCCGGCGCGCGCGTTCGGACTGGATGAAGATCGAACAACAACGCGGAATTTCGGTCACATCATCGGTGATGACGTTCCAGAAAGATGGCATTGTTTTCAACTTGCTCGATACGCCGGGGCATGAAGATTTTTCAGAAGACACCTACCGGACGCTGACGGCGGTCGATTCGGCCATCATGGTCATTGATGCGGCCAAAGGTATTGAGCCGCAAACCCGCAAGCTGTTTGAAGTCTGCCGCCTGCGCAGCGTGCCGATCATCACCTTCGTCAATAAGGTAGACCGCGAAGGCCGCGCCGCGTTTGAAACGATTGATGAGGTCGCCGACGCACTCGCGCTGGATGTCTGCCCGATGAATTGGCCCGTTGGCATGGGCGGTGAATTTGAAGGCCTATATGATTTCAATAGCGGCCGCCTCAGCCAACCGTCGGGCGACAGTAAGGCATTTGAAGGCAAGATTAGCGATCATAGCGGGCTTGACGCCACCACGCTGGAACAAGTGCTAACGCCAGCGGGCGTAACCCGGCTGCGCGAGGAAGCGGAACTTGCGCAGGCGGGATATGCGGACTTTGACCTGACCGCGTTCCAGAACGGCGACCTGACTCCAGTCTATTTCGGGTCTGCGTTGAAAGAATTTGGCGTGATCGAGCTGATCAACGCCATTGCGGCCTTCGCCCCCCCACCCCGGCCACAGCCAAGTTCAAAGGGCAATATCGATCCGTCGGAAAAGGAAGTCACCGGCTTTATTTTTAAGGTGCAGGCCAATATGGACCCGCAACACCGTGACCGTATCGCATTCATGCGGCTGTGCTCAGGCACGTTCAAGCGTGGCATGAAGCTGACGCCATCCGGGCTTGGAAAGCCGGTGGCGATTCATTCGCCAATCCTGTTTTTTGCCCAAGACCGCGAAATTGCCGACAGCGCCGAACCCGGCGACATCATCGGTATTCCCAACCATGGCACGCTGCGTGTTGGCGATACCTTGTCGGAACGCAATGAGGTGCGCTTTACCGGCCTGCCAAATTTTGCACCGGAAATCTTGCGCCGTGTCGTGTTGCGCGACCCCACCAAGACCAAGCAATTGCGCAAGGCGCTCGATGACTTGAGCGAAGAGGGCGTCATTCAGGTATTCTACCCTGAAATCGGTTCCAATTGGGTCATTGGCGTTGTCGGGCAATTGCAATTGGACGTGCTGATCTCTCGGCTTGAGGCGGAGTATAAGGTCGATGCTTTCTTGGAAGCTGCGCCATATGACACTGCGCGCTGGCTGATCGGTTCGGAAAGCGCATTGGCGCAATTTGTGTCGTTCAACGGCGGCAATATGGCCAAGGATCGCGATGGCCACCCTGTGTTTATGGCGCGCTCGTCATGGGATGTGGGGTATCAGCAGGAAAAGCATCCGGACCTGAAATTTAGCGCAACCAAAGAGCGCTAACGCCAGACAGCAACGCCAAAGGGTTCGATTTCGGGGCTGCCGATGACGAATATTGCGCCGTCTGGCGCAGGGGCATGCGCGTGCGTTTCGGCAAGATTGAACGCAAAGGTCAGATCACCCCGGCGGCGCAAGCGCAATGTCGGCGGCAGCAGCGTTATCGCAACCCCAGCCTCAGCACACAAATCAACCAGCATGTTTTTGACACACGCGTCGTCGGTCAACGTCGCGAGATACACGCTCCGTCCTGACCGGACTGCGGCGGGTGCGCCATCTTCATAGGTGGCGATGATATCCGCCGCGCCGACCTCGATCGTTTCGCGCCAACGTCCGCTTTCATGCACCGAATTCTTGTACGTGATGGTCCCGTTACAATCTGGACGCAGCGTTTCTACCGACGTCACCTTGATCGGCACAAATTCTCGCAATCGTCCCGGCGGCAGGCCCTCAACAATAGAAAACTCCTCCGTCTTTGCGCCGCAGCGCGGACCAAATAGTAACAGGCCCTCGCTCGCTTTCAACGCATCGAACGCAGCATCATCCAATACCGCCAGCGTTGGCACGACAATCAGGCGATAACCATCCAGCCGCGCTTCGCCTGCCGACACGAAGTCCACATCGACGCCCGCGCCGCGCAGCGCGCAATAATATTGGAATATGACGGCATCATATCGATAGCCTGCGCCTTGACGCTCAATATCATCGACCCAGCCCGACACCGGATCAATGATGATCGCCACAGGGGCCTTGGGCGCCACCGCCGACACATCGCCCAGCAACTGCATCTCTGCCGCCACCTGCTCGACCTCGGCCCATGCCGTCGCAGGCATATCGTCGGGCCGCAATAGCCCTGCATGCATTTGTTCCTGCGCAAATGGCACTTGCCGCCAGCGAAAATAGGCAACACAGGCCGCGCCATGGGCAAAGGCCTGCAGCGTCCAATGGCGCACCATACCGGGCGCAGGGCGCGGATTATGCGGTGCCCAGTTTACCGGACCCGGCTGCTGCTCCATCACCCACCACGCCCCCTTGGACAGCCCGCGCACCGAATCGAAATTCAGCGCGGCAAGGTCAGGATGTCCCGTGCGCATAAACGGCTTCCATTCCTCCGCCGACGCCTTCGCCATCAATTGATCCGAAAAGCCGAGCGGATAATTGTCATAGCTCACGAAATCGAGCGCCCGCGTCAAAGCGGCATTATCAACGCCAGTTGTAGCCGGCGGAATGATGTTGTGCGTCACCCATTGGTCAGGCCCGGCATGACGGCGAATCGCGGATATCATGACGTCATGAAAACGCACGACTTGCTCCGATGCAAAACGGCGATAGGCCAAACGGTGCGCCGGGTTCGTCTCACACACCGTGAAAAAGGGAAGCTCGATCTGGTCGAAGCCATCATATTCCATCGACCAGAACACATTGCCCCATGCCGCATTCAACGTTTCGATATCGCCATAACGCTGCGCGCAATAAGCGCGGAACTTTTCCAAGGCCGCTGGCGATGCGCTCATTGTCGTGTCGTGGCAGCATAATTCATTGTCCGTCTGCCAACCCACAACATGGGGGTGGCCGCCATATCGCCGCGCCATTGCGTCAGTAATGCGTTCCGCCTGCATCAAATAGGTTTCGCTTGAAAAATCATAATGTCGCCGCGACCCGAACCCGCGAACTTGGCCGGTGTGAATATCAACCGGCAGAATATCAGGATATTTTGCGCACAAATATTTCGGCGGTGTTGCGGTCGGTGTCCCCAACACGACCTTGAGGCCCGCAGCGCCGAGGGTTTCGATCGCGCGGTCCATCCACGCCCAATCAAAAACGCCTTCGCTTTTTTCGATCCGCCCCCAGGCGAATTCGCCGATACGCACATAGGTCAGCCCAAGCGCACGCATCCGACGGGCGTCACGCGCCCAAAATTCTTCCGGCCAATGTTCGGGATAATAGCAAACACCTAACATACGGGCTATTTAGCGGACGCCGAGCGCCTGACAAGCCTTTAGACGTTGTACCTCTAGGAACGCGCATAAGGCCGCAAATTGCGGCGGCGGTCATGACGCATTTGATGGGCGCAAGGGAGACAACAGCGCCATAATTCGGGCATTCTGCCATTTTCTCGCCATGACTGGCGCTTATCTAAGGTGCATGACAATAGCTGGCCCCTTTGATTCGCCTATGCGTAACAGCACTCTGACCGCGCATACCCCTGCAACAGATGTCCAGCCGGATAGTGATGTTGCGATGCGCGCGGCTGCGCTCAAGCGCGTGCCCGATGATAAGGCGATGCTGCGCGCTGTGGCGGAATTGACGCGCGACTTGGGCACGCCCAACCCACGCATTTTCTGGTCTGACTTTCTGGCTTCTGCGTTTTTGGGCTATGCTGGCCTTGCCGTTGCGATCCTTTCCGGCAATCTTTGGCTGCAATGCGTGGCGGCTCTGATATCGGTGCTTGCGCTCTATCGCGCCGGAGGCTTCATCCATGAAGTCAGCCATGTAAAGCATTCGGCGCTACCCGGTTTCCGCTTTGGCTTTAACGCGGTGATCGGTGTGCCCTTGCTCGTGCCGTCGTATATGTACGAAGGCATTCACAATCTCCACCATGCGCGCACGCGCTATGGTACGGATCAAGATCCGGAATATCTGCCGCTGGCGTTGATGAAGCCTTGGACATTACCCTTGTTCCTATTCGCCTCTTTGCTCGCACCCTTTGCTTTGCTATTTCGCAACGCCGTGCTTGCGCCGCTTTCGCTGTTCATTCCCGCGCTTCGCCAGATTGTGGTGGAACGATATTCAGGCCTTGCAATCAATCCCGCCTTCCGCCGCCGTCCGGCCGAGGGCGAAGCGCATCGCAACTGGATCATACAAGAAACCGCCGCGAGCATTTGGTCAATTGTCCTGCTGGGCGGCGTGTTCAGCGGCTATATTCCGATGAATGCCTTTCTGATATTTTTGGCCATCGTCTCCAGCGTTGCCGTGCTGAATCAGATCCGCACGCTTGTGGCCCATTTATGGGAAAATGACGGGGAGCCGTTAAGCGTCACTGCGCAGTTCCTAGACAGCGTCAACGTGCCGCCACCCGGCGTACTGGCATCGATCTGGGCGCCCGTAGGGCTGCGCTACCACGCGCTGCACCATTTACTCCCCAGCGTGCCCTATCATGCCTTGGGCGAAGCCCACCGCCGCCTAACGGCACAATTGGCCCCCGACTCCGCCTATCACCGCGCAAATTATGATGGTTTGGCAGGGTTGGTAACGCGATTGACGCGCAGCACGTTTGTGCGGGGGGGTTAAGATATGGCGCCCAAACACCGCTTTTCCGGCATGGCTTGAAAGTCTGCCGTTAGCTCATCGCTATTTCTTCGTGCCTCTTGGAAGACCTTTTTGCGCAGTTTTAATTTCAGAAATCACCTTGTCAGCCGCTTCATGGCGCAACGCTTTAACCTTTGCTTTAAACTTGTCATATTCACGTTCGGCGTGTCTTTTGGCATCCTTCATGGATACAAGTCCACCGGAGTGCAGCACTGACCTACCTAAATCTTTTAGCTGTTTGTCGAGTAAATGCCCTGCTTCAACCATCGTCTTCAACCGCCCAATGTCCAGTTGATCTTCAAATATATCGAGCAAAATGGTCGTAAGGCGATTAAGCTCTTTTATTTCTCGGTCTGCCAGATAGTTCTTAGACGTAGTGACGTCAGCTTTTCTGATGTTGTCATTAGGCCATGTTTGAAGCCCCATGTTGGGTGCATTGGAGTCGGCTCTGAGTTTGAGAACTTCGGCAGGGGTATGTGACGCGACCGCATAAATTAGCTTGGCTTGCGTGTTTTTATAGAATTCGTGCCACTCGTCTGAAGTGCCATCATAATCTTGGCACATTGCACAGATCGAACGTAGCTCGCGATAGACATTGGCTTCGTCCGACCGGATGTCCCTGATGATATCGCGTAGCTCAGCAACGCGGTCACGATAATCGGGACTCTTGAGCCGAGTGGCATCTACGACGAATCCCTTCGTGGCGAATTGTACCAGCTTGTCTGTGGCCCATCTGCGGAACAAAGTGGCTTGCTTTGACGAGACGCGGTAGCCGACGGAGATCACCATATCTAAGCTGTAGAGCGTGATTGGTTTGGTTGATGATGCAATTTGCGTTTTATGCAAATTGCTCTCGTCCAGTTCGCCTTCTTCCAATATACTACTAATATGGCGCGAAATTGTCGAAACGTCACGACCATACAGGTCGGCGATTTGGGCCTGTGTCATCCAAAGTTCGGTTCCTTGGTAGTAAATTTCTACCTTAGGTCCGTTATCGGTTCCATAAACAAGGAAGCGGTCACCCGTCGCCCGATCCTCTTGCAGATGCACAGGCTCCATATCTGACATTAATATAGCCCCTAATCGACGATTCGAACGTAAAGGGAACAAATAGCATTTAGTGCGGAGGTTGCCAATAGCTTCCCGCAAAGCGGCCATCACTCTCAACGCATTAATATACTTAAAAAATACCCTGTTTCGCTTCCCCCCAAGGGCAGCGATGGCAGTCATCAAAACTATCGAAAAACTGGAGCGGGCGAAGGGATTCGAACCCTCGACCCCAACCTTGGCAAGGTTGTGCTCTACCCCTGAGCTACGCCCGCTCTGGCGGTCAGGCAACTAATTCCTGACGGGTGAGGCGCGCCGTTAGCATGGGGTATATCCCCCCGCAAGCCCCAAATGCCGCCTTTTTACGAAAACGGGGTAAAGCCTGTCTTGTGAAAGCTATCGCTGTGCCCACATAGGGGATGAAACGAATCCTGAAGATTGGAGACTGAACTTGGCGACGATGGGCCTGACCACCGACGAACAAAAAGCCGTTGAGCAATTTCGGACCGACGTTGTCGCGCCGTCGATGGAGCATTTGGTGATCCTCGATTTCTGGGCCGAATGGTGCGGACCGTGCAAGCAACTGACGCCGATATTGGAAAAGATCGCGGCGGAATATGCCGATCGCGGCGTAATACTGGCCAAGGTCAATGTCGACGAGAACAAGTTTATCGCCGCGCAATTTCAGGTGCGGTCCATTCCAACGGTTTACGCGATATTTCAGGGGCAGCCCGTTTCGGACCTGTCGCCGGCACGCACGGAACCGCAACTGCGGCAAATGCTTGACCAATTGTTGGAGAAGCTGCCGATCACCGCTGGTAGGGCCGTTACCGACCCAGCCGCGCAATACGCACCGCTTGTGGAAGAGGCCGAGGCCCTTTTGGTGCAGGACAGCGCGGAGCAGGCTTATGCCCTGTTTGCCGAAGTACTTTCAGTATTGCCCGAGCATCCTGCCGCTTTGTCCGGGCTGATCCGTGCATTGACCGCATTGGGACGTCAGGATGAGGCGCAGGCTATTTTTGACAGCCTCAGCGAGGAGCTCCGCGCCGATCCAGCGCTGGGAAAGGCAGGATCGCACTTGAGCATTGCCGCCGCGGCCGTCCCGCCGGAAGAATTGGCGCGGTTAAAGGCCGCCGTTGCAGCGTCACCTGATGACCATGCTGTGCGCTTGGAACTTGCCAATGCACTGATGGCAGGGGGCGACCGTGACGGGTCCGCCGAAGCGTTACTGCATATCATCGCAGCGGACCGCGAATGGAATGGCGGCGCAGCCAAGGCGCGGCTCCTCGAAATATTTGCTTTAATTGGATTGGAAGACTCATGGGTAGCAGCGACACGCCGAAAATTGTCAGCGATCCTGTTCGGATGACCACGCAGCGCATTTCGATTTTCCCGCTCACCGGCGCGATTATTTTCCCAAGCATGCAACTGCCGCTGCATATTTTTGAACCGCGCTATCGCGATCTGGTGAGCGATTCGCTGGCCCGTGACCGCAAGATCGGTATGATCCAGCCCAAGGGGCAAGGCAACCAGCCGCCTTTGTTCAACGTCGGCTGTCTTGCACGGATTCACGATGTGGAGGCGCTAGACGATGGGCGATACAATATCATTCTTGAAGGCGTGCAACGCTTTTCGGTGATCAAGGAATTGAATGTGGCCACAAGCTTTCGCCAAGTTGAGGCCGAATTGTGGGACGAAGATGAGATGGGCGAAGCGCTGTCATTGGCCGAACGCGCGTCGATTGAAATCGAATCACGCCGCTTTGCCGAATCGCAAGGGTATAGCGTCGATTGGGCGGCGGTGTCGCAGCTGGACGATTATTCTCTGGTTAATGCCATTGCCCAAATCGCGCCGTTTGATTTCGCAGCCAAGCAAGCCTTGTTGGAAGCGCGCGGGCTATCCGACCGCGCCGACACTATTGTGCAATTGATGCAATTTTTCGGACGACATGATGGGTCCGACGACCGCGTAACGCTTCAATAATCAGCCCAGAAAGCTCGCCCTCAGGCCATCAATGACGAATTGCGCGGCCAATGCGGCGAGCAGCACACCCAATAGCCGCGTGATCACGGCTTCAGCATTGGCACCCAAAACGCGCATGATGGGACCAGCGGCGAGCAACGCCAAAAGCGTCAGGACAAGCACGGTTCCCAGTGCCGCCAAAATGACGCCAGCGCGGTCAATCCCGCTATTTTGCGACATAAGCAGCATGACCGAGGCAATGGACCCTGGCCCTGCGATCATCGGCATGGCCATGGGGAAGACAGAAACGTCCTCAATCTCGGGCGTGTCGATGATTTTCTGCGCGCGTTCTTCGCGGCGTGACGTGCGCTTTTCAAATACCATGTCGATGGCGATCAGGAACAGCATGATTCCGCCTGCAATCCGGAAGCTGTTCAATTCAATATGCAGCGCGCCCAGCAATTGTTCGCCGAACAACGCAAAAACCAGCAATATCCCCGACGCAACCATGACGGCACGCAACGCCATATTGCGGCGCTGGGTTGCATTGGCGCCCTTGGTCAGGCTGGCGTAAATCGGCGCACAACCCGGCGGGTCGATCACTACGAAAAAGGTGATAAAGGCCGAAAGAAACAATTCGATCATCGTTGCGGCGCAACCTCATCCATGATGACGGTCTCGGTTGCATCGCCATTCCATAATTTGATTTCGACGGTGCGTGCGCCGCTGGGCTGAACGATGTAGGTGTAACTCAAGGATTGATCACCCGCATAGCCGGTCTTTATTGTTGCACCCTGAGGCCGGGTAGTGAACGTCGCGGACGCTCGGCCTTTGCAACTGGCGACCTTCGTTTCAATCATCTCTTTGGGCGCACGCGGCACGGCCAAGGTGTCGTTATGGTGTAGCACCCATTTCCATTCCCCGTCACCGCGCGCATTTTTCTCGACAAATTGCCAGACATTGGTGAAATATCCGACCGCGCCATCCGGTCTCTCCCACACGCCCGTCGTTACACCCGTTTTGCCATCACAGGACATGACCGCCTTATGCGGTTGCCACTTTACCGGCGCGACCGGGTCTGCCTGGCCCTTCAGCCATTCGAGCGCAAGCGTGGGTTGCGGCACGAACATTATGGCGTCCTTAGCGGCTGTTTCACGAAAAGCGGTCCATTGCCCCTTTTGTTGGGCAAGCTGATTAAAGCCAATGTCTGCCGCAATAATCGCGCTTGGGTTGGCGATTTTGGGCTGAAATTCATAATATTCGCGGCTTGGCGAGCCCGCACAAGCCGAAAGCGCTGCGGCAGCAAGAAGGACAGGAAAAGCTTTCATCGCGTCATATTCCTTCTGGTGCGGCAACTCCTGCCCGGCGGTGCGCGGCAACCAATGTATTGCGCAGCAGGCACGCAATGGTCATGGGCCCGACCCCGCCCGGGACAGGGGTTATGGCCCCAGCATGGCGCAACGCGTCGTCAAAGGCAACGTCGCCGACCAAACGACCTTTGCTTTGGTCCGCCTCGGGCTCCAGGCGGTTGATGCCAACATCAATCACCACCGCGCCGGGTTTCAAATAATCGCCGGTCACCATCTCCGCGCGGCCAACAGCAGCCACAACGATGTCTGCACGGCGCACAACATCTGGCAAATCCTGCGTTCGGCTATGTGCAATGGTAACAGTGCAATTTTCTGCCAACAGCAATTGCGCCATCGGCTTACCGACAATATTCGATCGCCCGATAACCACGGCGTTCTTACCGGACAGATCGCCCATATGGTCCTTTAACAGCATCAGGCAACCAAGCGGCGTGCAAGGGACAAACGCCTCCTCACCCACCGCGAGACGTCCGGCATTGACGACATGAAAGCCGTCAACATCCTTGCCCGGATCAATCGCGGCGATCACGGCTTTATCGTCGATATGCGGTGGCAAGGGCAATTGCACCAATATGCCATCGACGGCAGCATCGGCGTTGAGTGTCTTGACCAGCGCGATGAGTTCGCCTTGCGAAACCGACGCAGCCAGGCGATGTTCGAAGCTGTTCATGCCTGCCTCGACCGTCGCTTTCTTCTTGGAACCCACATACACTTGACTGGCCGGGTCATCACCCACCAGCACGACTGCAAGGCCCGGCTTATGGGCCGTTAACGCTACAAAGTTTTCAACAGAAGCGGCCACGCGCAGACGCAATTGGGCTGCAAATGCCTTGCCATCAATAATCACTGCGTTGTTCACATGCCCGCCGCAGAAATATCATTAGCCACACCCACCAACAGCATCTGCAATATGCGCAGACCGATCAATAACACCATCGGCGAAAAATCGATCATCCCAGTATCAGGCATGATCTTGCGGATAGGCTTTAGAAACGGATCTAAAATCACCGAAAGCGCCTGCCAGATGGAGGCGACGATGTTGTTCGACAGGCTGACGACATTAAACGAAATCAGCAAGCTTAGGATGAATTGAATGATGACGACGGTGGACAATATCGTCATCAAATATCCGATGATGGAAATAAGCGCGAGAAGCATGGAATTCTCCGAAAAAAGTTTGTCGAAGCGATTAGCCGAGGCAGCGCGCTGTATCAACTGCCCAAAACAGTGCAGGCCGCAGTTTACTTGTGAATCAGGGTTCCTGCACCCTTTACGGTGAACATTTCGATGAGCATGGCATGGCTGGTGCGACCATCGAGGATAACCGCCGCATCCACGCCCGCTTGCACCGCATCGACACATGTCTGGATTTTGGGGATCATCCCGCCGCTGATCGTGCCGTCCTTTTGCAACGCGGCGATCGCCGCAGGGTCAAGGTCGGTTAGCAATTCGCCCGACTTGTTCAGTACGCCGGCAACGTCGGTCAAAAGGAAAAGCCGCGCGGCTCCCAGCGCACTCGCCACCGCGCCAGCCATTGTGTCGGCGTTGATGTTATACGTATGGCCATCTACACCAACACCAATCGGCGCGATCACAGGAATCATGCCTGCCGCGCTAATCGTATCAATGATGCTGCGGTCTACGGTTGTTGGTTCGCCGACAAAGCCAAGATCGATATTCCGTTCGATATGGCTATCGGGGTCTTTTTGTGTGCGTTGCACCTTGGTCGCCGTGACGAACCCGCCATCCTTGCCCGATATGCCCAGCGCCTTACCACCGGCGGCATTAATCCAGCCAACCAGTTCCTTGTTAATCGCGCCCGATAGCACCATTTCGGCAATCTTTGCGGTTTCGGCATCGGTGACGCGAAGGCCATCGACAAATTCGCTCTCCACGCCCAATTTCTTGAGCATTGCGCCAATTTGCGGCCCGCCGCCATGAACGACAACAGGGTTGATGCCGACAGCCTTTAACAACACTACATCGTCGGCGAAATCGCGCGCGAGGCTGGCATCGCCCATCGCATGGCCGCCATATTTGACGACAAAGGTCTTACCCGCATAGCGCTGCAAATAAGGCAGCGCCTCGGTTAGCGTTTCGGCCTTGGCGAGATTGGCGGGATCAATGGTCATGCGCACTAACTGCTTTGGGGTTTGTGCCGTCCAGCTTATGGCCGTAGCTGACAAAGAAAGTGATGAGCAACGGCACCATGATCATGCTCAAAACGACCTTCGCCAGCATTTGGCCGAACAGCAAGTCCATGATGGGGAACACGCCGTAAAAGGCAATGCTTACGAACAATAAGGTATCAATGATCTGCGATAAAACCGCAGCGATGGCGCCGCGCAACGCCACATATTTGCCCACAGTATCTTTCAAACGATCGAACAGATAGACGTTGAGCATTTGCGACACGCCATAAGCGATTATGCCTGCCAGCCAAATGCGCGGCGTCTGCCCCATCATGGTGTTGAACGCGTCCAGATATTTGACGTCCATCTTCGGTGACGGCGGCAGTGAAAGCACCAGCAACGTGAGCAATATCGACGCAATGAGCGGAATGAAGCCATATTTGACCAATCGATCCGCAATAATCTTACCGTGCAAGGCTGCTACCGCGCTGGAAAGGATGACCAGCAAAAGAAACGGAAAAATGCCCGCTTCAACAGCCAGCGGCCCTAAAGAAACCTGCTTATTTCCAAGCACACCGGCAATGCACACCATGCCGCCATAAATGATTGAAAACATGAAAAGCGATTTAGGGATGCCCCCGCTCGTCGCGTGTGATGTGGTTTGATCAGTCATCCAAAACTGACTAGCGTCTAATTTTATTGGCGCAAGGCCAACGATGGCGCTAGGTCGAACGCGGGAACTATAAATTGCTGTCATGCTGAACTTGTTTCAGCATCTTACTTTCACTGTATCGGAGTAAGACCCTGAAACAAGTTCAGGGTGACGGTTTTCGGGGAAGTTATACATGCAGATTTTAATGAGCATCGCGGGCATGGTCGTCATTCTGGCGATTGCGGTTTTGTTGTCGTCCAACCGCCGTGCGATCAAGTTTCGTGTCGTCGGCGCCGCTTTTGCCCTGCAGGCAAGTTTGGCGGCCTTGGTGTTGTACGTGCCTTGGGGCAAAACCGTGCTTGCGTTCATGTCCAACGGTGTTGCCAACCTCTTGGGCTACGCCGGTGAAGGGACAAAGTTCATCTTTGGGCCTTTAGCTTCCCCCGAAATCGGCGGGAACAGCTTTGCCATTGCAGCGCTGCCAGTGATCATCTTCTTTGCCTCGTTGATATCGATCCTCTATTATCTCGGCATCATGCAATATGTGATCCGTTGGATCGGCGGCGGGTTGCAGAAAATCACGGGCATTTCAAAAGTGGAAAGCCTGTGTGCCGCCGCCAATATCTTTGTCGGTCAATCGGAATCACCCTTGGTCATTCGACCCTATCTCGCCGGGCTGAAGCCTGAACAATTATTTTGCGTCATGACCGTCGGCATGGCGGGCGTAGCCGGAACCATATTGGCCGCTTATGCCTCAATGGGCATTCGCATTGATTATCTGCTTGCCGCCGCATTCATGTCGGCGCCGGGCGGCATATTGATGGCCAAGCTGATGATGCCGGACATCCCGCCGATGCCGGTCAGTGAAAGCGACCCGGCGCTGCCCAACCCGCATCCCGATGATGAGCCAGTAATCGCATATGACGACGGCGAAGAAAAGCCCGCCAATATCATCATGGCCGCCACGCAAGGCGCGCAAACCGGCGTTAAGCTGGCGGTCGCCGTTGGCGCAATGGTATTGGCCTTCGTCGCCCTTGTTGCGCTCGCCAATGGTATTTTGGGCGGCATTGGTGGGTGGTTCGGACTGCCGGATCTTAGCTTCCAACAAATCGTCGGTTATGTCTTTGCACCGCTGATGTTCCTGCTCGGCGTGCCCTGGAATGAGGCCATTCAGGCCGGCGGCCTATTTGGCACCAAGATCGTCATCAACGAGTTTGTAGCTTTTATTGATCTCGGGGCCGAAAAGACGCTTTCGGCATCGACAGTCGCTATTGTCACTTTCGCGCTTTGCGGCTTTGCCAATATCCTCTCGGTTGCAATTCAGATCGCAATAACCGGCAGCCTAGCACCCAATCAACGTCCCATGATTGCCAAGCTTGGACTCAAGGCACTTGCCGCAGGGTCGCTGTCGAACCTGATGAGCGCTGCGCTGGCGGGACTGTTTCTGTCGCTAACCTAATCAGTTTTCGCCAGCCGTGCGCTTGAGTTCATACAATAAATCAAGCGCGGCCTTCGGGCTAAGTGCGTCGATGTCGAGGCCGGACAGTTTTTCGCGCAGCGCATCGACTTTCGCTTCGGCGGCATCAATGGCGGCGCTGAATAAAGGCAAATCGCCAAGCCCCGCGGCAAGCCCGCCGGTTTCAACGCGGCCTTTTTCAAGCTTGGCAAGCACGGCACTTGCGCGCGCCACAACCTGCGGCGGAAGGCCGGCAAGCTTTGCCACCGCAATGCCATAGCTGCGGTCCGCCGGGCCATCGGCAAGTTCATGCAGCAGCACCAGATCGCCCTTATATTCTTTTGCGCGGACATGGTGCAGCGACAGCGCATCAAGACTGTCCGCCAGCCGTGTCAGTTCGTGATAATGCGTCGCGAACAGGCATCGACAACGATTGGTTTCGTGGATGCCCTCCACCACCGCCCAAGCAATGGCAAGGCCATCATAGGTCGACGTACCACGCCCAACCTCATCCAATATGACGAAGCTGCGCTCGGTCGCTTGGGCAAGAATCGCAGCGGTTTCGACCATTTCGACCATGAAGGTTGACCGGCCGCGTGCCAAATTGTCCGACGCGCCAACGCGGCTGAACAATCGGTCGACAAGGCCAAGCCGCGCCGAGGTTGCTGGCACATAGCTGCCCGCCTGCGCCAGCAAAACGATCAACGCATTTTGTCGCAAAAAGGTAGACTTACCGCCCATGTTCGGACCGCTAACCAGCCATAACCGCTTTTCAGGCGACAGCTTGCAGTCATTGGCGATGAACCGGTCGCCCGACTTTGCCAGCGCGCTTTCGACGACGGGATGACGTCCGCCTTCGATCTCAAGGCAGGGGTGGGCAACAAAATTTGGGCGGCACCAATTGCTCTGCGCAGCGCGCTCGGCGAGCGCGGCGGACACATCAATACGCGCCAAAGCATCGGCGCTTGTGGCAATGGGATCGCGGCGGGACAATATCAGCGCCATCAGCTCTTCCAGATGCGCCGCTTCGGCGGCCAAGGCATGGCCGCCAGCTTGCGTGATGCGGACCGCTTCTTCATGCAATTCTGGCGAATTGAACCGCACCGCACCCGCCATCGTTTGCCGATGGGTAAAGCCTGTCCCGGCGGCCATCAATGCATCGCCATGCTTGGCAGGCACCTCGACAAAATAGCCCAGAACGGCATTGTGGCGTATTTTGAGTGCGGATATGCCCGTCATATCGCGATAACGCGCTTCCAACTGCGCGATCGCTTGTCGTCCATCGCGCCCCGCCACCCGCAGCATATCCAAAGCGGCGTCATAGCCTTCGGCGATATAGCCGCCTTGCGAGGTGTCTGTGGGCGGCGAAGTCACCAAAGCGCGCGACAGCAGGTCAACAATATGGCCATGACCATCCAATGCGGGCAGAAGTTGATCAAGTAGCTCCGGACGGTCCGCCATTGCGCCCAGACGTTCACGTAGAGCCCGTGCCGCATCCAACCCGTCGCGAATCTGGCCCAAGTCCCTTGGGCTGCCCCGCCCCGCCACAACACGGCCAAGCGCGCGCGCAATATCGGGCAGTTGCCGCAATGCCGCCCGCACCGCATCGCGGGTCAGCGGCGCATCATGGAACCATTGCACCAGCGACAGGCGCGCATCGATTTTCGCTTTATCCATGAGGGGGGCAGCAAGATCAGCGGCCAGTTGCCGCGCACCTGCACCTGTAATCGTGCGGTCAACCTCAGCCAGCAAAGACCCCGTGCGCCCACCTTTGCTAGCGCTGTTGATCTCCAGACTGTCGCGCGTGGCCTGATCAATCAAAAGATGTTCGTGCACCTCGCGGCGGACGGGGCGTTTTAGGAAAGGCATTTTGCCCTGTCCGGCATGCGCGAGATAGGAAATCAGGCCACCAGCCGCCGCTTGTTCGGCCCGCGTGATGGGGCCAATGCTATCGAGCGTATTGAGCGCAAAATGCTGCCGCAACACATCGCCGCCGACAACGCTGTCAAAATCTGCCCTTGGCCGTAGAATGGCACCTGGAAGTTCTGCAAACCCATCGGGTACAACTAACTCGCTGGCGGAAAGTCGCGCCAACTCCGCCTCAAGCGCGCCACCCGTCACCGTGACCAGTTCAAAATAGCCTGTCGAGATGTCGGCGGCGGCTATCCCAAAAAACTCTCCGACCTGCGCAACTGCCACGAGCATGTTGGATGCCCAGCTATCCAACAGACTATCCTCAGTCAGCGTCCCTGCGGTCACAAACCGCACAATGTCACGCGTGACCAACGTTTTTCCACCACGCGCCTTAGCTTGGTCCGGGCTTTCCGTCTGCTCGGCAATCGCGACGCGATGCCCCGCCTTAATCAACCGCGCCAAATAACCTTCGGCGGCATGAACAGGCACGCCGCACATGGGGATTGGTTTGCCATCATGTTCCCCGCGCGACGTCAAAGCGATGTCGAGCGTCGCTGCCGCCGCACGTGCATCATCAAAGAATAATTCGAAAAAATCACCCATGCGGTAAAACAGCAGGCAATCGCCCGCCTTGGCCTTCAAACCAAGATATTGCACCATCATGGGTGTCGGTGTGTTGTCCCCCGCCATAAACAATGCGTTAGCGAAGCCCGTCGGGCGGGGCAATGCTTGCCCTTGCGTCAGCAGCGCGTTAGGGCTTAAAAATTGATGATAAATGGTCAGGGCCAAGAATGAACGATAGCGACGTCCAAATCACCCCGCAGGAAGCGCTTGATTTCCATGCGCAGGGACGCCCCGGCAAAATCGAAATCGTGGCGACCAAGCCCATGGCGACTCAACGTGACCTGAGCCTTGCTTACTCGCCCGGCGTCGCTGTGCCGGTGCAGGCCATTTATGATGATCCTGCCACAGCTTATGATTACACCGCCAAAGGCAATCTGGTCGCGGTCATCTCGAATGGCACCGCTATTCTTGGCATGGGCAATTTGGGGGCCTTGGCATCAAAGCCAGTGATGGAAGGCAAGGCAGTCTTGTTCAAACGATTCGCCGACGTCGACTCCATCGACATCGAAGTGAATACCGAAGATGCGCAACGCTTCATCGACGCGGTTGAATTGTTGGAACCGACCTTTGGCGGCATCAATTTGGAAGATATTGCCGCACCCGATTGCTTCATCATTGAACAAACATTGAAAGAGCGGATGAACATCCCTGTATTTCATGACGATCAACATGGCACGGCGATCATCGCCGCCGCCGGGTTGATCAACGCGTGCGCGCTCACCGGAAAGGCGCTGCAAGACATTAAGGTCGTTTGCAACGGCGCTGGCGCTGCGGCAATTGCCTGCACTGAGCTGATCAAGGGCATGGGCGTGCCGCACAATAATGTCATCATGTGCGACCGGAAAGGCGTCATCTATCAAGGCCGGACCGAAGGCATGGATCAGTGGAAATCCGCGCACGCCGCAAAGACCAGCACGCGCACGCTCGCAGAAGCGACTGTTGGCGCGGATGTGTTTCTGGGGCTTTCGGCGGCAAATGCCTTGAGCGCCGATATGGTCAAAACCATGGCAGATCAGCCGATCATTTTCGCGATGGCGAACCCCGATCCCGAAATCTCTCCGCCCGTGGCGCGGGCCGCGCGACCGGATGCGATTATTGCGACGGGTCGTTCAGATTTCCCCAATCAGGTCAACAATGTCCTGTGCTTCCCGTTCCTGTTTCGCGGTGCGTTGGATGTGCGGGCGACCACCATCAATGAGCCAATGAAGATTGCCGCCGCACATGCGCTGGCGCAACTGGCGCGCGAAACTGTGCCCGAAGAGGTCGCGGCAGCTTATGGTGGCCTGATGCACAAATTTGGCCGGGATTATATCATTCCGTCGCCGTTCGACCCGCGTCTGATGGAAATTGTTGCCTCCGCTGTTGCCAAGGCCGCGATGGATTCGGGCGTCGCGCAAAAGCCTATCGCAGATATGCAGGCCTATCGCGCCAGCCTGCGCGCGCGGCAGAACCCGACGACATCGGCGCTCACCCAAGTTTATGAGGCGGCGCGCGCGAAACCCAAGCGCGTGATTTTTGCCGAAGCCGAAGAAGATGTCGTCGTGCGCGCTGCGGTCCAGTTCAAACAGGACGGCTATGGCATACCAGTTCTGATTGGCCGTGATTCCCGCGTCACGGAGAAGCTGATTGAGCTGGGTGCTAACCCCGATGATTATGAAATCCACAACAGCGCCACAAGTCCACTCGTCGATAAAATGGTCGACCGGCTATATAACCGCTTGCAACGACGCGGTTATCTGCGCCGCGATATTCAGCGGATGGTCAACCGTGACCGGAATATCTTTGGCGCGCTGCTGCTGCAAATGGATCAGGCCGATGCAATGATCACCGGCGTCACCCGCACCTTTGCCCAGACGCTGCGCGAACTGCGCCGCGTGCTTGACCCAAAAAAGGATGCGGTCCCCTTTGGTATTCACGTCATGGTCGGCAAAACGCATACGGTGTTTATTGCCGATACCACCGTGAACGAGCGCCCAAGCGCCGAGGAACTTGCGCATATCGCAGAGAAGACCGCCGCCGTCGCCCGCCGCATGGGTCATGTGCCGCGCGTTGCGTTTCTGTCCTTTTCAACATTTGGTAATCCTGCGGGAACCTGGCTCAACAATATCCGCGAAGCGGTTGCCATATTGGACGCACGTCGGCCCGATTTCGAATATGAAGGCGACATGCCGCCCGATGTTGCGTTGAACCCGGAGCTGATGAAAAACTACCCGTTCTGTCGCCTGTCCGGCCCTGCGAATGTTCTGATCATGCCGGGGCTTCAGTCCGCGAACCTTTCGGCCAAGTTGCTGCGCGAATTGGGCGGGGATCAGGTCATTGGCCCCATGTTGCTCGGCATTGAGCGCCAAGTGCAAGTGGCGACCATGGCGTCAAGCACGAGTGATTTGGTAACGCTCGCGGTGCTGGCGGCTGCGGGGATTGCAGAGTAAATATTTGACGTCGGTTCAGGCGGCTTGCAACTTGCCGCTATTGGATGTTCGTGTCTTTGCGTTTTCGTGCGAACCAAAAAGCTTTGAATGTTCGCACGAAGACACAAAGACCTATCCAACACCGTCATGCTGGGGCCGATGGCGTGCGCAGCACAACTTGGTTCAGCATCCATCTCGCCTAACAAACCTAAAATCTCGACTGATAGATGGACCCTGAAACAAGTTCAGGGTGACGAAGATTTTACAAGGCGAGGTCATTCAGGAACATCAATTGGATGGTGACGCACCCTTACCGACATTACTTTCAGTTCGGACTATTCGGCGTCCCGCCTGGAGCGCCACCGGCGCCAACGGCACCGATATTGCCAAAAATTTCTTCAAAAAAGCTCGTGTTCCGGCCCAATGTCGGCGTTTTGTCGCCTATCGGGCTGATGTTCGAAATCAATTCCGTTCCCGTTTGGGAAATCGACGCGACATTGCCTGCGGGGTCAAAACGGACCTTTAGCACATATTGCTTGTCGGCCTTTGGCTGCGAAAACGCCAATTGCTTAGCCTCACGCGAATAATAATACCAGTCATTCTGGTCAAACTGGCCGACAAAGGTTGGGCGGCCAAGCGATGCCTGCACCGATTCCTTATTGTCGACACCCGGCTGAACCGAATTCAGCAAAGTCTGATCACCAATATACCCCTGATGCGAGCGCAGCCGCGTGCATCCAGTGGACAGTGTCAATGCGACAATCAATGTTGCAAGACCGGCAATTTGCGACGCGCGCATAGACTTCTCCGCTAATCCACTAAACTTGAGCCTTTGCCATTGCATCCTTAAGGCGCAATATCAATATGCAATCCCAGATGAACGCCCGATGAGTAAGGATAAAAAAGCCGTTATGACATTATTGAAACGACTATTCGGCAACGGGCAACCTGACCCCAAAATGAAGCTTGTCCCTTTGTATAACCAAATTGTTGCCAAGGCACGCGAGCCGCATTGGTATGTCGAAGGCCAGGTTTCCGATAGCCTTGATGGCAGGTTCGACATGGTGGCAACGATATTGTCTCTCGTGCTTCTGCGGCTTGAAGAAAGCAAGGCCCATGCCCTTGATATGGCACGGTTGACGGAGGTTTTTGTCGACGACATGGACGGTCAGCTGCGCGAAGTCGGCATTGGCGACATGATTGTCGGAAAGCATATCGGTCAGATTATGAGCGCCGTCGGCGGCAGGCTCGGCGCGCTGCGGAATGCTATGAACGATCACAGCGCCCTTGACGATGCCTTGGTCCGTAACCTCTATCGCAGCGTTGCGCCATCGCCAGAGGCGCTTGCGCATACCCGTCAGGGCTTGCTTGATGTCGAACGGGCACTTGGCGCAATATTGCCGGATAAGTTGGTGGAGGGCGGCGCCCAATGGTAACCGCGAATGAGTTCAGCCATGTCGTCAAGCTTTCTGAAGTGGGCAGCCATAGCCGCAATATCCAACTGTCGGCGGATGAGGCTGCGCGCGCCGGCCTGATGGCGCGTTTTGATCTGGCTGCCCTGGATTGCCTAAAGGCGGAGATTTCGCTGGCGCATGATTCCAAAGGCGTGGTGGCAACTGGCCGTTTCGCCGCTGACCTCGCGCAATACTGCATTGCATCGCATGACCCTGTGCCCGCCCAAATGGATGAGGCTGTGCATATCCGTTTTATCGCCGAACCCGTTATAAGCGGTGAAGTTGAGCTGGAATTGGAAGCCGACGATTGCGACACAATGTTCCACGATGGCCAGACTATTGATCTGGGCGAGGCGGTGGCCCAGTCGCTTGGCCTGGCGCTTAACCCCTATCCGCGCAGTCCAGAGGCGGAGAAAATGCTCAAGGCCGCTGGCGTAAAGAGCGAGGAAGATGGGGCCCCGACTGGCGCATTGGCTGGCCTGAAGGACCTATTGGCAAAAAAATGACATGTTGCAGCCATGTTTGACGTGGCACTGCGCCGTTTCGTCGACCCTGCACTTATCCGCATGGCGGGTTGGATCGCGGACACGCGCATTTCGGCAAATATGATGACGATCAGCGGCGCAGGGCTTGCGCTAGGCGCTGCTTTTTTTGTCACCCAGTCAAATTTCGCCGCGGCCCTGGGCTTTATCCTGCTCAACCGGATTTTCGACGGACTCGATGGCGCCATTGCCCGCATCAACGGGCCGACAGAGTTCGGCGGCTATCTCGACACCATTTGCGATTATGTTTTCTATCTCTCAATCCCTATCGCGTTCGGGTTGATGAACTCCGTCAACCAAATGCCCGCTTTGCTGCTGATCGCCAGCTTCACTCTGACCGCGGTCAGCTTTCTGGCCTTTGCCGCCATTATCGCGCGCCAGACATCCGATGATGGCGCGCATGGGCCAAAGGCGTTTATCTATTCAACTGGGTTGATGGAGGGCGGCGAGACGATCGCTTTTTTCGTGCTATTTTGCCTGTTCCCAGGCTTTTTCCCGACGCTGGCGATTGTGTTCGCTGCATTGTGCCTACTGACGGTCGCCCAGCGCTTCATCCTCGCGGCAAAAAGCTTCGACTAGACCTAACCGCGCTGCCAGCGGAACCAGCGTTCTGCCCATTTCAACACGCCCTCAGGCTTGCGCGCGAGGCCAAATTGCCCCGCCGCATATTTATTCGCTTCCGCCCAAGTGGGGTAAGGGTGAATGGTCTGGAGGATACTGCGCAAGCCCATATTATGCTTCATGGCAAAGGTGACCTCAGCGAGAATTTCGCCTGCGTTCTGACCAATGATCGTCGCGCCCAATATCCGGTCGCTGCCTTTTGCCGTCAGGATTTTCACAAAACCATGCGCCTCGCTTTCGGCAATGGCGCGGTCAAGGTCGTCCAGATCGTACCGCGTGAGATCAAAGGAAAGGCCCTGCGCTTCGGCTTCGGCTTGCGTCAGGCCTACGGTCGCCAACTCAGGCTCAGTATAGGTCACGCGCGGCAGGACGCGATAATCGGTGCGGTATTTTTTGAAGGGACGCGCAAGCGCATTCACGCTGGCATACCATGCCTCATGACTACCGCCATGGGTAAGCTGCTGACGACCCGCCACATCACCGGCGCATAAAATATGCGGCAAGTTGGTGCGCAGAAATGCGTCATTGTCCAGCCGTCCATCGACAATCAGCCCAAGCTCTTCCAAACCAAAGCCCGCGACGCGGGGCTTGCGTCCAACCGCAATGATGATGTCATCATACGCAATTTCGACCTCACCATCCGGCCCCGCCACATAGAGCGCCTTGCTTGCTGCAAACCGAACTGCGCGATGGTTATTAAGGACCGACACGCCCTCGGCTTCAAGACGCGCCGTGACCAATGCTGCGGCGTCTGCATCTTCCTTCATCAGCAAACGTTCAGCCATCTCGATTATGGTAACATTCGATCCAAGCCGCTGAAATGCCTGCGCCAGTTCACAGCCAATCGGCCCGCCACCTAAGATAACGAGCCTGGTCGGCGCGTCGGACCGCGTGGCCATGGCGTCCCACAAAGTTTCGCTGGTCAGATATCCGCTATCCTCGACACCGGGTAGCGGCGGAATAAGCGGCGCTGCGCCTGTGGCAATAATGAACGACTTCGCCGTCAGCCGCCGTGCGCCGTCAATCTCAACGGTCCATGGGTCGATGAAGCGCGCATAACCCTTCACACAGTCGACCCCAAGGCCCGTAAAGCGTTCAACGCTATCATGGGGTTCAATGGCAGTGATAACGTCCCGCACGCGACGCATGACGGCGGGAAAGTCAATGGCGGGTGCGCCAACGTCAATGCCAAAGCGCGCGGCATCGGCAATCTGGTGGGCAACCTTCGCGCTTTTGATCAGCGCTTTCGACGGCACGCATCCGGTGTTCAGGCAATCCCCGCCCATCGCATGCGCTTCGATCAACGTCACCTTGGCCTGCACCATGGCCGCGATATAGGCCGACACGAGGCCTGCGGAACCCGCGCCAATGACGATAAGATTGCAGTCGAACCTTTTGGGTTTTTGCCAGCGTTCAGCCACGGCTGCGCTTAACCAAGGCGACAATAGCCTTTGCCGCCCAAGGAAAGAGCGCGAGCGCGACAAAGGACGCGATCAGCGTTGGCGACAATAGGCCAGAGGTGCTTTCGATACGGCTAATCTGCGTGCCCGCATTTACGAACACAATTGTCGCGGGCAGCATGCCCAATTGGCTGACCCAGAAAAATGTCCGTGTTTTTATCCGCGTCAGGCCCATTAAAAGATTGATCACGAAAAACGGAAACACGGGGATCAGGCGCAGCGTGAAGAGATAGAAAGCGCCATCCTTTTCCAAGCCTTCATCAACCGCACGCAGACGTTCGCCAAATTTGCCCTGCACCCAATCGCGCAGCACGAAACGCGCGCTTAAAAACGCCAAAGTCGCACCCAGGGTGGAGGCAAAGGAAACAATGATTGTGCCAACGAGCACACCGAACAAAGCGCCCGCAACAAGGCTCATAATCGCCGCGCCGGGAATCGAAAGCCCCGTCACCGCGACATATAGGATAAAAAATCCCGCTATATAAAGGATAGGATTGGAGTCCTTCGCCGCGACGATTTCTGATTGGCTGGCCTTAAAGTTTTCGAGGCTCAGAATCTGGCCAAGATCGAAAACGAAATAAGCGACAATCGCGCCAAGCAGAACAAGGACCAAAATCGCCTTTTTAATCATGGCCCCTGCTATATGCCCCCTCATGTGCGATCAAAAAGGTACGTCGTCGTCAAGGTCATTGTCAAAGTCGCCGCCACCAAAGCCGCCCGAGCTTCCGCTACCGCCGCTGCTTCCGCCGCCGCCTGCACCCCAATTGTTGCCGCCGGACGCGCCGCCAGACGATGCGCCACCGCCGCTCCAGCCTTCGCCGCTGCCTGAACCGCCCTTGGCACCATCGAGCATCACCAGCTTGCCATCAAAACCGGCAACCGAAACTTCGGTGGTGTAACGGTCATTGCCAGAGGCATCCTGCCATTTACGCGTGCGCAATTGGCCCTCAATATACACCTTACTGCCCTTTTTCAAAAAACGTTCGGCCACGCCGACCAGGCCATCCGAATTGAGCACGACGCTGTGCCATTCGGTCCGTTCTTTTTTCTCTCCCGTGGTGCGGTCTTTCCAATCTTCCGACGTTGCGATGCGCAAATTGCAGATGCGTCCGCCGTTCTGGAATGATTTGACTTCAGGATCCGCGCCCAAATTGCCAACGATGATGACTTTATTGACGCTTCCCGCCATGTTCCCGTCCTTTGAATAAAATTTTCTGTTGCGCCGCTATAAGCCGAAGGAACGCGCTGTCCAATATGTAATCCCAGCAGCCGCATATGCCAGCGCAAAAAGATAGCTGACCATGAAGATGGGCCATTTCCAGCCATTGGTTTCACGCCGTGTCACCGCAATGGTTGAGATGCATTGCGGCGCAAATACGAACCAGGCGAGGAAGGCCAAGGCCGTCGCCAGCGACCAATCCGCCGCAAGCTTTGGCCCAAGGCTAGTCGTGGCGGCGTCTTCATCCGCTGCGTCAATGGCATAGACTGTTGCCAGCGCCGATACCGCAACTTCGCGCGCGGCCATCGCCGGAATGAGCGCCAGCGCAATATCATGGTTGAACCCTATGGGGCGAACAATCGGTTCAAGCCCGTCGGCTATGCGGCCTGCGACCGAATATTCAACCTGCGAGACGCTACTGCCCTCGGGTGCCTTGGGAAAGCTTAACAGCGCCCATAAGATAATTGTGGCGGCAAAAATAATCGTGCCCGCTCTGCGCAAAAACACCCATGCGCGTTGCCACAGATTGAGCGCAATGTCGCCGGGGCGTGGCCATTGATAGCGTGGCATTTCGATAAGGAAACCGCTCGTCCGGCTTTGCGTCACAAAGTGCTGGATGACCGCTGCTGCCAGCATGGCGCCTAATATACCTGCGATATACAGGCCGAAAAGGACAAGGCCCTGAAGCCCGATGCCGGGGGCAACGCTGGACGCCGGAATAAACGCGCCAATGATGACAGTATAGACCGGCAGACGCGCCGAGCAGGTCATCAGCGGCGCAATCAGGATCGTCGCCAATCGCTCCTTTTGATCCATGATCGTCCGCGTCGCCATGATGCCCGGAATCGCGCAAGCGAAGGACGACAATAAGGGGATGAAACTGTGCCCCGACAGGCCGACTGCCGCCATCAGGCGGTCCATCACAAAGGCCGCGCGGGTCATATAGCCCGATGCCTCGAGCAACAAGATGAAGAGGAACAGGATCAGAATTTGCGGCAAAAACACGATCACGGAACCGACGCCGGCGATGACGCCATCTGTTAGAAACGAGCGCAGCAATCCGTCGGGTAGGACATTTTTGATGCCATCGCTGAGCAAAGCAAAGCCGCTTTCAATCCAACCAATCGGCGCTTCGGACCAACCGTATACCGCCTGAAACATCAGGAACAATAGCGCCAGCAATATGACGACGCCGCCGACCGGATGCAGCAGAACGGCGTCCAGCCTGCGTGTCCATTGGCGGCCAGCGGTTTCGCTGATGATGGCCGAACGGGCAATGTCGCGCGCGCGCTGATTCTGAGCGCCAAAGGATGCGGCAACGGGTTCCGTCACCGGGCGCAAATTTCTGAGCGTTTGGTCCAGCGCAGTCATCAATGGTTCGAGCCCGCGACGGCGAACCGCAACGGTTTCAATCACCGGCACACCAAGCGCGCGGGCCAGTATTTGCACATCCAGTCGAAGGCCATCGCGCTCTGCCAGATCAATCATATTAAGCGCAACAACCGTCGGTAGGCCTTGTGCAATCAATTCAAGCGCAAAGCGCAAATGATTGTCGAGATTGCCCGCGTCGAGCACGATCAGCAATGCGTCAGGGCGGCGGTGCCCCGCAAGATTGCCCAAGACAACATCGCGCGTGACGGCTTCATCGAGGCTGTCGGGGTCCAAGCTATACGCGCCGGGCAAGTCGATCATTTCAACCGGACGCCCATCGGCAAAGGCAGCGCGACCAGATTTACGCTCCACCGTCACGCCGGGATAATTGGCAATTTTCTGCCGCGCGCCGGTCAATGCATTGAACAGCGCACTTTTGCCGGCATTGGGGTTACCGACCAATGCGACCAGGGGCGGCATTTGCGTCATGCGGGCAAGTCGCAATCAATAGCGGCGGCGACATTGCTGCGCAAAGCCACCGTCATGCGGCCAACGCGGACCGCCAATGGGTCACGCCACATCAATATGCCCTTATGCAACGCCTCAATCGTCACCCCTGGCTCAAAACCCAGCGAGCGCAAACGATGCCCCTCGTGAGCGGGCAAGGATTCCCAATCAATCGCCCGAATGACGGCGATTTGGTTCAACGGAAGATGGTCAAGTTGCACGAACACTATTTGCAACCGATTCGCAATAACATCAATAGGGATTTATATTAACGTGCGGGGTAGCGCAGCCGACCGATGAAACGTGACAGGCTTGGCGCATATTCCTTGCGCTGTTTCGCCTGATATTTCACCTTTTCAATCTGCATCACATTGTCGATCCGACGGTCCAGAAATGCCCGGGTGTCAGCGAAATTTTCGCTGTCATCATTGACGAAAACGCTCAAAGTGCTTCCATAGACCGCCGACAGCGTCATGCGCTTGGTATAATGGTTGAGGTCCGTGGCGGTATCGCCGGCCAGCCGCCACATGCGATCCGCCGAACGCCAGCCCATTTTCGCGGCCCTCAGGAGATTTTGCGGCATCGCCATGATGGCAAGCGCACGGCGCAATGATTCCCGGTCCGGGGCCATAATCTCCAGCCGGGTCGCGACCAATGCCGTAATCCGGTCTCGGATCTTCATCGTGTTCAGCGTTTCCAGTGGCAGGCGGTGGGCAAGTTCCAGATCAACGCCTTCAACCCATGCGTCGATCATCTCGATGCCCTCGCCCTTGAACGCCAGCATTGCAACGTCGCGGTCAACGCCCATCTCATCAGCGGCGGCATGGACGGCGGCGACCGACCATCCGTCAAAGCCGGCATGGCGGCCGATGACAGGGGCAAGGGCGACGCGAATTTCATCAATCGTCGGGTCAGTAGGAAGGGCGTTTTCGGACATATATGATATGTAGGCGTTCGCCGCGTTCAAGAAAAGGTCTATTGCTTACGCACGACAACCAACGCGATCATAATGAGCGCGCTGCCCGTAAAATCCATCGCCGTCAGCGTTTCGCCAAAGGCCAGCCAGCCAGCGGAGGCCGATAAAGCGGGTTGCAACAGCAGGGCAAGGCCGATCACCAGTGGGCTGAAATGCGGCAAGGCATATGTGAGGCAACCCTGGCCGAAAAATTGCGAGGTGAAGGCGAGCAGGAGAACTGGCCACCATGCCGTCGGGATGATCTGTTCGCCTGCAAAGACAGCAGCGGCCAACAGGACGACCGCCGCAATGGCACTCGCCATGCCAAGCGCGCCCCAGCTTTCGGTGTTTTGCCGCATCTTCATCATCAGCACCAAATAGACGGTATAGGTAAGCCCGGCACCAAGCGACAAAAGGTCGCCGGAGAAGTGGCGCGGGGATAGCTCAAGGCTTTGCCCCATCAACAAAGCCGCGCCGACAAGTGCGAACAGAACGGCCATGCTTTCCCAGTTCGACGGCATTTTGCGGGCTATGATGACGCCATAAATTACCAGCAACAGGCTGGCGCAATTGGCGAAAAGCGTTGCATTGGCCATTTTTGTCTGAAAAATACCAATATGCCACAAGATGATATCGACGCCGAAAAACAGGCCCGCAACAAGCGCAAGCCAATAGGTCGGACGGCTGACCGCCGAGAGGCGAAAACCAAAACGATAGCCCACGAACAGCAAAAAGGGCGTGGCCAGCGCCAGCCGCCAGAATCCGGTCGCTATCGGACCGCTATCAGCATAGCGCACAAGCAGTGGGCCAAAGGCAATCGCAACATTGCCCGCAAGCAATGCGGCAAAGGCAAGCAGACTCGGCGATTGCTGATGGAAAATCTTCTGCTGCATAAACCCCCGTTGCAATTTGCAACTTTCATCCGCATCTAGTGTCAGGACCCTAAGCGGCAAAGAAACGCCTTAATGACAGGAAATCGCATGACTGCAACTTTGTTCGACCCGATTACACTTGGTGCCATCTCCGCGCCTAATCGCATATTGATGGCCCCGTTGACGCGCGGGCGGAGCGAGGGCGAACATGTGCCCCTGTCCGACCTGAAGGCAGAATATTACAGCCAGCGCAGCACCGCAGGCCTGATCATCGCGGAAGCGACCGGCATTAGCCAAGAAGGCCTTGGCTGGCCATCGGCGCCCGGAATCTGGTCCGACGCGCAAATCAAGGCTTGGAAACCCGTGACTCAGGCTGTGCATGACGCAGGCGGACGGATTATCCTGCAGTTATGGCACATGGGCCGTCTTGTGCACCCAGATTTCTTGGGCGGCGCGCCATGCGTTTCGGCTTCGGCCACCACTGCACCCGGTTATGCACACACGGCAGAGGGTAAGAAAGATTATACCGAAGCCCGCGCGCTCGATATTTCTGAAATTCCGCGCATTGTGGCGGATTATGTCCACGCCGCGAAAAACGCGATGGCCGCAGGTTTTGACGGCGTGCAGATTCACGCGGCAAATGGCTATCTGATTGACCAGTTCCTGCGCGACAAGACCAATTTGCGCACCGACGATTATGGCGGCGCGATCGAAAACCGCATCCGCTTGCTGCGCGAAGTGACGCAAGCTGTGGTGGACGCCGTAGGCGCGGATCGGACATCGGTGCGCCTGTCCCCCAATGGCGAAACGCAAGGCGCGGACGACAGTAACCCTGTTGCATTGTTCACCGCTGCCGCCGCCGCGTTGCAAGATATCGGCATCGCCTTCCTCGAACTGCGCGAAATCAAACCTTATGGCAATTTCGGACAAACCGAAGTGCCGCGCGTGTCGCCTGATATCCGTAAAATATTCAAAGGGCCGCTGGTGCTTAACCAAGAATATACCAAGGAATTGGCGGATGCTGATCTTGCCTCGGGCCTTGCAGACGCGATCAGCTTTGGCCGTCCTTATATCAGCAACCCGGACCTTGTGGAACGGTTGCGCATTGGTGCGGCATTAACGCCGGACAATTTCAAGACCTGGTATTCGCCCGATGCGGAAGGATATACAGATTATCCCTTCCTGGCACAGGCGAACGCATAACGCGCATGATACAGGCGGGGCTTGGCCACTATGCGATAGCTATCCCCGCCTTGCTGCTTGTGCTGCTCGCAAGCGCCGAAGCGATCTGGCCGCGTCGCGCGTTGGTGTTGGGCCGAAACCCAAGATGGCGGACACATGCATTATTCTTTGTCAGCAACGCCGTTATCGGCCGACTGCTGTCCTTTTTGGTCGTGGTCGGTATGGCCGCAAATTGGTCCGATACGCACAAGTTTGGCGTGCTGAATTTGGTCGCCTTGCCCTTTTGGGTTGAGGCCGCCATTGCCTTTATCGTCCTTGATTTGGCGGTCTGGTTGCAGCATTTTTTTATGCATCGCACGCCGTTGCTATGGCGCATGCATGCGGTCCACCACAGCGACCGTGATCTGGACGTTACCACGGCGTTGCGGTTTCACCCGTTTGAACTGATAGTGTCGACATTCTATAAATCCGCCATCGTCGCTTTGCTTGGCGTGCCCCTGCTGGTCGCATTGGCATTTGAAATATGGCTCAATGCCAACGCGCTGTTCAACCACAGCAATATCCGCGTGCCGCGCAAGCTTGACCGCATATTGCGGCTGCTTTTGGTGACACCTGACATGCATCTGGTGCACCACAGCACTTTGGTCGATGAACAGAGACATAATTTCGGTTTCGCGCTGACGCTTTGGGATCGCGCGTTCGGCACCTATCGCGCAGAGTCGATATTAGGTGCCGAAAACCAGAAAATAGGTCTGGCGATGATTGACGATGGCCGCGCTTCAGGCTTCATTTGGAGCATGAAGCAACCCTTAACGTAGCGGAATTCAAGGCCGCCTTGACCAGTGCGATTTTCCGGAGCACTTTTAATGCAGGGAGAGAATAAAATGGCCAGAATACGCAAGATCATATTGGGCAGTGTTGCCGTCGTTGCGATGGGTGCTGGGCTTAGTTTCGGGTGGCAGCAATATCGCGAGAAAAGCATCATAAATGATTCGCGCGTGGCACAGATGTCATCGGACGCTGAAGTCACATCTGGTCCCGCCAATACCTTGCTGTGGGGCGATACCCATCTCCATACCGCCAATTCCATCGATGCCTTTGGCTTTGGCGTAAAGCTTGGACCGGAAGAGGCGCTACGTTTTGCACGGGGAGAAGAGGTTACGTCGACTGGCGGGATGAAGGCCAAGTTGGAGCGTCCGCTTGATTTTCTTGTGATCGCTGACCACTCGGGCGGACTTGGCGCAACCAAGGCTCTCTACGATGCGCCCGGATTTCTTGTTCGCGACCCTACGCTAAAGCGTTGGCACACCGAAATGCATAAGGGGCCTGAGGGCATGCAGCGCGTGACCGGCGAGCTTATCGACCGTGCGGGCCGCAACACGCTTCCCGCTGCGCTGACCAATCCCGAAAAACAGCGCAAGACGGCAACCAACATCTGGACAAGTCACAGCACGCTTGTCGAACGCTATAATGAGCCCGGAAAGTTCACCGCCTTCATGGGTTTTGAATATACTTTGATGCCCGGCGGCAATAATTTACACCGCGTCGTCATGTTCCGTGACGGCAAAAGCCGCACCGACAGGGTCCTGCCTTACGACCCCGGCCAAGGCGACACGCCGGTCAGCCAATTGTGGGACTATATGGACAATTATGAGAAGGTCACTGGCGGCAAGGTGCTGGCGATCCCGCATAACAGCAACCTGTCCAATGGCCTGATGTTCGAATTGGTTGGCCCGGATGGTGGCCCCATGACCGCAGCATATGCACGGCGGCGCGCCGCGCGCGAGCCAGTGACCGAAATCACGCAAATCAAGGGCGATAGTGAATCGCACCCGTTTTTGTCGCCGAACGACGAATTCTCGGGTTTCGGCACCGCGGGCTGGGACCTTGGCAATTTGACCATGCAGGCCGCGAAAAAACCGCAGGATTATGCGGGCGAATATATTCGTGAGGCGTTGAAGCGTGGCCTAGCGATCGAGGCGCGTACCGGCGTGAACCCCTATAAATTCGGCGTTATCAGTTCAACCGACAGCCACACTGCGTTGGCCACTGGCGACGAAGATAATTTTTTTGGCAAGCATTCGGGTGGCGAGCCCAACGCCAACCGTGCTTCGCAGGCCCAAAATCTTGGCACCCGGAAAGGACGTATTGGTTGGCACTATCTGGCGGGCGGCTATGCCGCCGTGTGGGCCACGGGCAATACACGCGCAGCGATATTTGACGCCATGATGCGGCGCGAGGTGTACGCCACAACTGGCCCACGCATGACATTGCGTTTCTTTGGCGGTTGGGATTTCAATGAAAAGGATTTTGCACGCGACTGGGTAAGGGCCGGATATGCAAAGGGTGTGCCCATGGGCGCAGACCTACAGCCCGGAAACGGCGCGCCAAAGTTTATGATTTCGGCGTTGAAAGACCCGGCAGGGGCAAATCTCGATCGCGTTCAAGTCGTCAAAGGCTGGGTAGATTCTTCCGGCGCATTGCAGGAAAAGATTTTTGACGTTGTTTGGGGCGATGCTGACAAAAGGCGCAAGGGCGCCAATGGCAAACTCCCTATAGTCGGCGACACCGTAAACATCGCGAAGGCGAGCTATAGCAACAGCATTGGTGATCCGGAATTGCGGACGGTGTGGACCGATCCGGAATTTAACCGCAATATCCGTGCATTTTATTATGTCCGGGTGCTGGAAATTCCGACCCCGCGCTGGGTGTTGTTTGATGCCTTGCGCTATGGCGCCAAATTGCTGCCGGGGACGGAGTTAAAGGCGCAGGAGCGGGCGTATTCGTCACCCATCTGGTATAACCCCAAAAAAGCCATTTAGGGTCAGGCGCTATTCGAATTCAAACCCGGATAGCGCGGAGTCAGGGTCAGATATCCCCATCAAGCGGCGCATGGCTAGCCGCGCGAGCCGCTGCGTTTCGGTTTTACGGCGCGCCGGGGCGAGCGGCACCAATGCGGCTGGCCGCGCGATTTCGGCATCATAGGCGTCGGCGATGATCAAACCGGCGCGTTCGGGCATGAACGCAACGTTTCGCAACGGGCTGATGTCAAACCCAGCCGGGACTGCCCAAAAAAAGCGGTCGCAATATTCCAGATATTCCGGCCATTTCTGATCACCCAAAAGGTCAGCGCGCGAACATTTGATTTCGACGATGATAATCTCGCTTTTGTTGCTGAGGCCCATGAGATCCGCGCGGCGATTGTTGCGCAGGCTGACCTCAGGTTGCACCACAATATGGTTGCGCAAGAACAACCGCGAAACACCGCGCGCTACCGCTGGCGCGCCGGAAATCGATGAAGGTGTAAGGGCCTGAGTCATGATCCGCGTTTAGAACGAAATAGGAACAAAATAAAGGCCCTTTGCGGGGCCCTTATCGTTCATTCCACGCGCACCGATCAGCGGTAGAAGATATGATTGTCTACGCTGCCAATCCGCGTCAGACGCCATCCTGGCGAAACATGGCGGGCATGGAAGAACAATGCACCTTCAACCGGGCTTTTCCATTTATTGTCCAGCGCAATGTTGCTGATCGCGACAGCGTTGCGCCAATGCATGCTGTCTGTCCGGATCGGCGGCAAGCTTGCCCCGCGAACGAAGGAAAACTGACCTTTTTGGAAGACAACCCCGCATAATGTGTTGGCAAATCGACCCGAATTGGCGCGGGCCAACACGACACGGGCGACAGCCAATTGGCCGGCAAGCGATTCGCCCTTGGCTTCGAAATAGACCGCGCTGGCAAGGCATCGCTCTTCCTTGCTTAAGCTGTCATCGACATCTTGTGTGCGCACAAGGTCGGTGAGCGAGGATATGGTTGCCGCATCTGCGTCAACATTATTGGGGTTTGGGAGCGATTTGGGCATAATGCCGTTGCTTGGAACATATATAATGTCGCCATTGTCAGCGAGCGTCGCCTTCACTTTACCGCTTTTCACGAGATCCAACTGCGCCTGTTCAGCGGCGATCTGCGTAGGGTCAATGATGATGGTGTTGGCGCTTAACTGTGTGCTTTGGTCATTACCAAAAGCAAATCCTGCATCCGCAGTAATGACTGCGGAAATCAGGGTAAAAGATACGGCTACCAAAGAGGCAGCCCGAAAAAATTTCAACATGAAACATACATTAAAGCGGCGGCACCAGCAGACGAAACTCTATTAGTTTATCATACTTCGTCTTTTGTTGCATCCGACTCGCGTGTTTATCAGGCCACCCCATTTGTGCCCTAAACGACAACCTTCGCTACTCGATGGCTGCGCATCTATGGCGCAGCACAGCAAAGTCAAATAAACATGGACAGAAGTCGGTCCAACCGTGCACCGGACGCGACATCCAGTTCAAAAACCCACAAATCCGGATCGCGCGCGCATCGTTTTTGCCAATAATCCTGCACCGCGACACCGCTAGATTCCTTCAAATCTATCGTCTGCCAAGCGGATTGGCCGTCTAATGCGGAATAACGCTCGTATAATTTGGGGTCTGCGCCACGAACCTGCCCGATAAGCAATATGGCACCGGACACCGCATCCCCCTTTTTCAGAACGGTTGCGAAGTCACCTTCGGCTTCTACTATGCGCTGGATTGCGGAGATAAGAACACCGCTGGCAAGCCGTGGTTCAATCAAGCGGCGTCACGCTCTTCAGAGAAGGTCAAAACCGCAAACATCGCCGAAGAATCTGCGGCACCACGCAACTGCGCGCGGAATTTCTCGTCACGAAATAGGCGTGAAACCTCTGCCAATGCGCGCAAATGCGATGCACCATCCTGCGCCGGTGAAACAAGCGCGCAGACCAGATCAACAGGCTCGTCGTCGACAGCATCATAAGGCACCGGCTTCAAAAGCCGGACAAACACGGCCACGGGCATGTCGATACCCAAGACCTTGCAATGCGGAATCGCTGTTCCACCGCCAAAACCCGTTGGTCCAAGTCGCTCGCGCTCAATCATGCCGTCCAGCACGGCATGGGCGTCGACAAAATAATTGTCAGCCGCGATAACCGATAGCTGCGCCAGCAGATCGGATTTCCCCGAGCACAGCATGTCAGCAACAACGGCGCCCTCAACGAGCCTAGTAGAAAGTCGAATCATATTTTGTTCAAAAGCGCCCGGTGCGGCCAGCGGCGCAACCCTTAAATGTTTGAAATGATATAGAATATTAATTCACGTGAGCCGAGGTCTAAGGTGCAGGTTTTGGTTCAACCCACCCGATCGTGCCATCTTCGCGGCGGTAAACCATATTATGCAGCCCAGTTCCAGTGTTTTTGAATAACAAGGCGGGTGTATTGCGTAAATCCATTAACATAACCGCATCGGAAACCGTCGATTCAGGAATATCTACGCGCATTTCGGCAACAATTACTGGTGCGTCAGGCAATGGCATTTCATCCTCACCATCACCTGCATCAAACACTGTATATGCGGCTTCTTCTTGCGCTATCGCATAAGCGGTTTGTACATGGCGATCCTGCAGTCGGCGCATGTAGCGGCGCAATTGTTTTTCAATGCGTTCGGCAGCGCGGTCAAAGGCAACATGTGCATCCTGCGCTTCGCCGCGGCCTTTGAGCACGAGGCCCTGCATCACATGCATGACAATATCGCTGGTGAAGCCGTCATGCGGCGCACGGCCAAAGGTTGCATGGGATGACAAGGCCTTGGTGAAATATTTTCCGGAAATAGACCCGAGCCGTCTTTCCACATGGGTCTGAAGCGCTGCACCGGTGTCGACCTGATGTCCTGAAACCCTGATGTCCAATGCCTGTCTCCTTTTTGTTAAAGCGCTGACCCCGACTGGAGCCAAAGCGCATCCTTAATCTTTGCAACAAATTCGGCATGGCGCGCCAATTCCTCACTTGAGGCAGAATGCGCGCGCGCTGGCCGAAATGTTTTCGTTGTCTGAACGCTGTTAACGTCCATTTGGCCCATCATTTTATCAGCTTTATTATTATCATCAGCCAGGCCAAGGCCAATCTGTCGGCCGCCGGTCAGTTCAATATACAACTGCGCCAGCAATTCCGCATCCAACAACGCGCCATGCTTTACGCGGTGGCTACGGTCGATGCCATAGCGGGTGCACAAAGCGTCCAAAGACAGCTTTGCTCCGGGGTTTTTGACTCGCGCCAGCGCCACTGTGTCAACCATACGGTCCATAGACACCGGCGGACGACCGCAATGCTGTAATTCGTGATTGAGAAAGCCAAAGTCAAAGCTGGCATTATGCGCAACGAGCGGGCTGTCGCCCAAAAATGCAAGCAGCTCATCCGCCTTTTCGCCAAAAGCCGACTTGTCAGACAGAAAGCGGTCCGAAAGGCCGTGCACTTGTTCAGCGGCGGCCGGCATCGGGCGCTGCGGGTTGAAATAGGCATGATAATGCTTGCCCGTCATGACCCGGCTGACCATTTCAATGCAGCCAATTTCGACCATCCGATCCCCGTTTGCAGGATCAAAGCCAGTCGTTTCCGTATCGAATATAATTTCACGCATTCTGTTATGAGATGTGAGCCTGTTTAAGCGCTTATGCAAGTCCCACCCGCAGCTTTTTCACAAGGGCATGCACATCGGCACGCGTTGCCTCTAGTTCCTGGCCCGTATCAATCACATGGTCGGCCCGGGCACGCTTTTCGGCATCGGCCATTTGCAACGCCAAAATATGTTCGAATTTGTCTGGCGTCATATTAACCCGTGCGAGCACACGTTCGCGTTGAACAGGGGCGGGTGCGCTGACAACGACGACACTATCGACCCCAACCTGCCCGCCCTTTTCAAACAATAAGGGAATGTCGAACAATATCATATCCGCGTCTTGATGCGATGCCAGAAAGGCCCTTCGGCGTTCGGCTACAGCGGGATGGACAATCGATTCCAACAATGCCAACCGGTCTCGGTCGCCAAAAACAGCAGCACCAAGCGCTTTACGATCGACGCCCTGCGGCCCGGTCGTTCCGGGAAAGGCCGATTCAATTAAGGGCACAAGCGCACCGCCCGCCTTTTGCAGGTCGTGCACCACGGCATCGGCGTCAAAAACCGGGACGCCTTCGTCGGCAAACATCGCCGCAACCGCCGATTTACCCATGCCTATTGATCCTGTCAGGCCAATGATCATCGGCTTTTTCATTTCAACAACAATGCCCGCAACGCATCCTCATTATCTTCGGGCGGAGCAACGCCGAAAAATAATTCAAACGCGATTGCGGCCTGCCCCACCAGCATTTCCAGGCCATCGACCGTTTCCAAATCACGCTTGCGGGCCGCTTTTAACAAAGGCGTCTCTATCGGCGCATAAACAAGGTCATAGACAATGGCATGTTCGGGCAAGGGGGAAAGGTCAATCTCAAGCTTCTCCTGCCCGACCATGCCCAACGGGCTTGCATTCACCAGCAACGCCGCTTCAGGCAAGTGGGCGTCAAAACCAATCACTTTGCCTTTCAATCCGAAATGCGCGAGCAAACCTGCCGCCTTCAAACCGTTGCGCGCAACCAAAACGACTTCGCCGATATCGGCCTGCGCCAAAGCGAAGAGCGCGGCCCGTGCTGCGCCCCCTGCACCAATGACAACAGCCGTTTCACCTAATATGGGGATATCCGAGATGGGGCCATAAAAGCCGCCAACGTCCGTATTGGTCGCGACAAGCGCGCCGGCGGCATTGCGAAACACCGTGTTAATCGCGCCGATCGAGTGGCGCACATCGCCCGGGTCAGCCACAAAATCGAGCGCCGCAATCTTGTGCGGTATCGTGATATTGCACCCGCGCCATGCGGGATCAGCAGCGCGCTCGGCAAAATAACGCTCCAGATCATCGGGTAGCACTGCTTGCGCGCGATAATCACCGACCAACCCCAATACTTGAAGCCAAAAATTGTGAATCAGCGGTGATTTGGAATGCGATATCGGGTGCCCGATCACTTCGGCATAATATGTCATGTTGGTAAAAGGCCTCTTATGCGCAGATAATCAAGCAGTGGAAGCAACGGCATTCCGATAATCGTAAACTGGCTGCCGCTGACGTTTGCGAACAATTGCGCACCTTCGGCTTCAATCCGGTAGCAGCCGACACAGTGGCGGATTTCATCCCAATAGGTTTCGACATAAGTATCTATAAACCGGGGACTTAGGTTGCGCATCGTCAACTGCGCGGTGTCGATAACGCGCCAGACAGGTTCGCCTTGCTCGCAGATAACTGCCGCGCTGATCAGCCGATGCACCTTGCCCGAAAGCTGCGCCAAATGCGCGCGGGCGTCATCGGGCGTTTCGGGTTTGTCAAAGATAAATCCATCGGGACCAACGCAAATCTGATCGCATCCCAGCACCATCGCGGTGGGCATTTTGCGGGACAGTTTGCGCGCCTTTGCTTCTGCCAAGGCATCGGCAATATCGCGCGGTTTGGCACCAGCCTGGGTCAGTGATGCTTTGATGCTCTGTTCATCAACCAAGGCTGGAACCGCTTCTAAGGATACCCCTGCAGCGTTCAACATCGCGATGCGCCCAGCGCTTTGTGATGCAAGGATAAGATTCATGAATCAACCACTTGCGCCAGTTCGCGTTCATTGAACAAATTTATAATCGCCGCAGCACTTTCCTCAATCGACCGGCGGGTCACGTCCAATACGGGCCAGCCATTGTCCGCAAACATACGCCGCGCATGGGCGACTTCGGCGCGCACTTTTTCTTCGTCCACATAATCGGTATCGGGTGACTGGTTCAAGGACAGCAGACGGTTGCGTCGCACCTGAATCAAACGCTCCGCGCTCGTGACAAGGCCAATCACCATCGGGTGCTTCAGTTGAAACAATATCATTGGTGGTGGCGATTCCGGCACGATGGGGATATTCGCGGTCTTATATCCTCGGTTGGCGAGGTAAATGCTTGTTGGCGTTTTTGAGGTCCGCGATACCCCCGCCAACACAATGTCCGCCTCTTCCCAATTTTGCGCATTAATGCCGTCGTCATGGGCAATGGTGAACTGAATAGCCTCAACACGCGCAAAATAGGCAGCGTCCATAACATGTTGCCGACCCGGGCGCGCCTTGGCCTCCTGGCCCAGCATGTTTGACATGGCATCACTCACCGCATCGAGCGCAGCAACCGCAGGCAAGCCCAAAAGCCTGCATCTCGTTTCCAATTTGCGCCGTGTATCCCGATTCACCAAAGTGAACAGCACAAGTCCGGGATTAGCGGCCACCTCGGTCAATATGCGGTCCAAATGGCTTTCCGAACGCACCATGGGCCAGAAATGCTTGACCACATTTTCTGCGCCGTCAAACTGCGCCAACGCCGCTTTGGCGATGTTTTCCAAGGTTTCGCCCGTGGAATCCGATAACAAATGTAAATGAAAGCGCTGGCTCATGGCTGACAGTCTTGTTGGTAGGCTGGGGATAAATCAAGGGACAAGTTTTGCGGCGTGCATTCTTAGCTATTACCCCGAATGTACCGCTCGATTCGGACACAGCCTGTCCACAGCGGAAATCTCATATGCACAGGCTGTGGATAATGGGGAACAAATTTACGAATCCCGCTCCACCCGTTTGTCCGCCCGCGTCAAGATGTTGGCAATATCCGCAAAAGCTTTTAAGGCCTGAACTATCAACAGCGCATCATCTTTCATCATCCTTTATATAAATATTTATTTTGATTGGTTCTCTTGTTTCTATGTCTGCGCACAGCCCGAAAAAACTGCTTAACGTCCTGCGGGGCAACCAAGAAGCTATCCCGCCCATTTGGCTCATGCGCCAGGCAGGTCGTTATCTGCCCGAATACCGCGCATTGCGTGCTAAAAAGGGCGGTTTTCTGGCGCTGGCGTATGACAGCGATGCAGCCTGCGAAATCACTTTGCAGCCGATCCGGCGTTTTGGTTTTGACGGTGCCATCCTGTTTTCGGATATTCTCGTGATCCCGCATGCCATGGGTCAGGACCTCTGGTTCGAAACGGGCGAAGGTCCACGGCTTGCTCCGCGCTTAGCGGAATCGCGGCTTGAAGATTTTGTGCCAGCACCTGAACGGCTTACCCCCGTCATTGATACGGTTCGCAAGGTTTCGGCAGAGCTGCCACCCGAAACAACCTTCTTGGGCTTCGCTGGAAGCCCGTGGACGGTTGCTACCTACATGGTCCATGGTCAGGGTAGCAAAGACCAAGCAGAGGCCCGTAGAATGGCGCATGCGGAGCCTGAGCGCTTTGGAGCGCTGATCGAAGCCATCATTTGCGCAACCGTGGATTATTTGGGTGATCAGATTGATGCCGGCGTTGATGCTGTGCAATTGTTCGACAGTTGGGCAGGGTCATTGTCGCCCGCGCAATTTGCAAAATGGGTCATTGCACCAAATGCCGAAATCGTCCGCCGGTTAAAGGCCCGTAATCCCAATGCCGTCATTATCGGCTTTCCCAAAGGCGCGGGCGGAAAGCTTGTGGCTTATGCCGAAGGGACGGGCGTGGATGCCATAGGCTTGGATGAAACCGTTGATCCGCATTGGGCCAACCGCGAATTGCGCAAGGGTCTTCCCGTGCAAGGCAATCTTGACCCGCTTGCGTTGATTGCCGGCGGCGATGTATTGAAGGATGCAGTGACGAATATCCTCAACGCCTTTGAAGACCGGCCACATATCTTCAATCTTGGTCATGGCATATTGCCCGATACCCCAATCGAAAATGTTGAATTGCTTCTTAATCTGGTCCGCAAGGCTTAGGGTCAGGACCTAGCCCATAAAGGCCGTTTTTATGACGGAAACTCTATCTGTGCTGTATATCTGGTTGAAATCCGCCCACATTATTTTTGTCATTTTCTGGATGGCGGGATTATTCATGATTCCGCGCTTTTTTGTTTATCATCAAGAAAGCGCGGAAGGATCAGAAGAGGCTGCCAAATGGGTGGACCGCGAATCCAAGCTAATCAAAATCATCCTCAATCCTTCCATCATTGTCGTCTGGGTGTTGGGGCTCGTTCTGGCATGGAATATTGGCGCAATGGCGCAAGGCTGGTTTCATGCCAAATTGCTGTTTGTGTTGGGGCTGTCGGCTTATCATGGCTGGGCCGTTGGTTACGCGAAAAAACTGGCGCACGGCGAACGGCGGCTAACGGGTAAGCAATTACGCTTGTTCAACGAAGTCCCCGGCATTGCGTCGGCGATCATCGTGATATTAGTCGTTGCCAAACCGTTTTGACGGCTCTTTACAGGCTTTTTTGAGGAGAGTTGACGTTGCGCCCGTACCTGAGTATTTAGCGGCTCAAGCCCGTCCTGGGCATGCGGCGCGACCTTCATAACAACCGCGCCATCAACTTTTCATTATTCAACCGGTTGGCTTTTTACAAACCGGTCATATCATCGGGCGATCTGCCCATCCACAATGCGGACTCACGGTCCATCTAACGGAATTATCTATGCATTTGAAAGAGCTGAAAAGCAAAAACCCCGCTGACCTTGTATCGATGGCTGAAGAGCTGGGTGTTGAGGGCGCGTCTACCTTGCGTAAGCAGGATTTGATGTTTGCGATTCTGAAAGAGCTTGCTGAAGATGGTGAGCAGATCATGGGCCTTGGCACGATTGAGGTTTTGCCGGACAGTTTCGGTTTCTTGCGTTCGCCAGAGGCCAATTATTTGGCAGGTCCGGACGATATTTATGTGTCGCCGAACATGGTGCGCCAATTTGGTTTGCGTACAGGTGACACCGTCGAAGGCGAAATTCGTGCACCAAAAGACGGCGAGCGTTATTTTGCCCTGACCAAGGTGATGAAGATCAATTTTGACGATCCCGATGTCGTCCGTCACCGCGTCAATTTCGATAATCTTACGCCGCTTTATCCAGATTCAAAGCTAACGCTCGATTCGCTTGACCCGACGGTCAAGGACAAGTCCGCGCGCGTCATCGACATCGTGAGCCCGCAGGGTAAGGGCCAGCGCGCCCTGATAGTCGCGCCGCCGCGTACAGGTAAAACTGTGCTGCTGCAAAATATCGCACGCGCGATTACCGAAAACCATCCTGAGGTGTTTTTGATCGTTCTTTTAATCGACGAACGACCTGAAGAAGTGACCGATATGCAGCGGTCGGTAAAGGGTGAGGTTGTATCTTCCACCTTTGACGAGCCCGCAACGCGCCACGTTCAAGTTGCTGAAATGGTAATCGAAAAGGCAAAGCGTTTGGTTGAACATAAGCATGATGTTGTCATCTTGCTCGATTCCATCACCCGCCTTGGCCGCGCCTATAACACTGTCGTTCCGTCATCGGGCAAGGTACTTACCGGCGGTGTCGACGCCAACGCCCTGCAACGTCCAAAGCGCTTCTTCGGCGCGGCACGGAACATCGAAGAAGGTGGGTCCTTGTCCATCATCGCCACGGCATTGATCGATACCGGTAGCCGCATGGACGAAGTTATTTTTGAAGAGTTTAAGGGTACGGGCAACTCCGAAATCGTGCTGGATCGTAAGGTCGCTGACAAGCGCATCTTCCCAGCTTTGGATGTCGGCAAATCCGGTACGCGTAAGGAAGAGTTGTTGGTCGAGGAGAGCAAACTCAAGAAAATGTGGGTGCTTCGTCGTATCCTCATGCAAATGGGCACGATCGACGCGATGGAATTCCTGCTCGATAAGATGAAGGATTCGAAGACCAACGAAGACTTTTTTGACTCGATGAATCAGTAAGCCAGATATTCCGGAGTTATGTTGTGATTGATTTTCTCTTGGTCGCCTCGACCGTCACTAATCTGGGTGGGCCCGCTGATATTTGGGTTGCCATCGTCAAGGATTTTTCCAACATTACCGAACCTGCGGCTTTTGCGGCCTTTATGCAGGTGTTGTTGATCGATCTGGTGCTTGCGGGCGACAATGCGATTGTTGTGGGCGCTTTGGCGGCGGGTCTGCCTGCGGACCAGCGTAAGAAAGTCATCCTCATCGGTGTCCTCGCGGCCTTGGTGCTGCGCATCATCTTTGCGCTTATGGTGACATGGTTGCTGGGTATCGTTGGTCTGGTACTCGCAGGTGGCTTGTTGCTGCTGTGGGTCGCCTGGCGCATGTATCGCGATATTAAGGGCCATGCTGGTGAATCGCCAGGATCGCCCGAAATCGTGGGTGACGAACATTCGGGTCTGAAATCGACCAAGACTTTTGCAGGTGCGGCATGGGGCGTTGCAGTTGCGGACGTATCGATGAGCCTCGACAATGTTCTGGCGGTCGCAGGCGCGGCGCGCGAACATCCCGGAATCCTGATCGTCGGCCTGATTTTCGCGGTCGCCCTGATGGGCATCGCGGCCAATATCATTGCGCAATATATTGAGCGGTACCGCTGGATCGCATGGGTCGGCTTGGTGGTGATTGTCTATGTTGCGGTTAAGATGATAGTCGAAGGCTGGAGCGAAGTGCAGCCTTACGCCATGGGCTTTGCAGGCTTGTAACGGATAAGGGCTCCTTCGAAGGGAGCCCTTATAGTTTCAGCCCAAATGCGCGGCGAAAAACGCGGCTGTGCGTCCGTCCGCCAACTCTGCGCCTTCCACATTCCTGCGGTTGCCCATTTCCGCCGCAAAGCCATGGTCAAGACCTTCATAGTCATACAGCGTCACCTTTGGGTGATTGCCAAGGCCAGCGTGAATCGCGGCCTGCGCTTCTGGCCCGACGAAATGGTCAGCGGTGGGAATATGCAGCATCAACGGATGGGCGATGGCATGGCGTTCGTCCAACATCTGGTCTATCATGACACCATAATAGCCGACCGACGCGCTAATATCCGTCCGCGTTGCCGCCATATACGCAAGTCGCCCGCCTAAGCAGTAGCCGACAGCGCCGACTTTTTGGACTGGCGCTTGGCCGGGTAGTCCGCCGCGAACGGCGTGAATCACCGCCTCGATATCGCGCACCCCGTTATTGACATCATATTGACCGAAATAGCCAAATGCCTCCTGAAGTTCGGCCTCTACATCGGGGTTCAATTCCACCCCCGGTGCAAAACGCCAGAAGATATCGGGTGCGACCGCGAGATAACCAGCATCTGCCAAATGGTCGCATTTCTGCCGAATGCCCGCATTCACGCCGAATATTTCCGGGATAACGATAATCGCGGCACGCGCACTACCTGATGGCGCGGCGACATAGACGGGAAAAACGGCATCCTCCCCCAGCGCGTCAATCTTCACATATTCACCCATTTTATTCTCCTTAGCGGATATTCTCCGCAATTGCGTGATTCGACTTAGTCTTTATAGTGATGTTATCGGCAAATAGGAGGGCGCGGCCCATGAAGATGAACATTGAAATCGATTGTTCCCCTGAAGAGGCCCGGGCGTTTCTTGGACTTCCCGATGTCACGAAAGCAAATGAGGCTTATGTCGAGAAGGTCACCAACCTTATGAACGGCGCTGGCGGCATTGACCAGTTGCAGGAGCTGGGAAAGCAAATCGCGCCCATGGGGCAAATGGGGCTGCAATTGTTTCAGCAATTGATGGAAACAGGTGCAAAGGCGGCAATGTCGGGTCTGAACAAGAACGACAAAAAATAGCTGTGTGATGAAAACAGCTGATACGATTTTCGCGCTGTCCAGCGGCGCGCCGCCGGCTGCTATTGCCATCATGCGGATCAGCGGACCTGCGGCTTTTGACATTTTGCGCGGCCTATCCGGACGAGTCCCGTCACCGCGAAGGGCGTCCTTATGCAGCCTGTATTCGCCAGAAACGCAGGAAATATTAGATCAAGCGCTCGTGCTCGTCTTCCCCGGCCCGGAAACGGCCACAGGCGAAGATCTGGTGGAGCTTCATCTCCATGGCGGCCGCGCCGTGGTGCGCGCCGTTGAAAATGCCATTGCCAGTTTTCCGGGAGCCCGGCGCGCAGAGGCCGGAGAATTCACCCGTCGTGCCTTTGCCAATGGCCGAATGGATTTGAATGAAGCCGAAGGCTTGGCGGACCTATTGTCGGCAGAGACCGAATGGCAGCGCCGCGCCGCCGCCAAGATGTTTGGCGGGGCATTCAGCACAGCGATTGAAGACTATCGGCAAGACATACTTCAACTGTCTGCGCGTACCGAAGCAGAGTTAGATTTTTCGGATGAAGGCGACGTAGAATCGCAACATAATATAGCCATTACCAACAGTTGCGACGAATTACGGCAAAAAATATCGCAATTACTGGCCAGTCCGCCTGCCGAAAAGTTAAAGGATGGGTTACGCGTCGTCCTGGCCGGCCCGCCCAATAGCGGAAAATCGACCTTGTTAAATGCGCTGGTTGGGCGGGAGGCAGCCATTGTCTCTGATATTGCCGGAACCACGCGCGATATGATTGAAGTGCCGGTGGCGGTCGAAGGGGTGGCTTTGTTGTTCACCGATACAGCAGGCCTTCGCGACGATAGCGCCGACGTCATCGAACGCATCGGCATCGACCGAAGTCACGCCGCCATGCAGCAGGCGGACATTTTGCTATGGCTTGGCGCGGAAGGTGCAGGGCCCACCCACGCGAATTTGATTGAGATAGCGGCCAAATGCGACATCATAGTCAATACCGAAAAGTCTGCCGACGCCATAACCGTTTCGGCCCAGACGGGCGCTGGCATCGCTGAGCTTCTCCATATAGTGGCGGCAAGGGCCAAAACGCTTCTGCCGCCGCCGGATCAGTTTGCTATCAATGCGCGGCAACGGGCATATTTGGAGGACGCCGCAACTGCGCTCGCGGCGTGCAGTGATTCCGCAGACTGGTTGATTATCGCTGAAAACTTGCGGCAAGCGCGCCGCGCACTCGACGCTCTAACAGGCCGTGCGCACACTGAAGACTTGCTCGACACTATCTTCGGAAAATTCTGCGTGGGGAAATAGCCTGTTTCACGTGAAACAGGCTGTCACTCTTTTTTGACCAGCGGACATTCTTCGTATATGCGCGAGGCATGACGACCGATTTCGACATCATTGTTGTAGGTGGCGGCCACGCAGGGACAGAGGCGGCGGCGGTTGCTGCACGCATGGGTTTGCGGGTCGCTCTGGTCAGCTTTGACAAGCATATGATCGGTGCGATGTCTTGCAACCCAGCCATTGGCGGCCTGGGCAAGGGGCATTTGGTGCGTGAGGTTGACGCGTTCGATGGTCTGATTGGACGCGCCGCCGATGACGCGGCAGTGCATTATCGCATGCTCAACGCGTCGAAAGGGGCGGCAGTGCAGGGCCCTCGGATTCAAGCAGATCGCAAATTGTTCAAGGCGTCAATTCAAGCGCAGCTTGCGGGTTTGGAGAATGTGCACATAGTTGAAGCCGAAGCGGCGGCGCTGCATTTTCTGCCGAATGCACCCACAAGCGTTGCAGGCTTGGTTCTGGGCGAAGGGTCCATCATCACATCGGCCGCACTGGTCTTGGCCACGGGAACGTTTCTAGGCGGCAAGCTTTTCCGAGGCGAAGAGCGGCTCGATGGCGGCCGCCTGGGCGAAGCATCCGCCATGCTGCTGGCGCAGCAATTGCGCGGCGCAGACTTGCCCATCGCACGATTGAAAACGGGCACCCCGCCGCGGCTTGACGGGCGCACGATTGATTGGTCGCGTTTGGAAATGCAGCCTTCCGATGATGATGATTGGACAATGTCATCGATGCGCCCCCGCCGGTCTGTGCCGCAATTATTCTGCGCAATGTCACGCACCAATGCCCAAACGCACGATATCATCCGGTCAGGCCTCCATCGCTCGCCGCTTTTTGGTGGCGATATTGAGGGGAGGGGGCCGCGTTATTGTCCGTCGATTGAAGACAAGATTTTTCGATTCGGCGATCGCGAAGGACATCAGGTATTTCTGGAGCCAGAAGGCATCGACAGCCATCTGATATATCCCAACGGCATTTCAACGTCGCTGCCAACGGATATTCAAGCGGCGATGGTTCGGTCCATGGCGGGGCTTGAACAATGCGAGATTGTCGTGCCAGGCTATGCCGTTGAATATGACTATATCGACCCGCGCTGTTTAGATTCGAGTCTTGCGGTGCGCGGATTTGAGGGGCTGTATTGCGCGGGACAGATTAACGGCACCACGGGTTATGAGGAGGCAGCAGCCCAAGGCTTATTAGCGGGCATGGGCGCGGCTTCGAAGATTTTGGCGCAGCCCATGCCACCTATGGACCGGACCAATAGCTACATCGCGGTGATGATCGACGATCTAACCCTGCAAGGTGTGACGGAGCCCTATCGCATGTTAACGGCGCGCGCGGAGTATCGCCTGCGCCTGCGCTCCGATAATGCTGCGTCACGGCTTACACCTCTGGCCATGTCAGTCGGCGCTGTGGGCAGCGAGCGCGCGGCCGCTTTTCAGGACCGGCTTTCGCAGCAGAGCGAACTTCAAAGCAGGCTTCAGGAAACAGTCAGCGCCGATGTCCTGATCAAACAAGGTATCGATGTGAGGCAGGACGCTGGCAAAATGTCGTTGTTTGACTGGTTGCGCTTTCCCCAGCTATCGCTTGCCCAGTTGTTGGAATCGGATGACGCAGCTTGGCCGCAGGACCTGATCATGGAGTTGGAACAAGATGGTCGATATGCGCCCTATTTGGCAAGGCAAGAGGCAGAGATAAACGACATGGCTGCCAATGAACACATTCAACTGTCGGCGTTGATGGACTATAGGGCCATATCTGGTCTGTCGCATGAAATGGTTGAGCGGCTTGAGGCGTCGATGCCCGAAAATTTGGCCGCCGCTTCACGGATTAGGGGGATTACGCCCGCTGCGCTTGCAGCCATTCTCGTGCACGCCAAGCGCGCCAAAATTGCTGTCGCGCAAGCCGCATGACGCAGACCGAAGCCGTTGCTTGGCTGAAGGCCCACCTAAATGTTTCACGTGAAACATTGGATGCGCTCGAAACATTCGTGGCATTTCTGAAGCGGGAAGCCGAAAGCCAGAATTTGATATCGGCCTCGACATTAGACCATATCTGGTCGCGCCATATCGTCGATAGTGCGCAGTTGCTGCTGTTTACCGATGCATCTGCGCGACAGAATAATTGGCTGGATCTTGGGTCTGGCGCCGGCTTTCCGGGATTGGTCATTGCCTTACTAACCAATTATCATGTGACCTTAGTCGAATCGCGTGCGCGCCGAATTGATTATCTGCAAAGAGCGGTCGAAATGTTGGACCTGACCCACCGCGTGCGCGTGGCGGGCGTGACATTGGAGCGTCTTGAAACCGCGCCCTATGCGGTCATCAGCGCCCGTGCCTTTGCGCCTTTGCCGAAATTGTTTGATCTTGCCGCGCGCTTCGCCACAAATAACACTTTGTGGCTATTGCCAAAGGGGCGTAATGCACAAGCGGAGTGGGAAGGCGCGCAAGCGCAATGGGGCGGAAATTTCCGCATCATGGACAGTGTAACAGACCAAGAGGCTGGCATTCTCGTCGGCACATTGTCGGGGAAACGCAAAGCGCGCGCCATCTTCGAAACACAGGGGCAAGAGAAATGATCCGGATAGCGATAGCCAATCAGAAAGGCGGTGTCGGAAAAACGACCACTGCCATCAATCTTGCCACTGCATTCGCCGCAAGTGGTTGGCGCTGTGTATTGGTTGATCTCGACCCTCAGGGAAATGCGTCCACCGGGCTTGGCCTACAGCAGGCGCAACGGGTGCATAGCAGCTATGATTTGTTGCTCGGCGATGCATCGTTAAAGGATGCAGCCATTCCCACGATGATTCCGAACCTAGATATCGTGCCAGCAACCGTCGACCTGTCTGGTGCCGAAATCGAGCTTGTCGAATATGAAGATCGCACAGGACGACTAAAGGCGGCGTTTGACAAATCCGACGGGCATTGGGACATCTGCCTCATCGACTGCCCCCCTTCGCTTGGGCTGGTCACCGTCAATGCGCTGGTCGCCGTCGACTCGCTTCTCGTCCCGCTACAGTGTGAATTTTTCGCGCTCGAAGGCTTAAGCCAATTATTACAGACGGTGGAGCGTATTCAGGGTCGATTTAATCCGGCGCTGTCTATCTTGGGCGTAGCGCTTACCATGTATGACAAACGCAACCGGTTGACGGAACAAGTGGCCGATGATGTGCGCCGTTGCTTGGGCGATCTTGTGTTTGATACCGTGATTCCGCGCAATGTCCGATTGTCAGAAGCCCCCAGCCATGGGCTTCCTGCGTTGGTGTATGACCATCGCTGCGCGGGTTCCGAAGCCTATATGAAACTTGCACGAGAATTGATCGGCCGCCTGCCGGTCCGGGAGTTAGCAGCGTGAGCAATGATAATTCGTCCGAAAAGTCACCCTTGAAGAAGAAAATGGGCCTTGGCCGCGGCTTGGATGCCTTGTTGGGCGAAGCGTTGCGGGGCGACAGCCCCTCTGCGAATTTCTCGGTAGATCGAGACGCGCGCAGCCAAGGCGTGACAACCCTGTCGGTTACCGACATTCGTCCCAACCCCAATCAGCCACGGCGGCATTTTTCCGATGAAAAACTGGATGAATTGGCCGCAAGTATTGCCCGGCACGGGATTATCCAACCCATCGTCGTGCGACCCTATCAGGGCGGATACCAAATTGTAGCAGGCGAGCGCCGTTGGCGGGCGGCCCAGCGCGCCCAATTGCACGATTTACCCGCGATCATTCGTAATTTTGACGACACGGAAACGGTTGAGATTGCGCTGCTTGAAAACATACAGCGCCAAGACCTGAATCCTATGGAAGAGGCGGAAGCCTATAAAAAGCTGACCGAACTTTTTGGCCACAAAGCTGCCGAATTGGCGGATCTGGTGCACAAGTCGCGCAGCCATGTCGCAAATATGATGCGCTTGCTGGATTTACCGCAAACGCTTCGTGACCTCGTCATCGAAGAAAGACTAAGCATGGGCCATGCGCGTGCGTTGCTAGGCAGTGACAATGCGGTCCAGTTGGCCATGCTGGTCATTAAAAATGGCCTTTCGGTCCGCGCAACCGAAGCACTGGTGCAGCAAGAGCGCACGCCAAAGACGAAAAGTCGCAAGGGCACGGGCACGGGCCTTCCGGATAATGCCGACATCCGTGCCGTGGAGTCGCATCTTGGCGATCTTTTGGGGTTGAAGGTGCGGATCGCACAAAAGAATGATACGGGCGCGGGCGCAGTGACGTTTGAATATGGCAGCTTGGACCAGTTGGACATGCTGTGTCAGCGGCTGACAGGCGAGAAGTTTTAGCCTCCCGATAGTCGCATAGGCTTTGCGTGGGAGCAATCTATGGATGCAACGCAAGACATGACGCAGAATGTGGCCAAGCGACACCGTCTGTCGACGCGACTCTGGCATTGGTTGAATGCGTTTGTCGCGACGATTTTGCTGATGAGCGGCCTTATGATCTTCAACGCCCACCCACATTTATATTGGGGAGATTTTGGCTCACGCGAAGATTATGCATGGCTGCAAATTGACGATACGCGCACCACTGGCTTTGTAAGAATTGGAAGCGTGCGAGTCGAAACAACAGGCGTATTGGGGCTTTCCTTGGGCACAAATGACAAGGTTCGGCGGGTCGCCTTTCCTGGCTGGGCAACTATCCCGACCGGTTATGATTTGGCGGCTGCGCGGCGGTGGCATTTTGCCTTTGCTTGGGCTTTCGCGCTGGGGCTGACGGCCTTCATGCTGGTCTCATTGTTCAACGGTCATATCCGCAAGGACTTGCACGTTCGCCGCGCGGAGTGGAGCTTTTCTGCCATTTGGACGGATATCAAAAATCATGCCCGGCTGCGTTTGGGTCAAAAATATGGTTTAAGTAATTATAATATTATACAAAAATTCAGCTATATTGGCGTGATATTCCTATTGCTACCGCTGTTAATCCTGACAGGTATCACCATGTCGCCCGCGATGAACGCAGCTTGGCCGTGGTTGCTTGATCTCTTCGGCGGGCGGCAGTCGGCACGGTCGCTGCATTTTATCGCGGCCTTTTTGCTGGCGCTGTTTGTGGTGGCGCACCTGATCATGGTTCTGCTCTCTGGCCCGATTAACGGCATCCGTTCGATGTTTACAGGGCGGCCTATGGCCGTGCAGAAACCTGATCAGGGAGGGCCACTGCCGTGACAGATGACCGCGCATCATTCCGCCGCCGCGATGTGTTGCGCGGCGTGACCTTGGGCAGCAGCGCGCTGATTCTCGGTGGTTGCGACGCTATGAATGAGAATGCAACTTTTCGGTCAACATTGCGCGCGGCGGAAAAGCTCAATCAGGCGACGCACCGCACGCTCACTGACCGTGCGACATTGGCGCCCGAATTTGCGCTGTCGGACATTTCGCCTGTGTTCAAAACCAATGGTTCGCTGACAGGGACATCGACGGATTATCTCGCGCATCTGCAAAATAATTTCGCAGACTGGCGGTTGCGTATTGATGGCATGGTGGCCAATCCAATGGACATTGGGTTGGAGGCGCTAAGGGCGATGCCCGCACGCACCCAAATCACGCGGCATGACTGTGTTGAGGGATGGAGCGCGATTGCACAATGGCAAGGCACGCCGCTGCGCCTTTTGCTGCAGCAGGCCCAATTGTCGACGCGCGCAAAATATATCGTCTTTCATTGTGCGGACAATTACGGCGCACGCCCATATTATGAATCGATTGACGTGATTGATGCCTTTCATCCGCAGACCATATTGGCATGGGCCATGAATGGTGAGACATTGCCGGTAAAATATGGCGCACCCGTTCGGTTGCGGGTCGAACGGCAGTTGGGATATAAGCATGCCAAATATGTCATGCGCATTGAGGCGACCGATGACTTGTCCAAATTCCATGGTGGAAAGGGTGGATATTGGGAGGATGTTGGCGACTATGAATATTATGCCGGAATCTAGGGTCAGGACCACTTAAATCCACCTTCGCGGTTTGAGGCCATATTGTTCAGTGCAAGGCGGCAAGCGCAGGGCTTAGTGGTTCTAAGTCCAAGCTTGCCAACGCGGCAATGGACAGTATGGGTCAAATCCGAGGGACGCCAAAATGGCTTCGATCTCGAAACAAAATGCCCTTGCAGGCAGAATAACTGCCTGCGGCGGACATTTTCCTTCGATATCTTTGCCATTTTGACGCCGCGAAGGTGGATTTAAGTGGTCCTGACCCTAAGCTTGCGTGGCCGCGCTGTTAATGGAAAGGCCGGTGACGGATTAAAAGGATACCCAATCAATATGAAGACCCGCGCAGCCGTTGCATTTGAAGCCAAGAAGCCATTGGAGATTGTCGAGCTGGATTTGGAAGGTCCAAAGGCAGGCGAAGTGTTGGTGGAGATTATGGCGACGGGTATTTGCCATACCGATGCCTATACGTTGGATGGTTTGGACAGCGAGGGTATTTTTCCAAGCGTTCTTGGCCATGAAGGCGCAGGGGTTGTGCGCGAGGTTGGCGCAGGCGTCACCAGTGTCAAGGCGGGCGACCATGTGATACCATTATACACCCCGGAATGCCGCCAGTGCAAAAGCTGCCTTTCGGGCAAGACCAACCTGTGCACCGCGATCCGCGCGACGCAAGGCAAGGGGCTGATGCCCGATGGCACGTCGCGTTTCTCGTATAAGGGCCAGACGATATTTCATTATATGGGTTGCTCGACCTTTTCGAACTTTACGGTTTTACCAGAGATTGCGGTTGCCAAAATCCGCGAAGACGCGCCGTTTCAGTCGAGCTGCTATATCGGTTGCGGTGTGACCACGGGTGTAGGCGCGGTGGTAAACACGGCCAAGGTGCAGGTCGGCGATAATATCGTGGTGTTTGGCCTTGGCGGTATTGGCCTCAACGTGATTCAGGGCGCGCGTCTGGCAGGGGCTGGCATGATTATCGGCGTCGATATCAACCCAGACCGCGAAGAATGGGGCCGCAAATTCGGGATGACGGCCTTCCTCAATTCCAAGGGGATGAGCCGCGAAGATGTGGTCGCCGCGATCGTGGCAATGACCGACGGCGGCGCAGATTATACCTTTGACGCCACGGGCAATACCGAAGTCATGCGCACCGCACTGGAGGCCTGCCATCGCGGTTGGGGCACGAGCATCATCATTGGTGTGGCCGAGGCGGGTAAGGAAATTGCGACGCGTCCGTTCCAGTTGGTGACGGGCCGCAACTGGCGCGGCACGGCCTTTGGCGGGGCCAAGGGCCGGACCGATGTGCCCAAGATTGTCGATATGTATATGACCGGCAAGATCGAGATTGACCCCATGATCACGCATGTCATGGGTCTGGAAGACATCAACAAAGCGTTTGAATTAATGCATGCGGGGACAAGCATCCGCAGCGTGGTAGTGTTTTAATCCAAGGGAGAAACGAATATGTTTAGTCACATAATGGTCGGCAGCAATGATATTGCCCGTTCAAAGAAATTCTATGATGCAACCTTTGCCGCCATGGGCGGGAAGCCCGGCATACAGGACCCTAAAGGCCGTTTGATCTATATGCACAATGGATCGCTGTTTCTTGTCACACCGCCAATCGACGGCAACCCGGCAACGCATGGCAATGGTTCCACGGTCGGTTTTGCTATGACCCCGGACCAAGCCAATGCCTGGCATCAGGCTGGCGTCGACAATGGCGGTGAGGCGATTGAAGATGCGCCCGGCATTCGCGAAGGCAATGGCATGAAAATGTACCTCGCTTATTTGCGCGATCCCGATGGCAACAAGCTATGCGCCTTGCACCGCGTCACGGACTGATAAGACCCACTTTATGACCGATGCCGAAGCGCAGCTTTATAATGACCTAGCTGCGCTCGGCGTCGCCTATAAAGTCCATGAACATCCGGCGGTCTTTACCGTGGCCGAAAGTAGCGCGCATAATGATTCCATTCCCGGCGCGCATACCAAGAACCTGTTCCTGAAGGACAAGGCGGGGGACTATTATCTCGTGACCGTTCCGGCAGAAGCGCGGGTCGATCTAAAGGCGTTGCCTGCTGCGGTTGGGTGCGGCCGCGTCAGCTTTGGAAAGGCGGAGGATATGGAACGCTTGCTGGGCATCACGCCCGGTTCCGTAACCGCCTTGGCCGCGATCAATGATGCTGCTGGCGAAGTGCACTTCGTTCTTGACGCATCGTTGATGGCAGCGGGGCTTATCAATTGTCACCCGCTGCGCAACAGTGCGACCCTTGGGCTTGCGCCCGATGACCTTGTCCGGGCGCTGACCTTTTGGCACCACCCACCCTTGATCAAAACTATCCCGATATTGGAGCCAGCATGACCATAGAAACTGTGTCGACCAACGTTGCGTTTGGCGGCGTTCAAGGCGTGTATCGCCATGCATCGGCGGCAACGGGCACCGATATGACATTTTCGGTCTATGTACCTCCACATAAAGAGGGCGCAAAGCTTCCAATCGTCTGGTTTCTGTCGGGCCTGACGTGCACCCATGCCAATGTGACCGAGAAGGGCGAATTTCGCTATGCTTGCGCGGAATTGGGTTTGATCTTTATCGCGCCGGACACCAGCCCGCGTGGTGAGGGCGTTCCTGACGATCCGGAAGCCGCTTATGATTTTGGCCTTGGCGCGGGCTTTTACGTCGATGCCACACAAAAGCCATTCGATCAGCATTACCGCATGCGCGATTATATCGAAAATGAACTACCCACCATCATTGCAGCGCATTTTCCCGCCGATATGCAACGGCAAGCGATTATGGGGCATTCGATGGGCGGACATGGCGCGTTGACCATCAGTTTGCGGAACCCGGGGCGGTTCCGTTCAACGTCCGCACTCGCGCCGATAGTGTCACCCTTGAGCTGCCCATGGGGTGAAAAGGCGCTGGGTGGTTATATCGGGCAAGACCGGGCCCAATGGCGCGTCTATGACAGCGTTGCGTTGATTGCTGACGGCGCGCGCCTGCCGGACCTTCTGGTTGACCAAGGCAGTGATGATAATTTCTTGGAGGCACAACTCAAAACGCATTTGCTTACCGAGCAGTGTGCCGCCGTGGGGCAGCCAGCGACCATCCGTATGCAGCCAGGATATGACCACAGCTATTATTTCATCTCGACCTTCATGGGCCAGCATCTTACTTGGCATGCTGAACGCTTGAAAGGCTAGGGTTTTGGCCATTTGCAAAATCCTATCTGGCAGGATAAAATACCTCATGTTGCGCGGGTGTAGCTCAATGGTAGAGCAGCAGCTTCCCAAGCTGAATACGGGGGTTCGATTCCCCTCACCCGCTCCAACGACAACCACCGCATGATCCCTACGCAGGGGCCTTTTGTTCTGCTTGACGATGCGCGGACGCACGGTGCATCACCTGCACGGCTTTATATAAATCCGGTTGCAGTCCTGACAGCCCATGATGCTGACGCGCTCAGCGCGCTCCTCGTTTCGCTTCGGCAAGCGCAGCAAGCCGGCCTGCATGCGGCCGGATTTTTCGGCTATGAGGCTGGCGCTCACCTTTTGCCTGGCCTGACGCCTGCGCCATCGGGATTGCAGGCATGGTTTGGATTATTCAATAATTTCAGTACTATAGACACAGACGTCGTGACGTCACTGTTACCCGACCCTGTTGGCGCATGGTTGTCTGAACTGCGTCCGAGCATATCGCGCGATGACTATAGCCGGGCCTTTACCACGGTGCAGGAATATATCCGCGCCGGCGATATCTATCAGGCCAATCTGACATTCCCGTTGACGGCTGATTACGCTGGCGATCCCTTGGCTTTATACGCCGCGTTGCGCACGCGGGCCCGCGCTGGCTATGGGGGCGTGATCTGGACCGGACAGACACATTATCTGTCTTTCTCTCCGGAGCTATTTTTTGCGTTGAAAGACAACAAGATAACGACGAAACCCATGAAGGGGACGGCGCAGCGATCGAACGATCCGATGGCGGATATACGGGCCGCCGCGCATTTGCGTATGGACCCAAAGCAACGGGCCGAGAATCTGATGATTGTTGATCTGTTGCGTAATGACTTATCGCGCGTCTGCTCGGCGGGCAGCGTAAAGGTACCGGAACTTTTCCATGTTGAAAGCTATCCCACGGTGCACCAGATGACCTCTACGGTCACCGGCGTTCTAGCCGAGGAGCATGATGCCATTGACGTCATAGAGGCGTTATTTCCCTGTGGCTCCATCACCGGGGCACCGAAAATCCGCGCCATGCAAGTGGTCGAAGAGGTCGAAGCTGCGTCCCGTGGCATATATTGCGGTTCCATCGGCCGGATAGATGACAATGGCGACGCCGCATTCAACGTTGCTATTCGTACATTTACGGTGTGTGAAGAAGCACAGTCCCTCTCGCTTGGCTTAGGATCTGGCGTGGTAGCCGATTCCATAGAAGCAGATGAATGGGCCGAGTGTTTGGCCAAGGGGGATTTCGCCAAAGTGGAGAATCATGGTTTTGACCTTATCGAAACGATGCGGTTTGAACCCATGGCGGGTATCTTGCGGCTAGAGGATCATCTTGAACGGATGAAATCCAGCGCGGCGTCCTTTGGCTTCGAATTTGACCGGCACGAACTGCGTAACCGCTTACATGCAAGTATTTTCTATCTCGACCGTCTCTCCAAAATCCGCATGATGGTATCGCGGCATGGCGCACAGGCAGTTGAGATTCGGCCGTTGGAAGATGTAACCGAGTGGCGGGTTGCTGTGGTGCCGTTGCCCGTCGATGCAGGTGATTTCCGGCTGCGGCATAAAATTTCCGACCGCGCCTTTTACGATGATGCGCGCACATCACGGCCAGATTGCGACGAAGTGGTTTTTGTGCGCCGCGACGGCTTGCTGACCGAAGGGAGCATTACCGCTATATTTGTCGAGCGCGATGGCAAGTTGTTGACCCCGCGACTGGAAACCGGGCTGCTGCCCTCCATATTGCGCCGTGAACTGCTTGAGTCGGGCAAGGCGGAAGAAGTCGACCTGAGGATAGAGGACCTGTCTGATGGATTCTGGGTCGGTAACAGCGTGCGCGGATTGATAAGAGCTAGGCCCTGTCCCTAAGAGGGTTGCGTAACTTTTGACGAGCCATTAGGGGCAGTCACGCATTTTCAGCTCAATAATTCCGCGAAAGTATGATGATGATTGACCATCTGTCGGCTGCCCTCGGGCGGATTGCTCCATCTGCGACGCTAGCCATGTCGGGTCGCGTAATTGACCTGAAATCGCAAGGTATTGATGTCATCGGCCTGTCCGCAGGAGAGCCCGATTTTGACACGCCAGACTTCGTCAAGGATGCCGCTATTCAGGCGATCCGTGACGGCATGACGAAATATACTGCCGTCGATGGCATCGCGCCGCTTAAGCAGGCGATCATCGCCAAGTTCAAGCGCGACAACAATATCGATTATACGCCAAAGCAAATCACCGTAAACTCAGGCGGTAAGCACACCTTGTTCAACGCGCTTGTCGCCACCATTGATGTCGGCGACGAAGTTATCATCCCTGCGCCATATTGGGTAAGCTATCCCGACATTGTGCAATTTGCCGGCGGTACGCCTGTTATCGTGATGGCAAAGGCAGCGCAGAATTACAAAATGACGCCGGAGCAGCTTGATGCTGCAATCACGCCAAAAACGCGCTGGCTCATCTTGAATTCGCCATCGAACCCGACCGGCGCGGCTTATGATGCGGAGGAACTCAAAGCGCTTGGTGAAGTGCTTTTGAAACATCCACATGTCATGCTGCTGTCCGACGATATGTATGAGCATATCTGGTACGCGCCCAAGCCGTTTGCGACGATGCTTCAAGTCTGTCCAGACTTGTATGACCGCACGCTGACCATGAATGGCGCATCGAAATCCTATGCGATGACGGGTTGGCGGATTGGCTATGCAGGGGGGCCAGCGTGGCTCATTAAAGCCATGGCCGATTTGCAGTCGCAGTCGACCAGCAACCCTTGCTCGATCAGCCAATATGCCGTTTTGGCGGCGTTGAACGGCCCGCAAGATTTCCTACGCGAGCGCAACGTGGCCTTCCGTGAACGCAGGGACCTTGTGGTGGCGATGTTGAACGATGCACCCGGGCTCAGCTGCCCTACTCCCGAAGGTGCCTTCTACGTCTATCCAGACGCTTCGGGCGTGATGGGTAAGAAAACACCGCAGGGTAAAATCATTCAAACCGACGCTGATCTCATCGATTATTTCCTCGACGAATATCGCGTTGCGGCGGTGCATGGTGGGGCATTTGGTTTATCCCCGGGTTTCCGGATTTCTTATGCCACATCGGCGGACATTTTGAAGGAAGCATGTCTGCGTATTCAAACCGCCTGCGCCGCCCTGACCTAAGCGCGCCAAATAGGGGAAATGGAACGCGTTAAGCTGCGTTTAATCCGCCCTCTGCTTGAAACCTTTGGAAGCCCTATTGCGTATCTGTTGCAGTTTCTAAATTGGGCACCTGAAAAGAGAGATAAGAGATGGACGGCATTTTCAACTTTCTGCGGTCGGACCTGTTCCTGAGCCTCTTGGGTGGATTTGCCCTTGGTGTGGCGGGGCTGACGTTGGTAAAGCCTGCCATTGCCAGCCATAAGGCGGTTGAAGCCGCGCATTCCATTACCATCGGCGCATCATGAAAAAGGTTCGTAATTCGCCTAAGCGCATTTTTCTCACGCTGAATGCGGCGCTGCTGCTTGGCCTTGTCACTGCATGTGGATCCGACGTTGGAACACCAATTGGCAGCGCAGTTGCCGCTGAGGGCCTCCGTATAGCTGCACCTGCCGCCCGCATCGTCGAGCCTAAAACCCAACAGGTCGCTATATTTGCGGGTGGCTGCTTTTGGGGCATTGAGGCTGTATTTGAGCGTGTGAAGGGCGTCACCCGCGTTGAGTCCGGCTATTCAGGCGACACCAAAGCGACAGCCGATTACGATCTGGTCAGTGCAGGGCAGACGAAGCACGCGGAGTCGGTGCGGATCTATTATGACCCGACGGGCGTAAGCTATAATGATTTGCTGCATATATTCTATTCGGTGGCGCATGATCCAACGCAATTGAACCGCCAGGGGCCGGACCGAGGCACGCAATATCGCACGGCCATCTTCCCCGCCAATGCTGCGCAGCGAAATGCCGCGCGCGCCTACATCGCGCAATTGGATAAGGCGGCGTATTGGCAGAAGCCTATCGTCACAACGCTTGAGCCTTTCAGCTTCTTTCCTGCCGAAACCTATCATCAGGACTTCATGGCGAAAAATCCGAGGCATCCCTATATTGTCCAATGGGATAAGCCAAAAATCACCAATCTTAAAAAGCTGTTTCCGGAATATTATCGCTAACTATTTTGCCAGCAGTCCAGCGACCATTGGATAGAGCGACGCAACCAGTAAAATAGCGGCGATGATGTTGAATGTTTTTAATCGCACGGGATCGCCAAAAAACCTGCGCATTTTTGCGCCCATGACGGCCCAAGTGCCTGTGGCCGGTAAATTGATCGCTCCAAACACAGCGGCCACCATCAACACGCCAATCCAGCCCTGCGATTTTGGCGCATACGCCGAGATAGCCGTCAGCGCCATTGTCCATGCTTTTGGGTTCACCCATTGAAACAGCGCAGCCTGCAAAAAGGTGAACGGTTTTGACTTTGCTGTCGCGGCGTAATCTCGGGCTAGCGACGTATCCGTCGTTGCGATTTTCCATGCCATATACAGCAGGTACAGTCCGCTTAGGATCGTGATAAAGGTCATAGATCCCGGCACGGCTTCGATAACCTGCATGATGCCAAGTCCGATCAAAATGATCATAACTGTGAAACCGCCAGCGACGCCAAGCATGTGCGGCGCCGTCCGGCGCAAACCGAAATTGATACCCGATGTCATTAACATCAGGTTGTTCGGTCCCGGGGTAATCGAGGATACAAGCGCAAAAATTGCAAGTGCGGTGAAAATTTCGGTTGTCATCATAATCGGCAAAATAGCGAAATATGGGCCGAATGTCCTTGCGTTATTGCGCGTATTTCGCCAAAATTTGCAACAAATGACGGATATTGACATCATAAGCGCAAAAATATTGCGTGCTTTGACCCGCGACGGCCGAATGAGTAATGTTGACCTTGCGCATGAAGTCGGGCTCTCGCCCTCGGCTTGTTTACGGCGTGTGCAAGAGCTGGAGCGGGCAGGGGTAATTAGCGGTTACCGCGCGGTGCTGTCCCCGCAAGCAATGGGTATCCATTTTATCGCATATGTGCTCGTTGGCTTGTCGAAACATACCAAAGATTCACAACTGGGCTTTGAAACCGCAATCGCCTCCGCGCCCGAAGTGCGGGAATGCCACAACATCACAGGCACCGTCGAATATCTGTTGCGCATTGAGGCGCGGGATTTGGCGGCGTATAAATATTTTCACACCGAAGTGCTGGGCACGCTTCCGCAAGTGTCGAGCATCATATCCTATATCGTCATGGATTCGTCTAAGGACGAACGGGCTTAGTTCTTGTAAGCCGGTATCGCCCAACCCTTTAAAATCGCCATGGCGCGAAGCGTAAATCCAGCACAGGCGCTGATGATTGCAGCAGGCAAAATAGGCAGGCCGACCCATAACAGCGAGCCGAACAACCCCGCCGCCAAAGCGGCAGCAGTCACGTAAATTTCAGGTTTAAGCAGAATGGAAGGCTCACCCGCCAAGACATCACGGATGATGCCGCCAACACAAGCGGTGATGACGCCCATCATCATGGCGGGCAACAAAGGCACCCCAAGAGTGAGCGATTTCCAAGTGCCGAACACAGCGTAAATCGCGATACCAACCGCGTCGAACCAGTCGAGCGCTCGGGCGTTCCAGACAGTGCGCGGTGTGACCCAGACCAGCCCTGCAGTGATGAGACAGGTGGCGGCAAAGCGCCAATCCTGTACCCAAAATACCGGCGCGCCTATTAGAGCGTTTTTCGAGCCGTCTGAATCGAAAGGGGATTCCCATCGGCCGTGATTTCTGATTCAGTATCGGTGCCGGTGAAGGAGGCTGGCATGGATGGGTCAACCACTATCGATGGATTTGCGTTCGCGGCTTTTGGCGGCGGTTGATGACGGTATGAGTTGTCGCGGGGCAGCTGCCCGCTTTGGCGTTGCGCCATCGACGGCGATCCGCTGGCACGCGCAGCGGCGCGAGACCGGCAGCTTTGCACCGAGGCCTCAAGGTGGTGATATGCGTTCGCGGCGGGTTGAAGAGCGCAGTGACGATATTTTGGCTCTTTGGGCGGCACGAAAGGATATCACCCTTGAAGAGTTACGCACGGGCTTGGCCGAGATGGGCCTGACCGTCTCTGTGGCCGGGCTTCACCGCTTCTTTGTGCGCCGTGGCATGACGCGTAAAAAAAGACTGGCCATGCCATCGAGCAGGACCGGCCCGATGTCCTGAAGCAACGGCACGACTGGTTCGACGGCCAGATCGATCTGGACCCGGAGCGCCTCGTCTTCATCGACGAAACATGGACTGCGACCAACATGACCCGCAGCCATGGCCGCTGCCCCAAAGGCGAACGCCTGCGCATGGGCTTGCCGCATGGCCACCGCAAAACGACCACACTGGTGGCGGGCCTTCGCATGACCGGCATGGTCGCGCCGATGGTGCTGGATGGTCCGATCAACGGAGACTGGTTCGAAGCCTATGTCACCCAGGTGCTCGTACCGGAACTGAGGCCCGGTGACGTCGTCGTCATGGACAACCTGTCCAGCCACAAACGGGTATCAGTGCGCGAACGGATCGAGGCCGCGGGCGCAATACTACGGTTCTTGCCGCCATACAGCCCCGACTTCAATCCAATCGAAAAGGCCTTTTCCAAACTCAAAGCAATGCTGCGAAAGGCAGAAGAACGAACCGTGAGTGGCCTTTGGACCCGGATCGGCAACCTCGTCGATATCTTCCAGCCCCACGAATGCGCCAATTACTTCAGCTCATGCGGATATGACCCAGAATGATCGACAAACGCTCTAACAAGTCGCGCACGGTTCCCCCACCCACGCCCGTAATGAGTGCGAAGAATGAAAAAGTCACCAACGTCTGTTGCCGCTGCGCCGCTGCCAGCGCACCAGATGCCGCAAAAACAGCGATACCAAAGAGGTCGAGCCCTGAAATCAAGGCAGGCGCAATCTGGACCGTTTGCGTCACCATTACATATGAATCGGCTTGCCCGTCACCGCCATGGCCGCTTCTTTCAATGCCTCGGCATGCGTCGGGTGTGCGTGGCAGGTATAAGCAATATCTTCCGACGTTGCGCCAAATTCCATCGCAGTGCACGCCTCGGCAATCATGGCTCCAGCAATCGACGCAATAATGTGGACACCCAAAACACGGTCGGTCTTCGCATCTGCAATGACCTTCACAAAACCGTCGGTGTCGCGGTTGGTCTTTGCCCGGCTATTTGCCATCATTGGGAATTTCCCGACTTTAACCTCTCCGCCCGACGCAGCCGCTTTTTCCTTAGCTTCTTCTTCGGTCAAGCCAACGCTCGCGATTTCAGGATAGGTATAGACCACGCCCGGAATGACGTCATGGTTGACGATGCCGGTTAGGCCAGCGACAAATTCCGCTGCCGCAATGCCTTCGTCCTCAGCCTTGTGCGCAAGCATTGGGCCGGGGCAAACATCGCCCACGGCATAGATGCCCGGAACATGTGTCTGGAAATCATGGCCGATCTCAATCTGGCCGCGCGCGTTAACGGTGAGCCCTGCCTTGTCCAGCGCGAGGCCGTCTGTGTTTGCGCGGCGACCAATGGCGACTAAGACGCAATCGGCTTCGATGGTTTCACTGGCACCGCCCGCAGCGGGTTCAACGGTCAGCGTGGCCGTGTTGCCCTTAACGGTCGCGCCAGTCACCTTTGTACCCGTGCGGATGTTGAAGCCCTGCTTCTTGAAAATTTTGGCCGCTTCCTTACGGACCTCGCCGTCCATGCCGGGCAAAATCTGGTCAAGATATTCAACCACGGTGACTTGTGCGCCAAGGCGCAGCCATACGCTGCCAAGCTCAAGGCCAATAACTCCGCCGCCGATCACCACCAAATGTTTCGGCACCTTCGGCAAGGCAAGCGCGCCAGTGGAATCGACAATGACTTTCTGGTCAATCTTGACGCCTGGTAATGGCGTTACCGAGGAACCCGTTGCGATCATGATATTCTTCGCGGTGTAGCTTTTGCCCGCAACGTCCACGCTGTTAGCGGAATTAAACGTCGCATGGCCCTTAAGCCAATCGACCTTGTTTTTCTTGAACAGAAATTCGATACCGCCGGTCAGCTCGCCAACAGCCTTCGCCTTTTCGGCATGCATTTGGTCGAGGTTGAGCGATACGCCCGAAAAATCGATACCGAATTTCGCTAGCGACCCCGATTGCGCCGCATGAAACATTTCGGAGGCATGCAGCAACGCCTTGGATGGAATGCATCCGACGTTCAGGCAAGTGCCGCCCAATGTTTCGCGGCTTTCCACGCATGCCGTCTTCAGCCCCAATTGTGCAGCGCGGATGGCGGCGACATAGCCGCCCGGGCCTGCGCCAATAACGATCAGGTCATAATCATGTTCTGCCATGGTTCAGGCTCCTTAAAGGTCGATCAACAACCGGGTCGGGTCTTCGATCGCCTCTTTGACGATCTTTAGGAAGGTAACAGCTTCGCGGCCATCGATGAGGCGGTGGTCATAGCTTAATGCCACATACATCATCGGGCGCACCACGACCTGTCCGTCGCGCACAACAGCGCGGTCTTCAATACGGTGAAGGCCAAGCACTGCCGATTGCGGGGGGTTGATGATCGGCGTCGACATCAGGCTGCCGAACACACCGCCATTTGAAATGGTGAAGGTGCCGCCGGACATGTCGTCCATCGTCAAGGTGCCGGCCTTCGCCTTTGCGCCAAAGTCGCCGATGGCCTTTTCAATTTGCGCGAAGCTCATGGCGTCGGCATTGCGCACGACAGGTACCACAAGCCCGTTGGGTGCGCTGACTGCGACCGATACATCGAGGTAATTGTGATAGACGATGTCATCGCCTTCAATCTTCGCATTGACCGACGGGACATCGCGTGCAGCCAAGGCTACGGCTTTGGTAAAGAAGCCCATGAAGCCCAAGCGGACTCCATGCTTCTTTTCAAACAGATCTTTGTAGGTCGCACGTGCTTCCATCACCGCTGACATGTCGACATCGTTGAACGTCGTCAGCAACGCGGCGGTGTCTTGCGCGGACTTCAGGCGCTTGGCGATGGTCTGGCGCAGACGTGTCATCTTCACGCGCTCTTCCTGACGGGCGCCTATTGCTTGTGTTGTTGGCGCAGCCGTAACGGTTGCGTCGGCAGACGGGGCAGGCGCGCCTTTGGCGGCGGCCACAACATCTTCCTTTGTCAGGCGACCGTCTTTGCCCGTGCCTTTGATCTTGCTTGGATCAATGCCAAGTTCCAACACAAGTCGGCGCACAGAGGGCGAAAGCGGTAGGTCGCTAGTTTCTGCTTCGGCGGCAGGCGCAGCAGTGGTTGTCACCGCTGGCGCGACTGCCGCTGCAGCCGCAGTGGGGGCAGGGGCGGTAACAGGCGCGGCCGCAACGGCGGTTCCGGCATCGATTGATCCGATCACTGCGCCTACATTGACGGTCGCGCCTTCTTCGACGGCATAGGCACCCATGATGCCTGCAACGGGCGACGGCACTTCGACCGCAACCTTGTCAGTTTCAAGGCTGGCGATCGGTTCATCGATAGCCACCGCTTCGCCCGGTTTCTTCAACCATTGACCAAGCGTTGCTTCGGTGATGGACTCGCCCAATACGGGGACTTTAACTTCAGTGCTCATAATCTAATCCTCACGCGGATGGAGGGGTGATTGGTTTGGTGCCGCCTGAACGCTGGCGGCGGATTTCTTCGCGGACATTATGGCCTAACGCTTCAGCAACCAATGCGGCTTGTTCGGCCTGGTGGCGCTTTGCAAGGCCGGTTGCCGTCGCGGCCGCGGCCCTGCGTCCGGCGTAACGTGCGCGGGTGGGACCAACATCGGCTTCGGCAAGGCATTCTTCCAGATAAGGATCGACGAACGACCAACTTCCTGCGTTGCGCGGCTCTTCCTGTGCCCAAACCAGTTCTTCCAAATTGGTCATACGCTTCAGGCGCACGATCAACGGCTCTGTCGGAAACGGATACAGCTGTTCAATCCGCACGATGCTGGTATTTTTGTCTCCCGATGCGTCGCGGGCTTCCATCAGGTCATAGGCGACCTTTCCTGAGCATAATATCAGTCGCTTCACGTCCGTGTCGGCAGGGGCATGCGTATCGGACAATATCCGCATGAAGTGGCTTTCGCCTTGGAAATCCTCTGCCTTGGAAACCGCGAGCTTATGCCGCAAAAGCGACTTTGGCGTCATGACGACAAGCGGCTTGCGGAATGGCCGCACCATTTGACGGCGCAGCAAGTGGAAATAATTGGCTGGCGTGGTGCAATTGGCGACCTGGATATTGTCCTCTGCACATAATTGCAGGAAACGCTCCAACCGCGCGGAGCTATGCTCTGGGCCTTGGCCTTCATATCCATGCGGCAACAGCATCACCAGACCATTGGCGCGGAGCCATTTGGCTTCACCCGAAGCAATAAACTGGTCGATCATTGTCTGTGCGCCATTCACGAAATCGCCAAACTGCGCTTCCCAAAGGACCAAAGTTTTGGGCTCCGCACCGGCATAGCCATATTCGAAGCCCAACACACCAAATTCGGACAAGGGGCTGTCGAGAATTTCAAACCGCCCATGTGGTAAGGTCGAAAGCGGCACATATTTTTCCTCGGTTGTCTGATCAACCCAAACACCGTGCCGCTGGCTGAATGTTCCGCGGCCTGAATCCTGGCCCGACAAACGCACGCCATAACCTTCGGAGAGCAGCGACCCGAACGCAAGCGCTTCGCCCGTTGCCCAATCGAAATTTTCGCCAGAGGTGAACATCGTTTTCTTGGCATCCAGCACACGGCTTAACGTCGGGTGGATGTTGTGGCCTTCGGGCACGGTCGTAAGCGTGCGGCCAAGGCTGTCGAACAATTTGCGCGTCATGCCCGTTGGCACGTTACGCCGAGCCGTTTCGGGATCAGCGGGCTTGGATAGGCCTGACCAACGGCCACCAAACCAATCGGCAGCGTTCGCCTTATAGTCTACTGCACTGGCAAATTCCTGCTCAAGCGCCTGGACAAAGCGCATCGCGTGTTCATTTGACCAATTGGCGTCGATCACGCCTTCGGCTTGCAGGCGCTGCGCGTAAAGAGCACTTACGGCCGGGTGGTTCTTGATCACTTTGTACATCAATGGCTGCGTGAAACTGGGCTCATCGCCTTCATTATGGCCAAAGCGGCGATAGCACCACATGTCGATGACGATGTCGCGGTGGAATGTTTGGCGGAATTCGATGGCAATCTTGCACGCGAACGTCACCGCTTCGGGATCATCGCCATTGACGTGGAAAATCGGCGCCTGAACGCCCTTTGCAACGTCGGAAGGGTAAGGCGATGACCGCGCATATTGCGGGCTAGTGGTAAAACCGACCTGGTTGTTGACGATGAAGTGCAAGCAACCACCCGTATTATACCCACGAATGCCGGAGAAGCTGAGGCATTCCCAAACAATGCCCTGTCCAGCAAAGGCGGCATCGCCGTGCAGCAGCACTGGCAACACTTGCTCATGCTTGCCCAAGTCGTCGCGCGCCGTCTGGTTGGCGCGCACTTTGCCCAAGACGACGGGGTTTACGGCCTCAAGGTGCGACGGGTTTGGCACAAGGCTCATATGCACCTTGATACCGTCAAATTCGCGGTCGGTGCTGGTGCCAAGATGGTATTTTACATCGCCTGAACCACCGACATCATCGGGGTTGGCGCTGCCGCCCGAAAATTCGTGGAAGATAATGCGATACGGCTTGGCCAGCACATTGGCGAGCACGTTCAAGCGGCCACGATGTGGCATGCCATATACGATTTCGCGCACGCCAAGCTGGCCACCATATTTGATCACGGCTTCCAATGCCGGTATCATCGATTCGCCGCCATCAAGACCGAAACGCTTCGTGCCGACATATTTGCGGCCAAGGAATTTCTCATATTGCTCGGCTTCGATGACCTTGCCGAGAATGGCCTTCTTGCCCTCCGGTGTGAACTGGATAGCGGCCTCCTTGCCTTCCATCCGCTCTTGCAAAAACCGGCGCTCTTCGACATCGGAAATATGCATATATTCAAGGCCCACCGGCCCACAATAATTGGCGCGCAGCGTATCGACGAGCTCGCGGACCGTGGTCCATTCAAGGCCAAGTGTGCCGCCGACATAGACACGCTTGTCGAGGTCGGCGCCGGAAAAGCCATGATATTCTGGCGTCAGATCAGCAGGTATTTCCTGCTTCGAAAGGCCAAGCGGGTCAAGATTGGCGGCCAGATGCCCACGGACGCGGTACGTGCGCACCAGCATCATTGCGCGGATGGAATCGCTCGCAGCCGCCACTGCATCGGCTTCTGCCATCGGCTTGCCCGCCGCCTTTGCCGCTGCCTTTACTTCCACTGCCATCTGCGTGGGGTCAAGCGACGCGGTCAAATCGTCGGTCGCCGACAATGGCCAGTTGGCACGTTCCCAGCTCGGCCCGCGCTCTATTTCGAAATCCTCGTTTTCTACGCCCATTTTTCTTCTCCAAATCCTCCCCGAACCGGGGAGGTGGCAGTCCGCAGGACTGACGGAGGGGCACTTGCGTTCAAGCTCTCGCTATTTGGCGGGTGCCCCACCACCATGCTGCGCATGGTCCCCCTCCCCGTGCCGGGGAGGAGTTAATGCTTAACCCTTCAACACTTCGACCAATGTCTTGCCGAGCAAGGATGGTGATGGCGATACGCGGATGCCCGCGGCCTCCATTGCTGCAATCTTGCTTTCGGCGTCGCCCTTGCCACCCGAAACGATTGCGCCTGCATGGCCCATACGGCGGCCTGGAGGCGCAGTGCGTCCGGCGATAAAGCCAGCCATTGGCTTTTTACGGCCCTTTTTGGCTTCGTCGATCAAGAATTGCGCGGCTTCTTCTTCTGCGCTGCCGCCGATTTCACCGATCATGATGATCGACTTGGTGGCATCGTCGGCCAAGAACAGTTCAAGGCAATCAATGAAGTTGGTGCCATTGACAGGGTCGCCGCCAATGCCGACCGCCGTGGTCTGGCCAAGGCCTTCGGCTGTTGTCTGGAACACGGCTTCATAGGTCAATGTGCCCGAACGCGACACAACGCCCACCGATCCTGCCGAGAAAATGCTGCCGGGCATGATACCGATTTTGCATTCGCCTGGCGTCAATATACCGGGGCAGTTTGGACCGATCAGGCGCGATTTTGAACCCGAAAGCGCGCGCTTTACCTTCACCATGTCGAGCACCGGAATGCCTTCAGTGATGCAGACGATCAGCGGGATTTCCGCGTCGATGGCTTCAAGGATAGAATCGGCGGCAAAGGGCGGCGGCACATACACAACCGACGCGTCCGCTCCCGTCGCTTGCTTGGCCTCAAGCACCGTATCGAACATCGGCAGGCCGATATGCGTAGTTCCGCCCTTGCCGGGGGTCACGCCACCAACCATCTGCGATCCATAAGCCAGCGCCTGTTCGGTATGAAATGTACCCGTCGCGCCGGTCATGCCCTGCGTGATGATTTTGGTATTTTTATTGACGAGGATGCTCACAAACGTCTCCTGAAATTTTGGGTTGCGCTTAGTTCAGCGACGGGTCGATGGCCTTACACGCCACCAGCAATTCTTTGACGGCATCGACGCTCACGGCGAGGTTGCCCTTCGCTTCGTCATCCAGAGCAATCTCGACAACCTTCTCAACGCCGCCTGCACCTATCATCACCGGAACACCGACATAGAGATTGTCGACGCCATATTGGCCAGTCAAATGGACAGCCGCGGGAAGGACGCGTTTTTGGTCGTAGAGATAGGCTTCGGCCATTGCGATGCCGCTGGTCGCGGGTGCGTAATAAGCCGATCCGGTTTTCAGCAAGGCAACGATTTCACCGCCGCCGCTGCGGGTGCGTTGGACGATGGCGTCGATGCGTTCTTGCGTCGACATGCCCATGGCGATCAGGTCAGGCACCGGAATGCCGGAGACGGTGGAGTATTGAATGACGGGCACCATCGTGTCGCCATGACCACCGAGCACGAAGCTGGTCACGTCCTTCACCGACACATTGAATTCATCGGCCAGGAAATGGCTGAAGCGTGCCGAGTCCAAAACGCCCGCCATGCCGACGACCATATGGTGTGGAAGGCCGGAAAATTCGCGCAAGGCCCATACCATCGCGTCGAGCGGGTTGGTGATGCAGATGACAAATGCGTTTGGCGCGTTGGCAGCGATACCTTCACCGACCGCCTTCATCACCTTCAGGTTGATGCCGAGCAGATCGTCGCGGCTCATGCCAGGCTTGCGCGCGACGCCAGCGGTGACGATGATGACGTCTGCGCCTGCGATATCGGCATAGTCATTGGTGCCAGTGATTGTTGCGTCAAAGCCTTCAACCGGGCCGCATTGCGACAGATCCAGCGCCTTGCCTTGGGGAACGCCTTCAACAACGTCGAAAAGGACGATGTCGCCAAGGCCCTTTAATGCTGCGAGATGGGCGAGGGTGCCGCCGATATTACCGGCGCCAATGAGTGCAATTTTCTTGCGAGCCATGAAAAACTGTCCTTCCCTTAGGGCTTTATAGCGGAATTGTCGCGGCGTTACGCCGAATCGATGTGGATAACAACCCAATAAAGGTTCAAAACAAAGGGTTTTTGTGATAATAGTTCGCAATAGCGTTAGTGGTGTGAAATGCCGCCGTCAGGTGCCAGCTACCCGCCGCAACATTTCCATCCAGATGGGCACTTGGCCGTGAAAACCCTCGGCCCAGACGCGTTCATCTAAACCATGCCAGCCTTGCGGAATTCTGACGGCCGTCCATCCACAGGGGGAATTTCAACAATCTTAGCGAACAAATCACGTTCGGCGGCCTGCTGCGCACTTGGTGCTTGCGCATTTGCCGGTGTGGCTAGCGCCAATAAGCCAGCAAATAATAAAGCCTTCGGGCCCATCATCTCTTTCCCTTTTGCGCGATGCTAACGCGGGCCATGCCCTTGCGCCAGATAATCCTCCGACTGCATTTCCATCAGGCGGGATACGGTGCGGTCAAATTCAAACCGCCCGTCGCCTTGCGGGTATAAATGGTCGGGCTCCGCATCAGCGCTCCCCAGAAACTTCACGCGATATTCGTACAACGCATCGATCAACGTCACAAAGCGCGCGGCTTCATTTCGATTATGGGGTCCCAAAACGGGTATCCCGACCATGATGACCGTGTGAAATCGCCGGGCGATAGCGAGATAATCTGCCGCCCCGCGTGCTTGCGCACAAAGGCGCTTGAACGAAAACACCGCGACGCCTTTTAGCGCCTTGGGCACATGCAACATACGTCCACCGCCGACGTCCATTTCCAAGGCCGGCACATGCGCGCGGTCTTCGGGTGGATAGTCGGTCATGCGGAAAAAGGTTTCGGACAAGGCCGCCGTTGCCGCAGGACCATTGGGCACGAGCCAGATTTGAGCGCTCCCCAATCGATCGCGTCGGTAATCGGTTGGGCCATCCAGCGCAATGATATCGAGGCTTTCCTTCACCAGCGCGATGAAGGGCAGAAACAATTGCCGGTTCAGGCCATCTTTATACAGATCATCAGGGTGGCGGTTCGACGTGGTTACAACGGTAACACCAGCCGCAATCAAGCCGGAAAAGAGCCGCGACATGATCGCCGCGTCCGCCATATTGTTCACGACCATCTCGTCAAAGCACAACAACCGCGCTTCGTCGGCCAGCGCCGCGACGATGGGGGGGATAGGGTCGCCTTTTTCCTTCACACGCTCGGCTTTTAGCCGCGCATGAATGTCGAGCATAAATTCGTGGAAATGCGCGCGGCGTTTGCGGTTGATACCCACATTTTCGAAAAACAGGTCCATCAGCATCGATTTACCGCGTCCAACACCGCCCCATAAATAGAGTCCCCGTGTCGGATCGGGCTTGCGTCTCAAGAACCGCCAAATCGTGCTTCCACGCGGTGGAACCGCTTCCAGCTCGATTTGCACCCTGGCAAGCGCGGCGATTGCACGCGCTTGATCGGCATCGGGCCTTAATTCGCCTGCGGCAACCAGGGCGTCAAATTGATCGGTGACATTAACCATAGGTCGCAACAATTTTCATCACGCAGACACGCAGAGGACACACAGTGGCCAGACTGCTCAGAAACTCCGCGTCCTTTGCGCCTCTGCGTGACAAAATCATCTTTTCGTCGGTTTGCGGATGGTGCCAGAAAATGCGGCGATGCGTGATTCGCCTTGCGACACGATACCGCGCATGAACAATAGTCGACCGGTTTCCTTGAGGAGCTCAACTTCTGCCTCAAGCGGTTCGTTTATGACGCCAGCGCCAATGAATTGCACGGAGAGGTCTAAAGTGACCGCTGCGCCAGCCTCAATCAGGCCGAACATCCGGGACGCGCCGAACATGGCTACGTCGATAAAGCCCAGAGTGACCCCGCCATGCACCGCGTTGCGCAAATTGCTGTGCCGGTGCTCGGGATACATACGCAAGCGCGCTTTGTTATCACCCGCGCTGCGGACCAGCATCTTGCCAAGCACCGTGCCGTTGTAACGGCTGGCGTCGGTCATCTGCCAGTTCAGCCAGCCCGGATTATCGGGGTCAGGGCTGCTGTCAAAAGCGGGTGTATCCAACGGCAATCCTAACCGATAAGAGCCTTAAGGTGCATTGAAACGCTTATAGGTGGCGTTCAGCTACCATCTTTTTCGTTTCCGCAATGGCCTTTGCCGGGTTCAGGCCCTTGGGGCAGGCGTTGGCGCAGTTCATGATCGTGTGGCAACGATAGAGGCGAAAGGGATCTTCCAGTTCGTCGAGGCGCTCACCCGTCATTTCATCGCGGCTGTCCGCCAACCAGCGATAGGCTTGCAGCAAAATGGCTGGCCCTAAAAACTTGTCGCTATTCCACCAATAAGAAGGGCAGCTAGTCGAGCAACATGCACACAAGATGCACTCATACAGGCCGTCAAGCTTCGCGCGGTCCTCTGGTGATTGCAGGCGCTCCTTGCCCGATGGTTCGGGCGTTACCGTTTGCAGCCAAGGTTTGATCGACGCATATTGCGCGTAGAAATGCGTGAAGTCAGGAACTAGGTCCTTGATGACTTCCATATGCGGCAGCGGGGTGATGGTAACCTCGCTTTTGCAATCTTCAATCGCGGTGGTGCAGGCAAGGCCGTTTTTGCCGTCGATGTTCATTGAGCAGGAACCGCAAATACCTTCGCGGCATGACCGACGGAAGGTCAGCGACGAATCCTGCTCACCTTTCATCTTGATCAGCGCGTCGAGCACCATTGGGCCGCAATTGTCGGTATCCACCTCAAACGTGTCGTAACGTGGGTTCTCGCCGCTATCGGGATCATAGCGATATACCTTGAATTTTTTGGTCTTGCCGCCGGTTTTTGCGGCATGCACAGCGCCCTTCTGGACTTTGCTGTTCTTGGGAAGAAAGAAATCGGCCATATCAATATCCTGTGGACGCTAACAACTTAGTAATCCGTGTCACCAGTTGCCCTAACCAAGCGATTAAGCAATCACAAGCCCTCAACTGCGTCTTCTCGGGTTGCCTTTTCTGCAAGTCGCACGCGCAACTTGTCAATTTTGCGGCCATCCATATCCACCACTTCAAAGCGCCAGCCTTGATCGGTGAATGCCTCCCCTTCCGAAGGCAAATGCCGCAATATGTGCAAAACATGCCCTGCCGCCGTCGCGTAGTCCCGATCTTCTGGCAGGTCGATGGACAATGCCTCGGCCATTGCGTCAGCAGACATTGAGCCAGATACCAGCATCGATCCATCATCCAGCGTTATGATATTGGGCGCACTTCCCTGTGCTTGGTCCGACGCGAATTCGCCCGCAATCGCCGCCAAAAGGTCATTTGGCGTCACGATACCTTCGAAATGACCATATTCATCATGCACCAAAAGCATTGGCACATCGGATGAACGCAAAATTTCAAGCGCGTCCATGGCATCCAACTGATCCGGAATGATCTCGGCTCGGCGCATCAAACTGCGGATGTCGAGCACTTCGCCGCGAATTTGCGCCGCGACGATATCGCGTGATTGGACTACACCAATAATGTCGTCGCCGTCTTCGCCCGTCACCGGCAGCCGCGTATGAAGCGAATTCAACAGCGAATCGCGCACCGCTTCTTCGGAAGCATCAGCGGAAATACGATCCACGTCGGTGCGCGGCGTCATCACTTCACGCACCGGCCGGTCGGCAAGACGGACAACACCCGCAATGACCTTATGCTCATGCTCCTCAATGATGCCTGCATGCGTGGCTTCAGCAAAGACCATGCGCAATTCTTCGGCACTCAGCGCGTCGCGGGTATCGCGGCGCAGCCCAAGCGCGCGAAAGATGGTCGCGCTCGATTTGTCGAGCGTCCACACTATTGGCGCAGTGATTCGCGCAAGCACCTCCATCGGGCCAGCCATGATAACGGCGATCCGCTCCGGCGCGATAAGCGCAAATTGCTTTGGCACAAGTTCGCCCACCACCAAGGATGCATAAGTTGTGATGCTGATGACAATGCCAAAGCCCAAGGTTTCGGACCATTCAGGGTCAATGCCCAACAAGGCAATGCGTTCGGCAATTGGCGCGCCTAAGGTAGCCCCTGAATATGCGCCATTTATAATGCCGATCAGCGTAATGCCGATTTGCACTGTGGACAGGAATTTTCCGGGGTCGCGCCCCAACCTCAGCGCCGCCGCTGCGCCGCGCTTGCCGTCTTCGGCCATGGCTTTTAACTTGGCTGTGCGTGCGGACACAATGGCGAGTTCCGACATGGCGAACACACCGTTTAAGGCGATGAGCGCCAATATAGTTGCGGCATCAAACCACGGGAAAGGGTCAAGAGGTTTCATATGGAAGTTTGCGCCATAATGCCCAAAATGGGTGTTTGGCAACAAAATGCGCAAAAACGCGTTATGGTGAGATGATGCAACCGACGGAAATAATCATCGCAGGTTCATCATGGGGGCTGTTTACACGGCACCCTAGTTGAAAGGGAATATAATGAAAAAGAATCAGATGATTTCGCTTATACTGCTGACGGCTTTGCTTCCATTGTCTGCTTGTGTGACGGATCCTGAAACCGGGAAACGCACCATTTCTAAAGCCGCTATTGGCGGAGTTGGTGGGGCATTGAGCGGCTATCTGCTTGGTGACCTGATCGGTGGACGCCGTGACCGCACGGAAAAGATCGTGGGCGCTGGAATTGGCGCAGTTGCGGGTGCCGGCGTTGGCTATTATATGGATGAACAAGAAAAAAAGCTGCGTCAGCAGACCGCTGGCACAGGCGTCAATGTCATTCGTGACGGCGACAATCTTGTCCTTGATATGCCATCAGAAATCACCTTTGGCGTCGATAGCTCGAACATCGATCCGGGCTTCCGGAATACGCTTGATCAGGTATCTTTGACACTGAAACAATATGAAAAAACCTATGTCGATGTCATGGGCCACACCGATTCCACCGGATCAGACGCCTATAATCAGGCACTGTCCGAACGCCGTGCATCTGCGGTTGCCGATTATTTGTCGTCACGCGGGGTGCAATCCGCGCGCTTGGCAACCCGTGGTTACGGCGAGAGCCAGCCAAAGGCGAGCAACCTTGATGCAGCGGGCCGTTCGGCCAACCGCCGCGTTGAAATTCGACTTGTTCCGGTAACGTAAGTATAGTTGAGTTTTAGACTGCAACACCCTGTAGCATTTTGGGCAACGCGCCGATTTCGCCCCGCGCTTCGGCCATGAAAAAGGCCTTGGCCGGGGCCGCGCGTTGCACCATTGCCATCCCGAAACGCCGGACCGCCGATGCCGTTTTGCCGGGTATGGAAAACAACCGGTTCAGCCCGTCTGTCGAAACCGCGATCAGCAACGTGTCGATACTGCGCCACCGGCCATAACGATCAAGCAACTGTGCATCGCCAAAGTCGAGGCCAAGCCGCATGCCGTCCACGAGCACCTCAGTTAACGCCGCGACATCGCGCAGACCCAAATTCAGCCCTTGCCCCGCAATGGGGTGAATGCCGTGCGCGCTATCGCCGATCAGCACCATGCGTTCCGCCGTAATCGACGCCGCATGGTGGAAACCCAATTTATAAGACGACAAAGGCGCCGACAATTCGACCTTGCCTAACAATCCCCCCATGCCCTTTTCAAGTTCGGCAGCATAACCGCGTGGCGATAGCTTTAGGTAACCAGCAGCATCCTTAGATTTAACCGACCAGACAAGCGCCGAACGGTGGCGGCCATGTTCGTCATCCAACATAGGCAGAACGGCAAAGGGCCCTGAGGGGTAAAAAATTTCATAGGCAATATTGTTATGCGGCCGTTCATGATAAATCGCGCCAACAATTGCGTGATGCGCATATTGCCAATGCGCAATGTGGATTCCGGCCTCTTCGCGGGTTTCGCTCTTGCGGCCTTCGGCAACGATCATCAGGTCTGCGGTCAACACTGTTCCACCTTCAAGCGTTACTGTCGCTGCGCCAGCATCGCGCGACTTGCTGATGATGTTTGCGGGCATGTGCAATTGGATTGCGGCATGTTCTTGCGCCGCCTTGTAAAGCACAGCGCGCAAATAACGGCTTTCAAACATTTGGCCTAAAAACCCATCATCTTCGGCTGGCGCAAAATCGAGTGATCCTGGCTTGAGCCCGTCGCTGACCCATATCTTCTCAATGGGGCAGCCCTTGCCAGCCAAAGCATCGCCAAGGCCCATGGCTTCAAATAATTTGTAGCTTGAGCTTGAGATTGCAAAAGTCCGGCCATCAAAGCCTGCTTCGAGCATGCTGGCCTGATCCGCGCGGTCAATGACATGGCTCGTAATGCCTTGTGACGCGAGCGCCAGAGCTTGTGTGAGACCAATGAGGCCGCCACCAATGATGATTACATCTGCCTTGTTTTTCATATCGTCCTTATGCCGCAACACAAAGCGGGATTCAAAGGAGGATTTTGACCGTATAAAAATATTCAGGCTCCCATTTTGCCCTGTAATACTTGACGAGGAGTCCGCTGACGCCGAAAAGGGTCGCATTCGGTCCTTTGCGACTTCATATATATCGGCATTCGTAACATGGCCTTGCGCGTTTCAAAATTTAGCCCGAAATCGAACCTCGCCAATTGGCGTCAGATGATGCGCGCGTCATTGATTCGCAGCGGCGCGCTGTTTGTCGCGGCGGCTTTGGGCCTGTTTGCAATATTCTACGGACTGGCGCTGCTCAGCTATTCCGCAGGCGACGCGGCATTTAACAGCGCAGCGGCAGATGTGCAGCACAACTGGATGGGACAAAGCGGCGCGTATGTGGCCGACGCCATGCTGTTTGTGTTCGGCGTGCCAGCATATTTCTTGTTGCCGCTGCTTTTGGTTTTCGCGCGGCGATTGTGGCGTGGTGTTCCGCAGCCGCAGTGGAAACGACAATTGTCTTTATGCCTCACCGGCATGCTTTTGATTGGCTTTGGCATGGCCTATTGGCAACATGGCAGCGACATTGGCCGCCCGGCGGGGTGGGGTGGGGCGATTGCCTTGCTATTCGACAATGCCGCCAGCGCCCTTGTGAGCCAGATTAAGGGTAGTTTAGGCACTTTACTGCGGGTGTTCTTGATATTCGGGGCGTTGGCAGGTGGGGTGGTGCTCGTCATTCGATCGCTTCAGTTGGAACGACCACTGTTACGCATTCCGACCCTGACGCTGCCCAAATTTGGTAACGCCAGCATTGGCATGTCGGCCTTTACGGGCGACGATTTGCCTGCGCCGCAGATTGTCGAGCCCAAGCCGCCACGCAAGGCCGTGGAACCAGATCAACGCAAGCCGCCGGTGATTGAGGACCGCACGCTCGCGCCCAAAAAAGCCGCTTTTTCCACTGGCGCGCGGCAGGGTGACTTCTTTGGCAGCTTTACCTTGCCATCGCTTGAGTTGCTCGATCCGCCACCCACGATTTCAGTGCCTAAACTCGACAAGGCGGCGTTGGAAGCCAATGCACGGCTGCTGGAGTCGGTGTTGGATGACTTCCATGTAAAGGGACAGATTGTCGCTGTTCGCCCTGGTCCTGTCGTGACGATGTACGAGCTTGAGCCAGCGGCGGGTATCAAATCCAGCCGCGTCGTTCAGTTGGCCGAAGACATCGCGCGCAACATGTCCGCGCTGTCCGCGCGCGTCTCGACCATCCCGGGCCGGACAGTGATGGGTATAGAGCTTCCCAATGCACATCGGGAGGCTGTGGTGTTTCAGGAGATGGTGGGCTCGGACGCTTTTGCGGAGCAAAAGGGCGCGTTGCCGATAATCTTGGGTAAGAATATCTCCGGCGATCCGGTTATTGCTGACCTTGCACCCATGCCACATCTGTTGGTCGCAGGGACAACCGGGTCGGGTAAATCGGTTGGCCTGAACTGCATGATCTTGTCGCTGCTCTATCGCCTGACTCCTGACCAGTGCCGGATGATCATGATCGATCCCAAGATGCTGGAATTGAGCAGCTATGACGATATTCCGCATCTGCTGTCACCTGTGGTGACTGAGCCTGCGAAGGCCATCCGCGCGCTAAAATGGGCAGTTGAGCAGATGGAGGAGCGCTACCGTATGATGTCCTCGCTTGGCGTGCGTAACCTTGCGAACTTCAACGAAAAGGTGCGCGGCGCAAAAGCAAAGGGTGCGCCATTGGGCCGCAAGGTGCAAATCGGTTATGACCCTATGACTGGCCAGCCACAATATGAGGAAGAGAGTCTCGCTTACGAACCGATGCCGCAGATTGTCATCATCGTTGATGAGCTGGCGGACTTGATGATGACGGCGGGTAAAGAAGTCGAATTTCTGATCCAGCGTCTGGCGCAAAAGGCGCGAGCCGCGGGGATTCACTTGATCATGGCAACGCAGCGGCCGTCGGTCGATGTTATCACTGGAGTCATCAAGGCAAACCTGCCCACCCGGATTTCCTTCCATGTTACGTCAAAAATCGACAGCCGCACCATTCTTGGGGAACAAGGCGCAGAACAGCTTCTGGGCAAGGGCGACATGCTCTATATGGCAGGTGGCCGAGGATTGACGCGTATTCACGGACCTTTTGTCTCCGACGATGAAGTGCGCCGCGTTGCCGACCATTGGCGTGGCCAAGGGCAGCCTGAATATATTCAAGCCGTGACCGAAGAACCCGAAGACGGCGGTTTTGACTTTGGCGGCATGGGCGGCGACGACAGCGAAGAAGATTCCCAATATCGCAAAGCGTGCCAGATCGTGTTCGAAAGCCAGAAGGCCTCGACAAGCTGGATTCAACGGCAATTGCGCATCGGTTACAACAGCGCGGCACGGTTAATTGACCGGATGGAAGAAGACGGCTTCGTCAGCGCGCCGAACCATATTGGCCGCCGCGAAGTGCTGCGCGACCGCAACGGCGACCCGGTTTAGCCATTAAGACGCGGTTCAAGGCAGTCGGGATAGTGATCGCCGCCACCCATCCCAAGGAAACAAAGATGACTTTTTCAAAATACGCCATGTTGTTCGCGCCGGTTGCGCTCGTGGCTACGACGCCTAGCCCCGCCCAGTCTTCGTCCGAGCAGATGGCGCGGGTTGTGCAGCATATGAAGGCTGTGGGCACGATGTCCGCGAATTTCACGCAGACAGACCGCAGCGGTGGGACCCTGACCGGCAAGTTGCTGTTGAAGCGGCCTGGGCAAGTGCGGTTTGAGTATCAGAAAGACGTGCCCCTGTTGATTGTCGCCGACGGGCGTGCGCTGACGATGGTGGATTATGAGGTGAAGCAAGTCCAGCGCTGGCCGATCCGCAACAGTCCGCTGGCTGCCCTCCTTGACCCCGGTCAGGATCTTGCGCGCTTTGGCAAGATACTGCCTACCTCCAGCAACGACGTTGTTAGTGTCGAAGTCCGCGATCCAAAGCGCCCCGAATATGGCACCATCACGATGATATTCGTGGACAAACCCGGCGCGCCGGGCGGATTGACTTTGAATGGCTGGGTCGCGCTGGATTCCAAAAACAACCGCACCACCATTCGACTCAACAATATTACCTATAATGGCACGATCGCAAAAAACGCGTTCACATGGAAAGATCCGCGGCCGGTCAGGCGAAAATCCTAACATCCGGCGATGAACGGAAGCGCACCACCGACAAGTTGCGGCGTGCGCTAGTTTTGTTCATCTGAACGACAGGAAGGGCACGGTATACAATGTTATATCAGTGGCTGATCGTTCGTGTGGTTTTCCCCCTGTTGCCCGCGACTTTACTCATCGCTGATATCCGCGTGACGAACGCAAGCTTAGCCCTCATCCCAAATGCCCCCGGGATGAGGGCTTTGCTTTTTTGAGGGAAACGTCTTCACCGGCTTGCTCCTGACGCTTCAGGCATCTAGGGCTTTCGTCTTATGTCTCAGACCATTCGCATCGCCTCGTGGAATATAAACTCGGTCCGCGCCCGTATCGACATTGTCGAACGCTATTTGAAGGAAGAAGCGCCCGACGTTTTATGCCTTCAGGAAACCAAAGTCATCGACAGCCTTTTTCCCGAAGGATTGTTCCGGCAGTTGGGTTACCGTCACTTCGTCGTCAACGGCATGCCCATGCATCATGGCGTTGCAATCGTCAGCAAACTGCCGTTGATCAACCGCCGGGTGGAGGATTGGCAGGCCAATGGCGAGGCGCGCCATGTTGGCGCAGAGTTAAATATCGACGCAGCCAAGGGCGTGCGGATCGACAATGTCTACATTCCTGCCGGGGGCGAAGTCCCCGACAGCGAGGTCAATTCAAAATTCGGACAGAAACTTGCTTTCCTAAAACGTATGGCCGAATGGTCGCGTAACGTCACACAACCGACAGTCCTCACGGGGGACTTCAACGTTGCGCCGCTTGAGCAAGATGTCTGGAGCCACAAGCAATTGGTCAATGTCGTCAGCCACACCCGCATTGAAATTGAACATCTGGCGGAAATTCAGGCAGCGGCAGACTGGGTGGATGTCGCGCGGCACTTCGTCGAGCCGTCAAAGAAATTATATACATGGTGGAGCTATCGCGCGCAGGATTGGGAGACGTCCGACCGCGGACGTAGACTGGATCATATGTGGGTCACCCCTGATCTGAAAGAAAAGGCAAAGGCGCATATCGTGCACAAACATGTGCGCGGCTGGGGCAAGCCATCCGACCATGCGCCGATCGTCACGGAATTTACCTTTTGATCGGGGCGAGCGCAGCGTTGGGAGACTCACGCCGCGCAGCGATGGCGATTGATGCCCTGCGTCGTGGTTGGCCGGTTAATGTGCAACATATGGGGCAATCGCTCACTTTATCGGCGGTCGAAACAGCGCGAGATGTTTCCGGTGCGCATGCGATATTGCTCTCGGCAAATCGTGCGGCGACACTGAAATTAACCAACCAGCGTGCGGCGGCAGATGGCGACCTTCCGGTGCTCATTCAGGCGCCGTCCGACTTGGACCTCCGGCTGGCTCTGGCGGTGGCCGACCCAAGCCTTGACCTTGCTTATCCGATGAAGGGCCCTTTTGCCGCGTTGTCATTGGATGATGGGCCCTCGGCGTGTGCGGCTATTGAGCTTGCGCGATTGGCAGGTTTGCTTCCTGCCTTTCTGGTGTTGAAGGGCGCAGGCGAGAACCCCGCTTTCTTTAGCCCGCAAGATGTTGCTGCCTTTGATGACAGCGGTGCCTTGCGCATTGCCGCGCGGGCCAAGCTTCCCGTTGCCGCCAATGCCGATGCCGAAATTGTCGCGTTCCGGACAGCCGTAGATGCGTCCGACCATGTGGCGTTGCTGATGGGTACGCGCGACTCCTCTCCGCCAGTTGTCCGCTTGCACAGCGAATGCCTGACGGGCGATGTTCTTGGCAGCCTGAAATGCGATTGCGGCCCACAATTGCACGAAGCGCTGCAACAGATTTCGGACGCAAATTGGGGGATATTGTTATATTTGCGACAAGAGGGGCGCGGCATTGGTTTGATCAACAAACTGCGCGCCTACGCGCTTCAGGATCAGGGATTTGATACCGTCGATGCCAATACCCGCTTGGGTTTCGCCATTGATGCGCGCGACTTTTCAGTCGCGGCACGGATGCTGGAATTGCTTGGTGTGGAACGGGTGCGCCTGTTGACCAACAATCCTGAAAAGGTGGACGGCTTACAAAATGCCGGCATCATGGTTGTCGAGCGGCTACCGCTTAAGATCGCTGCCAATCCACACAACGCCCATTATCTTGAAACCAAGAAAAGCCGGACCGGCCATGCGCTATAGGCTTTTTTGCGTTCACGGCCTAAAATGGACGGGTCTGTCCGCGCGGATCTGCGCGCGGCCCTTCTTCATCTGACGTTGGCCGTTGATCGCGTCTGCCGCCAAGCGCGCGCTCGATAAATGCATCATCCAGCGGCTCCGGCTCTGTCGTCGGCGCAAGATTGGGGTCATCCATTAGGGGGTCGCCTTCAATCGGCATGCCATTTTCATCGAACAGCAGCATTTCATCTGCGCCAAGCAATGGCTCCTCACCCTCAAGGGCCTCCGGGAAAGTCACCTCGGTGGCGAATTTCTCCACGGGGCGGCCGGCCACAGCTACGCGCATATAGGCTGCCCAAGCCTGCGCAGGGGCGCGACCGCCTTCAAGGCCACCAATTGACCTAGCATCGTCGCGACCCATCCACACGCCGGTTGTAAGGCCGCTGGAGAAGCCCAGGAACCATCCGTCCTTGTTGCTTGACGTTGTCCCCGTTTTGCCCGCGACGGGTCGGCCAATATTTGCGGCCCGCCCGGTGCCAGTGGCGACGGCGGTTTGCAACAAATCGGTCATTGCGCCTGCAACCCAATCGTCAACCAACTGCACCGAGCTTGACGGCTTTGCCGCATATAGAAGTTCACCGTCAATCGTAGTGACCTTTTTAATGCCATAAGGGGTGACATTGCGTCCACCGGCCGCGACCGCCGCGAACGCCTGAGTCATATCGATAACGCGCGTGTCTGATGTGCCCAGCACCATCGACGGCATCGTGTTGACAGGGGTGGTGATCCCGAACCTGCGCGCCATATTGGCAATACTGCTAGTGCCGACGTCTTGCCCAATTTGGGCAGCGATGGTGTTTTTGGAATATGCAAAAGCGGTACGAAGCGAAATCGCGCCAGCAAAATTGCCACCGCTGTTTTTAGGCTTCCAGCCGTCGATTTCGACGGGCTTGTCTTCCACCATGTCTTCAGGGCGGTAACCTGCTTCCAACGCGGTAAGATAAACGAATAACTTCCAGGCCGAGCCCGGTTGGCGTACCGCGGAAACCGCACGATTGTAATTGCTGGTAACATAATCGGTACCGCCCACCATGGCCTTCACCGCGCCGTCGCGGTCAATCGACACCAATGCGCCTTGTGCGCCGCGAGGAGAATTTGCGGAAATCGCTGAGGTCGCGGCGCGCTGCATTTTCAGGTCCAGCGTCGTCCAGACATCGATTGGCTTTTCAGTTTCATCTATAAGGCCGTCCAATTGCGGCAAAACCCAATCCGTGAAGTAACGCACGCTGTCTTGAGGCGCTTCAGCGGCCAAGCGCACTCCGGCCGGTTCGACGGTAGCAGCCTCAGCTGCGGTAATCATCCCTGCATCCTGCATGACTTCAACCACAACCTTTGCGCGGTCCAAGGCGGCCTGTGCATCGGCAGTAGGCGCATAGCGTGAGGGGGCCTTCACAAGACCTGCGATAATCGCCGCCTCGGCAAGGCTGATATCCTCTGCACCATGGTCAAAGAAACGGCGACTTGCGGCATCGACCCCATAAGCGCCGCCACCGAAATATACTTTATTCAAATAGAGTTCGAGGATCTGGTCCTTGGAGAATTTGGTTTCCATAGCCAGTGCAAGAATGACCTCGCGAATTTTGCGGCCAAACTCCTTGTTGCTGTTCAGATATATGTTGCGTGCCAATTGTTGCGTGATGGTCGAACCGCCTTGCGTCCAGCGACCTTCAACGGCCCGCACATACACGGACCGCGTAATCCCAATGGGGTCGACACCGGGGTGCATATAATAACGGCGATCTTCGACGGCGACCATCGCGTCCTTCATTTCGGACGGCAATTGGTCGATGGTCAACCAACGTCCGAAACTCGGACCAAGCGATTGAATGACAGTGCCGTCTGCCGCACGGATGCGGATCATTTGCCCGTTGGGGGAGGCTTTCAGATCTTCAAAACTGTCAATTTCGCTGCGTGCAATCGCGACAAAAATGCCAAGAACCATGACGCCCAGCAACGCCGCGATGACGCCCGCTTTGACAATGCGCAGCATCCATGGCCCCATTGGGCCACGTTCTTTCGAAATCTTGCGCGTGCGTGCCATGGCCCGAGTGTTACCCAGTCCCGTAACCGCCGACAAGCGCCTTGTTATTCAGGATCGAATGCAAGCGCGGCGCTGTTGATGCAGTAACGCAGGCCAGTCGGTCCAGGCCCATCGGGGAAGACATGGCCCAAATGCCCCTCACATGCGGCACAGCGCACTTCAATGCGGACCATGCCGTGCGACGTATCGCGGTGCTCTTCAACAGCATCATTGTCTGCGGGCGCGGTAAAGCTTGGCCAACCCGAACCGCTGTCAAATTTTGTGTCCGAAGCAAACAGGGTAGTCTCACAGCCGGCGCAGCGAAATTCGCCTTCGCGCTTTTCATCGGTCAGCGCGCCGGCAAAGGCGCGTTCAGTGCCGGCCTCCCGCAGGACATGATATTGAACGGGGTCCAATACGGCCCGCCATTCCGCATCGGATTTGATAATTTTTTCCATGAAAAGGTACCTTTCGTGAGGATGATGTGGGGGCAGCGGCAAAGCGGTTCAAGGTGCGGGCGGACGCGTGATTTCTTGAAATCTGCGCAAGTCGCGCGCGGTGGTCAGCCGCGACGTGCTGCGGCACGGGCAATGCGGACGAGCTCTTCTTCCAATATGGTCACGGCAAGCCCCTCGCGGACGTGCATCAACTTTGACTCAACCTCAAGCAAATGGCTGTTTAGCCCTGCAAGCCGAGCCGATGGCCAGCGCATAAGCTGCTGTGCGTAGCTGTCGGCATCTTTCCAGAATATCGAACGCGTTGCCTTAACCACTGCGCCGGGATTTGCGCCATTGTCGACTTTTGTCCGCATTGCGGCGAGCATTGTCACGCGGCGTTGCATGGCGCGGATGATGCGAATGGCATCAACACCCATGTCGCGCGCAGCGGTCAGTTCGCGGCCCGTGCCGCGCAAGTCACCGCCCATCACGACATGGACGAGGCCGTTGATATTTTCCTCACCAGTTTCCGCCGATAAAGCTTCGAATATTGCTATTTCGACCGTGGCGGGACGCTGCGGTGACGCATCATAATATAACGCGAGCTTTTCAATTTCGGCTTGGGCTAGCTTGCGGTCTTGCCCAGTGTAGCGCGCAATACGTGCGGCAAGTGGCCGATCGATCTTCAACCCGGTTGTGGCAGCAAAGGCCATGACTGCGGCGGCGGCGTCGCCTTCTTCGGGTAAATAACAGATATGCACCATGACGCGCGGATCCGCTTCCACCAACTTCCGCAATTTGCTGGTCTTGGTCAGGTTACCGGCGGTGGCGATGACCGGGTTTACCTCGCCGTCCAGTGATAGCAAATTTTCGACTGCGGCTAAGCCCTCTTCGCGGCGGAAATTGACCCGGATATGCCTTTTGTCACCGAACAGCGATAGTGCAGATGCCTCATCTGCCAACAAGGCCGAGTCATTGCGGATCCGGTCGCTGTCGATATCAATGCGTTCCGAGCCTGCTAATTGCGCCGACATTTGCCCAGCAATATCGGCGACGGCCGATTCATCCTGTCCGAATATGAAAAACATCCGGACATCCGGACGTGCACTTATGGCACTGATAAAGCTACGTTCTTTTGCGCTACTCATTCGCCGCGAGCGTAAATGGAAAGCCGCGTGACAATCTGATCCGCAACCTTTTGCGTCAGATTTTCAAGCGCGCTGTTTTCGCCAGCGATCGTTGCATATTCCGAGCTGACCACGTCGATGCCAGCGTCCGATCCGGCGGTCGTATCGAGCACAGTCTCACCCGTCTCGACGGAAATAAGCTGATAGCGCGCACGTAATGTCCGACGTTCACGCGTGACCGTATCATCCGCGCGCACGCCGAAACCTTCAATTTGGTCATCAAGGACAACAACCAAGCGGAACTGGGCAATATTGCTGTCCTGAGCGCCAAGCCGGTCAGTCAATGCATTGCGCATCAGCCAACCATTTTTGCCCTCGATTGGCGCGACGCTGATGGTCCCCAATGCGCGCGCCACCGCCCCTTTTGACCCACCGCTATATAATGGCTGTAAACTGCACGCGGGCAGCAGGAAAGCAAGCATCAAGGGGGCTAAGAAACGGTTCATAAGACGATGTTGACCAGCCTGTCGGGAACGACGATGATTTTTTTAATATCGCCGCCGTCCATGGCAATCTGAACCTTTTGGCTGGCCAGTGCAAGTGCCTCCATTTCGGCCTGCGGCAAGCCCTTGGCGACCGTTAGCGTGTCACGCAATTTGCCCCTGACCTGTATGGCGATGGTAACCTCGTCCTCTTCAAGCAGGGCCGGGTCAACAGCGGGCCATGCGGCGTCGGCGATCAGACCACCACCCAGTTCGGCGCCAAGCTGCGTCCAGGCTTCTTCGGCCAAATGCGGGACCATCGGTGATGACAGCAATAGGATCGTGCGGATGGCAGAATCGCGGCTGGCCGAAGGCGCGGCTTTTTCAATAGCGTTGGCGAGATCATAAATCTTGGCAACGGCTTTGTTAAAGGCGAGCGCCTCGATATCTGCGCCGACGCCAGCGATCACCTGATGCGTTTTGCGGTTCCAATGCCTTGTCCGCGCCATCCGCACCGCTCACTTGTGCTGTCAGACGCCAGAGCCGCTGCACAAAACGCCAGCAGCCCTCAATGCCTGCTTCGGACCATTCCAGATCACGTTCGGGCGGACTGTCCGACAGCATGAACCAGCGCACGGCATCGGCGCCATATTGATCCACAATATCATCGGGATCGACGACATTCTTTTTGGACTTGGACATTTTCTCGATACGACCAGCAACCGCAGGGGCGCCGCTATCGATGATGGTCCAGATGTCGCCTTCGCGCCGCACCTGATCGGGGCTCAGCCAACTGCCCTTTGCGTCCTGATAGGTTTGGTGCGTGACCATGCCTTGCGTGAACAAAGACGCAAATGGCTCCTTCACGTCGATCAAGCCAATATGGTTCAATGCGCGCGTCCAGAACCGGGCATAGAGCAAGTGCAAAATGGCATGTTCCACGCCGCCAATATATTGGTCCACCGGAAGCCATTTTTCCGCAACTGTGCGATCAAATGGCTTGTCATGTGGCTGGCTGGCAAAGCGAATGAAATACCAGCTTGAATCGACAAAAGTATCGAGCGTGTCCGTTTCGCGCCGTGCAGGCTGACCACAGCTTGGGCAGTCGACTTTGCTCCAGCTCGGGTGCCGATCCAGCGGGTTGCCGGGAATGTCGAAACTGACATCTTCGGGCAAAATTACGGGCAATTGGTCATCGGGTACCGGCACCGCGCCGCAGGTCTGGCAATGGATGATGGGGATGGGCGTCCCCCAATAACGCTGACGCGAAACGCCCCAGTCGCGCAGGCGATATTGTGTTTGGCCAATGCCCCAGCCTTCGGCCTGTGCGCGTGCGATGACATCGGCCTTCGCCTGATCAATCGTCATGCCATTCATCCAGCGCGAATTGACGATTGTGCCGGGGCCTGTGAAAGCAATATCGCCGGCAAAGCTGCTATCGGTCAAATCGCCATCTGCGACAACGCGGGTGACGGGCAAATCATATTTGCGGGCAAAATCAAGATCGCGCTGGTCATGCGCGGGGCAACCAAAGACGGCACCAGTGCCATAGTCCATCAACACGAAGTTCGCGACATAGACCGGCAAATGCCAGCTTGCATCGAGCGGATGTTCGACGGTCAAGCCTGTATCAAACCCCCGCTTTTCAGCAGGTTTCAATGTCGGCAGCAGTCGTTCCGCCCTTGCGACATTCCTCGATAAACGCTTGCAAATCGGGGGCATTGGCAGGCCAGCTTTTGCGCGACGGGGTGGTCTGCTGCAATGGCAACAAAGCTTGCGCCGAACATCGTATCAGGTCCGCGTTGTAAACACGTCGATGCCGCCTATTCCCCCCGGGAAAACGGAAGGTGCATTTCAAGCCCTGCGATTTGCCGATCCAGTTTTCCTGCATCAAGCGCACCTTGTCCGGCCATTGGTCAAGCGAACCAAGGCCGGTGAGCAGTTCATCTGCAAAGTCGGTGATTTTGAGAAACCATTGGCTCAGCTTGCGGACGTTCAACCGGCGCGCCGGAGCGCCAGCCCTTGCCGTCGATGACTTGTTCATTGGCGAGCACGGTCATGTCAACCGGGTCCCAGTTTACCGCAGATTCCTTGCGATAGACCAGGCCAGCGGCATATAGTTTCAGGAACAGGGCCTGTTCATGGCCATAATATTCGGGCTCGCAGGTCGCAAGCTCGCGCGTCCAGTCAATCGCAAAACCAAGCCGCTTCAGCTGCGCCTTCATGTTTGCGATATTGTCGCGGGTCCATCCGCCGGGGTGGACGTTCTTCTCCATCGCCGCATTTTCGGCAGGCATGCCAAAGGCGTCCCAACCCATGGGATGCAACACCTCATGCCCCGTCATCCGTTTGTAGCGCGCCAGCACATCGCCCATGGTGTAATTGCGGACATGGCCAATATGGATGCGGCCCGACGGATAGGGAAACATCTCAAGGACATAAGCGCGCGGCTTAGTCGAATTATCATCTGCGACGAAGCTGCTGCGTTCTTCCCAAATATTTTGCCACCGCGCGTCGGCAACGTGCGGGTTAAAGCGCTCTTCGTTGGACATGGAAATTACCCGGTGATGGACGACCGACGAAGGTCACGCGCCTTGGTGAGGATGACGGCTTCAAGCTTTTGCACCGTGGCGGCACGCAATGGCGCCGCGACCCACTGGCCATTTTGCGAGACTTCGCGGCTGCCGGCCACACGCAAGGCATCTGCGCGCAGGTCTTGATCCAAGATCGACACGGTAAGCTTCACGCGTTCGCCGGGGCTTTGCGGGTTTACATACCAATCGGTGACGATGACGCCGCCCGACGAGTCGGCCTGTACCAACGGCATGAACGACAAGGCATCAAGCGATGCGCGCCACAAATAGCTGTTGACGCCAATATTGGTGACCTGGCTGGCCGCGAGGTCCGCCTTTGGACGTTCCCTGCCGCCGCAGCCGGAAAGCAGGCCTAAGCTAATTAAGCTGCTGGTCGCAATGATGAGTGCCAGGCGAGTGGTGCGCATAAAATGTCCTTGAACAATGGAATATCGGAAACCTCTATAGTGGCTTGTTGTCGGGGGCAAGCTTTCTGGCGGCTGAACGGCGCGCAATTCATACTGTAGTCATTTTCCATGCGCTATTGGATTGTGGACATCATGCAACAACTGCGGATAAAAGGTGTTATGGGCATGATTCTGAAATTACACCTCTTTTGAATCGCTTAAATAAGGCGTATACTAACCGTTATAAATAAGAATCGCTTGAAAAAGGGCCATGAACGTGAAGCGGGTACAGAAAGGAAAATATGCGACCTTTGCAGCAGTGATGCTTGCGACCGGTTCGCTTGCCCTTTCGCCGTTGATTGTGCCTGCCTTTGCCGCAAGGTCATCCGGTCCGGAACAAAAGACCGCGCCGTTGTGGATCGCGATGTTCACGCCTGCTGGCGGTGACAGCGTGCTTGCCCAAAAATTCTCCGCTACGCAAATTGCGCCTGATACGCGGTTCCCTTTCACGCCGGCGAGTGCCGATGACGGTCGAAGCCGCACGATTACCGTCGCTGCGCGGGCGAACTCACTTCTGACCGCTGGCGCGGTATCCCTTCGCAATGTCATCGCACCAAGCGAAGTGGGCGCTGGTAAGGGGCCGCGCCTGGCCGCAGTCGACTATCGTTTGACGGCTTCCAAGGGTTGGCAGGATTTTGCTTTGCCTAAGGCGCATGCACGTGCGGCAAAGACGCCTTTGAGCGATGTCGGTAAGGGCGGCTTCCGGTTGGATGAATCGGTGAAAAAACCAAGCAAGTTCAGCACCAATATTAAACTCGACCAGAATAAAGAAATGGCCCCGCCCGCGCGCGGTAGCGCGGCTGCGGGCGATTATAAGCTCGATGTCGGCGGCAGCTTCTCGATCAGCCGCAAGATCGACGTCACCGCTGGCGTTCGTTACGCCAGTGAAAATGATCGCGTTCTTCCTTTGCCCGACAACCGCAAGGACAGCGAAGCGGTCTATGTCGGAACCAAAATCCGCTTCTAAGCGGGCTTTTTCCTGAAAGCATCAATCGCCGCCCAACCATGGATCATCCGTGGGCCTAGCATGTTTGCGCTCTGACGGGTCATGCCGCCCAAGGCGATGATGCGTTTTGGGCCAGCAAGCTTTGCGAGCCGCAGAAACATCAACGGACCGAGTGGTCCGCGCGCCGGGGTGGCTGTTGGTATCGAAAAGCGGGGAGAGGAATAACAGGTCGGGGCGGCTGCGCTTTACGTCGGCGATTTCACGCGCATTGTGAACAGGGGCGCTGTGTAGCAAGCCTGTGTGGCCATGGCTGCGTTGATGAAAGCCGTCGGCATGCCAGCGCACAGCGGTCCCGCGCATCACCCGCCAACAGCAGTATATGCCCGCGCCGACGACAAATGCGCAGCACCTGGGCGAACAATGCGCGACGTTGCTGAGTAGCCAAATCATAATGGCGGAAAACCACGCCTGATCGCGCCGGCAGTTGTTGAATAGCGCGCAACTGGTCATCACCAAAACGCGAATCGGTCATGAGCCAGATTTTCGGCAAGGGGTGGCTTCGCGGCATGCAATTGCCTATAGCGACGCGCTATGCAGGAAGCGACACCAGAAACACCCGCCGACCGTTTGACGGCCATCCGCACGCGCATGGGCGCCGCTGCCAAATTGGCGCAACGTTCGGCGGAGGACATCCACCTGATCGCCGTGTCGAAAACGCGGTCGGTGGAGGACATCGCGCCAATCATTCTCGCGGGGCAAAGGCTGTTCGGTGAAAACCGTGTTCAGGAGGCCGCAAGCAAATGGCCAGCGTTGAAGGAAATGCATCCGCAGCTTGAGCTGCACCTCATTGGCCAGTTACAATCGAACAAGGCCGAAGAAGCGGTCGCGTTGTTTGACGTCATTCATTCGGTTGATCGGCTGTCGCTTGTGACGGCGCTGGGCAAGGCGATGCAAAAGCTGGGGCGCGCGGTGGCTTGCTTCATTCAAGTCAATATTGGCGCTGAAGCGCAAAAGGGGGGGTGTTCCTTCATGGAGCTTCCCGACCTGTTGAAGGCAGCGCAGGACGCAGGGATTCCGGTCGCTGGGTTGATGTGCATTCCGCCCGCCGACGTCGAAGCCGCGCCTTTCTTTGCGCTTTTGGCCGAATTGTCCGCGCGGCATAGATTGGGGCAATTGAGCATGGGCATGTCCGATGACTTTGAAACCGCCATCATGCTGGGCGCGACCTATGTCCGTGTCGGCACCGCCTTATTTGGCAACCGCCCCAGTATGATTTAGGGCAAATCGGGCAATCCCGCTTTGCGTGGCGACCAAGGCCTCAATCCCTTCACCATCGGTGAGGTCGCATGCCTTTAATATAGCAGCATCCTGCACATCCAGCCCACCGGTCAGCGCGCCAAAGGCCGGCATGATCAACTTGCGCGGTGTCTTCACAAAGCAACGCCGTTTTACCATCCGCCCGCGCAGCACTTGCCGGAACTTCGGGTGAAAATGGCCGGAGATTTCGGGACTTGGGGTCGCCACTTAACGCCTCATGCCGAAGCGTGATGCCCGACAATGTCAATGCGTCAAACGCCTTGCCGCCCCAGATACCCGACACCGCGCGGTCATGGTTTCCGGTAATCCAGATCCATTCGGTGTTGCAGGCCAAATCAACCAATAATGCCGCAGCATCTTGCGCCAATCGGTGTTCCCCGTCATCATCGTGGAAATTGTCACCAAGTGATATAATTTTGGCAGGTCGATATGTCCTGCAAAGCGTGGCTATCTCCTCAAGTGTCGAGACGCTGTCATAGGGCGGCAGCATTTGGCCAACTAAGGCAAAGGCGCTCGCCTTTTCCAGATGCAGGTCGGACACCAATAACGCATCTTGCGCGCGCCAATATAAGGCAGCCTGTCCAGCCACCTCAAACGCCGCGCCACCAAATTCGAAACTTTGTGCCATTGCCACAGGCTATGCGCACTGTCGCTGGCCACTGCAAGCGATGTGCGCAAGGAACTACTGCGCGAAAGCGAGGCGCGCCTTTTGTTCTCGCGTCACGCCCTTGGGCGGGTCGAACCCAACGCGCCGATTGCCAAAATCAATCAACACGCGGTCAAACAGCTTCAGCGCATCCATCCCAAGCAATATCGCCGGCCGGTCATCAAGGTTCAGCGCGGTAAAGGCGTAATTATCGGCAAAGGTCATGGGCATGTCCCGGATGGTAAGCCCGCCAATATCAATTTCGCGGATTTGCGTATAATCGCCCTCCAATATGGTGCCGGTGACGCTTCTCAATTTCACAGGGATAAAATCAAAATTGCGATGGCGGCGGCGAAGCTTGTCGCGCAGTGCCAGATTGGCCATGCTGCTTTGCGCGCCAGTGTCCAAGATGATGTCAACCTTGACACCATCAATCTGTGCGCTCGACAGGATCATTCGCCCCGCCTTGCGCCGCGCACGGACAACGATCATGCCGTTTTCCAGCTTTGTTTTCCCGCGCGACTTCTGCGACGGCAGCACATCCATCGTCTGTTGCGCAAAATCGAGATAGACGCGGCTGTCCTCGAGGCTGTCGATACCCAGCAATCCAAAAGCCCCCAGGTTGGACCGCTCAAGGCCGGGGGCCTCAATACCCAAAAGATTGACCGACGCGGTCGAAATCGAATCGATGAAGAAGCTATTGACCTGATACCGCCCCGAAATCGTTGCCAGCGTCAGAATAGGGCCAGCCTCCAGCGCCAGCTTACGGGCAAAGTCATTGGCAATGACGGTGCGTTCGGCGCCGGTGTCCACAATGAAGGGTACAGCTTCGCTGCCATTAACGCGGACTTGAACGGTCATACGGTCGCTGCGGTCGATGTTGAATTGTTCGGTGATCGCGGCGACGTCTGCGCTGGTTTCGGCTTGCGGCACGTCCTGCGCCACCGCGGATGCGGCAATTAAGAACGCGGATGCGGCGGTTAAAGAGCCCATGAACCCAAAGGCGGTGCGACGCATTTTCAAATTCTCCTATGGCACAGCAATACGCTTCTTTAGTTGTGGCTTCAAGGCCGTGGACTGGTGCTTTCCTCCCCAGAATAAGGAGGGGGACCGCGCCGAAGGCGTGATGGAGGAGCCTGAGCCCTTAAATGCCCCTCCGTCTCGCCGGAGCTAACGCCCCGCCGATCCACCTCCCCATCGCTAGTCGATGGGGAGGAAAGGGAGGCCACACACCATCCTCCGCTTACGGTGCATGGCTCTGGCCCCCTCTCCCCAGCCCCTCTCCCCCTGAAGGGGGTGAGGGGAGTTTGGCAGATGCCGAGATTAAAACGCGTGCGGGGTTTAATTCCTCCCCGGAACGGGGAGGTGGCGCTCGCGTAGCGAGTGACGGAGGGGGCTCTCCACTTGCCACGTCGCATGAGGCCGACAGCCCCCTCCACCCCCAGCCTGCGGCTGGCGGCTCCCCCTCCTTATTCTGGGGAGGATTCTGTTCTAGGTCCTGACCCTAAGGCGTCATCGCCACGCTGGCGAGACTTTCGGCCTCCAACAACAGCGCGTCATCCACGGACCCTTGCGCCACGCTCTCGCGGCCAATCATGACGAGCAAGGGCACCGCCAGCGGACTGACGCGCTCCAGATCGACATGCAGCATATTGTCGGCGGCACGGTCCAACACATCGCCAAGCCGTCCAACATCGGTCAACCGCGTCCGCGCATCGGCCCATGCGGCCTCCAGCAGCAGATGGTCGGGTTCATATTTGCGCAGCACATCGTAAATCAGGTCGGTGGAAAAGGTAACTTGCTTGCCCGTCTTGCGCTTGCCGGGATGCTGGCGTTCGACAAGCCCGCTGATCACCGCCACTTCGCGAAAGGCGCGCTTGAGCAAATAGCTCGACTCCACCCAGTCAACAAATTCATCCGCCAATATGTCGGCAGAAAATAAGGGTCGCGGGTCTGTGATCGGTTTAAGGCTCCACACGGCCAAGGCATAATCGCTCGCGACAAAACCCATGGGCATCAGGCCCCGGCTCTCCATCCGCCGCGTGATGAGCATGCCCAATGACTGGTGTGCGTTCCACCCTTCGAACGGATAGGCGACCATATAATATCGTTTGTCGTGGGGGAAGGTTTCGACCAGTAACTGCCCGGCCTGTGGCATTTGGCTGCGATAGGCCTGCATCTCCAACCATTCGCGCACTTCGTCCGGAAAGCGCGCCCAGCCCGCCCTGTCGGTCAGCATCTGCCGCACACGCCCGGCCAGATGCGTGGTCAGGGGCAGCCGCGCACCCATATAGCTTGGGATATTGGCCGCTGGCTTGGTCGCGGCGCGTACGATGAGGTCAAGGTCTTTGATCGAGTCGACCTCAAGCGCCTATGCCGGCAAAGGTGAAGCAGTTGCCGGGGCTTAAAGTGGCGGCAAAGGACTCTTCAACCTTGCCCAATTTGCGGCCATTGCGGAACCGGACCTCCAGCATGGGCGCATCGACAATGATGCCCGCATTAAACCGATGCTGCGCGGCAAATTGCGGGTGCGATAGGCGCCACCGGCCATCGGGGTCTTTGACGAGCTTTTTGAAGCGGTCATACGCCTTCAGAGCATATCCGCCGGTCGCGATAAAAGCGATGACGCGCGCAAAGGTCGCGGCGTCTAGGGCCGAATAGGGCAAGGCAGACTGCACCTCGGCCAGCAGCTCGCCTTCGTCAAACGGCCCCGCGCAGGCTAGCCCCATGACATGTTGCGCCAAGACATCATAGCTGCCGGGGCGAAAGGTCTCGCCGTCGCGCACGCCCTCTGCCACCGCGTCAAAGGCGGCCTGTGTTTCAAGATATTCAAAACGATTGCCGGGCACGAGGATGGCCTTGCTGGGCGCGTCCATGCGGTGGTTCGACCGGCCAATACGTTGCAGCAAGCGGGACGAGCCCTTTGGCGCACCCATTTGGATGACGCAGTCGACATTGCCCCAGTCGACGCCTAGATCAAGGCTTGAGGTGCAGACCAAGGCGCGCAGCTTTCCTTCGGCCATGGCGCCCTCAACCTTGCGCCGCGCCTCCACGGACAGGGAACCGTGGTGAATGCCGATGGCATATTTGGGTTCATTCGCGTCCCATAATTTCTGAAAGATAAACTCGGCGAGGAAACGCGTGTTGCAGAAAATCAGGGTGATTTTGTTGCGCCCGATTTCTTCGATGAGCTGCGGGATTGCATGCTGCCCGCTATGCCCCGCCCATGGCACGCGGCCCTGTGGCAACAGGATCGTCAGGTCAGGCTCGGCTGCTGCTTCCCCCTCGACCAGGCGCACCTGATCAATGTCGCCACTGGGGGCGAGCCACGCGCGATAGTCATCGGGGTCGGCGACGGTAGCAGAGAGGGCAACGCGTTGCAGGGCGGGCGCAAGCGTCTGCAACCGCGCGAGCGACAGGCTGAGTAAATCACCGCGCTTGCCATTGGCAAAGGCGTGGACCTCATCGACGATGACGCGTTTCAGCGTGGCGAACATGTGCACGCTGTCTTCATGATTGAGCAGCAACGACAAAGATTCAGGTGTGGTCAACAATATATGAGGTGGCTTGACCCGCTGCCGCGCCTTGCGGTCCGACGACGTATCGCCCGTCCGCGCCTCCACGCGGATCGGCAGGCCCATTTCCGCGATCGGGATCAGCAGATTGCGGCGAACGTCAGTGGCCAATGCCTTTAGCGGGGAGATGTAGAGCGTGTGCAGGCCGTCCTCCCCGGCACGGGGAGGTGGCAGTTGCGCAGCAACTGACGGAGGGGGGGTATCAGGTAACTTTACGCTTGCACGCGAGCCCCCTCCACCGCCCTTCGTGCGGTCCCCCTCCCCGACACGGGGAGGAATGAGATCCGCCAGCGTCGGCAAAAATCCCGCCAGCGTCTTACCCGCACCCGTCGCGGCCACGAGCAGGGCATGCCGCCCATCTCGTGCCGCGTCGAGCATCTCCAATTGATGCCGTCGCGGCTGCCATCCGCGTTCGGCGAACCAGTCGAGAATGATGGGGGGTAAGTTCACAACGGGCTTAATGCCCGACAGTTTCCCCGCGTTCCAGCCCCGATGCCGCCAATTGCGCATCAATTTGCGCCATTAGCCGTTCCAGACCTTCTTCGCTTGAGGCCTCGGCGCGGGCGACGAGCACGTCTTGCGTGTTCGATGCCCGCAAAAGCCACCAGCCATCGGGCGTATTGACGCGCGCGCCGTCGGTGTTGTTCACATCCGCGCCATCTGCCGACAAGCGCGCAAGCACTTCGTCGATCACGGCGAATTTGCGGCTCTCGTCGACTTGGAAACGCATTTCGGGGGTGTTGATCATCTCCGGCATTTCGCTGCGCAATTCAGTCACGCTTTTGCCCAGCTTGGCCGATGCCGACATCAACCGGACGGCGGCATAAATGGCATCGTCAAAACCATAATATTCATGCTTGAAGAAAATATGGCCGCTCATTTCACCTGCGAGCGGCGATCCGGTCTCTTTCATTTTGGACTTAATCAGGCTGTGGCCAGTTTTCCACATCAGCGGCTGACCGCCTAATGCGCTGACGCGGTCGAACAATGCCTGAGATGCCTTTACATCGGCGATAATCGTCGCGCCGGGGACTTCACCCAGCACATCGGCAGCATAGATTTGCAACAATTGATCGCCCCAGATCACGCGGCCTTCGCCATCAATCGCGCCGATGCGGTCGCCATCGCCGTCAAAAGCCACTCCAAAATCGAGTTTCTTTTCCGCGACAAGCCGCTGCAAATCGACTAGATTGGCTGGATCGGTGGGATCAGGGTGATGATTGGGGAATTGGCCATCCACTTCGGTGAATAAAAGATGGTGCTCTCCTGGTAACATCTTGACCAGCATTTCAATTGCTGGTCCTGCGGCGCCATTACCTGCATCCCAACCGATGCGAAATGCCTTTTGTGGTGCGGCTTGCGCCACGCGGGCTACATATTGATCAAGGATGTCGAGTTGTTCCGAAACGCCAGTACCTTCAACCCAATCCTCGACCGACGCCATGCGGCCAATTTTTTGGATATTGGCCCCGAAAAACGGTTTACCCATAAGGACCATCTTGAAGCCGTTATAATTGGCGGGGTTGTGGCTGCCGGTTATTTCTATGCCGCCATCGACATCGTCCAATACGGCCTCAGCATAATATAGCATGGGGGTTGGCCCCATGCCGATGCGCACGACATCCACATTGCTGTCGTTTAGCCCCTTGACCAAGGCTTCCTCAAGCATCGGCGAGCTTTCCCGCCCGTCATAGCCTACCGCCGCCTTTTTACCGCCAGCGCGGACAAGGCAGGTGCCGAACCCCCGGCCAATGGCATAGGCATCAGCCTCCCTTAATGTTTCACCGATAATGCCGCGAATGTCATATTCACGAAGCGAGGTGGGGTGGAAATGATGGGCCATGATGTGTCCTGTAACTGCGGGAGAGAGTTTGGCCCTTACAGCCGTTTATTACGCAAATCATCTAACAAAAGATCGCGGGCTTTGTTCAATTCGGCGGCGCGTTCTGCGCTGCCGCCACTGTCCGGATGGTTTTGCGTAATCAACATGCGATGTCGTTCGCGAATGCGTTCGGCATTGTCGAAACGCGACACGCCCAGCAAGAAGCGGGCATCATCGACATCCGACGTTTGGCCGTGCTTGGTGTCAGAGCCGAACAACCGCATTGTCAGGCCGTGATACCAAGCCGCCGCTATGGCGATGGCACCCACGCCAATCAACAGGCTTCCCCGCGACGCGAGAAACGCGCCGGCGAGCCCAAGCAACACAGGGGGCAATTGTTGCTTTTGAAGCTTGCCCTTCCATACGGCCCAGCCAAGTGCAAGCAGGGCCAAAATGGCCAGAAAGGTCATTACACCAAGGCTGCTTGAGATACTTCGGGAAGCGCAAGGCCAGTGATCAGTTCACGCAGTTCCTGTCGCGCGACAATATGTGCGGTGGCCAACTGGCCAAGATGGCCCTTGTCGATCAACGTCAGGCCCGACGGAAACAGCTCACGATAAATGACGCGTTCATTCAGGCCCGGTAGCGAACGGAAACCAACCCGCTTGGACAATTCGGCAAGTGCATCGGTCATGCGCTGCTGATTACGCGCTTCGATATTGTGCAGGCGGTTGCGGACCACGACCCAGTCGATGGTGACGCCATCGGCCTTGGCGCGTCCCTTGCGCGCGTCCCAGATAAGCTCCGCATAAAAGCTTAATTTGCGCACTTTGAAGGTTTCGGCGTCCACTTGGCCAATCAGGTCGAAGTCGACAAAGCTGTCGTTCATGGGGGTGACCAATGTATTGGCGCGCGTCGCAACAAAGCGTGCATAGCGATCATCGCGTCCGGGCGTGTCGAACACGAGGAAATCATTCTCTGCGCTCAGGCGTTCCACCTGACGCTCCAAAGTGGCCTGCGACTGATGATCAAACACTTCGAACACCGGCATCGGCAAAGTGATTTTGCGCCGCGTCATCGTGTCGCGTCGGTTTTCCAGATAGCGGTACAAGGTGCGTTGACGCGAATCCAAATCGATGCACGCCACCCGCGCGCCACGTGACGCCAGAGCTATGGCGACATGGACTGCGGTGGTTGATTTACCCGTTCCGCCCTTTTCATTTGCAAAAACGATGTGATGTGCCTTGACCATAATCCCCCAAACTTACTCCAAATACCATATGCGGCGACATTTGCCTTGAATTGTCGCTACACCCTCCCGCATAGGCGGGTTCAACAAAGGCCAATAAACAAGGCGACGTGGACGTGCAAATCATCAATCAGCTTGACGCATTGCGGCCCCATATTTCCGCGCTGCGTGACGCCAAGCGTTGCATTGCGTTGGTCCCGACCATGGGTGCGTTGCATGACGGGCATATGACTCTGGTCGAGGAGGCGCGGCGGCGTGCAGATGCGGTGGTTGTGTCGATCTTCGTCAACCCGGCCCAATTTGGACCGAATGAAGATCTCGACGCCTATCCCCGCACGATGGAGCGTGATGCCGAACGGCTGCGCGCTGCCGGGGTCGACATTTTATGGGCACCACATGCGCATATTGTCTATCCGCCCGGCTTTGCAACCAAATTGCATGTCGATGGCCCAAGCAACGGCTATTGCGGCGCAGCACGGCCCGGGCATTTTGACGGCGTTGCTTTGGTGGTCGCCAAATTATTTAATCAGGTTCAGCCCGATGTTGCATTTTTCGGGGAAAAGGATTTTCAGCAACTGGCTGTCATTCGGCAGATGGCCCGTGATCTTGACTTCGCGTTGGAGATATTGGGTGTGCCAATTGTGCGTGACGCAGATGGTCTCGCCCTGTCGTCGCGCAATGCCTATCTAACGGCCAACGAACGTGCGGCGGCCTTGGCTTTGCCAATTGCACTGGGCCAAGCAGCGGCTAATATCCGTGCAGGTGATGATGTGGCGCGGACGCTAGCTGCGGCCACGGCCGATATTCTTGCCGCTGGCTTTGCGCGGGTGGATTATATCGCGCTGGCGGATGCCGAGACCTTGGAGGAATTGCAGCATTTCGACGGCAGGCCGGCGCGGCTCTTGGCGGCGGCAAAGATGGGCAAGACGCGGTTGATCGATAATCTGGCGATTTAATAGGTCCTGACCATAGGCCTCAACGCGCTTTTGCAGGTGCATGGTTTTTCGTGCGGCACATCATGCGACGTACGCTAATAGCGTATCTTAGTTGACTGATATACGCTATTAGCGTAATTCATTGGCCATGGAAATCATCCGGACCTCAGCATATGCCGCCGCGCTCAAGCGGTTGAAGAAGCTTGGTGCGTCATCTGACGACATTATCGCGATGGAAGACGCGATTGCCCGAGCGCCAGAGACTGGGGCTGTTATCCGAGGAACTAACGGCCTTCGATAAATTCGCTTTGGATACGGGGGTCGTGGCAAGAGTGGTGGCGGACGGACGATCTATTATGTGATGTTGGATGATGAAGCGGTCTATCTGCTCGTCGCTTATGCCAAGGTCGACAAAGAGGATCTCACAGCAGACGAGAAGCGGCTATTCCGCACATTGATTGAGGAGTTAAACCATGACTGATCGTACCGAATTGGGTTTGCAGATTGAAGCTGGCCTTCTGGAGGCACTTGCGCATCGTAAGGGGGCGCTGGCACTTAAAAGCCGTCATGTCGAGGCAATGCCTGCGGCGCGTGTCCGCGAAATCCGTCGCGCCCTCGCGAAGAGCACTAAAGAATTTGAGCGGCGGTTCGGTATCCCAGCGCGGACTGTAGAAGGCTGGGAGCAGGGGCGAAAAATCGATGTGGCTCACCGTGTGTTGCTTACGGTGATCGCCAAATCTCCCCATGTGGTGGAAGCCGCCTTGACTGAAGCTTCCTGAATTAGTCAATCTCAGCAATCAGCGCCAGTAAGAGTCCGAACGATAATTATGTTGTATGATATCATTATTTTGCGATTCGTCTGGCGAGCATTTCGACGGCAGGCCGGCGCGGCTCTTGGCGGCGGCAAAGATGGGCAAGACGCGGTTGATCGATAATCTGGCGATTTAGGCGTTGACGGCCTAAAGAGCTACCCCAGTTTGCGTGCGGGTTTGACATCCCTGCGTGGCAAGCGACCTTTTGGTTGACAAAACTATGTAAATAACATAGTTACATTTTGTGAAAATTGAGTTCGACACCGAAAAAGATGCCACCAATATTGCGCGGCACGGTGTTGCGCTTGCTCTGGGTGCAAAAATATTTGACGATCATGAGCTGCTGATTGTGCCTGCAATTAGAGAGCAGGATCGCGAGGAGCGCTATAAGGCGATCGGCCTTATTGGCGACAAGTTGTGAACGGCCATACACGTTTATCGCGGCGATGTGGTTAGGTTTCTGTCGGTACGAAGGAGTAACACTAGTGAACAAAGAAGCTATTATAGCTATTCCAGCTGATCCGACCGATAACGATGACGGTGCAGTCAGTGCGGCAGGTCTTGAGCGGGGTCTAATGGGACGCCGCATCAGAAAACTGCGGACTGGACTTGGACTTTCGCAGACAGAGTTTGCCGAGCGTTATTCGATCCCTCTGGCCAACATACGACAGTACGAAATTGGTAGAACATTGCCCCCGGCAGCCGTGCGTGCGTATCTGCGCGTCATTGAAGCCGAACCTGAGCATGTAGCTCAATTGCTCCAGGCGGCGTAATAGAGGCAATTCAATCAGAAGTGTTATGCGGTCCCGAGGTTGGCGTTACATCCGTGTCGCTCTAGCACCTCTCTTTATGGCAGGCTGTACCAAGTCGCCTTGCCTGAACCGTGCCGGATCAAGTGCCCCTGCTGAAGCAGCCTCTTGAAATGCTCTTTCAGTGTGTTGCGGCTCGCGCCGGTGACTCGGATCATGTCGCCTATTGTTACCCGCCCGCGGCCGCGCGCTTCGTCGACGATCTGCGCAGCCAGCTCTGGCAGCGACGCCATCATCAGCCTTTCGCGCTCAACCTTCTCAGCCAGTCGGCGTTTTTGCTGCTGAAGTGCGCGCATAAAAAACATTGCCCACGGCTGCCAGTCGGGAGCCTCCGTTCGGATAGTTACTTGGGTCTGACGCAGTGCCAAGTAGTAGCCCTCCTTGCTGTTTTCGATCACCGATTCAAGTGAGGAATACGGCACGTAGGCGTAGCCGGCCTGCAGTAACAAGAGCGTAGTTAGAACTCGGCTCAGGCGGCCATTTCCATCCTGAAACGGATGAATTTCCAGGAAGGTCACGACGAAGACGGTGATAATGAGCAGGGGGTGAATGTGCCCCAACTCGCGGGCGTCACGTAGCCAGGTGACAAGCTCGTGCATGCGGAGCGGCGTGTCGAATGGCGACGCGGTCTCGAACACGATGCCGATCATTTTGCCAGTTGCGTCAAAGGCTCCCACGTCGTTGCGTAGAGTTTTGTATTCTCCACGGTGGCGCTCATCCTTGTCACTGTAGCGCAGAAGGTCTCTGTGGAGCTGCTTGATGTGGTTTTCTGAGAGCGGAATATTTTCCCCGGCGCGGAAGACTGTCTCCATTACGTCGGCATAGCCGGCGACTTCTTGCTCATCGCGGCCCGAGAATTTTTTAATCTCTAAATTGGCCAGCAGGCGTTCGACTTGGCGGTCTGTCAGCTTGCCGCCCTCGATGCGGGTGGAGGAGCCGATGCTTTCAATCGTGGCAGTGTGGCGCAGGGCCCTCAGTCGCTCAGGTGCCAGCGTGCCAAGGGCGCGCCAGGCGCCTTTGAATTCGTCAATCTCAGCAATCAGTGCCAGGAGCTCTTGCGTGACCTGTATTGTATCGGTTTTTAGCATATTCTCGCTCGCATCACCCACATTAACACCCATATTCACCCAAAAGTCCAGCCAAAAATGCACCCACATTCACCCAAAGGGATGAATTCGATCCGCCTTATCTATTATAGGGGGGGCTGGTGGCACAGACGAGCGCCGCGCGGGCGGGCGGGTGCCTTAGCAACGTGAGGATCGGCCGCGCGCAGCGCTGCAACATAAACCGCGCGCATTTATATGTGCGCAAAACAAATTAACCTGCGCACAAAAAAATGAGCAAATTAGAATTTGTTCTGACCCTGTGACCGATGCGACCCGATGCAACCGGAGGGGCATACAAGTGTTAGCAGTTTCCCAGGCAACCGGCGCGTGCCTGCCCCAGATATTCAACTTGTAGGTTGCCAAAATTTAGTGTCCGCCACGCAAGGCCTCCCTCGCCATTGGAGGGCAGTGTCAGACCAACATTACCGAGGCCAAGGCATCTCTCGCCCCCGGCAATTTAAAATATTCTTGAAGTATTACGCTATCTTAGCCATCAGTTGCCATGATCTTGGGTTATAAAAACAAAGAGACAGAGGCCTTTGCCTAGGGTCAGTATGTTCGCCGGTTTTCAGGTTTTGAACGTCAGGGATGGCGGCGTCTCGAAGTCTTGGATGCGGCGACTTGCCTGAACGATTTACGCGCCCTGCCGAGCAATCGGCTCGAGGCGTTGCGGGGAAATCGAGGCGGGCAATTCAGTACCCGCATTAATGGACAGTGGCGGATATGTTTTATTGGGCTGGATGGGGCGACAGGTCCATCAGACGTCGAGATTGTTGACTATCACTAGGAACGCAGCGCATGGCACGACCACCTATCCATCCCGGCGAAATTCTTGCCGAAGAGTTATCCGAGCTGGGCGTTACGGCGACCGAATTGGCGCGCCAGATTGGCGTGCCGGCTAACCGGATAACCCAAATCATCCAGGGTAAGCGCGCTATTACCGGAGACACGGCACTAAGGCTGGGTCACTGGCTAGAAATGGCCGCACAATTCTGGCTCAACCTAAAAAGCACCTATGACTTGCGCGTCGCAGAGGCACGTTTCGGTGCCACGATAGACCAACTCCCGACCCGTCGACACTCAGCCAATCTCAGGCAGGGCGTGCAGGCTTGAGGAACCCAATTAACATCCAGTGTTAATGAATTCTTTCAATATTGCTCGTCTACTGGCACCTGCCTGACTGAGTTTAGACGTCGGCCTTGGACCGACAGTGCCCATCGTCACCGCGGCGACAGAAACTAAAGATTGCCATATCTCTCTATAGCTAGCAATACTAAGATTGTGTCATATAGACGCGGGTCGGACGAGCGATGGACAGGGACGTTTTCTAATATGACATCACCCATCCTCGTAACGGGTGCCGCTGGCTTTATCGGCCATGCGGTGGCTCACAGACTATTGGCGCGCGGCGAGCGCGTCATTGGTGTCGACATCGTCAATGATTATTATGACCCCGCGTTGAAAGAATCGCGACTTGCGACCTTTGCCGGGATAAACAGATTCGCCTTTGAACGGCTCGACATCGCCGATGCCGATAGCATGCGGGCGCTCGTCCGCGACAACCACATACTGCGCGTCGTGCATCTCGCGGCGCAGGCGGGTGTGCGCTACAGCATCGAAAATCCGTTTGCCTATGAACGGTCAAACTTGGCGGGCCATTTGTCAGTGATGGAGGCGTGCCGGCATGCCGACGGCTTTGAGCATCTGGTCTATGCCTCGTCGAGCTCGGTCTATGGTGATAAGCCCATGGGCGGCGAAGGCTTTAGAGAAGATGAACCCGCCAACGATCCTGTGTCGCTCTACGCCGCGACCAAGCGCGCGTGTGAGTTGATGAGCCAATCTTATACCAAACTCTATGGCTTTCCGCAGACTGGCCTGCGCTTCTTCACCGTCTATGGACCATGGGGGCGGCCCGATATGGCCTATTTCAGTTTCACGCAGAAAATCCTGCGCGGCGAAGCGATTGAAGTCTATGGCAATGGACAAATGGCGCGCGATTTCACCTATATTGACGACATTGTTGACGGGATCATCGGGTCGCTCGACCACCCACCTGCACACGGCGAACACCGGGTTCTTAACATTGGCGACAGCCATCCAATTGGCCTGATGGACATGATTGAAACGCTTGAAAAGGCGGTTGGGCGAGAGGCGGTCAAGATCATGCGGCCCATGCAACCGGGCGACGTAACCGCGACCTATGCCGATGTGTCGAAGCTGCATGCGCTCACCGGTTACAAGCCAAAGGTCATGCTGGCGGAGGGATTAGAGAAGTTCGCCGACTGGTATCGGGCCTATTACGGACCCGCTTCGTAAACTTACGGTTTTAACTGCGCCTGCCATTCATCAAAGGACGCGGCGAGCTTTCGTCCGGCAATCTGCCGTCCCGCTTCGCGCGGCAAGCCAAGCGAGGATGACAATGGTCCGCCCAGCAGCGCATCACCCAGCGCCATCAGCACCATTTCAAGTGTCAGCTCATGCAGCGAGGTGGCGTCGTCCCCCTCCTCGGCAATCTCATCCACCAGCTTATGGATCGCCTCCACAATAGGGTCTAGCGCGTCTTCATTGCCCGACAGCAGCATCCACGACGCCAGCGCGCCCGCACCTTCACGGTCGAAATGGTCAAAAATCAGGTCGGCCAATTCGTGCGGCGTTACGACCCCGCCACGCATTTGCACCACAGCCTCGGCGATTTTGCTGCAGATATTGTTGCCCATATACGCCGCCAGCGCGCGCTGAAGGCCCGATGCCGACCCAAAATGATGCAGCAAATTGGCATGCGTCCGCCCGATCCGCCCGGCGACCGCCTTTAAGGTAACGGCCTGCGGACCTGCCTCAAGCAACAAGTCACGCGCCGCCTCAAGCGCCGCCATCCGGCTCGCTTCCGGGCTTAATCGGCGCGGCATGCCAACGTCTTTAAATTCAATAATCTTGGATGCCTCAGTCGCCATATTCGACAATACCCCGATGATTTTACAACGCTACGCCAATTGGCAGGTATATCCAAGAGCGTTGGGAGGCAATGCCGCAGAATGTTTTTGGGGTTCGCGCGCGGTTGGCCGACGGATACTTAGCTTGCGAAATCTCGAACCTTCTGGCTCGTTCCTCGGGGCAGAATCATCACTTCATTGCCATTTGCAATGATGAGCAAATCATCAACGCCGTGCACCGACACGCGGATGCCGTCGGCGTGAATAAGGTTGCCGTGGCTGCTATCCAACCGAACAGTGCCGGACGTAACATTTCCATCGGCGTCCTTGTCACCGATGTCGTGCAGCGCATCCCAACTGCCGACGTCGGACCAACCCATGCTCACTGGAGCGACCGCGACCTTCGCCGCCTTTTCCATAATCGCATAATCAATGCTGTCTGCGGGACAGGCGGCGAAGCTATCGGCGTCGGGATTTATGTGATTGCCGCTCCGCTGCGCCTTCGACATTGCGTCCCGAACCGCTGCGCCCATTTCCGAGGCATGTGCCTCCACGGCTTCCAAATATGTATCTGCGCGGAACAGGAAAATACCGCCATTCCACACATGGTCCCCGGCCTCAATCATGGCCGCAGCGCGGGCTGCGTCAGGCTTCTCCACAAAGCGCTGCACAGCCTGAACGCCCGCGCCAACGGCGGAACCCATCTGGATGTAGCCATAGCCTGTCTCGGGGCCGGTCGGGTTGATCCCATAAGTGGCGAGCCAGTTATCCTGAACTAAGGGCAAAAGCGCCCCTGTCGCTGCGTGAAATGCCGTTTCGTCGGTGATGACATGGTCGCTTGGCATCACCAGCATAACCGATTGCGGCGCACTGACGGCAAGCGCCGCCAGCGCAATCGCCGGCGCTGTATTGCGCGCGCAGGGCTCAAGCAAGATGGTCGCATCGGTGACGCCGATTTCGGCCAATTGCGCGCTGACAATCCCCGCATGCGCGGCATTGGCGACGATAATAGGTGCGGTGAAGCGTGCACGGTCCATCACCCGCAGCACCGTCAACTGAAACATCGTATGCGCATCCGTCAGCGCCAAAAACTGCTTTGGCGTTTGCGGCGTCGATAACGGCCAAAGCCGGGTGCCGCCGCCACCCGATAAGATTACAGGACTAATGATCACAATTTTTCCAAATGTCAGGACGTGGGGAGATGGAATTGATATTGCCGATGTTGCGTGCTCGGTCAAACGCCAAAAAACGGTTATATGTCGGCACAAGGGGGCAGGCGGTGCGAGCATGAAGTTGTGACCGCGATTTGCCTATTTGCAACACGCCACCTGCAAAATTTGTCGAGTGCGCAAGCGGACAGGCTCTGCTATCGTTCTTAGCATGAAACTAACCAAGCATCTTGTTGACAAACCCTGGGGTCGAACGGACATTCCGCCAGAATTCGGCACCATGAATGGCCGCCGCGTCGGCGAAATCTGGTATAGCGCCGAAACCGAAGCGCCTTTGCCGATCTTGGTGAAATGGCTTTTTACGTCCGAGAGGCTTTCCATCCAGGTACACCCTGATGACGCACAGGCAGGCGCGCGCGGCATGCCCTCAGGCAAAGAAGAATGTTGGTACATTGTTGACGCAGAGCCGGGCGCGGTCATTGGCATTGGGACCAAGCGCCCGCTTGGCAGCGAAGAACTGTATGCCGCGTCACTTTCGGGCGGGATTGAAGCGCTGATGGACTGGAAAAAAGTGTCTGCCGGAGACTATTTTTACATTCCCGCCGGTACAGTCCACGCCATCGGGGCCGGGATACATCTTGTCGAGGTTCAGCAATATGCGGACATCACCTATCGCCTGTATGATTACGGCCGCGATCGCAAGCTGCATTTGGACGATGGTGTGGCGGTATCGTCTGCAACACCATATACAGATATTCGGTCCGGACATGCCGATCTTGGCGATCAGCTTGTCGCAGGCCCATATTTTCAACTTTGGTATGTCCATGACATGGACAATGTGCCGGCGTTGCCACCTTTAAGCGATATCTGGATTATTCCGTTGTCAGGCAAGGTTCAAACAGATGGGCAGGTCGCCGCCAAGGGCGACTGCATAGTCACGTCTGGCAAAGCAAAAATCACCTTTTCAAGCGACGCAAAGGCGCTTGTTGCCTTCTAGAGAGCGAAGAAGATTTAAGTGGTCCTGACCCTACAATAGAGCGTCCGTGGTATGATGCGGATCAGTTTTTCGATTTTGATGTTGTCGTTGCGCTATTGAATAAGAGAAATATTGATTTAACAGCTTCATTGCATCTGATGATAATGGTCAGTACGATCTGTAATCGAACGGTTAATGAATACATGCCAGATAAACGACGCTTGAAATCTAAAAAAATGTCCGCGAAGTTTATCGCGGCTCTGTCTACGGTATCAAATCTCGATCGACGCGCCAAAAAAATGATCGCATTTGGTGTGGACTCTGTCATTTGCATCTTTGCCATCTGGCTCGCGTTTTCGCTCCGTTTGGGTGATTGGCAACTTTGGAATCCTCCCATACGTAGCGTATTGATCGTATCTTTTGTAATCTGGCCGCCAATTTTTCTAACACTTGGCGTGTACCGGTCCATTTTTCGTTTCGCAGGCTCCGGAACCATAGCGGAACTTGCTCGAGCGATGGCTATCTACCTGTTTTTTATGACGGTAGTTTTTACGTTTATTGGCCTACCGGGTGTCCCCAGAACAATTGGCATTCTTGTCCCTATATTGTTTCTGCTCGCGTTGGTGATGAGCCGGATTGTCGTGCGTTACATCATCAGCGATCTTTTGGGGCAGCGGGCCTTTGGCGGTGAAACGAAAAGGGTGCTGATTTATGGTGCCGGCAGTGCGGGGCAGCAGTTGGCAATATCCACGCGGCATTATCCGGGAATGTATCTCCTTGGATTTGTCGATGACGATCGCCGACTGCGCGGCCAACGACTGGACGGCAATCCCGTTTACCATTCTAGCGATTTGGTGATGCAAGTGGAGCGGCTCGGCGTGACGGACATATTGCTTGCCGTTCCGTCCATGAGCCGAAGCAAACGAAAAGACATCGTTGATGACCTGAAACGTTTCGGCGTGCATGTGCAAACATTACCCCAAATTCAGGATATTGTTGCAGGCAAGGTGTCCATTGCCGATCTGCGCGAGGTCGAAGTCGACGATTTATTGGGCCGTGATGCAGTTGCCCCAAATGATCTGCTGATGGGGCGCACAATATTGGGCAAGACCGTGATGGTCACTGGCGCAGGCGGCTCCATCGGTAGCGAATTATGCCGTCAGATAATGGCCATCGGTCCACAAAAACTGATCCTTGTCGAAATGACCGAATTCGCGCTCTACAAAATTGAGCAGGAACTGCGTGAAAATGCGGCGGCGGGCATTTCCCGTTCAGACATTGAAATTTATCCTGAGCTTATCAACACAGCGGCCACGCGTCCGGTTTCCTCTGTGATCGGGGCGTATCACCCCGACACGATTTTTCACGCCGCGGCCTATAAACATGTGCCGTTGGTGGAACATAATCCTATCTCAGGCATGGGCAACAACATCCTTTCCACGCGAAATCTTGTCCAAGCGGCAGAACAGCATGAGGTAGCGCATTTTATACTCATCAGCACGGATAAGGCGGTCCGCCCGACCAATGTCATGGGTGCGAGTAAGCGCGTTTGTGAGCAAATTCTTCAGGCAAAGGCCAAGGAGGGGTCGAAGACCCGGTTCAGCATGGTTCGCTTCGGTAACGTGCTTGGGTCAAGTGGATCAGTGGTGCCCAGGTTCAAGGAGCAAATCGCAAATGGCGGGCCAGTGACACTGACCCACAGGGACATCATTCGCTATTTCATGACCATTCCTGAGGCCGCCCAACTTGTTATTCAGGCTGGCAGCATGGCAAAGGGTGGCGAGGTCTTTGTTCTCGACATGGGTAATCCCGTCAAGATATTCGATTTGGCGTGCACGCTGATTAGCCTTTCGGGCCTTACCATCCGCGACGACGACAATCCCGATGGCGACATCGCGATTGAAGAAATTGGCCTTCGACCCGGCGAGAAGCTTTTCGAGGAGCTTCTTATTGGCGAAAATCCGATGCCCACAAAGCACCCGCGTATCATGCAGGCGATGGAGGGTCATATGTCTTGGCAGGATCTATCCGCCGCCTTGGACCAGCTGGAATCGCACGTTCACACAGGTAACAGCGATGCCGCCGTCAGCTTGCTGCGCGATCTCGTGCCTGAATATCAACCCAATGCCGACAACAACGCAGGCGTGGCTGCCGCCTAGGCGGCTTGCAGGCCGTCCATTTGTGCGCGGATGTTGAACGCGGGTGGTCGCGGCATACAGGCGGGTTCTGCGCCTGCGCCATCCAATGCATTTTCATATAAAACGCGGCTCGCCGCCGCGCGGCGGCCTTTGCTGTGCCGTGATGCCGTCTTGCCCGTGTGTTGAAAGCCAAGCTTGCGCAGCACTTTGCCCGACGCGGGATTGTCGGTGAAGTGGCTGGCGATAAGCTTTTTATGGCCTATCGTCCGGGCGATGTTGATAACGGCGCGGCTGGCCTCGGTCGCAAAGCCAAGGCCCCAATAAGGCCGTGATATCCAATAGCCCAATTCGGCGTCGCCATCGCGCAGGCCAATGCCACATGCGCCAATCAGGCGCGGCGCATCATTTGTACGCAGCATAAGCAGGAAGGCGGGATACAGCGCATCATGCTCTTGCGCCGCAAAGGCCGCAGCGTCATCCGTTGTATACGGCCAAGGCGCACGTGCAAGGTTGCGGACGATGCCTTCATCGGCAATCGCCTGATGCAATTCGGCTGCATCCTCTGGCCAGCTTGGCCGCAACAATAACCTTTCCGTTCTCGCGAACATCCTGTTTCTCCGCTGCTGCGCCGCCCTTTGACATCTCAAAGCGACAGCCATGTTACATTCGCCCTGTGAAAAGCGATGAACAGGGAGAATGAGGCAAAAAGAAAGGGAGACCGGTTGACCCGTCTCCCTGTTCAAAGGTGGAAACCACCTGACATGATTTCCGGGTCATCCGTCTGGACAACCCGGTATCGATTGTCCTGTTTATTCGGCGGCCATCGCTGGCATATCGACCGACACATATTTGCGGCCGAGTTTGCCAGCATGGAATCGCACGCGGCCTTCGACGAGCGCGAACAAGGTGTGGTCCTTGCCAAGGCCAACGCCCGAACCAGGATATACCTTGGTGCCGCGCTGACGGATAATGATGTTACCGCCGATGACATTTTCGCCACCGAACTTCTTTACGCCAAGACGACGGCCTGCTGAATCGCGACCGTTGCGTGACGAACCACCTGCTTTTTTATGTGCCATGGTCTAAACTCCTACGTCAGAGCGTTGCCGCTCAAGCTTTCTTAGGGGCTGCAGCCTTTTTGGGCGCAGCGGCTTTCTTTGGCGCGGCTTCCTTGGCAGGAGCAGCAGTGGCAGCAGCCTCAACCTTCTCGGCCTTAGGCGAAGCAGCCTTTTTCTCTTCCTTGCCAACGGCAAGGATACGCAGAAGCGTCAGCGACTGGCGATGACCCTGCTTGCGGCGATAGTTGTGGCGGCGACGCTTTTTAAAGACGATGACCTTTTCACCACGCTCTTGCGCAATGATTTCGGCAGAAACGGTCAAGCCGTTTACGTCCTGCGCCTTGTCACCGTCACCGGCAAGAAGGACGTCACCAAGCGAGATTTTGTCACCCGCTTCACCAGACAGCTTTTCAACTGCGATTTTATCTCCGGCGGCGACGCGATATTGCTTGCCGCCTGTGCGCACGATTGCGAACATGGCTTTAACTCATCCGTTTCTACAGCTTAGCGCCTTATAAGGGCGGGTTGCTCAGGCGCGTGACATAGCGGAGACGAATCTCAACAGGGTCACACAAGAATGGGCGCAGCTAGTGCAAGCAAATATCTATGTCAACGTATAATCCAGCGTTTTGGGGCTTATGACGCCGCCTGCGCCGCCACTGAGATGCGCTTGCATGCGCCTCCAAGCAGGCTTAGACGACGGATATGTTGAATTTCAAGCCTGCATCCCCTTTGCTTCTGCTCCTGATCCTTGCCGCATGTGGCACAAGTGAGGGGGGATTTCCCTCGCTGGAGCGCCGGAGTTATGAAGCCGACGCGCCGATTGCTGCGCCCGGCGATTCGGCAATTTCGCCATTTGTGGTATCTGCTGAATTCGCTGCAAAAATCGACGCGCTGCAGGCGCGGCACACAGCGGCGCATGGCGCATATCTGCGCGGAATGCCCGCGGTGCAGTTGACCGCTGCACAGGCGGCCAGAACATCCCCGGGCAGCGAGGCGTGGGTGAATGCGCATCTTATGCTGTCACGGCTGGACAAAATGCGGTCCGATTCGGTGGCCGCCTTGCGTGACTTTGACGCGTTGATAGCAGAGGCAGCCGCGCGTGACGCGGGCCTTGCGGCGCATCTGACAGAGGCGCAGCGACCAGTGGCCGAAGACGTCGCAGAACAAAATGCGGAAATCGCGCGGCTTTCGAAGGTGATTGGGGAATAGCTATTCCCGGGTAAAGAAGGCCGCATTTGCTTGCACCAGCCTTGCCCATGTGCGTTATTCACCCAATGAACGGTCAAAACACACAAGCCATTTCACAAAATCCCGACATCCGCTTTCTGGGTAAGATGCTTGGCGATGTCATTCGCGCTTATGGTGGCGAACAGTTATTCCGACAGACCGAATATATCCGCTCCACCAGCGTTGACCGCTTTCGCCAGATCGAGGGCGCCGATTCGAGTGACCGTGGACTCGGGGCGCTTAGCTTGGATGACACGCTCAATTTCGTGCGCGGGTTCATGCTGTTCTCGCTTCTGGCGAACCTAGCAGAGGATCGGCAAGGCCTTGCGCATGAAGATGGCGCGACGGTGGCCGAAGCGTGCGCACGGCTTGCGGTGGAGGGGGTGTCGCTGACGCAGATTCGGGAACTGCTTTCGCACAGCCTGATTGTCCCGGTGCTCACCGCGCACCCGACCGAAGTGCGGCGCAAAAGCATCATTGACCATAAGAATCGCATCGCGCGGCTGATGACGTTGCGCGACCAAGGGCAAAAAGTCACCGAAGATGGCGATGATGTCGATGCCGCGATTTATCGGCAAATTGCCTTGCTGTGGCAGACGCGGCCATTGCGCCGCGAGAAGCTGTTTGTCGCCGACGAGATTGAAAATGCCCGCGCCACGATGCAGGAGGTGTTCCTGACGGCGTTGCCCAAATTATATGCGGGCTGGGAAAAGGCGCTTGGGAGCAGGCCGCCCGGTTTTGTCCGCTTGGGCAGTTGGATCGGTGGCGACCGCGACGGCAACCCGTTTGTCGATGCCGAAACGCTGCAATATGCGGTCGCGCGCAATGGCGGCACCGCGATCCGGCACTATCTTGAGGGCATCCACAGTCTTGGCGCGGAGATTTCGATCTCTTCTTTCATGAGCGATACGCCAGAGGCCGTGCTTGCGCTTGCCCAGAGCAGTGGCGATTCGGCACCCAGCCGTGCGGACGAACCCTATCGACGTGCGCTGTCGGGCATTTACGCCCGTCTGGCGGCGACGCATATCAAATTGGTAGGTGACCAGCCCCCGCGTCCATCAAAGCTATCTGGCGCGGCTTACAGCTGCCCGGATGCCCTGCGGAAGGACCTTGTTACGGTGGCATCGGGCCTTGCCAGTGACGGCGATGGCGCATTGTCGAGCGGCGGGGCACTATCGCGGCTGATCCGGTCGGTGGAAATATTTGGTTTCCATTTGGCAACGTTGGACCTGCGACAGAATAGCGACGTGCATGAGCGCGTCATTGCCGAATTGTTTCGCACGGCGCGGGTCGTGCCTGACTATCTGAAGCTTGATGAGGCAGCGCGTGTGGATTTGCTTGTCGCCGAGCTATCACATAATCGCCCGCTGACCGGCGTGTGGACGCAATATAGTGAGGAGACCGCAAAAGAACTGGCCATCATCCGCGCTGCGGCAAAGGCGCAAGGCGATTTCGGCTGCGCGGCAATCACGACCTATAATATCAGCAAGACGACCAGCGTGTCCGACATGCTGGAGGTTTATGTTCTGCTCAAACAGGCGGGGCTATATCATGTGGACGATGATGGCACGCCGCAGGCGACGATTATGTCCGTGCCCCTGTTCGAAACCATCGCCGATTTGCAAGGCGCGCCCGATACGATGCGGGCGTTCTTCGACATTCCGTTGATGCGTAAGCTGGCGCAGGCGCGCGGGCATCAGGAAGTGATGATCGGATATTCCGATTCGAATAAGGATGGCGGGTACCTTAGCTCCACATGGGAATTGTACGAGGCATCAAGCGCGCTTGCAGGCATTTTTGCCGACGCCAATATCGCGATGCAATTATTCCACGGTCGCGGCGGCGCAGTGGGACGGGGCGGCGGTTCAGCCTTTGGCGCCATCCTTGCGCAGCCCAAGGGCACGGTGCAGGGGCGCATCCGCATTACCGAACAAGGCGAAGTCATCGCCGCCAAATATGGCACGGTCGACAATGCCGTCACGAGCCTTGAAACCATGGCCTCTGCCGCAATTCTGGCGACATTGTCCAGCGACCCGATAGCCGACGCCGATGTCGTGCGGTTTAAGGCGGCGATGGCGCAGTTGTCCGCCAGCGCCTTTCAACATTATCGCGGGCTGGTGTATGATACGCCCGATTTCCGGACATTTTTCCGGCAAATGACACCGATTAACGAGATTGCGACGCTGAAAATCGGCTCGCGCCCGTCAAGCCGTACGGCGTCGGACGCGATTGAAGATTTGCGCGCCATCCCATGGGTGTTTTCATGGGCGCAAGCGCGCGTGATGTTACCCGGATGGTATGGCACGGGCCAAGCGTTGGCCGATTTCGCGGACAAGGGCTTGCTGCGCGCCATGGCGGGCGAGTGGTCCTATTTCCAGACGATCCTTGCCAATATGGAAATGGTGTTGGCCAAATCGGACATGGCCATCGCCACGCATTATGCGGGCTTGGTCGAAGATCAGGCGATGGCCACCGACATATTCGGTCGCATCAAAAGCGGCTGGCAGGCGTCACGCGACAGCTTGCTTGATGCAACGGGGCAAAGTCATTTGCTGGAGGCCAACCCCGCGCTCCACAATTCCATCCGGTTGCGGCTGCCCTATATCGAACCGCTTAACCTGCTCCAGATCGAACTGATGAAACGCCACCGTGCGGGCGAAGCTGACGAGCGGATCGGCGAGGGTATTCAGTTGACCATCAACGCCATCGCGACGGCGCTCAGGAATAGCGGGTAGGTCTGCAACGGCCAACGACATCGACGAAAGCCGCTGCCCTTTCGACAAGCCATGCATTCGGCGCTTCCCCTCGCGCGGTGGACTGATATGACGGTGCCATAAAGACAATCAGGAGAGTTTCGAATGCGTATAAACAAAACCGCGATTTCTGCTTTTGCCATCGCTTTGGTGCAATTGGGCACCCCGGCGCTTGCGCAGACGGCCAATGCCGCACCCGCTGCCGTTGCCGAGGTCGATCAAAACGCCGCTATCAAGGCATTCTTTGAAGAATATGATGCGCAGCAACTGTCGCTTTCGCCGCTCGGCAAATCTTATCGCGGTATCAAGGACAGCGATTATGGCCGTTGGGGTGATTTTTCCACCGCCGGCGAAATGCGCGCGCATGAAGCCGAGCGTTCGGCGTTGAAGGAAATGCGCGCCCGCTTTGACCCTGCCAAGCTTTCGCCCGAAAACCGCCTGTCCTACCGCCTGTTTGAAAAGCGCGCCGAACGTAGCGAGGCTGCTTATACATATAATGATTATGGCTATGTCTTTGACCAGATGAATGGTGCGCAAAGCCAGTTGCCAGCGTTCCTTATCAATATTCACCGCGTCGACAACAAGTCGGACGCCCGCGCTTATGTCAGCCGCTTATATGGCCTGGGTCCAGGCATGATGGACGCCATCGCCCAAGCCAAGGCACGTGCGGCGGACGGCATACTGCCGCCCAAATGGGTCTATCCTTATGTTATCAATGACGCGCGCAATGTTATCACCGGCGCGCCCTTTGGCGATGGTCCCGATGCGCCGTTATTTGCAGATTTCAAGGCAAAGGTGGCCAAGCTCAGCATCAGCCAGATCGAAAAAGACCTGTTGATTGCTGACGCGGCGCATGCGCTGAATGCTTCGGTGAAGCCAGCGTATGAGGCGTTGATATCCGAAATGACGGCGCAGGAAAAAGTCGCCGGAACCGACGACGGTGTCTGGCGTTTCAAGGATGGTGCGGGCTATTATGCCGAGCGGCTGGCGAACTACACCACGACCAACATGACGCCTGACGAGATCCACAATCTGGGTCTAGCGCAAGGTCGCGCGCATTCATAAGGAAATGGGTGTCGTCCAGAAAAAGATGGGCGTGAAGGGCGATCTTCAGGCTTTCTTCAACTATATGCGTACCGAACCCAAATTCTACGCGCCCGAAACGGCTGAGGGCCGCGCGCTGTATCTGTCCGAAACGCAAAAGGCGCAGGACGCGATTACGCCCTTATTGCCCAAATGGTTTGGCGTTTTGCCCAAGGCACCTTTGGTCGTAAAACCCGTTGAGGCATTCCGCGAAAAATCTGCGGGCAAGGCATTTTATCAGCGTCCCAGCCCTGACGGTTCGCGCCCCGGCACTTATTACGCCAATCTCTATAAAATGGCGGATATGCCTCTGACCGAGGTTGAGGCGCTATTTTACCATGAAGGGCGTTCCCGGCCACCATTTGCAGCTCGCGATCCAGACCGAGTTGAAAGACGTGCCCGCCTTCCGTCAGTTTGGCGGCGTTACGGCTTATTCCGAAGGCTGGGGTCTCTATTCGGAGAAGCTGGCAAAGGACATGGGCCTATATACCGATCCGGCGCGCGACTTTTGGTCGGCTTCCAGCTTGAGCTACACCGCGCGATTCGCTTGGTCGTCGACAGCGGTCCTGCACCACAAACGCTGGACCCGCGAAAAAGCGATCACATATGTCGAGGACAATAGCGCCGATGCACCCGGCGGCATCGTCAAGGCGATTGAACGCTACATCATCTTTCCCGGCCAAGCGACGGCATATATGGTTGGCCGCCTGAAAATTAGCGCGCTGCGCGACAAAGCGCAAAAGGCGCTTGGGTCAAAATTTGATGTGCGGGGCTTCCACGACACCGTGCTGAAATCAGGTCCAGTGCCGTTGGATGTGCTTGAAGAGCAAGTCGATGCATGGATCGCCTCGCGGAAGTGATGGGGTGGGGGGCTAGCGCCCCCTTCGTCCGCAACAGCCTTGTCGCCAGCCACAGCGTCGCGCCAGCGGCCACGCCCCGTCGCTCCAGCGCAGGCTGGAGCCTATCGCGTCTTTCGGGTTAGACTGACAGGCGTGATGGGTCCCAGCCTACGCTGGGACGACGGTGGTTTTTCCGGCGAGATAATCATTCCGCTGGAACCCCGCCGCTCTCAACCGCCCGAACCCCAAAATCAAAGCGTATCCGGGCTCACCCGCTTTTCACCCAAAGCAATATCGGACAAATTCTTGATCACCACCGGGTTGCGCTCCGGAAATTCCGCTACCAGCTTCAGCTTGCCGCCCATCGCCTCGATATAGCTTGACATCGTGGACAGCAGCAGGTCGGCGCGGCGTTCCATGCGGGAGATGTTCTCCTGCTTTACGCCCAGCAATTCTGCCATGCGTTCCTGCGTCAGGTCATGCGCCTGACGCAACGCACGCAGGGTCAGTTCGTCTTCGATCAGCGCGCGCGCGCGCGTCTGAATCTCGGCCTGCTCGGCAGGGGTGAAGGTCTTCAGAAAATCGTCCAATTGGCGGGTCATATTATCACTTCTTCTTTTTGAGCAATGCGAGATGGGCATCGAAACGGTCATCGGCGGAGGCAATCAGTTTCTTGTAAAAACGCTTCTCGCTGACGCCTGATTTATCTCCTGCGACCAGCATGATGGCGCTGCGCTTCGGGTCGAATGCAAAAGCTACGCGCCAGACGCCGTCATCGGCGGCAAAGCGCAATTCTTTCATGTTTGCATGGCGGGAGCCTTTGAGTGTATCGCAATGCGGTCGTTTCAGCGCGGGTCCAAATTCGCGAAGTAAAATCAGGCAGGCAGCAAGTTCGGCACGGACTGTGGTTTCAAACGAAGACACCTCGACGAAAAACAGATCATCAAACTGAATGTCCCATGCCATCGCATTCATTTATGCAGTCGAAGTTATATGCTGTCAAGAGCATATTTAGAGCCATGCGTCACTCGTCGGCTGGCTCAACGGCCTCAACCTCCCGCCGTAACCTACGATTTCGACCAAAGAGCATGACCCTTGTGATAGTGCAAAAATTGCACTATCATTCCATCCATGCCTCGACTTATCCGCTTTTCAAATTGCGAGATTGCGATGTTTTTCGGGGATCATTATCCGCCGCATTTTCATGTGCTGGCACGCGAAGGCGCGGCGCAGGTCCGGATTGATACGCTGGAGGTCATGAATATGTCAGGTAAGCTCGACATGCGCGAGGCGCTCGACTGGGCGGCGTTGAACCGCGACATGCTGATGGCGAAATGGGAAGAGTTTAGCGGAGACGTTGTATGAGCATCGGCAAAATCACAGGCGTAACGCCTGTTTCGGCCTTGGTGATTTCGGTGGCTTGGGATGACAATGAGATGACGGTCATCGATCTGGCGCCGATCATCGCTGCGCGCACCGCCTTACAGCCCTTGGTGCAGGGGGGTGAATTTGCCGCCGTTACTGTGTCGCAAGACGGCTGGTCGCTCGAATGGCCGTGCGGGATTGACTTTGGCGCACCGCAGTTGCGCCGCTGGGCCGATGAGCAGGCTGGGCGCATTATGGCTCCTGCTGCTTTCCGTGCGTGGGTTGAGAAGCACGGTTTTACGATCGATGCAGCGGCAGCGGCGCTTGGCCTGTCGCGCCGGACGATTGCCTATTATCTGTCGGGGGAGCAGCCTATCCCCAAAACGGTCATGCTTGCGACCATCGGTTATGACGGGCGGCTGGCTGCCTGACTTCTACTCACTGGCAGGCTCTCCCGTTGCCTCAACCTCCCGCACCCCAAACTCGAAATGGATGCGCACCCACACGCCCAATTGCGGTTTGTTGTCGATGCGCGGGGGCTTGACCAAAAATTGCCACGCGGCGAGGCGTAATGCCTTGGCAAGGCCGGTGCCACGTGGGTTTTCGCCGATGATCTGGCAATTTTCCACACGGTTACGCTCGATCATGCGGCACGCAATATCCGCCGATGCGCCAGGCGGGATGCGCTTGACCGCAGCGAGATAGGGCGCAAGTTCGCTGTCATACGGTTCGCGCAGCCACGCCACCGGATAAAGCTGCGCCCCGCCGGGGCCAAGGCCGGGGCCCATGTTGCCCTTGGCCCCTTGCCCGCTGCCCTTGCCTTCGCCCGACCCACTGCCGCCGCGCGCTGGCAATTTTGACAGATCCATCGCGTCAAAATCTGATTTGCTGATCTTGATGAAGTCCGGCCTCGGCGGGGGCGCTTGGACCGGGTTGACCGGCGGCAGCAGCGGCGGAGGAATGGGCGGCGTGATTGTGCTTTTCTGCTCTTTGGTGACGGGCGTTTGCGTTTCGCTCTTTTCAGCGGAGGACTCAGATTCCGCCTCTGCCTCAAGCGAGAAAGTGCTCAGGCCGCCTGTGCCCGCCACCGGCCCGCCCGAACGCATGCTCAGGCTCAATATCGCAAGGATGATGATGACCTCAAGCAATATAGCGACAGCCAAGCCAATGCTGCGCCGCCGCAGGTCGTCCCGGCTCCAATCTGTCTGTTCTGAATAAGCCATGCGCTGCGCTGCGACCTTTACGGCATCAGCCGTGGCTTGCAATGTAGGATTTGGCCTGTCAGATTGGCGAGCAGTCCGTCATGCCATGCGGCATCGCGGCCCAGACATGGTTAACCCGCCTTGGCTGTGGGCGTTGTTATCAGCCATATTGGAACATCGTTTAGGTGAGACCATAGTGTGACTTTTCACGAATATTACAGCGGCGTGAACCGAACCTTCAGCCCATCCTTTGGCTTGGGAATCGGCCAAGCCTGCCAATCGGGGGCATAGCCATCGGCAATTTCGACCTTAACCGATGTCAGCAAATGGTGCATGAACAGCTTCGTCTGCATATAGGCAAAGTGTAGGCCAAGGCACATATGCGCGCCGCCGCCAAAGGGCACCCAAGCATATTTATGCCGCGCTTTCACCTTGTCTGGCGTAAAGCGCATGGGGTCGAACGTTTCGGGGTTCTCCCAATATTCGGGCATCATATGGACATAAGACGGGCTTATGCTGACTGACGTGCCCTTGGGAATATGATAGCCCATAAATTCAAAATCCCGCAGCGCACGGCGCGGGATCGATGGCACGGGCGCAATCAGGCGCAGCGATTCTTTAAACGCATATTCGGTCAGTTCGAACTTATCGAGGTCGGCAAAGGCGACATCCGATCCTGCAGGCGCAATCGCCAGGCACTCTTCGCGCAATTTCTGCTGCCATTCTGGGTGCTTGGCAAGAAACCAGATCATCGATGTGACCGACGACGTGACCGTGTCATGTGCCGCCATCATCAGGAAGTTCATATGGTCGATCAGTTCGCCATCCGACATATATTCACCGTCTTCACGCTTTGACCGGCAAAACTGGCTGAACATATCTTGCCGGTTTTCATTGCGGCGGCGCTCGGCGATTTGCGGGCCGAAATAATCGATCAGATATTTGCGCCCGGCAACGCCTTTGCCCATCGGCGTAAAGGGCAAAGGCGCGCGGATTGGCGCGACCGATGCTTGCACCATGTCGACAAAGGCCTTGTTAATCTTGTCCGCCTCTGGCCCCAAGGGAATGCCTAAAAAACTGCTCGCCGCCACATCCAGCGTCAGTTGCTTGATCGCCGGATAGAACAGCATATCGCCGCGCCAGTCCTTCAATTGTTCGGCAAAGATGCGGTTCATGTCTTGGGTATAAGCGCGCATCGGCTCTGGCTTAAACGCGATACCCAATGCACGGCGGTCCATGCGGTGATGGTCGAAATCCATCAACATCAATCCGCGCGGGAACAATAGGTTTAGGACTGGGCCCCAGCCTTGTTCCGACGAAAACAGCTTTTCACGGTCAAACAGCAAAAGCTCATTTGCCTCGGCACCAACCAGCGAAACCGTCGGATTGCCAAAGGCGTTGGTGCGGAAAACCTTGCCATAGGTTTTGACCATGCGCGCACCATAAGCGGGCGGATCACGCAGCACGCGAAACGTTGTGCCAATGATCGGCGGACCATTTTCGCCGGGGATGTGCGACAGATCGCCGATCTTTGTGCGTGGCACCCAATGCGGGTTGGCAGCTTCGCTATGGGCAAGGGCCATGGACGTGATTCCTGTTTAATTGCGCGGTTAAGGTTTACTGCCATGGATGTTAGTATGGTGCAAGTGGGGCGTGGGGGTGGGGAATGTGAACGTGATGTTGGACGAACGAATTTCGCAGTGGGCATGGACCATGGCAATTAAGGGACAGTCATTTTTGAAGGCGGCACTGCTCGTTGCGGCAGGTGCAGGCGGGTCGGGTTGCGTCTACGATGTGGGATTGGGCTACTCCAGCGATGGCTATTATGACGACGCATATGGCTGCGACCCTTATGGCGGTTATGATGCGTATTTTGATTGTGATTATGGGCAAGGGTTTGGCAACATCGGCTTTGGCGGCGGTTGGTATGACAATTATTATTATCCCGGTCACGGCATCTTTCTGTTCGACACCTTCGGACGCCGGTATCCGATGCGCGAGCAATATCGCCGTTATTGGGGTGAACAGCGTCATAACTGGTATCGTGAAAACCATGGCCATGATTTGGGCCGTAACCGCTATGAAGGTCGTGAGCGAGGTTATAGGGACAGCGCACGGTCCGAGAGATCAGCGTCGCCGGATCGTCAAGGAGGCCGGATGCGCAACCCTGACGACAATAGGCGCGATGGTTGGCGGGGCGGTAGGCGAAATGGCGATGACCAATGGCGCGGCGGTGATGGTCGCGGAGCCGGTGCTGTTCCGTTACCAAATACAGGCGCGCCGCAAGGCCGGTGTCGAGGGCAGAATTATGGTAGCGCCGATGCGCAGCCCAACCGGCGGGGCGACGGGGCGTCAGACGGGAATAATGTTCCCGCGCCACCGCGGGAAGTTTCACCGATACGGCAGAATGTTACGTCCCCTGAACAACCGCCCAAACCCCGCCCCGAGCCGCAAGGTCCGCAAACGCCGCGTCAGCGTTTACCTGAAGGCGGCGTAGAGCGACCGGCTTAGAGCGTTTTTCGAGCCGTCTGAATCGAAAGGGGATTCCCATCGGCCGTGATTTCTGATTCAGTATCGGTGCCGGTGAAGGAGGCTGGCATGGATGGGTCAACCACTATCGATGGATTTGCGTTCGCGGCTTTTGGCGGCGGTTGATGATGGTATGAGTTGTCGCGGGGCAGCTGCCCGCTTTGGCGTTGCGCCATCGACGGCGATCCGCTGGCACGCGCAGCGGCGCGAGACCGGCAGCTTTGCACCGAGGCCTCAAGGTGGTGATATGCGTTCGCGGCGGGTTGAAGAGCGCAGTGACGATATTTTGGCTCTTTGGGCGGCACGAAAGGATATCACCCTTGAAGAGTTACGCACGGGCTTGGCCGAGATGGGCCTGACCGTCTCTGTGGCCGGGCTTCACCGCTTCTTTGTGCGCCGTGGCATGACGCGTAAAAAAAGACTGGCCGTGCCATCGAGCAGGACCGGCCCGATGTCCTGAAGCAACGGCACGACTGGTTCGACGGCCAGATCGATCTGGACCCGGAGCGCCTCGTCTTCATCGACGAAACATGGACTGCGACCAACATGACCCGCAGCCATGGCCGCTGCCCCAAAGGCGAACGCCTGCGCATGGGCTTGCCGCATGGCCACCGCAAAACGACCACACTGGTGGCGGGCCTTCGCATGACCGGCATGGTCGCGCCGATGGTGCTGGATGGTCCGATCAACGGAGACTGGTTCGAAGCCTATGTCACCCAGGTGCTCGTACCGGAACTGAGGCCCGGTGACGTCGTCGTCATGGACAACCTGTCCAGCCACAAACGGGTATCAGTGCGCGAACGGATCGAGGCCGCGGGCGCAATACTACGGTTCTTGCCGCCATACAGCCCCGACTTCAATCCAATCGAAAAGGCCTTTTCCAAACTCAAAGCAATGCTGCGAAAGGCAGAAGAACGAACCGTGAGTGGCCTTTGGACCCGGATCGGCAACCTCGTCGATATCTTCCAGCCCCACGAATGCGCCAATTACTTCAGCTCATGCGGATATGACCCAGAATGATCGAAAAACGTTCTAACGTCGCTCAATCTTGTCGAACAAACTGATGAACTGGCCGTGCAGGATATCAGGTGCTGATAAAATTAGTTGTGTATCGTTCCTCCAATCTAACATTGTTAAAGGTTCATCAAATAGGAGGCCTTCCGGTAACCCATTTCACCCACTCGTCGGCGAGTTGGTTGCGGTCAAATTTTTTGCGGGCAAGCTTTCGAGAATTATCTCCAGCCAGTTTAAGATTAGCACGGTCGTCAGCAGCGGCTTCAAGCGCATCGGCAAATGCCTCAGGGGAGCCAGCCTCGACTGGAAAACCACACTTGTTATCTTCAATCATGTCGGCAACCCAGCCTGGGTAGTTTGTAAGAATGGGGAGGCCAGCCGATAAATAGTCAAAAAATTTATTGGGTGACGTGCCGTAATAAAATGACGGAATATCGGCCAAAATTTGCAATCCTACATCAGCACCGGCAAGAAGTTGAGCAAGCTTTTCCTTGTTTACCGGGTCGTGAAATATGACGTTTGAGATGTTTTCCAACGCCGCCCGTTGCTGTAGCCAAGGTTTCTTCATGCCTTGACCAATCAGTAAAATTTTTACGTCATTCCGTTGGCGGTTCTGTAAAACCAATGCTGCATCCAATACGGCGTCCAGGCCATTTGCAGTGCCATGAGTACCGGAAAATACGGCCAACAGATCTTTCGCCCCGATTGTAACGGGCCTCCACCGTGTTGGCACATCATCGAAAATTTCCAGATCGCAACCATTGGGAATCAACGCAATACGGTTCACACCGATGCCGCGGTTCATAATACCTTCGACAATTCCGGGGGACAAACCAATTAAGCGCGTTGCAGACTTGTAACTTGCCCACTCGAGGCATGACAACGTTGTGAGAACCAAAGGGTTGCGAATAACGCCCATCGCTTTGGGCAGTTCCGGCCAAAGATCGCGCACTTCAAAAACAAATGGCTTGTTCCGGACCCAGCGCGCTACGATCCCAGGAACGCCTACCGTAAGAGGTGTCGTAGTTGCAAATATAACGTCATATTCTTCGGTTAGTGCTAACCAAATTGATCGGAACATGAATTTTATAAATAGATAACTTCGGTGCAAAAATCCCATGCTATTGGAATACGCCATGTCCAGTTCCACCACTTCAATGCCGTCGACAAACCCCCGGCGCATGCCCGACTTCAATGGTATCGTGAGCCCGGTTTGCCCACCGCCATAGCTGCCGCAAACCATTGTGACGCTGTGTCCCTGTTCAACGCATCTTCGCGCCATTTGATACGATCTAATGCCAACCGAACCATTCGGCGTCGAAAAATGTTGGTGGAGATAGAGTATTTTCATGAGCTCCACCGAAAACTTGTTACGATGCGACCTGGCTTCGTAGTTGACACATACAGAACGGGTATAGTTGTCTTTTGCATATAATGAGTCGATTCAAAGCCATCATGCATTGAAATATCAATTGCCTTCTTTTCTCCTACGATCTCAATTGTCATTTCAGCATTTTTAACTTGATGATCCGTCATCATCCACTTAGCCGGTGCGAGCCGCCATCGCATTATCGCTACATTTTCGAAGCCATGGATTTCGTCAATCACGTTTAGTTGGTCCTTGAACAATTCGAGCTTCCTATAGTGGACGCAACCTCGCCGGTTCTTGTAAGCTGCTCCGAAGGACACGACTGAAGATGTTTCGAGTAATTCGTCTTCGACGTTTGCGGTTATCCAATCGCCGAACAGGAAACGTCCCAAACGCGGCATTTGAGGTTTATCATCGAACTGGACGATATTGTGACCACGGTCACCGCTAAAATAATCTACCCAAGCGTCGCCTTCGTTGTAACTAAACGTTCCCGCATCTCGGAGTTGTGCCTTGCCGTTTATCCACAACTCCATGTGCAATGCATCGCAATGGCTTGGCCTGAACCGACGACGCGGAAATCGAAGCACTGCTGACGCTTCATCCTTCCGCAGAATCGCATAGCCCCCGTCACTATATTGAACAGAACCAGCTGACGACATGGTTTGCAACGGCGTTTCGATATTCAACCAAAGATTATTGTAGTCGAGGTTTCTGTCGTCGAACGCTCTCTTTCCGGCGAACAATGCAGTTGCGCGCTGGCATGAAACGCGAAAGTCTCTGTATTCAAAAGCCCCCATCGGGAGCAGTCGGGCTCCGTCATTTGCTCCCAAGTTCGGCGTATCACCATCGGGTGCCATAATGAAATGGCGCAGCCACTCGGCAGCGTTAGCAGCTCGACTGAGAAGTTTGACCGAAAATGGTTCCAGCAACATTGCGCGTCGCCAAATCTCGCACATCGATATCGTGTCCAACATGACACGGTGATAGTTGATCGAATGTTGGCTAAAGCTGCCATCCGGGCTCACAAGCTTAGCAACATTCTGCTCCAGCTGAGCTCGCCCGGTGTCGGCTATGGCTTGCGCTGCGGGATATCCATTTGCAGCAAGCCAGCTACCCCCGATGAACAAAGCGGCTGCTTCAGAAGTTGCATGGTTATTCAATTGCGCGGATGCATATCCGATTGTCGGCCTGATCCGATCCAGATGCTGCTTGATCAAACTGCACAGCGCGGGCTCAGTACTTTTATTCTGGCCTAGGATAAGCGCGGCCATCGCCAAGTGCATTACCCTGATAGATGCTTCCTGGCCGCATTTCCAGTTAGGACCATGATAAGGAGGGTTGGTTTTGTACCAACTGGCCATCCATCTGTTGAGACGGTCTAGGCTTACATGGTCACCATTCCGCGCCCGTTGTGCAAAGGGTAAAGCCCATCCGAATCGCGACAACTCCCAAATCAATTTGATGTCGCCAACATCAGGATCAAAGTCGGGAATTTTCCACCAAACACGTTCCGAATTGGGGAAAGCCGTTCCATTCAAAGGATTGGCTAACCAATCTGGGGCGCTGTCGCCTACCGGAAATTCAATACTGTCGAAAAGAAGGCCGAAACTCTGCCATGTCGTTGGAGCCGGCGCATCAACCTCATCAATGTCCGTCTGGCGGAAGAACACCGATGAAGCTGGGACTGGGACGTGGGAATCTTCTGGAAATAAACCCAGTTTCAACCGTGCGCGATAAAACGCCACGCGTCCTATATTCGCGATGCCGAGCGCCCAGTAGGTCCGGACCTTCGTAACTATGGTCGTCATTGAGCGCGTAATTGTTCCGCAGCATCAATAGTGACGCGGGCAACTTCCAGAATTTCGGCAAACGGTATCGCAGGCGTTCCAGACGAGACCGCAGAAAGAAATTGTTTGGGGCAGGCTTGTTGGCCTTTGTCTTGTGCACGCAGATTGAGGGAAGAAAATTTTGGCCAGCCAAAGCCGGTCATTTTTCGGAAGTTGTCGATCTGTAATGTGCGCCCGGCAGTAAAGACCTCGATTCGTTCTTTGGGAAAGCTGGAGGCACCATTTGCAAGATACATGATTGTGCCAAATGATCCGTCTTCAAACCCCAATGTAATGCTTGCCTTGTCTTCCGTCGTAACGACGCCTTGCCCGCTGCCCAGCCGCCTAGCATAGACCGATGTAATCGGCGACCCGGCCAGAAACCGCATGAGGTCAACGAAATGACACGCCTCGCCGATAATGCGTCCGCCGCCAATGGCTATATCCTGCGTCCAGTGGTCTGGTGGAATTGCGCCAGCGTTCATCACCATAAGGAACGACTTAGGTTCCGAAACGGCCTCAAGTAGCGCCTTCATCTTTGTTGCCTGTGGTGAAAAGCGCCGATTGAACCCTACCATGAGTTGCGGTCCGGACCCCGTTGCATGGGCAGTTGAATACGCGGCCTCTACCTGGTCGATGTCATCGTGCGTTAGCCCTAAAGGTTTTTCCACAAAAACGTTTTTGCCGGCATTTATTGCTTCCACGGCCAACGCAGCGTGGCTGTCGTGCCGCGTCGCGATGACCACAGTGTTGATGTCTGAATTACCGAATATATCATTGTTATCGCTGGACGCTGCAGTAAATCCGGCCTTTTTGCCATGAAGCGCGCTGCTGAGGCCACCCGAACTCACAATGGTATGGAGAACTGCATCCGACTTCTGAAATGCAGGTATGAGAATGCGGGAGGCATAATTTCCTGCTCCAATGACGCCAACCACCGGCTGGTCTTTGCGGACGGGTGTATCGGCCCTCAGGGTGACGCGGCTATGCATCCGTTCGGCAAGAGGTGAACTGTAGCTTAGCAGCAGTCCCAACCCTGTTTTGTCGTCGGTAAGTGATGTGTAGGCTTCGCCCGCATTTTCAAACGGGAAACGATGGCTGACCAGACTTTCTGTGTCGATCCTTCCGGCCGACATAAGGTCGAGGACAGCTTCAAAGTTACGCTGCTCGGTCCAACGCACCAGACCGAACGGATAATCATGACCAGCGTTTTCATAGTCTGCATCGTAACGCCCTGGCCCATAAGAGCAGGAGACTTGAAAACTCAATTCCTTCTCGTAAAAATCTGCCCGATTCAGTTTTAATCCGGTAACCCCGACCAGAATAATGCGGCCACGTTTGCGGCACATATTTGCAGCCTGGGTAATCGGGTCGGTTGAGTCGGTTGACGCTGTTACAATGACTGCGTCGATGCCCCGACCGTGGCTAAACGCCATGCCCGCGGCAACAGGATCCTGGCCCGTCGCCGGGTTGCAGGTCTCAGCACCAAAGGTGCGCGCAATCGCCAGCTTCTTTTCATCAAAGTCGATGGCCAACACCCGGCAACCCTGCGCCAGCAAAAGCTGCACGGTCAGAAGCCCCAGCAAGCCCGCGCCCGTGACAACCACGCTTTCCCCCAAGGTAGGTGCTGCCAGCCTTATCCCCTGCAAACCGATACTGGCAACGACGGTAAACGCTGCCATGTCGTCGTCGACATCCGCCGGAATTGGGGCGCATAACAGGCGGGGGACACGCACGACGTCGGCATGTGGTCCGTTGGACGCAACGCGGTCGCCCACAGCAAAATCAAAAACGCCTGCGCCAACTTCGACGACTTCGCCTACGTTGCAATAGCCAAGGGGAATGGGTTGATCCAGCTTCGACCGGACTGCATCTACCGTAGCGCCAAGACCGTCTGTTCTAATTTTTGCAAGTACCTGCTTTACTTTTTCCGGCTGCTGCCGAGCCTTTTGCAGCATGGATGCCTTGCCAAATCCGACAAGCATCCGCTCGGTACCTGCTGAAATAAGACTGCGTGTCGTTCGTATAACGATGGTTCCCGGTAATGCCATTGGCGCCGGTGCATCTACGACGGCGGTCTCGCCGCTATTTAAATATTGCACGATCTGTTTCATAAAATCTCTGTCTGTCGAAAACGGCGAAATTGCTTTGGGGGGTTGCGGTATTCTAAGTCAAGTCAACGGCGAATTGCCCATCAAGATATTGAACACACCATAGCTCCATGCATAATATCGCAAAAATGCTGTAAGACGCATCAACCTGCCCGGACCGGTTAGCGGCCAACAGCTGAACCACGGCTTCTGCATCAAAAATACCGCGGGCTTTCAGGCGCGCAGGGCTGAGCGTATCCTGCAACAGGGCATCAAGTGGACCAAGCAGCCATTGCCGCAGCGGGACACCAAAGCCTGATTTCGGGCGATAGATGACTTCATGGGGCAACACCGGCTCCATGGCCTTCTTGAATATCCATTTCCCAATGCGGCCATGCTGTTTCATGTCGTCGGGAATCCCCATCGCGAGCGCGACCAAATCATGGTCGAGCAAGGGAACGCGTATTTCAATGCTCGCTGCCATGCCCATCTTGTCGGCATAATTCAGATTATGATCGACCAGGAAATGCTTGCACTCAAGATACAGCATTTTTTGCAAGGCCGTGGCGCCGGCAGGCACATGCGAAAGGCTGGTGAGCAAGGGCGCCAGCATATCGCCGGGCGTTAATTCTGCACGCAGATCGGCTGACAACAAGGCGTATGCGTCTGTAGGCGTTATCCAGCCGAAATATCCTGCGAGCCGTGTATCAGCGTCTTTGTCTGCAAATTGAAACGCCTTGGCAATCCGGCGTAGCTGCGCAATATTCTTGGGCAGAAGACCAGTCAAGCCAGCCAGCGACGATCGTGCAGGCAGTGGCAGCCAAGACCAAAACCGCTCCTGCATCAGGGCATAGTGACGGCGATAACCTGTGAAAATGTCGTCGCCGCCCGCGCCAGACAACAAAACCGTAATGCCTTGCGCACGGGCTAGTTCGGAAATCAACAGGGTATTGATGGCTGCAAGGTCGGCGGTTGGTTCATCCAGATAATAGATCATTTCAGACAGGCGATCGAGCATCGATCCGTTCGCCTTGACGACGTGCAGATCAACATCGAGATGTTGCGCCACTTTGCGCGCGTAAGGGAGATCATCGGCGAAGCCTTCTGCGGCTTGGGCACCGTCGGCGATCTCTATCGAAAAGCATTGCAGTTTTCCGGGGCCGGTCCGGTGCCGTGCAGCGAACGCAGCAATGGACGATGAATCGAGCCCGCCCGAAAGAAACGCGCCAAGTGGCACATCAGATACAAGTTGTCGTTGCACCGCCGTTTCGACCGCATCGTGAACCTTTGCCGCAAGCGCCTCGGCGTTGGCCGTGGCTGGCCGATGGACAGACGGCAATGTCGGGTCGGCATAGATCCACCGCTGCACCACCGCGCCATTTTTGACGGTCATCGCTTCACCCGGGAGCAGCTTGTGCACCCCGTCGACGATGGTGTCGGAACCGGGAGACCATAAAAGGCCAAGATGGTGTAGCACGGCGGCTTTGTTAATCTTGGGGACGACATCCCCACCGCGGATCAACGCCTTGATCTCGCTTGCAAACGCAAATCCATGCGGCTGTTCTGCAAAATAAAGCGGCTTTACCCCCATTGGGTCACGCGCCAATGTCATGCTGCGTTCGTGGCGGTCCCAGAATGCCACCGCAAAAATCCCGTTCAGCCGCGAAAAACAGGCCGAGCCTTCGCGCATGAAAAGGCGCAGGAAAACCTCGGAATCGCTATGCCCGACAAATTGTTCGCCGACGGCCTCAAGCTCTGCCCGCAGTTCGCGATAATTGTAGATCTCACCATTGTAGACCATGACCCAACGGCCATCGGGCGAGTGCATCGGCTGGTTTCCGGCAACCGACAAATCGATGATCGACAGCCGCGCATGACCCAGCCAGATGTTAGCCGAGGCGTCGTCCCAATGCATCAGCTGATCAGGCCCCCGCCGCCGCATCGCGGCCAACCCCATATCAGGCGAGCGGACGGCCCCCTGTATTCCATAAATCCCGCACATTTATATGGCCTCGGCTGTGCGGGATTTCTGCTTGGAAATGAGTGCAGAAAAACCTCCGAGGAGCACCAGAATATATAGGCTCAGGCCGCCTGCGGAATTGAGAAGCGTGCCAAATAACGCGGATACGAATAATATAAAGACCGAACGATCAATTTTCCGCCACCAAGTTATTTGCCAGCTAAAGTAGAATATGATCCCCACGCCTAATCCAATGCCAAAGCTGCTGATGAAGTAAGGCATGATGCCAAAATCTAAAACAGAACGGTATGTTACAAGAGACACTACTGCAAATATAGATAGGCCGTAGCCGGTCCAATAAAGGCCGTCATTATACATATGGGTGACCATTACTCGAGGCCCACCGAGCCGCGCAAGGTTTCCAATTTCGCCGCTGTAGTCGCTTTCCCCTGCGCTTAAAAACCGTGGTATGTCGATGATCGAATTTAAAAGTCGATCAATAGTGAAAGTTCGAAATTCGCTTTGACCAATCCATTGGTCCAAAGTCACTGAAATTGATCTCGCTATATCGCTAATGTAATATGATCTTGTGACGTCAAGGCTTATAACAAAAAACGCAAATGCACCTACCACCAGGAAAACAAATGCAGCTTGGGTCCGTGGCAGTTTATAAAGCAAATGAGCGCATACTACCAAGACCAACGTTGTGTATGCTGTTGTTGAATTTGCGACAACCAAGGCAGCTAATCCAATAGCTATTTTAATATAGTCTCTTTTCATCATGGAAATTAAAATGAAAGCGGGCGCGATAGACCCAAGAACTGATGGCTCGCTGAACAAACCATGAGCACGCTCGGCCCCTTGCCCTATGACCATCCCAAACGGAATGCCAGTTAAGGTGTATACAGTATACGACAATATAACTATCAGAAAAAATAGAGTCGTCATTTTCATGTAAACATCTAAAAAAATGTCTTTATCGAAAATTTTTGCAGCAAATATATAAGCACAAAGCGCCCAAATCACCGCCCGAAAAAACGCAAGTACCATCGCAAACAATGACATACTGTAAATAGAATAAGAAATATATAGTTGAACTAATCCAATAAAAAATAATACGAATAATATAAATGTATGATTTTTATTTAACTTTGTATTTATAATAAACAGGCCTGCCAATATTATGATAATATTACACATGTATCCAGCAGAAGCCAAGGATATTCCGTCAAAAACGCCTAGCTTGTCGCCTTCTCCACTATTCGCAACGCGTTGCAAATAGGTCGGTATAAGGAATAAAACAGTGAGCCATAGCAGCTTCATGTAATCTGATTTTACGGAATTATAAAACATAAGGCGACTTGTTCAAAATATGATTTGCTACCAGCATACTTACCAGAGACGTGCCCGAACCAACAATAATCGACAGCACGGCTGTCCAAACAACATCTGTTGTTCCAGAACAAGCAAAAACCATTAAAATCGTCAGTAATTCGGCCAAGGTGATCCAGACGGGCAGTTTTAGTTCGCCACGGGCTAGCATTATCGTGCCAATGCCCGATGCCACTGCTTTCATGGGGACCGCCAGCATCAATGCTGCACCTGCCCACAATGCCTGGTCTTGCCGTCCTTGATTGGACAGACTGATAAAGGTCAAGACAGCGGCCATCGTCAACGCAATCAATATGCTGGCCAACAACAAATGACGCCTGAAAATAGGAATGGCTGCACTGCCACCATGTTGACGCGCGGTCGTTATCAACGGAAGCGCCCGCTGTGCCATGACCGACAGGGGCAAGAGACAGGCCGTTAAAAACAATGTGGCAATGCCGAAATGGCCGATATCATCGCCGCTGGCCGCATGTCCCAATCCGCCAAATACCCCCCCCATTAGCAAAATCGGCGCTGCGTCGGCAAGCATGCGGAGTATGAGGCCGGCATTAACGATTGTTGCCCGAACCATGTTGTTGAACAGGTTGCCCAAATGAAGGCGCTGGTGCCAATGAATGTCGGGGAAGTGTCGCCGCATTGCAAAAAGCATGGAACCTAGCAACGCAATTTCACCCAGCAGGCGGCCGGTAATCCATCCGGATATGCTGCCCAATGCCGCCCCTGCGATTTGCATGGATGCGGCCACGACCGATCCTGCAATGACCCAGATATATACATGGCGGACAATCACTAGGCCTTGGGCCACGGCAGACGCCATGCGGACGAGATTGACCGCTACAAGCAACACCGTCGATGCGAACAGCACATCTCGCCAGGGCAAAATCCATGTCGCACCAAATTGGGTCGCAGCCAGGGCGACGACACATATCATGATCGCACCCATGACTGGCAAGATCAGCAGATCGCGCAGCATTTCACCGCGGCGTTCGGCGTGTTCGGGTGCCGCCATCTCGCGGATCGCAAGCGCAGGCGCGCCAAAGCCAGCGATCAGTACACCGATTGAGATCATGCTTTCGAAAAGCCGTATGCGGCCGACCTCAGCGGTATCAAGCAGAAGCGCGGCAACGCTTTGGCTGACGAGCACTGTACCCTGCACGGCAATGACTAGCGCCAGTATAGGCAGGAAATCGCCCTTTTCGAAAAAGGTGCGCGCGCGGGCTATCCGCGCGTACAGCGTCATTTGTTATCGCTTTTGGCAGCACGCAGATCGAATTCGATAACCCAGACGACAGCGCCAAGATAGCGCGCCAGAAAGAACAGAGGTGTTGTCAGAAAGCGTGCGTTTATCTTCAGATAATAGAAAAAGCGGATGTAACACGACTTGCGCATAATATTGAATCTGGCGGTGCTGTAATAAGGTCGGTCTTTGCATTCCGGAAATGCGGGATCAAAAAAATTCAGCGTGCGTTCGCTGAATGACCTCAAATGCGTCGGGTCCGCCAACATGTCGGGTGAATTCCAATATGGAACGCGCACCATCACCTTGGCATCGGGTCGCGCGATACGGTGCAATTCTTCCAACGTGGCAATCGTGTCCGGCAGATGTTCAAGCACATTGATGAGCTCAATGGTGTCGAAGCTGTTATCGGCAAATGGCCAAGGGAATTTTGTCAGGTCGTGGGCGACATCGACACCGGGCAGATCTGCTACATCCAGATTGATATAATCCGGCTTAATATCCGTCCCGCAACCTACATTAAGTTTCGTTTTCACAATATGCGTTCCCGTTCGACGTTGAAAGTTTACCTGACAGTTTCAAGGACCTGACGCAACCGCTCGCGTCTCGCGGCTAGAGAAAAATTGTCGGTTATCCATTTGTGACCATCTGCTCGGTCTTTATCGGTCACAGGCTTGACGATACACAGCCTCATGGCGTCAGCAATAGCGGCTACGTCATGGGGGTCGACGCAGGCAGCGTGCTTGCCGGTAACCTCGGGCACCGAACCACGGGCGGCGCTGACAACTGGCGCGCCGCACGCGACGGCTTCGGCAAGTGCGTGGCCAAATCCCTCATACAAGGTAGGCTGAACATAAGCGATGCATTCGCGATAGGATTGAAGCTTTTCTTCCTGCGTGATCATGCCGCAGAACTCCACCCGGTCAGCCACGCCCAGTCGTTGTGCCAAAGCTTTCAGCTCGCCGGTAAAGTCACCAGGCTTGCCTGCCAATACAAGGCGCATGGCCGGAAACTCAGACGCAACAATTGCGAAAGCCTCAATAGTTTGCGGAAGACCCTTGCGAATGGCGTTGGTCCTGCTTTGCAGCGAGACAGAAAAGAAATAGTCCGCCGTCTTTTGGTTTGGCGTGGGCCTGTAATATTCTGTGTCTATCGCCAGTGGCACGGCTAACGGGTTACGCACATTGAGGTGTGGCGTGACTTCATCATATTCAGATTGCGAAATAAACATGTTCACATCTGCCAACCTGAGCATGGTCTGAATAACGGTCCGTTGCCATAAAGGCCTGTCCAGATAGCACAGGCCGGGTAATTCCTGCTTGCACGTTGAATAGTCAAATGCACCCGTCAATATAATGGGTTTTCCGCGCAGTTTTGCTGGTAACATTATGAAAGGTGCGTGTCCCCACCACCAGCCATAATAAAGGTCGGCCTTCCAATCCACCAATGACGGAAGTCCCGCTTCGATGACTTCGTGCCCCAACTCACGGAGCAATTTGATGTCGACGCTGTAAAATTCGACACGTTCGAACATTTCGCGCCAATTGGCGTGCGCCGACATGTTGGCAAAAAAACATATACGCATAATTTCCGGCACTTCTTGAAAGGGGGTTTCGCTTGACATCTTAGGGGCTCAGGCGACCGCGTTGTACATATCCTGAAGCGTTTGTCTTATGCCTATGGGATCGAGCGGACCAACTAGCCGTCCAAGCAGGCTGGGATCACCGGACAGCGTCATGATTTCGTCAGCGCGCACCAGTGCGGGATTCACTTCAATCTCGGGCCGATATCCGGCGATGTCGGACATGATATCAATGGCCTGAAGAATAGATACCGTATTGCCGGAGCAAAGGTTCACAGGCACGTTGTGTGAATCGCATTCCAAAAGACGTTGGTAGATGCGGGAAACATAACGCACATCAGACAGATCGCGCGACACATGGATGTTACCGAGTGAAAGTGTCGAATCCCGACGGCGGAACGCTGCCACAATTTTTGCAAATACAAACCGTTCCGATTGTCCCGGGCCAGTGTAGTTAAACGGACGCGTAATGATGATGGGTAACCGCGTGTGCCATTTGGAAAGCATCAATTCCATCGCCGCCTTGCTGACGCCGTAGTGGTTCATTGGCCGGATGGGGGTATTTTCTGTGATCGGGTTTTCGGACGCGTTTCCATAAATATTCGCGCTGCTGGCGATAACCATCTTTTCGGGCGTGATGCCAGCGTCGACAATTGCCTGAATCAAACTTTCGGTTCCCAAGACGTTCACTTGGTAAAAGCCAAGCGGGTCTCCAACCACATGCGACAAAGCAGCCAGATGAATGATATGGGTCGGACGAATTTCCCGCAACCATGCGCTGATTAATGGCGTATCTCCAAGGTCGGCTGCCATATAGTTAGCGCCGTCACTGATACATTCTTTTCCGAGTCCGAACACCTCATATCCCGCAGACCGCAATGCGCTTTCGAGATGGACACCCGTAAAGCCAGCAAGTCCCGTGACAAGAACGCGCATCTTACCAGCTGAACCCGTTACGCGTTCTGCGAAGATCGGCTTCAACCATCAGACGGCAAAGGTCCTGCACTCCCGTTGGCGCATTCCATCCCAAATCTTGAAGCGCGAGCGACGCATCGCCGATAAGCAGCTCGACTTCGGCGGGGCGGTAAAACTTCGGATTAACCCTCACGCGTACGGCACCAGAGACGGGATCGGTCGCCACCTCATCTGCGCCTTCACCTGTCCATTCAAGGGACATGCCGGCCTCGGCAAAACTCATCTTTACAAAATCGCGTACTGAACATTTCTGGTTTGTTGCCAGCACGTAAGTGCCGGGTGCGTCTGCTTGGAGCATCGCATGCATTCCAACTACATAGTCTTTGGCAAAACCCCAGTCCCGCTCTGCGTCCATATTGCCCAGTTCCAGACAGTCGAGCTTGCCCAGTGCAATTTTGGCGACCGCGTCGGTTATTTTACGGGTTACAAATTCTTTGCCGCGCAAGGGAGATTCGTGATTGAACAGGATTCCTGAGGAACCAAATATCCCATAGGATTCCCGATAATTTACAGTAGTCCAGTGGGCAAAAAGCTTGGCAACGCCATAAGGGCTTCTTGGATAAAATGGCGTCGTTTCACGCTGCGGAATTTCCTGAACCTTGCCAAACATTTCTGAGGTCGATGCTTGGTAATAGCGAATTGCAGGGTTCACAATCCGTATCGCTTCAAGCAGGTGAAGTGCGCCCATCCCCGTGATCTGAGCCGTCGTCGTTGGCTGGTCAAACGACACGCCTACAAAGCTTTGTGCTGCGAGATTATAGATTTCATCCGGCTTGCATGTATCAAGCATACGAATGGAAGAACCCAGGTCAGTCAGATCATATTCAACCAATTCCAGATGTTCGTGATCCAGAACGTCCAATTCTTCCAGCCGCCAGAAATTCACCGAACTTGTGCGCCTGAAAGTCCCGTAAACGCGGTAGCCAGCTTCAAGGAGCAGGGCACTGAGATATGCACCGTCTTGCCCTGTAACACCTGTAATAATTGCTGTTTTCACAAATCACCCGTTTTTCTATAAATGACGGCAGTCCAGGCGTTTAGCGTCGCCAGAGCCCGCGCGTGTCGATAATTTTTTTGTCCCCGAGCGACGTTCGGGAAATGTCTTTGAACTGACGGTGGTCGACCAGAAGCACAACCACGTCCGCCCGTTCGATAGCATCTGATGGCGATAGCAACTCGACTTTGCCAAGCAGCTGATCGGGGAGCTGTGTAATGTTGGGCTCTGCGACAACGACTTCAAGCACGTTGGAATCGCAGAGCATTTTGCAGATTTCCAGCGCAGGACTCTCGCGAAGATCGTCGATGTCGGGTTTGAAGGTAAGTCCGAGGCAAGCAACGACCGGCTTGTGTGCTGCGGTGCCGTCAAGCTTCACCGAATTTGCAGCGTTCTGGATTTCATTCAAAACCCAATGTGGCTTGCGGTCATTTACTTCACGGGCTTGGCGTATCAAATGAGACTCATCGGGGCTTGCTGCTACGATAAACCAGGGATCCACCGCAATGCAGTGCCCTCCGACCCCTGGACCCGGCTGGAGAATATTGACCCGAGGATGTAAGTTCGCCAAGCTAATAAGCTCCCAGACATCAATATCCAGCTTCGAGCAAATCATTGAAAGTTCGTTTGCAAAAGCAATATTCACATCCCGAAAACTGTTTTCGGTAAGTTTGCACATTTCGGCGGTGCGGGCGCTTGTCACTATGCAGTTGCCCTCCACGAATATCTGGTACAAACCTCTGGCATATTCGGAGCAGCGCGCGGTCAGGCCCCCAATCACCCGATCATTTGTCACCAGTTCACGAAGTACATGGCCGGGCAGGACGCGCTCGGGGCAATGCGCAATGCGAATATCTGAATCATCGCCCGCGGCGGCGGGAAAGGAAAGATCGGGGCGCTCTTTGGCAAGCCATTCAGCCATTGCTTCCGTTGCCCCGACGGGTGACGTGGATTCCAGAATAACCAAATTTCCGGACTGCAATACTGGAGCGATCGATAAAGCTGCGGATTCAATATAACGCAAATCAGGTTCATGATCCCCTTTAAAAGGCGTGGGGACTGCAATGAGAAACGCATCTGCCGGTTCGGCTACTAATGTCGCCTTCAGATATCCATCGGCCACAGCCGTCCGAACCACTGACTCGAGGTCGGGTTCGTAAATGTGTATCTTTCCCTGATTGATCGTGGCAACAGCATCCGCGTTCACATCTAGCCCTATGACGTGCTTTTTACGCGACGCAATAATTGCCGCCGTCGGTAAACCGATGTAGCCCAAACCGACAACACAAATGGTGTTGAATTCCATAAGATTAATTCTGCTCTTTAAGTTGATTTGAGAGATTTTCGGCATAGAGCGCCAGCCGGTCGACTATGCGCCCACAAGCCTTACCATCGCCATATGGATTATAACTTGCGCTCATGGCGGCGTATGCATCACTGTCAGATAGCAATCGATCGGTCTCACTGACTATCCGTTCGACATCGGTACCCACCAAAATGACTGTTCCTGCAGATACCGCTTCGAGCCGTTCGCTGGTGTCACGCAACACCAACACAGGCTTTCCTAGTGATGGAGCCTCTTCTTGCACGCCACCGGAATCTGTCAGTATCAATGTCGATTCGTTCATCAAATACACGAAGGACAGATAAGGTTGCGGGTCGATCAGGTGAATGTTGGGAATTGCGTCTAGCAACCGGTTTACGGGCTCCTGCACATTGGGGTTGAGGTGAACGGGATACACGATATCAACGTCCGGATACTTTTGAGCGATCAAGGTCAAAGCTTCGCAGATTCTTTCAAAACCGCCGCCAAAACTTTCACGGCGATGCCCTGTTACTAGCAGCAAGCGGCTATCTTTGCGGATCATGGGAAATCGCGATGCCATTTCGGAAAGGACCGCAGGGTCGCTTTTTAGATTTTCTACAGTCATCAATAGCGCATCGATAACGGTGTTTCCGGTGACCTCTATCGTTGAAGGATCGACAGCTTCCGAGATTAAATTGCCAGCCGTGACCGAGGTTGGCGCAAAATTAAGCGCCGCAATAGCGCCGACCAATTTTCGGTTAGCCTCCTCAGGCCATGGCGAATACAGATTATGGGTACGCAGACCAGCTTCGATATGGCCAACGGGAATCTGTTTGTAATAAGCAGCCAATGTCGCAGCCAACGTTGTTGCCGTATCACCATGCACCAAGACAATGTCGGGCCGCCAATCGTACAGCACCGAACGGAGGCCCTGCAAAATTGCGCACATCACATCGGTCAAATCTTGATTGGCACGCATGATATTGAGGTCGAAATCGGCTTCCAGTCGAAAGAGGTCAAGTACCTGGTCCAACATTTCGCGATGCTGCGCAGTTATGCACAATCTGGCATCGAAGCGCGCGTCATCTCGCAGTGCGACACACAATGGAGCCATTTTTATTGCTTCGGGTCGAGTGCCAATTACTGAAAGTACTTTCAAGAACTCAACCTCTCGACGTTGTCAATATGACAGGCAGGCTTCATTGCCAGTGGGGGTCCCCCTGCCATATCAATGGTGAAAAGACCATAGTAAAAAGTCTAAAAAGACCTCAAGTTATAGGTTGTTTTTCGCGATTTTGGTTAATTGAAACAACGTTCGAAGTCCGCTATGTCATGCAAGGTGTTTTAGTCCGTTGCGAAAGTTGGATTCTTAAAAATTATGCTCAACACATCTTTGGCCCCGTGGCCGTCCTTTGCAGACGAAGAGGCGGACGCGGTTCGCGATGTCATTTTGTCCAATCGGGTGAATTATTGGACCGGGCAACTTGGCCGATCATTCGAAGCGGAATTTGCCGCTTGGGTTGGCGCAAGTCACGCCATCGCCTTAGGAAACGGAACCCTCGCTCTTGATCTTGCTTTGAAGGGTCTGGATGTTGGGCCCGGTGACGAAGTGATCGTTACGCCCCGTACGTTTATCGCGTCTATTTCCTGTGTTGTAACTGCGGGGGCCACGCCGGTGTTCGCCGACGTCGATCCCGAAAGCGGTAATTTGAGTGCACAAACAATCGCACCAATGCTGTCATCGCGTACGAAGGCGGTTATTCCAGTGCATATTGCGGGCTGGCCCTGCGAGGTACCCGAGATCATGGATCTAACAGCGGGTCGAAATATTGCCGTGATCGAAGACTGCGCGCAGGCGCATGGTGCTCAAATTGAAGGCAAAATGGTGGGCTCGCTCGGACATATCGGCGCGTGGTCATTCTGTCAGGATAAAATCATGACCACTGGCGGCGAAGGGGGCATGGTAACAACCAATGACCAGGAACTGTGGTCGACAATGTGGTCCTACAAGGATCATGGCAAGAGTTGGGACGCTGTTTATAACCGCACACACCCCCCTGGGTTTCGCTGGGTTCATGAATCCATCGGCACCAACTGGCGGATGCTTGAGGTGCAGGCGGCGATTGGAAGAATACAACTCAAAAAAATGCCCGACTGGACACATCGTCGGACGCTAATTGCTACTAAACTATGCGAGAGATTGCGTCAGTTTGAGGACGTTGTTCGTGTTCCGTTGCCGAGGTCCGGGGCTGTTCATGCATTTTATCGCTTATATGCTTACGTCAAACCCGAGGGACTAAAATCGGGTTGGGACCGAGACCGTATTGTGGCCGAGATTACCGCACGCGCTATACCCGTGTTTCAAGGCACCTGTGCAGAAGTTTACCTAGAGAAGGCGTTTGACAATACAACATGGCGTCCAACGAAGAGGCTTGAAAATGCCCAGAAGCTTGGCGAAACGAGCTTAATGTTTCTGACCCATCCCACAATCACCGACGAGGAGGTTGAGCGCGTTTGTGATGTCGTAGGCAGTGTGCTGGCTGAAGCCAAGAAATAAGCTTATCGTTCCATTATGCGCGCAGGGTTTCCGACGACTGTCGCGCCAGCAGGAACGTCCTTGGTGACGACGGCGCCCATACCGATCACAGCCCGTGCGCCAATATGCAGGGGCTTGTCGGGCTGTCCTTGCTTCAAGATTGCACCAGTGCCGATGTAGGCATAATCCTCAATTACAACATTGCCGTTGCACTTTACGGATGGTGCAAATGTTACAAAGTCGCCAATAATGCAGTCATGCGCAACGTAGCTATAGATATTTGCGTGAAAATATCTGCCGATTACAACATTCGAAGTTAACGTTACAAATCCGCACAATATTGACCCAGGCGCTATTGACACGGAATGGCCGGACATCACGTTTGGGGCTGTCACGTCATATGGAAGGATGCCCCCTTTTGAGCACTTTAAAGCCAATCGCTCACGCAGAGACGCATCAGCTATGGCAATGGAAATATACTTTGTTCCGGGCAGTGCTTTGAAAGTTTCAAAGGATATCACCGAGTAATCATTAATGGAGCCAGTCAGGGAGTCATCTACAAAAACTAAAGTGATATCCGGGCCGGTCGTTGCAGCAATTAACGGCATAACCTCGCGCCCAAAACCGCTCGCACCGTAAACGCCAATCGTAATAGCCATTAATTATCCTCCCGACCAGTAAACGCAGGCATTGTGACATCATCATGTGCATTTACCCCATGACGTTGGAATACGCGCAATACCGTCAATAGCAGAATGTAGATGTCGAGAAAAAATGTTCTGTTATTTACATACCACACATCCAGTTTGAACTTGTCTGCCCAACTCAAAGCATTTCGACCGTTGATTTGTGCCCAGCCCGTAATGCCGGGTCTCAACTCATGCCTTCTTGCCTGTATATCGGTGTACAGCGGCAAATACTGCATTAACAAAGGTCTCGGCCCCACAAGGCTCATATCGCCTTTTAGGATGTTCCAAAGTTCGGGAAGTTCGTCGAGGCTGGTTGAGCGCAAAAATGCCCCAAAACGTGTTAGCCGTTCCCCGTCTGGAAGATCGTTTCCAAGCGCGTCTTTCGAATCCAACATGGTCCGAAACTTGATCATGTTGAACGGGATGCCATTGCGTCCTGGCCGTTGCTGCACAAACAGCACTGGTGCACCTAAATTTTTGCGGACCAGAATTGCGACTGCAAGCAGTGCTGGCCACAACAAAGACAGCGCCAAAATACTGATGATTAGGTCAAATAAGCGCTTTGCCACATTATCTCCGTTGCTCGATTATCTAACCCGTGGATCAATCGAGCTTGGCCTTGGTGTTTTCGGGGCTACCATATCCGTATCCGTATCCGTATCCATACCCATACCCCGCTTGACGATGTTTAAGCTTCGTCAAAATCACACCAAACACATGGGCATGAACGGAATGTAGCCTACCTAGCGATGACTTGACGCCTCTGACTGCAACACCCTCTGCCTCAACAACAAAGATGCAGCCCTCAACGGCACGCGACAAGAGCGGCGCATCTGCAAGCCCCAATATTGGAGGCGCGTCGACAACTATGTGGTCAAAGTGATCGCCCAATTGTCGGATAAGCATCAACATCCGGTCGCTGCTCAACAGTTCGGACGCGCTAGGCGGCATTGGCCCAGCTGGCAAAAGCTTTAGGCCCTTCTGTTCCGTCGCGATGACCATGTTCTGCCACTCATTGTCCCCAGCAAGAAAGTTGCTAAGGCCGCTTTTGTTTTCGCGACCGAGAAATTGATGCATGGACGGTGACCGCATATCGCCGTCAACCAGCAACACCCTCTTGCCAGTGCGACCCAATACGGTCGCCAAGGCAAGACTGGTTGTAGACTTGCCTTCCGCCGGTCGCGTGCTGGTGACCATAAACGCGCTTGGAACGCCGTGATCAGTGCTAAATGCTAAATTAGAGCGAATACTCAAATAAGCCTCAGAAATCATCGATTTCGGATCACCCAACAGGGTAAGAGCATCTTCAGCGTCGGCATCGGGCACACTGCCGAGCAAAGGCGCTTGCAACAGGCGATTGACCTGACCCGGGTCCCGAATGCCTTCGTCAATCTGGTCCAGCGCAAATGTGGCAACCGCCGCCAAGCCAATTCCGGCCAGCAATGCTAGCGCCATATTCAGCGGTAAGCTAGGGGCAGATGGCTTTTCAGGTACCTTCGCCGGGTCAACAATAGCAATATTGTTTGCGCCAATTCCGGCGACGCCAATTTCTTTGTAACGCTGCAACAGACCGTCATAAAGCTGTCGGTTGGTATCGGCTTCGCGCTGGTAGATATTATAGTTGATACTGTCGCGCTGTTGACGATCCATGCGGGCTTTAAGCGTTTCCACTTGCTCACGCAGGTCTCGTTCGCGCTGGACCGATTCACTATATTCCGCTGATCGGCTGTTCAGAACTCGCCCCTCCTCGCGTGCAATGCTCGCGTCCAACACTCGAAGTTGCTCGGCAAGTGCTCGGGCTGACGGGTAGCCTGGTTCAAACTGAACGAGCAATTTGGCATATTCGGATGCGGCCTCGGCCCGCTTCTGCCGCAATTGGGAAATTGCGACGTTACTCAGTGCGTCTGAATTAGCGCCGCCATTGCGGCTCCGTGATCTGCTCTCAGCTGCTATGCGGTTTGCCGTGGCTTCGGCGAGTGCGGAATTTAGAGCCTCAAGATCGCTTGAAACCAGAGTCCGCTCGACTTCGGTCTTGCCGTCGGCGCTTTTCGAAGTGCCTAGTGCCACAATTCCCTTCTGCGAGGCGTAGTTAACGACTTCACGTTCAGACGTCTCGACCCGTGCACGAAGGTCGGCAAGCCGTCCCTCTAGGAATTTCCGCGCGTCTGCCGTTGAGGCAAAGCGGCGGTCCATGCTTTGGACGATAAACTGCTCTGTCCACGTGTTCGAAATCTGCGCGGATAGGCCGGGCGATGCGCTGGTGTAACTTATATCCACCAGGGCCGATCCACGGATAGGCGAAATCGCAATGTTTTTTGCTAGCAAATCAACTGCCTTCTTTTCGCGCTTTTGCCGTTCGGCGGCGCTTAATTGCTGCCCCGATTTGGAAGCAAAAAGGCCATCTTCGCTGGGGTCTACTCCATGGGCTTCAAAGAAGGCATCATTGGCACCCAGTCGCAATTGCCGCGCAACGCGCTCTGCGAGAGAGCGGGCCTGCAACAGCGAATATTGCGTTTGATAAAATTCTTGGTCGCGCCCCGCCTCTGCGGATTCAAGGCTCTCCACGTTGGTAACATTTTTCTGTGCGCGGCTAATTTCGATGCGTGAAGTTGCCGTGTATTGGGGCGTCGCCAATAACGTGGCCACGAGACCCAACGTCAGTGCCGCCACCGTGATACCCGCGATCAGCCACTTCCAGCGAAGAACTACCTGCCAATACTGCAGCAATATCGGAGGCGCGAGGCCGCGTTCGGCTTCATTATCGGGATTTGCTGCGCCGGGATGTGCAGCGGTGGTTAGCGGGGTGGCGGCGTTTAACATTATAATCCTTGTACCGGCATCGACGTTATGAATGTTTGACCTGTGCCAGTTTGGATGGCAATAAGTCTGGGTCGCAGGTAACTGAAGCGCTCAAACAAAGCCATATTTTTTTCAAGCCACTTGTCGAATTAACTGGCTTAAGCAGCTTAGCGCCCGATGATATAACCTTTACAAAGGGAGCACCGACGTAAATAATATTACCAGACACCTCGTAAGCCCGTCAAACGATGGCGCCGGAACTTATCACAGGAAAAGAAATTGCCAAGATTAGCTACGATTTCCCTGCCATCGCTTCAATTCTGGGGTTTGTTCGTGCCCCTTGTTGCGCTTTTTGCTATGGGTGGATCGTCGCGGCCCGATGTTCAGTCTCTGGCCCTGTTGAACCCGCTGATGATAGCCTTCTGTGGAGTTGCGTTACTTTTTCTGAGGCCAGAGCAATTGGAGGGAAAGAAGTCGCTTCTGGCGGGCTTTCTGTTCGTCATTTTGTTGGTTGCAACTCATCTTCTTCCAATATCGGCGCAGATTGTGAATTTCTTAGGCGGGGCAGGCGATGTGGCGACAATTCGCGCGGCGGCCGATGTGTCCGGCATGACGCGGATTACATCGATGGCACCCGCGGCCGCCTGGCAGTCGCTCTTTTTTCTCTTTGCTCCTCTGGCCGTGCTTTTGGCTGCCCTGCAGTTAAATCGAGACGATTTGCGTCTCTCTGTGCCTCTCCTCATTGCCGTTGGAGCGATTTCAGGGGTCGTAGGCGTCCTGCAATTAGCCGGCAGCCCCACTGGCCCGCTCTATTTTTATCAAATCACCAATAACGGCAGCGCCGTGGGTCTCCTCGCGAACCGAAACCATGCCGCCGTCTTCTTGGCCTGCCTCTTCCCCATGCTAGCCCTCTTTGCGGCGAAGTCGGAAGGGGCGAGCCTAGGCAGAAACACGCGGCAACTGATTGCAATGGCAATCGCCATAATTTTAATCCCGCTCATATTGGTCACTGGATCACGCTCTGGGATGCTCACGGCCGCTGTGGGGCTGATCGGCGGCACACTGCTGTATGTTTCACACGCCCCGTCCTACCGCAGGTCAACTCAGGCCAAATCCGCGACGCCAATCTGGGCAGCAGCAATTCTTGTGGGCCTCGTGCTTGTTACAGTTTACTTCTCCCGCGCCGAAGCAATTGAACGCATTTTTGCCGAAAACGTGGGGGCAAAAGATCGCGCCGACTTTTGGACCTCAAGCCTGCAGCTGTTTTGGCAATACTTCCCCCTCGGCTTCGGGCCTGGCGGCTTTGTATCGACCTTCCAGATGACCGAACCATTAGCGCTATTGGACGGGGCTTATCTAAACCGGCTGCATAATGACTGGCTGGAGACTGCGCTGACATTCGGTGTCCCAGGCATTCTTCTGATGCTGGCGGGCGCAGTGTATTATCTTCGCCGCTCATTCGTCCTGTGGATGCGCATGGATGGGGCGCGTTCCGCGGTCGCGTTGGGGCGAATGGCAAGCATCGTCATTGCCATTCTCGGTATCGCCAGCATGTCGGACTACCCCCTGCGGACGCCTGCCATGGCTGGCTTTGCTGCCTTGGTGTTGGTTTGGTTTGGGCATGCGCGGCAGGTGCCTAAGGCCAGCTGAAAGACCGGCGCGCGCACTTGTTTGGGGTGCCGCGATACGTCACTTCATGCTGCTTCCCAGGCATTGTGTTCCGCATCCTCTAGCTACCTCGCCAACACGTTGGTCGACCTCCACTCGCCGTTGCCCACAAAACCAGAAATGTCGCTGAATACCGCCCGAGAGCCAAAAGGCCAATTACATAGCGCTATTTTGGTGACCCCTACGGGAGGGGATATCTGCGTTTTAAGTTAAACAAAATCAATGGATTAGCAGCACTAAATTTCGGCCAAAATGGTGATATGGACCACCTTTTTGGACCACTGTCAGATGACGCATTTAGCCACATGGGTCAATCAAAAAAGTTGAGCCACGTAATTTAGCGGTCTCTCGGAATCGAAAGCCTCAGCTCGAAAAAGATATAGTGAGGCTGTTGCAGTTTTTTCAAACGTGATTGCGCAAGTGTTCCATCAGGTAACAAATCACGCCTTTATGCATGACCATTATGTTTCCGTTTCGACAAGTCGCAGGACAATATCCTCGGCATTCATCGCCTTTACGAAACCCACGCCCAGCGCTTCGAAATGTGCCATTCCGCAGCGCATTTTAGCCTCTTCATCTTCGCGCAGTTTGCCAAAATCGCTTTTCGATTCTGATATAAGGTGAATAGCGGGGGCACCATTGTCGCTGCCGGTCACGGCCCAGTCCGGGTTATACGTTCCGAGCGGAGAGGTGGCTCGGCAAAATTGAACATAGAGATAAGTGGATATTCTGCCTGAACGCGGCGAAGATAGCCGGATTACAGGAGAAGTTATGAGCAGACGACCGCGCCGGAACCACAGTCCGGCATTCAAGGCGAAGGTGGCGTTGGCCGCTGTTAAGGGCGAGCAGACGCTTGCGGAGTTAAGCCATCAGTTTGACGTTCACCCTAATCAGATTACGAGTTGGCGAACGCAGTTGCTGGAGGGTGCTGCAGGCGTATTTGGCTCGGACAGTGCTGCGCCCGAACCTGAGATTGATGTGAAGACGCTGCACGCCAAGATAGGCGAGTTGACGTTGGTGAACGATTTTTTGTCAGGGGCGCTCGGCAAGGCGGGTCTGTTGCCGGGCGCAAAGCGATGATTGATCCTGCACACAGGTTGCCGCTTGCGCGGCAGGCCAAAGCGCTTGGGATCAGCAGGGGCAGCGTCTATTATTTGCCCAAGCCTGCATCTGCCATCGATCTGGCAGTCATGCGCGCAATGGACCAGTTGCATCTGCAGTATCCTTTTGCTGGAAGCCGTATGTTGCGGGATATGCTGCGGCAGGAAGGCTTTTTGATCGGGCGCTTGCGTGTTGCCAGCTTGATGAAGAAGATGGCGATCGATGCTATTTATCGGCGCCCGAACACGTCCAAGCCGGCACCAGGTCACAAGATTTATCCCTATTTGCTGCGCAAGCTGGCGATTGTGCGTCCCAACCAAGTTTGGGCAACAGACATCAGTTACATTCCGATGGCCAGGGGTTTTGTGTATCTGGTCGCCATTATTGACTGGTTCAGTCGCAGAGTCCTCAGCTGGCGGGTGTCTATCACGATGGATGTAGGGTTCTGTGTGGAAGCTTTGGAAGAGGCGCTGGCGCGTTATGGCAAGCCCGAGATATTCAATACCGACCAAGGCAGCCAGTTCACGTCCCAAGCCTTTACCAGCGTGCTGCACCGCGAGAAAATCGCGATCAGCATGGACGGCAGGGGCGCATGGCGCGACAATGTTGTGGTCGAGCGCTTGTGGCGTTCGGTCAAATATGAAGAGGTTTACTTGCACGCATATAAAAGCGTCGCCCAGGCGAGGAGCTCCATCGGTCAGTATTTCGCATTTTACAACGGCAGAAGGCCGCACTCAAGCCTAGGTGCCCGAACACCGGACCAGATGTATTTTGACAATATGCCACTGTTGGTGGCAGCATGAAAACGGCAACCGATATGGTCTGTCATTCCGGTCGGACTTCGCCCTTCCTGCATGACAGACCATATCGGAAGTTCAACACAACTGGCAGACGATCCACTTATCTATTGCCGATTTATGTTCAAACAAACCGAACCACCTCTCACTGCTCGCCAGAGTGGGGCATAATAAAACGCTGGTCGCGATGGCAAACAAGACTGCGCGCATCGCGTGGGCAATGCTGCGCAACGAAGAAAGCTACAGAATGGCGTAGTGGAAAACGGGACCTGCGAATAATTGAATCGACAGTTTATATGCGAGGTGAGACTTTGATGGTGTAACGGCACTGCCCGCTGCTTTACAGCCTGTAAGGAACGATGGCCTTCGAGGCCGCTCATCTTAAAAGGCACGAACCGAGCGGATCCCCATCATGGCCATGGACAGAAATGCTCCAAATAACAGGCCGGATAGATTCATGCATCCAATGCCGAAGCAACATCGAAAAATCCCCTTGTGCGGGAGGCGTCCATAGATTCGTTCCTTCGTCACTACGATGAGACCAAAACACTCCTTAAATCACAACATCAAATCTGTGCCATTGGTGCTGACGGGGAACAGCGTTGCCGACATACCATTCGCGATTGATAAGAACTTCATTAAGCGACCAAAGCTTAGGTTGCATGTGCCGACAAAACGGAAACAGCTACAACGCCGAAGATGAAAGCAAGGCAAAGGCTTACGGTCCACTGCAAAGTAGTTTTTGATTCATCGTTGATGATTGCAATGGTCCTTTCTGTCAACCATTGCGCAAGACTGCGTCTGCGATCAGTTACACGCGCGTCCAGCATTTCAATGTTTCCGTTCACGAGTGCTATCCGAACAAGGATCATGTCAAGGTCGACAGCGATTTTTTCCGTCGCATCCTTTAAATCTTCCATGCGCTTCGTTACCGTAGGCCCGAATTCGAGTATGGCCTTTTCATTACTGCCAAGCACAACATAGATCTGCCGCGCTAACATGGCTGTCACCACAAATAGCGGGTCCCCGGGCGGTATGACTGTCATAATCTGCGCGAGCAGGCGACGCTCAAATGTTGACGCGGCGACACCAAAATGCCCATGCCAGTAAATGTCGAGCTCATCCATGAAGGCATTCCTGCAATGACGTAGCAAACGCCATCAGGTTACGCTCAAAAGCCAATTGGATACCTAGCGACGAGCCGTCTACTATTTTCCGCAGATTTAGCGTGCCATTTGCGTACGCAGTTTCCAACTGTGGCGAGATTGGAGGATAGAGGAGCGTGCCGGCAGGGTAGTCCATGCGTAGGCTTTTTTCAAAGGCCCGCACCACTCGGCTGTTTCTTTCCTCTAATTGACTTACGAAACTTGGATCTTTTTCGCTTCGGCAGGTAATGAACAAGATGTCCACGGGGATTTGCAGCATGGCAAAATCATCAAGGAGTTGGATAGCCGATCGCAGACATTCGGGATCAAATAAGATGATCATGTGTCTCCGATTATGGACAACCCTAAAGTCAATAACTTTTGCAGTCAGATCTTGGTCTTCCGATTGCAGCCTCAAAGATAGACTCTGATCATGCGATTTGAAGGAGGGTCCAGCCGGACCGCCGCATTGAACGACAGCAGTGGCCGATCCGGTCGGGAGTGCCAGCAGATGCGCCAGAAACGTATCCGCTTCTGAACTTCCTGATAGCAAACGTGTCAAGAACATCGTGCGCGGGAAGTTATCCGCAGCAGTGGGTAAATCTGGGGCTCGAGATACGCGCGCGAGTTCTGCACCCATTTTTACGACGGGCGAAATTACTTGGGTGGTGAGGGCCGACATTATTCTAGATCTCCATATTTATTCATAACTGGTGGCTGGGGCGCAAGTATGTCCCCGAAAAAAACCTCGCTTGAAATTCGGTCGATAAAAATTGCGACGGGAGTGACCGCCAGATCGGTGCCCCCAGACATGTCATCGCTGGGCGGGTCTAAGACAGGCGGATCGCCGCCTTCGATTACCTCGGGGACCGAAAGCTCGTTGACCTCACCATCTTCCTCATCATCTAGGGTCTGATCAAACAGTGGAAGACCGTTCTCATCAAGCCGGTACGTTACTCCCATCTTATCGAGGTATTCACACTCGGCCTGCCAAAATTTGCGGTGCTCGTTTTCGGAAGCCTCATGCTTTTCTTGGTTAAGCCGAAAATAGGTGTCGCTATTTCGCAACACAAATTCATACAAAGCCCAGAAAGCCGCCGGATCTTTGAATTTTAGAGCCTTGAACTCGTTGTCAATTCCAAACACTTGTGCAAGGCCGGGTAGCCAACCTGCGGGGGGTATGTGACGGGTTTCGAAGTCCTTGGTGAATACTTCAAGGTTATAGCGAAGATAATCCCAGCAGCTGTCACGATGCCGATTTTCGCGCATCCCCGAAACCAGGAAGCCGACGAAGGCCTCGACCTGAGCTTTTTGGTCGATTGGAACAGACAGTATTTTGCAAATCCAATCAGTCTGCTTTGACCATCCGCCAGCTTTTGCGGCGTAAAGCGCATTTGCTGCACCCGTCGTCGTCCATTCTTCAAGTTTTAAGGACAGTTCTTCGCACGCAGCGGCAAAAAGGGGTGTGACGTTAAGGCGGCGCCCAAGTCGCGCTTCCAGCGCGTCACGCAATGCAAGCGATTCAGGCTCGTCCCGTTTTGCTGCCGCCTCCTCAAGGAGCAATCTCTGCTCCTCCGACATGTTGTTTCGGTACGCGTCAAGTATGCCCCCCTGAAATGCGGCATTCCAGATATTATTGGGCTCTTCATAACTAGGATCGCGATGGGCGTCCGCTGCTAGTTTCGCGATTAAGTCAAATTCGTTCGCCCGCAAGCGCCCAAATACGTAAAGTGGCACGTTTCGCTCAGTCATCGCCCGACTAAAGCGTTGTAAGTCTTCCCAATCTTTGGCGGGTATGCCTTCCCGAGAAGGCGGGCCACATTCTGCGTCCTTGAGAATATTTTGTTCCAATAGAGCCTGGCGATAATGCCCCATTGCCATGACCGTCTGCTGAAGGTTTAGAATAAAGGCGGCGTGAGCTTTTTTCACCAATCGGTTATTTGCCTGCTTCGCTGCTTTCTCATGTGTCGTCATGAAAAAGGGATTTCGCAGGCGCTGCAGCCATTGATGTGCTTTCCGAGTAAGTCCGCCCGTTGAATTGACCTCCTTTGCGCCCTCGAAGGCAGCCGTAATGGCTTTTAAATCCCGCGCGATATCAGGGGCGTACTTTTCTGCCGTTGACGCTAGACTATTTAGCAATTCATAAAGTGCAACATCATCATCCATAAATCCGTTGTAGGATAAAATAAAATTTATGGAGGCAAATGGGCAAATTTTTTTTCACAAAGCAAAAAAAGATATTTTTGCTACGATAACGAGCTTTTGATGTGGGAATTTATTTACCGAAGTTTCTCTGAATGAGTTTTCGGTAAGTTTCGTCTACCGAACAATTTGAGCAGAATACGTTCGGTGGATCAGTCCCCGAACAGATATCTTATTTTTTTTCAGACCCACATTTTTAGGCGCAATACCTCAAAGTCATACGCACTACGTGCGACATGACCTTGATTGCGGTCTTACGCTTTCGCTTCAGACGGAGCCGGCCAAGCCGGTGCACTCACTACGTTCGTGGGTCGAGCCTTGCGGCTCTCTGGCGGAAACCAAGTTTCCTTGAGATGATTGCCAAGCAATCATCTTATAGATATTTCTTTCCCTGAGCCTTATCTATGGATATTACATCCAAAGTGCTTTTGAACTACAATGGTCAAAACCAACAAAATCCGAGAACGGCATTCACCAATGGTGAACAATGTAGATGCATGTAGCTTGAGAGGCATCCGACCTGATTAACTTTCAGGTCGGCGCCCTCTTAAATTCCAGTGACTTACTTTCAGTGCAGATGGGCTCTTCTTCAGGCATCGACGAATATAACCTTTCCGGTGATGAAGCCATCAACCGAACTCTCGAAGGCTTTGCCTACCAGCGCGCCAGGGACAGGCTGGAAGCCTGGCATCATTTCCCCATACACGTCCCACGCCTCTTCCAGAACTGTAGGGTTGACCACGTTGATACGAACCTGGCGTGGAAGCTCGTGCGCTACGCACTGTACGAAGGTGTCGATGGCGCCGCTGGTGGTGGCGTCAGCAATTGCCATAGGAATAGGTTTGACATTGAGAATGCCCGAAATCAACGTAAACGAACCGCCATCGTTGATGTAGTTCAGGCCCACATTAACCAGATTGATCTGGCCGACCATCTTGCTTTGGATAGTTGTGTCCCACTGCTCATCGGTCATTTCGCTGAAGTTAGCGTATTCGCAGTAGCCAACTGTATTAACGACAGCATCGAACGGCCCAACCTTTTCGAATAGAGCCTTGATCGACGCCTTGCTGGTGATATCTACCGTGTGGTCGCAGCCTGTGCCAGAGCGGCTGGCGGTGATGACGTTGTGTTTCTTGAGGCCGGTCATAGCGGCTTGGCCCATGTGCCCTTGGGCACCAATCAAAATTACGGTTTTCATAGCAATGCCTTGTTAAATCTTAGGGAGGCGATACTCTAGGTGCTCACTGATACAATGAAAATCACCACCGATTTGTATGAGATACAACCAAAATGATTGAGAAAATCGATATCAGGCACATGCGGGTTTTACTGCATCTCGTGCGCGAGAAAAACGTTTCTCGCGTTGCCGAGCGGCTTGAGATATCACAACAGGCGGTTAGCAACTACCTCAAGCGCATGCGTGAAGTGTTTCCCAATGAGCTGTTCCTGCGCCAGAGCGCAGGCCTACAGCCGACCGACTATGCGTATGACCTCGCAGCTAAATTCGAGAAAATAGTCGAAGAGATCGACGGCATCTTCAATTCATTCCCATTCGATCCAGCAACGAGTGAGTACGCATTCAGGGTGATCGCAAATGAATATGCGCAACTGTCTATCATCCCATCGCTTTCGCTGCTCATGCGCGAACGCGCACCCGGGGTGAAGCTTGAAGTCATTGACTTCAATCCCGATCAGCATGTCAAGACGTTGGCGCAAGGAGAGGCTGACCTAGTGATTGGTTTTTCTGACTACGTTGATCCTGGATTAGTGCGGAATAGACTGAGAAGCGACCACTACTGCTGCGTCGCTCGGCAAGGTTCGCTGCTGCCTCGGCAGATACAGGTGCTTGCAGATGTGTCCTTACATCCTCATGTGGATTTCGCCAGTGGAGTAGGCAATCTGGGGAGTCGAGTGGATGACTTCCTTAGTGCCCGGGATGTCAGCCGCACAGTGATTGCCACTTTGCCCTGCTACACGTCTCTGCAAGCGTTTATGCACGTGAATGATACGGTGGCTTTTGTACCCTCGGCCATTGCTGCCACCGGTGGCTTCCAAGTGATTGACCTAGACATGTCCTCCCTAAATTTCAATTTGGTTGTGGGATGGCATAGAAGAGCTTCGGGCAGTGCATCCAGAGATTGGCTTGTTCAGGTTATTGCAGGATTGCACACATCGAGTTAGCTCAAAATGAATACACCCTGATTTTGTAGACGCTCTATGACCGCTTCTGGCCGCTTCGAGCCTGTCGCAATAGTGGACTTGTAACAGTTTTGCGCCGGTCACTTATGTCATTATGCCACCTTTGCTTCGAACGCCAGCGGGCTGATGCCACCCAGATACGAGTGGCGGCGACGGGTGTTGTAGAACCCGTTGATGTATTGGAAGACTGCTGCCTCTGCCTGCCTTCGTGTTGACCATTTCTGACGCCAGATCAGCTCCGCCTTCAGCGATTTGAAGAACGTCTCAACGGATGCATTGTCGTAACAATTACCTTTGCCGCTCATCGATGGCCGCAGGCCGTAGGCCTGCAATTTCTTTTGATAATCATACGCACAGTATTGGCTGCCGCGATCAGAATGGAAGATGCAGCCTTCGGCGGGTTGCCGCAGGTTTACCGCCATATCCAGCGCCCTGATTGCCAGATCCTTGTTGGCTACGCCGCCCTTCGGGTCATTCTGTCGCTGACCGCCCAGCCAACGACACGGCGGCTGTGTAGATCAAGAACAACAGCGAGGTAGAGCCAACCCTCGGCAGTCCATATGTAGGTAATGTCGCCTGCCCATTTTTGGTTAGGAGCAGCGGCAACAAAATCGCCGTCCAGCCAGTTCGCAGCGATGCCAAGACGATGATTACTGTTGGTGGTGACCTTATGCTTGCGGGTGCGAACCGGGCTTGGCTTTATGATCCCCCGGATCATAAGTTACCTGCGCTCCCGTTGATCCGCATTAAACGGCCAACACGGCGCTCGCCTACAACGAGCCCTACCTCGTTACCGCCCTACGGGCGTTGCCTTCGGCCCAACTCCATAGTCATGCGAGGACGGCCATAGCTGCCGAGACTGAGGCCATATTGTTCACGGATGTGGGCCAGCACTTTCATGTCACCGCGTGACCGTCGGCTTGTCGGCCGTGCGTGCCAGGACCGGTAACCGCGCGTCGATACCTGCATCACGCGGCAAAGCATCTCCACTGGCCAGACATGCCGCCACTTGTGCACGAATGCGAACCTCACTTGCCGAGGCTCGCGAAGAACTGGGTAGCCTTTTTTAGTATCTCCCTCTCCTCCTTGAGGATACGGTTCTCTAAGCGCAGGCGTTCATTCTCGCGGGCTAAATCCGCTTGCGGCGCTGATACCAGATCGGTTGGCCGATACTGCGATATCCACTTGCCCAGCGTCGACAATCCAACGCCCAGGTCAGCAGCAACACGCCGCCGTGACAATCCGCTGGTCAAAGCAATCCGGACGGCCTCTTGTTTGAAATCTTCTGTATGCTTCATCATCTCTTCGGTCTCCTTGTATGAGTGTTTAACTCTCAAGTGACCGGCACGAAACATAGGGTAATCGCGGGGCTGTGATTAGCTGGACGATGCTGTGATTGAATGCTGGTTGTCCCCGATAGGATAAAAATACGGGCTCACGATTGTGACTGGGCCCAAGCACCTGACGGAGGACAATCATGGATCAATATATCGGTTTAGACGTATCTTTGAAAGACACTTTCATCTCGGTTCGCGAAGGCGGCAAACGGATATGGCGCGGCAAATGCGCGTCTGATCCCACAGTTATAGCCAAAGTGATCCGCACACATGCGCCGAGTGTGCGACGCGTCGTTTTTGAAACAGGCCCGCTGTCGGTGTGGTTCTTTCATGCGCTGACGGCGCAGGGCGTGCCAGCGATTTGTATCGATGCACGTCATGCCAAAGCAGCACTCGACATGGCACCGAACAAGACCGACGTGAACGACGCAGATGGGCTGGCCCACCTTGCCGAGGTTGGCTTTTACCGCGAGGTTCGAGTGAAGAGCTTTGATAGCATGCTCGTTCGCACATTGGTCGCCGCCCGCCATCAGATGTTGAAAATGACGGTTCAGATATCGAACCAGATACGCGGTGTCATGAAAACGTTCGGGCTGATTGTTCCCAAAAGTGCAGGGAACATATTGGAGGGCCACATCCGCACTTTGCTGGCAACGAACGCCGGGCTTGAGCGGATCGTTTTGCCGTTGCTCGAAGCGTGGCTGGCGGTGCGTGCGCGTGTCGCGCAGCTGAGCAAGCAGCTCATCGCCACAGCGCGTGCGGACGAGCAGTGCCAGTTGCTCATGACGATCCCGGGTATTGGCGTGGTAACAGCGTCGTCCTTTATTGCAGCGATCGAGGATCCCGCCAACTTTGCCAAGTCGCGCTCTGTCGGTGCCTGGATCGGCTTGACCACCAAGCGTTACCAGTCAGGTGAGGTCGATTATGCCGGACGCATCTCGAAGCGCGGCGACAATCACCTTCGCGCATTGCTGTACGAAGCCGCTATGGTGATCCTGACGCGGACGACAGCGGACAGTGCTCTGCGTGTCTGGGGCTTGAAGCTCAGGGAAAAGGCCGGGTTCAAGCGAGCAGCCATTGCAGTTGCGCGCAAACTCGCGGTCATCATGCATACGATGCTCAAAACCGGCGAACTGTTCAATCGTTCAGCTGGTGCCACAGCCTGACGCGCAAGGCAGAATAGAAAGGCCAATAGACTGAGTTGAAAACCTCTTTCTCGTTTGCGTTCATGCTTTGGGCGCGTCGAGCCGTCCCTGTCGGGGCGCGGGCTGGATCATTGCGTTGTAACGGCTGCAAGTGCCTTATCGGCAAAATGCGAACTAAACATTGGCAAGATCCTTCCTTACGAAACCTATCATGCGGCGCGCAAGTCTCGACCGCGTAGACGACCATGTTCCCGACAAACGACTATCAACGACGCAACCAAAGCTGAACTAGCAAACCAAAACGAACATCACTGCGATCAATCAATCGTAGCCCCAAGAAATATGTCAAAAATCCCCCTTGACGAATATGCGATTAGACGACCGTTACAAGTCCAATAAGGTTCAGGCGCCGTGTAAGGTTTTTCCGCGGGCGACGACTATTGGGGCTTTAGCAGGGGGTTCCAATGAAAAAATGGGTTTGGGTTTATATCGCTGGCTTCATCGCGCTTACCGGTGCGGACTTCGCATCCACGATCCTGGGTATCGCGGCGGGTGCGCGCGAATTCAACCACACGCTGGCAACCAGCGGAGGTGATCTCAAAATCGCGCAATTTCTCTTGGTGAATGCGGCCATGCTTGCATTTACCAGCTTCATGTTGATCTGGGCGTGGCGCAATCGCCTCCGCATCAACACTGAATATATTTCCCGTCCTGAACGGGCGATGTTCAACTGGATCTACCTGAATCCATTTTCGGAGCGGAATGTGCCAAAGTCAGCATTCCACTATCTAGCCTTGGCGCCCGGCATGCTGCTCATAAAGATTGTCGTATCCTTCAACAACAGCCTGATCAGTTTCGGTCAGCCAGATTTCTTAACACCTGTCGCGTCGGCCATTTTCACCTTCATACAGGGACCTCTTGCATACTGGACATTGATCTGTGTCCTGTTCCTGCCGATCTGGTGGCTCTCTCTTCGCCTCGCGGCAGCCTTCGTGCGCGCCAGCAGCAAGAGCGTCGAGCAGTTGCCCGTGCCCTTGGCGTGACATCGGGTGGCATCGGACATCTTCGACCAGGCGCTGGCCGAGCATGCAGCAATGATCGACCGGATCATTGCTGGAATGGAAAGTAATCCGGCGTGCCGGGATGAACTGAGGCAGGAGGTCGCGCTCGCGCTCTGGCGAGCAACGCCATCTTGGCGCCAGGCCTCCTCCTTAAAGACATTCGTGGCGCGGGTGACACATAATGTTTGTGTGAGCCATGTGCGGAGGGCCAGTCGCGCGCCGAAGCATCACGAACTCTCGGATACAGTTATGGACAAAGCCGAGGCAACTGACGACGCGGACGTTCGCGCCGATCTCGGCCGACGACTGCTGGCTGAGGTGTCCAAGTTGCCACGTGGCATGCGGGAGGTGGCAACCCTCTATCTCGATGATTTCTCGGCCCGCGAGATAGGGGAGACACTTGGAATCAGTGAAGGGGCAGTCTTCACGCGTATCACGCGGCTGCGAGAAACGCTGCGCAAGGTAATGGATACAGAATGATGGACCTGGACGACCAGCTAGAGGCAATGCGTGCGGCTTGGCGGGCTGCTTCTGTCGGCGACCTTTCGATCAGCCAGTTGCAGGCGCAGGTGCGTCAGGAACAACGGGTGTTGCGGCGGGAAGCATGGCTTGAAGCGCTCGCCTCGTTGGCTGCGAGCGCCGTTTTCGCCGTTTGGGCAGCGCATGCGGTGGATGTCGCGCAAGACATATTTGTTGGGTTGTCAGTCTTCGCTATCGGGTGGCCCGCGATCACGATCCAACTCAGGCGAAAAGCTTGGCAGATGCAGGCGGAGACGGTCGAGGCCTACCGCTCGTTCTTGCAGCGGCGTGCTCAAACCGGCCTGTTCCTTGCGAGACTGGGCCATGCAGGCGGGCCGCTGGGCCTTGTTATCGGCCTTAGTCTTGGAAGGATTGGGGTGCCGCCGAACGTTGGCGTTCAGAGCCATCCGGCCGTCATCTGGATGGCAGCGGCCATCTTGGTAGTATTGTGGGTATGGAGCATCCGCGCGGCCCGGAGGCGCAAGCGCGCCCTTGCGAACCTTCGCGCACAAAGCACGATCGCGGATGCCATTTGCAAAGAGTTTTGAGTATTAATACCAAATTGCTGTGACGCTGACTCACATTAGGGATTCCCAAAGCTTTAGAACTCTGATTCTATGGCATACTTCATTTGCGGAGGTGATCATGGGTTCAGCGATTAGTTTGCGGGGCGATTTTGATGGGGCAGAATTGAGAAGGTTGGCACGGACATCGAAAAGCGCAAACTAGGCTCGGCGGCTTTTGGCATTGGCTCAGATTTACGACGGCGGCAGCAGGAGCGAGGCTGCCAAAATAGGGGATGTCACTCTTCAGATCGTGCGTGACTGGGTGCTGCGGTTCAATAGATATGGCCCTGACGGCCTGCATGATGGCAAGGCTCCGGGCAAGCCTTCGATCCTTAGCGATGCCCAGCGTCAGGCACTGGCGGAAATCGTCGAGCAAGGCCCGATCCCTTCGATCCATGGCGTTGTTCGCTGGCGGCTGATCGATCTGACCCGGTGGCTGTATGACGAATTTGCGGTGTCGATTGATAAGACGACGGTGAGCCGGGAGTTGAAGAAACTGGGCTATGTTAAGCTCACGGCGCGACCTCGCCATCATGCTCAGAACGAACTTGCTCTTGAAGCCTTTAAAAAGGGGGCTTTGCAGCCGAGTTGGCAAAGGTCAAAGCAACTCTCCCGGCAGACACACCTGTAGAGATCTGGTTCCAGGACGAGGCGCGGATCGGGCAGAAGAACAAGATAACGCGGCGCTGGGCCAGACGCGGGACGCGGCCTTGCGCGCCCAAAGACCAGCGGACGAAATCAGCCTATATCTTCGGCGCGATCTGCCCGGAGCACGGCAAGGGTGCAGGGCTGGTACTGCCCTTGTGCAATACCGAAGCCATGACGCTCCATCTGGCAGAAATTGCGATCGCCATCGCCCCTGGCGCTCATGCTGTTGTGCTGATGGATCAGGCCGGTTGGCATATGACAGGCAAGTTGAATGTGCCTGACAATATCAGCATCATCGCGCTCCCGGCCAAATGCCCTGAACTCAACCCTGTCGAGAATATCTGGCAGTTCATGCGCGACAACTGGTTATCCAACCGGGTGTTTACCTCCCACGACAATATCGTCGACCTCTGCTGTGAGGCTTGGAACAAGCTTATGGATCAACCTTGGCGCATTATGACCATCGGTCACCGCAAATGGGCGCATAGGTTGTGATCAATGCAATTTGGTATTATGGCGCACCTACGAGGAGAAAGTTCGAAACTCCTCTTTGATACGCTAGCCCAGTGGAACCACGCTTTAAGCCAAACATCAATCGCCGGAATCCTGCCCGGCGCCAATAGCAACGACGTTGTTCACGATGATGATTCTTCATCGAATGGCGGCACGGCTCCGCTCGATCCGAACGTGGTCGGGATCGATCTTTCGGCGCGTCGTCCGCAACGTCCAACCTATCGCGGACCGAAGAAGCGTCATGCGGATGATGACGGAATGGAGGTCGGCCATGGGTAGCCATCGTCCACCCCCCTTCTCGCTTCGTCTCACCTTCGAAGAGCGCGCGAAGATCGAAGCCGATGCCGCTGGCATGTCGCTCGGCGGATACATCCGTTCGCGCCTGCTTGATCCTGATTGGATCGCGCCGCGTCGTCGTGGCAAGTTTCCGGTGAAGGATCATCGCGCGCTTGCGCAGCTCTTGGCGATGCTCGGTCAATCGCGGTTGGCGAACAATGTGAACCAACTCGCGAAGGCCGCAAACACGGGCAGCCTTCCTGTCACACCTGAGACAGAGGAAGCGCTGCTCACCGCAGTTCATGAAGTCACGCGAATGCGGCAGCTTTTGATCGAAGCTCTCGATCTGGATGCGCGGCTATGATCTTCAAAGCCTCCAAGCGCAGCGGTGGCCGTCAGCTCGGCGCGCATTTGCTGAAAGCCGAAGAGAATGAGCACGTCGAGATTCATGAAGTGTCGGGGTTCATCTCTGACACGGTGATGGGCGCGATGAATGAGGCCTACGCGGCGGCGCGCGGCACGAAGTGCGAGCGTTATCTGTTTTCAATGTCACTCAGTCCGCCCGCGCACGAGTCCGTGCGCGTCGAGACGTTCGAGAAGGCCATTTCGGATATCGAAGAGCGGCTTGGCCTCACTGGTCAGCCGCGTGTGATCGTCTTCCACGAAAAGGAAGGCCGTCGCCATTGTCACGCCGTCTGGTCGCGCATCAACGCAGAGACCATGACGGCGATTGATATGCCGTTTTTCAAGAACAAGCTGCAAGCCCTCGCGAAGGACATCTATCTTGAAAATAGCTGGGCGATGCCTAAGGGCTTCGCCAATCCGCGCCTGCGCGATGCGCGCAATTTCTCATTGTACGAATGGCAGCAAGCCAAACGCGCGGGCGTCGATCCGCGCGAGCTGCGCGGTGCCGTCATCGACTGCTACCGGCAAGCGGACAACGCCAAGAGCTTCGCGGCGGCGCTTGAAGAGCGCGGCCTCTTTCTTGCGCGCGGTGACAGACGGGGCTTCGTCGCCGTTACCACTGACGGCGATGTCTATTCGCTCTCGCGCATCATTCCCGACAAGAAAACTGACATCGCCGCACGCCTCGGCGATTCATCAAAACTCATGTCCGTCGCGGAGACACGCGATCGCATCGCGAACGAGATCGCGCCTCGCCTCACGAATTACATTGCGGAGGCTAAACGCGTTGCCCGTCACAACATGAAACCGCTGGTAGCCAAGCGCGAAGCGCTCAAGGTTCAGCATCAAGCTGAACGCCAAGCCTTCGATACCAAACTCGAAACCCGCTGGAACGAAGAGCAACGCGTTCGCTCATCCCGTCTGCGCAAGGGCATTGTCGGTGCTTGGGATTTCCTGACGGGGAAGTATTTCAAGGTGCGCAAGCAGAATGAGATGGAATCCAAATTTGCGCGCGAGCGCGACAGAAATGAGCGGCACGCTCTGATCCGTGCACAGCACAAGGATCGCCAAGCCCTTCAAGAATTGATCAAAGAGAACCGCCGTAAGGAAGCTGAACGTATCCTCGGTCTCTATCGGGACGCCGCCAAGTTCCGCCGTATGCGCGAGGGCGAAGCCGAGCGCGACCGCAATGGTCGCACGCGTGATGGGCGTTCACTTTCGCCGAAGCCGCGAGATCGCGGTTTGGATTTGGGATGATCTGTCGCGGGTCGTTGCCGTTCGCCTTCCTCCAATTCTACGCCGCCACATGATCCGCTGATTGATCGAACCTATCCGCATTCGTTTGAACATGATGCAAGGCGGGATCGTGATCCCTAGCCTTCTCCACATTCGTTGCGATCACAGGTGATGCATCGGCAATCGATGTGCGGATGCACGTCCTCCAACGCGGCCCATGGTGGGCGGCGCAAACGAAATGGAGGATGTCATGAACTTCAATCTCAACCGCAACGATCTTGCGACCAAATCCACCGCACAACTCGCGGCCTTGTTTCAAGATGCATCGCGCGCCATCACGGCGAGCAACGCGGCAATCGCATCGGCGCAATCGCTTCTCGCGATGATCAGCCTCGAACTTGGCCGCCGTGGTCCAGCGCCATAGCGACGCTGGCCACAAGCCCCGAAGGGGAGCGTTAGCTCCCCTTCTTGTTGGCAGGCTTTTCCTCGTTGATCCGCATGACGATCCGGCCATTGACGGGGATCGCATTGAGAGCGAGCGTGAAACCTTTGTTGTCCTTGGTTGCCCATGCGACGCCTATGTCAGTCCAGCGGGCGTTGTCACCGTCACCGGTTACATTGAACAAGCGGTGGCTCGGGCGGTTTGAGTTTGTGTCAGACATTTCAGTTCTCCTTGGTTTCCGCCGAAGGACAATTCCCTCGGCTACATGGGGAGACTCGTGACCTGACGTTGGAGGCGAGGATCAAAGGCTGAGCGCAGCGAACACGCGCGCGGAGCTGCACAAACGAAGTGCGGAAGCGAGCGGCCTTGATCCGAGACGCGGCTGGTCAAAAACCCATGAATGAATGCCGGTGGGAATGTCCGCTGCTCGGTGGTGATCTTAGGAGAACATGATCTGATACGACAAACTGCCCGCGCCACATTTCACTTTGGGTGACGGCTGATCGCCTATCGGTTGGCGATCTCGATGTCCGTGCCACCAGTGGCAACAATCGCTGCGTGCTCAATCATTCGCCGCATGGCCTTGTCGGTGAGATCAACGGAAACTTGGACGCCATTGATGGAGAGCTTCACGTCTTCGGTGACAATATCGACCGCGATGACCGCACCTGCGGCAATGGATTCTTTGAGAAGCGCATTGATGCGAAGACTGGTTTGCTGAGTCGGGCCTGGGCCTCTGTAGTTTCCAAACCGCCGTCGCAGATTCACCGACTCGCCGATATACACTTGCGATCTGTCGATACCGTCGAGACGGAGTCGATAAAGTCCAGCGCCGTTCGTGACGCTCGGGAATGCAACGTTGCCGTTTGCATCGAGAATAACATTGCCGAGCATTTTCCATTCGAAGGCCAGCGCAATGTCGTGCGCGGCTGCGGTCGGTGCAGCTTTCAATATGGTCACTTGTTCGCCATCGGCGATGGCGCGTCGTTCGGCCTTTGTGCGCAAAGGTTTTTGGCGGCGCGCGGGCAATGTGCTGCGAATGAATTTCACGGTGCTTGATTTGCGATTGATGTCGACGGTCGCCCATCCGCGCTTCAACCATGTTTCGTTATGACGTCCCTCGACTGGTGAATTGCTCCACCACGCATCATAGGTGCGGGCGCTCTTTGGCAACTTGCGATGGATAATCTGCTCGATTTGGTCAAAGCTCAAAGCGACGTGATCACTTGTCTGATCGTCGAGAAATTTTCCAAGCCTTTTATATGTTTTGCTCATCGAAACATTGAGCCATAATTATTCTATCGCTGCAATGCGCGTGATCAACGCGCATATCTCGCGCTCAAAAGAGCGCGAGTTGGCGTGATGCTGATGCGGTTTCGCGCCATGCGTGGGTGTGTGACATCTCGTCGATCCACGCTTCGACATAGGCCTCAGGTCCGCCCATGTGATCAACATTGCTGCGATTGATGAAGTGCGAACGATATCCGGTTTCGGTGATCGGGAGCGGCGCGCGTGCCGGCTTCACGCTTTCGACCTCAAGGTGCGCCATTGATTGTCCGTCGTCGAATGAGACGTAATCGGCGATCCAGCGAATTTCGATTTCGATGCCGTTCCAGTTTTTGTGAATGATTGCGTAGTCGGTTTTCATGTCTGCCTCCTTTGGCGTTTGGGTTCGTCCGGTGGACGGGGAGGCAAACGGCAGGGTTGGAAGGGGCAGCGTCACCGAAGGGGAACGGCCAACACGGGAGCCTGAATGAAATGAGGGCGAATGGATCGGGCAAGCCGTTGACGATGCACCGGCCCTGCCAACATTCCCGTCATCATCACCGGATGATCCCAAACGCGGGGCAGACAATGCAAAAGGCCGACAAGCGGCCCCACGTTAGAACGGCATTGAAATTGAAAGGCGGCCTAAGCCGCCTCTCGATGTTCGATCTGAGCGATGCTCTTGAGGTATTCGGCAGCTTTGTTGGCAGCACTCGCCGCCGTGAAGATTGCTTTGCGGTCGCCTTTCAGAATGCGCAGCCAGTGGCCGATATAGTCGGCATGATCGGCACGTGGTTCTGCGGTGATGCCAAGATCACCACAGAGGAACGCAGCGCCAAGCTCGGCAACCATTTCTTCCATCGCGTAGGCATCATCGCCAAAGCGTTCACCGAAGGTGCGCGCGCAACGTGTCTCCGCGCCTGACCAATGTGTCAGCTCGTGAAGCAACGTAGAATACCAACTTGTCGTCGCGGTGCTGGTCTTCGTGCCAACGAAGCGATGACGATCTGGCATCGTGATGCTGTCGGTTGTGCGATTGTAGAATGCACGTTCACCGGCAACGGTGATGTTCGCACCTGTGGATGCGATGAAGGCTTCGGCAGCAACGCATGGATCGATGCGATCAATCGACGGTTCGATTGTGGGAAGTTCGAAGCCATCGACCTGTGCGACGTTGAACACGCGCGATGCACGGGCAACGAAGAACCGATTGCCGCGATCATCATCATCGCCGGATGATTGCGCATCACGCTCATGCGGCTGGAGATCACGATAGAAAATGATGATGGAGGATTTCTCGCCCTTGCGGACTTGTGCGCCCTTCTCTTGCCACTGCCGATATGTGCCCCAGAGGCCGTGATCGAATTGCTGGCAATATGCCGATGCCCAGAGGGCGACGGTGTTGACGCCGCGATAGGCGTTCTTGCTTTCGACATTGGTGGGACGTTCGATTGATCCGCCTGCACGATGCCAGGGCATTTGCGGATGCTCGGCACCGGCTTCGATTGCGGCAATGATTTGATCGGTGATTGCTCCGTAAACGTCGAAGCGTTCTTTTGATGAAGTGGTCATGTCCTGATCTCCTTTCGCTGTATCCTGAGGACGCGAAGGAAGCAGGCTGGGGGAAAGTCGGACTGTCAGCCGAAGGCGAAACAGGCAACACGGGAGCCTGAATGCAATGGAGGCGAATGGATCGGGCAGCCTGTTGACGGGCAGACGCCCTCAGCCACGTTCGCGGCTAAGTCTCAGGGATGGTGGAAGGAAGGATAGGCCGTGGCCCGACCCCTTCGACAGGTCGGGATGTTAGTGCATAATCGGAATAGTAGCGTTCAGGCCCGTCGATTAGGCGGGGCGTTTGACGACGCCTGTTCCTCTAGCTGCGCCGAATGAAAGCAAGCGTTCGGGTGGCGAAGTTCGTAAGCTCCGCATCATTGATGTTCTCGGTCTGGTAGGTTGGGTTGGTATCGTGGTGGTAACGGTTGGCGTAATCCAACAGTGATCGCAGTTCGACCGTATCGGCTGGATTGAGTATCTGATTCGGCGTGTTCGCACGCTGCTGGCAAAGCGTCCAAAACTGTCCGACCATTGCACCTGGCGGAAAGTGATTTGGGTAAGCAACTCGGAGGAATGCCTCCAGCATGTAGCGTAGGTCTGCTGCGACCACCCGCTCTTGTGCGGGGTCTGCCTGCTGAACATACGCCGTAGCCCGTGCAAAGCGCCGGTCATGCTCAGTGATGCTATCGTGATCTACGTCCCACCGTTCCAACGTTGAGCCAACCGCTGCACGCGCTATCCTCATCGCCGTGCGGTCGTTGCGAGGCGCTGCCTTCCAAAGCGCGATCAAAAACGGTTTCGAGTGGGACAATACAATCACTTGCCGCACTCGATCCAAAAGACTCCTTATTTCCTGGATGGTCACAAGGGAGCGATGCTCATCGAGGCTGGTCATTGGGTCGTCGATCACAGCGATGACATTTGCCATATTTGCGTTCTGCTCCAGCGAGGCGAAGAAGAATGCCAAGGCCAAAGTGTTCCTGTCACCCGCGCTCAGCGCAGTTCGGAAGGACGGCCCAGCGTTGGTCGTGAGCGGCACATCTACGTTATTGATTACAACATTGTAGGTAGCGGACGAACCTCCACGGTTGTTTACCGCATTAACTCCGCCGAGGCGGAACCCGGCGTTAAACCGGCCAAGGTAGTTATTAATCGCCGCCTCGTAGGTCGGGAAGATGTTCTGGCGGTAGTTGTCGAGCGCGATGCGCGCCTGAACGCGAGCGGCTTCCGTTCCTTGCTTGGCGGCTTTTTCACCCAAAAATTCGTCGCATCGCGGTGCGATCTGGGGGCTGTGCCGCGATTGAATAGCCTTGAGCTTGTTCAAGTCGGCTGTCAGTGCGGCGACATTAGCAGCTTGGGCCTGCTCTTTCACAATAGCGATCTGTTCGTTCAGGCCGGTGAGTGAAGTCGAGACTTCGGCAATTTCAGTGCATTTTCCATGGAATACGTCGATGGCAGCAAGCGCCGAGGCATCTAGCGCAATCGCATCAAGGGGAGCTGTACGCTTCGCATTCAGCGCGCCGTGCACTGCATCACGGGCCGATTTCCATGCACGGGCAATGTCAGCGGTATCGACGGTAATCTCTGGCACATCAAGGAATTGTGCCCAAAAGCTTCGCCGCTGCAATGCCACGCCGATTTCGCGTTCAAAGGCAGCCGGAGCCTCCCCACTATGGGCCGTACTGATCTCACGGGTAGCCGATGCCAGTGCTACTTTCAGGGCGCTGTACTCTTCACTGAAATAGGCTTGATAGTGCTTGATGATGGCGGCGGTTGCTAGCGGCTGCGCACAGAATGGGCAGTCTTTTTCCTCCCAAAGCTGCCCCGACTCAGCGAGGATTGCGACACCCTCGCCAACCCAGCGCTCGCCGTTTCCGCCGATCATGCCCAAATGGGCTTGGACTCGGGCAGCAGCGTCAGCGTCGAGGGTCGCCATGCTGCGTGCCAGTAGTGCATTCAGGCCATCAACATCGAAAGCAGGGAGTGACAGCGGGGCGAATATCGGTTCGGCTTGGACTGCGGCTGCCGCTTGTGCGGCAGCAAGGGACCGTTCAGCCTCCGCGATACGCGCGTCTATATCAGCAACTGCTGGAAGGGCGCAGAAATCCTCAACTCCAAGGCCAAACCTAGCGTTGGCAGGGATCGCGGCCTCTTTCAGCCGCAACTGTTTGTTGTGCTCCTCGATAGCGACAACGTGGCCTTGCAATGCTCGATTAAGAGCAACGCCCTGAGCGCCCAAGATCAACTCATGAAGGTTCTGACGATGCCCCGGCTCGATCTCGATGCCGGAACAGATGTTTTCTGCCACGAACGCATCATCGAAGACGACGAGCTCCGGCAGCGGCGCGGACCATGCCCCGTTTTGGAATGTGTGCTGGAGACCGGGCCCGCTCTCGACCACAATCTGCGGCGGGGCGGCTGCCCCCACGCGATGACGGTCAGCAATCAACTTGGGATCGCCATTGCTCAAGGAACGGAGAATGGACGCCATCGTGGTTTTGCCACGTCCATTTTCCGCATACAGCATGGTGATACGGGAAAACGGCAATTGTGGCCCCGGCGCGACAGCCTCGAACTGGCCCACATTGCTGAATAGTGTGATATGACTGACCATTTTTATTCTCTTGATTAACCTGAATGATCAGCCGTTGAAGCAATCATATGGCTCATCATGTGCTCGACGTAGTCGGCTTTGTCCTCATCCTGGAACAGGATGTTGCGCGCCTCCATGTCGGGTTTCTCGACGCTCCACAGCATCCGCATCACGTGGGAAGGCGTGTTAGAGATGATGAAGCTGCTAAGCGTCACCGCCGGATCGCCCAAGCGCGCCTCGATGTCTTTGATCGTCCGGTAGAATTGAATCTTGGGGTCGCTGAAGCCGATGTTGCGGATGCCCTTCGGGTCGACGAACGTGATAAACTGCCGATCGCCGACGATCAGCCAGAGGATGAAGTCGGGATGGAAATTGCCAGCTTCAAAGAAGCCAACGCCGCGACCCTTGCTGAGATTGCGTAGCAAGTAGAGCTGCTTGTCAACGAAGAATGTTCCGGCGCTGTCGTGGTAGGCCTTTATGTCTTCTACAAGATTGCGCTCGCCCCTATTCAACGGAACCGGGCTGACCTCGATTATGTTTTGGTCGAGATAAATCAGCGGCTCATAGAGATGCTTGCCGAACCAAATGGCCTTCATGCCGCTGAATTCCCACGGCTTCAGTGCGCCTGATTCGATGGTGTTCTTCAGCTCGGTCAGCTTGCTGATGATCTCGGTTTGCGATTTATCGAGCAAGATGCGGTAGTAGCCTTCGCCGTCCTCGTCATGGCCTCTGGGGAAGTTCGGATCAGCTTCGGTCAGCTCCTGATATTCAAGGTGCGGCAATTCCCATTCGCGCTTGCGGAATGTGTAGTAGCGTTCGGTATATTTCTTCAGCAGCGCCAGTGCGATGTCCTCCCACAGACGGACCTTCTCAAAGGAGTCGCATGTCAGCTCCTCGGCTGGTATCAGCAGCTGATACCATGTCGGGTCAGTGAGTAGCGCTGTGATACTGTCGGCGCTGATGTTCAGGTTATACCAGCCGCGTTCAGCTTTGAATCGCTCCAGCTCGAAATAAAGCCGGTCGCGGTCAAGGAACGCGACGTGTTGGGCTGAAAGATGCGCTTCGTTCGGTGCGGCCTCGGTATCACCTCCGGCAACGCCGCGCGACTTCATCGCCTGAATCTTGGGATACCAATTCAGCACCACCTGGTTCTTTTGCAGATAGGCGGTCGCGGCATCGAAGACAGGGTCTGGCTTGGCGAGCGTCGGGATCGGCCCAAGCCGACGGAACGCGTCACCAAATTCGGTGTTGACCCCGTTGATCGTCTTTTTCAGTCGAATGGTTTTCAGTTTTTGCGTGCCAAGATTTTTGATGATCGGGAGCATGAACTCCTCGCGGTCATCGTTAACTGGCAGGCCTTCCTCTTCGAGAAAGTCACGGAACTGTGTCATATAGTCGGCGCGGATGCCGAAGATCGAAAGCGTCTCCAGCGCGCCGATATGACTGGGTCGCTGGACCTCGTCAGGAAGCTGCACCTTGCTGCTGCGCTTAAGGCTTGAATTATAGCCCTTTAGGCGCACCCCGCGTCCAAAAAGCTGGATGATCTGCGAGCCTTCTGTCTGCCCGACATTCATGAGGCCCATGGTACTGACGCGCCAACTGTTCCAGCCTTCGGTGAACTTCTTCGAGCCGATCAACAGATTGACCGGCGATGTGGGCGTATTGATGCCATGGAACAGCGATCCGGAGAATTCGCTGTCCTCCGTGGACAGACCATTGTCTTCACAAAGCTTCACCAACTTGGCGTCATCGCCGACGTTGATGACGCCAAACGGCACGCCGTCACCAACGCTCAACGCGATTTCACCGGTTGCACCCTTAATGTTCTCGACGTGCAGAACGCCCCCGCCGGGGGCGTTGAACATGACTGCCAAGGTCTCGTCGAAAATCTGGGTCGGGGAAAGGCCGATGGTGTTGAGATAGGCGAAGCGGCCAGCGAATAGATTCTTACCGCCTGCGGTCAGGAGGCCTTGGTTGAGCACTTGCTCGATCTGCTTGATGCTGTTCGCGCGGTTGCCCAGATAGCGGCTGAAGAATTTAAGAATTTCGATGATGTCCGACGCGTCACGCGATGCGAGCGTCTTGGTCACGCTGCCACCAACGAAAATCCAAAGCGGCTTTTCGATGTTGAACACGCGGAATGACGCCGCCTGTTCCTTGAAGAGCCGTTGCTGTTGGAAGAATGCCAACAGGCAGGCGATGAGATAGGTATCGAGATGGCTGGCCTGCGTCCCTTCGTCGAGGTTGAGGATCTGATAATCCTTGCCGAAGCCGTCACCATAGAAATAGCGGTAGGAGTAGTCGAACAGTGCGCTCTTGGCGTACAGGTCGGTCAGTGCCTTGTTGCCCTTCACCGCCTGGCCGAAGGTAGCGGAATATTCGAACGAAAAGCCTTTTTCGCACAGCGCGTTGCGGAAGCGCATCCATGCGCCTTCCTCGCCACCGGAAGCGCCGCGATGGCCTTCATCGACCAGCACGAGATTGTTGCCCTCGAAGGCATCGATGGCGATGGTCTTATCGCCCATCTCATCCTTCAGCTTGTGAATATCGAGGATTTCGATCCGCTGTCCGGCGAATAGGCCGCTACCGTCCTTCTGGAACAGCTCGGCTGGCAGGCCCGCTTCCTCGAATTCACGCAGATGCTGCTCGCTTAACCCTTCGTTGGGCGTGAGCAATATGATGCGGTTCAGCTCGCGGCGGCGGCCATGCTTTTCGAGATAGAATTGGTATTGCAGGATATTGGCATGCATCAGCAGCGTCTTGCCGCTACCAGTGGCGCTCCAATAGGCGAGCTTGTTAATCTGGGGCCACGCCTCGGCGCTGTCATCGAACGGGGCTACATGATCGCTCTCCGGTCGGTCGGCATTCATCGCCGCTACCTGCGCATTGATATCGGCGAGCAATGTCTTCGGATCGCGGAAATAGCGATCGAGATAGATTTCGGTGAACAGCAGGGTTAGATATTGAAAATATTTCCACACAATCGGCGCTTCGCCGCGCGTGATGCGACGTTCGTTCAGGCGCTGCGTGTGGCGGACGATGTTCTGGTCATACTCCAGTAGCAGCTCGGTCGGCAGCTGAGTCAGGTTGAACAGCTGCGCGGTCAGCGCATGATGGAAGTGGTGGACATTGTTCTCGTCCATCCCCTCCAGCTTTTCGTTGCGCAGATGCTCGGCGAGCTGCTCGAACTTCGTGACATTGAACAGTGAAAGTAACCACTGGTTCAGCGCGAGCTTGAAAACGAACGGGACCTGCGGCTGGCCGCGCCGCGCGCGCGGCGCTGCGGGCGCAGCGGCACCTGCTGCCGCATTGTTACGTGGGCGACCGCGCGGCATTACAGGCCCTCCGTATCGAACATCAGGCGGTGGAAATCCTCCTCGATCAGTCGAACCTTCCAGGTGTCGTCGGCAGCCTTCAGGTTTTCGAGATTGTTGTCGCCGTTGACGTAGATGAGATCGAACTCACTATCCTTGGCGGAGTAGCCAGCGCGCTTGAACCATTCGTCGAGAACCAGATTATCCTGTTCGGCAGCGCCGGTCAGCTTGCGCCAAATGATCAGCGTGCGGCGACCATCGGGCGTCGCGCCGGTGACAGTGCGGAACCACCATGGTGCAGCGGCATCCTGCCGCAGCCGTCCTTTTAGCTCCAATCGGCCTTCAGGATCACGGGCGAACTCGGCAGCGAAGACCTGTGGTGCGGCGATGCTCTGTACAGTCAGGCCAATCAACCAGTTGAATGTCTCAAGAAGGTCAACATTCACTCCGCGGCTCTCGTCCGAACCTGGCCGTTTCACCTTCAGCTTGTATGCGGTTGGATCGGCAAAGGCCTGCACGTTCAACAGCGACTGGCTGCCGCGCGTTTCCACGTCCAGCATGTAGCGGAGCATGTACTGCTCCTTCAAACCGTCTGCGCCCTGCGCGACTGGCAAAGCCAGTAGGTCAGCCTGTTTGGCAGTTCGGCTAGGAGCCAGATTGTTCAATGCGTCCTCATAGGACTCTAGGCGCTGGTATTTGACAAATTGTGACATACCGGCGTCGCGGCTAACCGGGTTGCCATCCCGCCATTGGGATGAATAGCCTGCTTTCAGAATTCGTGGTCGCAAAACTGAATCAAAATAGCTCTCAGCTTCAACGAGGAAAAACTTCCGCTGCCCGCCATCTTCGCGATTTAGATCAATAACTGCATGGGCTGTTGTTCCTGAGCCACCGAATAGATCGACAACAACGGCATCAAGGTCGTCTCCAACCACGCTGTGAAGGGCATCACGGGTCGCAAACAAAGACTTCGGATAGCCAAAGCTCTTTCGCTCACCTAGCATTGAGATAAGAAGGTTCGTGCCATGCGATGAGGCATCATATCGAGGATCGACCCAAACTGTTTTAGGCTTTCGACCTTCCTTAATGTGATCTTTGAGCTGTATCGACGGCCGCTCACCACCTACTTGGACGACAAATTCAGAAGAACGGGCTGCTTCCAATATTTTTGCACGATCAGACCAGCGCCAAACACGACGACCGCCATCACTGCTTATGGGCATGATGGTGATCGTATCCGCCGGAGCATCGCTCAGGAAGGATTCCACAGGAACTCGAAGAATTTCGAGACCGTCGCTTGCATAAGTCCAAACTTCGGAAGGCTCGTACTCGGCAGGATATGCATGAATACGAGCGCCACCCACACCTATAATCTTATTCTCTGACTTTGAAAAATAGATTGAAAACTCAGAGTTTGGTCGATCATCTGGCGTAGAAAGCCCACCACTCCGCCTAAAGGGCAGAAGTCGAAATTTTGCATCCCCTTCGGAATGCTTGAATCCACCTGCTTGCTCGTCGGTAAGCGGCTGATCAACGATTTTTGCCATCGATGGATTGATCGCATAGCATATGCAGTATTCATGACTTGTTGCAAAAAAACTGTTTATTCCCCTACCCCGAGGATTGCTCTGAACCACTACTGTTCCAATATAACGATCTGACCCGAAAATATTGTCCAACAAGCTTCTTAACCTGTATTCCTCTTCATCGTCTATAGTCACCATTAAAATGGCATCATCTTTCATGGTATGAGCCACGTCGCCGACGCGACCGGCAATCATAGAAAGCCATGATGAATGTCTGTAGCTATTCTTGTAAACAAATGTTTCTTCGGAGGTGTTGTAAGGAGGGTCGAGATAAACGCATTTAACTCGATCTTGATAGCGCAACGAAGCAAGTTTTATTGCTTGTTGATTTTCACCATGAATGAGGACACCAGAAATCGAACCATCAATTTCGTTGATCGATTGAATCAATCTTTCATTAAAAGACTGGTCAAAAAAAGCAGTGTCGATTGGTAGGCTACTATTTTGCTTTAGAAAGTTTAGAGATAATGGCGCAGAATAGCACTCTGTCATCATATCAGAATTGATTAGATCGATTGCGAATAGCCGCACCCACTCCTCACGCTGGGCATCATTCGCGGCGATCTCTGGATAGAAATCCTCCGGAATTCGGTCCAACGTGATGCAATATTGCGTTTCAACGACGAATTTCTTCTTGAGCCAGAGCTTCTTTTGGAAGTCCTCCAGCTGAGCGAGGAACTCGATGACCTTGCCTGCGATGCGGCGGATGACCTTGATTTTTGACAGATATTGTTCGACGCGCGGCGCGGTGTCGCTCTCGATATCGTCGAGGTGCATCACCTCGTTCTTGACGTAGAAATCCAGCTCGCGCCGCAGGAAGCCGCCCAGGTCTTTGTGGATGAAATAGTCGAAGGTGTTGCGCTTGGTGTAGCGGTTGAGATGCCCCTCCAACCGTGAATGGCCGGGGGTCTCGCCATGGATTGTTACATGCGGCTTGGCCAGCTCGGCTATCCAGTCCGCAAACGCTGCGTCGTTGACGGCGAGGATGCGCGCAACCGCTTGCGCGCTCAGGTCCTTCTGCGTCGGCGGCTTCTTTTTGCCGTCGCGCTCGGCTTCCGGCCAATCGATGAGTGTTGCCGGGCGATAAGCGAAACGCAGCACCAGATCGCCGTCTTCCACAGCGATAAAATCAGTTTCGGCCAGGATGAAAACGCGCTCCTTTCCTTCGGCGGCCTTCACATTGCCGTGCTCTCCTTCGGCTACATCAGCCAATCGGAAATGCACACGCATTGGCTTGGCCGCATCATCGGGACGGAGCCGGAAGGCATAGTCGCGCAGGTACTCGCTGGTCTTGATATAGTATTGGTCACGGTTGGCCCAATGCAGCTTCACTTCTTCCCCTTCGTAGGGGATGGCATAGACGCCGGGGCGATAGACGCGCTTGGCGAGGAAATCGCCTTCGGAATAATAGCGGCGGAAGAAGCTGAACAGGTGGTCGTACACCTCGTTTTCCAGCCCCCCGATATCGACCGCTTCATTGGCAAGTTTGTCGCGAAGTTCCTTGACCTTCGGCGATTGCTCGGGGTCCATGCCTGCCGCTTCGATACCGGCCATGAGCTTTTGTAGCTGCTGCTCCAGTTCGGCCTTGTCGGCGGTTTTGTAGAGTCCGAACGCCTCTTTCACCTGCGGCAACAGATCGACATCGAGAAACTGCGTCACCTCGGCGCTCTTGGCGTGCATGATGCGGTAGAGGCCGAAATCGAGATCAGGCTGGTCGAGTTGGAACAGCTCTTTCAGTAGGGTCTTCAGCTTGTCGAATTTCGGATTCATGTGGTCGCTCGGCTTCTCTGGTTCGGTTTAGACAACCCGCCACCGGATGGTGAACAGGCTTTCGGTTTCAGTCTTCTGGGATAGGCGCTGCTCAAGCTGTTCGATGAGCGTATCACGCTTTTCCATGATATCGTCTTCGACGTTGAAGATTTCCTGCCGCTGGCGGCGTTGCTGCCGCTCCAGCTTTTGCAGCTTCTCCTGAATGTCGTGTTGTTCCTCCAAGGTCAGGGCCTGTCTGGCTTGCCGACGCATCGCCTTGATCTGCTCCTTGGTATCGGTTAGCGCCTTCTCGGCGGCAAGCACCATATCGTCGGCCCATCTTTCCAGCTTCTCGCGCGCCTGGTTGAAGTGCGCGCTGTTCTGCTCAAGCGACAGGCTGATAGTAGCCTTGGCGTGGCGGAGACTCTCGGATTCCAGCCGCGCTGTGATGGTATCTGGTATTTGCGGCACGTCACAGACGCCTGCATCGCACCCGAACAGCTTTTCCATCGTCTCCTGGTCAAGCGATGCGCCGTCATTGTCGAAGCCGGAGAACAGCAGGTGTTCCTCGCGTTCATAGGAATCGATTTGCAATCGCTGGAGCGTCAGATAGCCGGATTTGCCGCGCAACGCTTCCACCGCATGAATCCGGGATGAGTGGTTGGTGATATCGAAGGTCAGTGTCGCTGGCGGCGTCTCGACCGTCTTGCCAGCATGAATGACATTTTCGCCAAGCGGGTGCGACAGGCGATACAGGAAGCTGCTTCGGTCTTCGCTGCGATTGGTCCCTGGTTCCGGCTGTGATTTAGATATCAGGTGATAGCGCCCGGGGGCGATCTCGCTCGTCGGCGGATCGGTCAGGTCAAAGGCGAGCATGTTGTCATCAAACTGGGCGCGCGCTGTAAGAATGAAGCGGGTCAGCGACCAGAAACGCTGGCCCACGCGGTCCAGCTGAGCTTTGGCATCGGCCAATTTGATACGCAGCCGCTGATGCACGTCTTCGTCGAAACGCTCGAACAGTTTGCGACGCGTGTCGTCCATGCGGGCGCGGATGTTCTCGTCCATCTCGGCTTGCAGCTGCGCAAAGGCGGCTTCGATTTCATCGGATGAACGGCATTCCTGATAGATGGCAAGGATGCGCTTTTCAAAATCGACGCCTGACTCGATGCTGCCAAGCACATCATCGGACGCGCCGAACACGCCGTTGAACAGGCTGAATTTTTCGCCAAGCAATTCGAGCACGCGCCGGTCTGCCTCGTTGCGCTCATTGAGGAAGTTGATGACGACGACATCGTGCTTCTGACCGTATCGGTGGCAGCGCCCGATACGCTGTTCGATGCGCTGCGGATTCCAGGGCAGGTCATAGTTCACGACCATCGAACAAAATTGCAGGTTGACGCCTTCGGACGCGGCTTCGGTAGCGATGAAGATGGTTCCGTTGTCTTTGAAATCTTCCACGAGAGCTGTGCGAACATCGATTGCGCGCGAGCCGGATGACCTTCCAGTGGCGCGGTTCTCAGCAAGCCAGCGCTCATAAATGGCGCTAGCTTCCGGCCCGTTGTTTGTTCCGTTGAACAGGACAACCTGACCAGCATAGCCGTTCGATTCAAGGAAGTCCTTGAGATAGTCCTGCGTGCGCCTCGATTCAGTGAAGATCAGTGCCTTTCGCGCTGCGCCGGTTTCCGCCATTTGCGCAAAGCCGATGTCGAGCGCCTTCAGCAACGTCTCCGATTTCGTATCGACTGGAATCGCTCGGGCGCGCTCTGCAAGTCTCTGAAGGATTTCAATTTCCTCCTTCAACTTCATGCGGTCTATCGGCGCGTTTTGCGTGTCGGCATCGCCTTCGATTTGATTCTCCAAGATTTCGTCGAGCAATTCGTCTTCGATCTCTTCGGACTCGATCAACCGTTCGGCAAAATCAGGATCGTCCTTCACCTGTTCATCGCGGAGTGTCTCCAACCGAGCGCGCAGCGTGTCGAGCGTGCCGGCAATAGCGAGCGATGAAGATGCCAACAGCTTGCGAAGGATTAGTGCAGTCAGGTGCCGCTGCCGCTGTGGCAGGGCGTAACTGTTAGGCCGCTGAAGAAATCCAGACACGGCCTCATAGAGTGAATGTTCACTATCGCTGGGAGTGAACGGGCGCGTGATTGCGCGCCGTTCGGTGTATCGAACATACTCGGTCACCTGATTGCGCAGCGTGCGCTTGCAGAAAGTAGCGAGTCGCTGGCGTAGATCGACACTGCTGCTGCCAGCGCTGGCGTAGCGTGCACGGAAGGCATTCACGTCGCCAAAGATGTGTTCATCGATTAGCGTTGAAAGGCCATACAATTCGACTAGAGAATTTTGAAGCGGCGTGGCCGTGAGGAGTAGCTTACGACAATCCTCTGTTGCCCAACGTATGGCTTGGCCAACTTTGTTACTAGGGCGGTAGGCGTTCCTGAGTTTATGCGCCTCGTCGATGACAACGAGGTCCCAATGTGTGGCTTTCAACTCGTCCCGAAGAGCGGCGGCGTAGTTAAACGAAAGGATCGTGATACACTTTGCGTCGAGAGGCGAACGCCCTTGCCGCCTTGCTTCACGATAAGTCTTCGCGTCGATGACCTGGCTGGGCAGGTTAAATTTTTCCGCCAGTTCAATGGCCCATTGCTTCCGCAGGGACGCTGGGCAGATCACCAACAATCGCCGTTTGCGTTCTGCCCACAGCTGACAGAGAACGATGCCAGCCTCAATGGTTTTGCCAAGCCCAACTTCATCTGCGAGCAAAACGCCCTTCGATAAAGGTGATTCAAGGGCAAATAGAGCAGCTTCAATTTGGTGGGGGTTTAAATCTACCGAAGCATCAAATAGTGACATCGACAGCCGATCGATCCCTGATATCGAACGTCGAGTAAGATCGTGTGCATAGTACTTGGCATGATAAGGGGAGGATTCCATGAAGATTTAGTCCAACTTATTGTTGAATATAGAATTAGCAAGTTGGGTGCTTTTTTCTTGAAAATCCTGAAGATGCATCGGATAGACTATGCAATAATGCGTCTATCGTTTCAAGGGGCGATGCCGTTCTGCCGGACGGATTGAAGCGTAGCGCCAGAAGCTCCTTGGTGGTCCTATCCATAGAGCCAGGGTTGCAAGGGGCAGGCACGCCCCTGCTCGCGGTCAATCGGCGACTACGATGGTGTGCATCCAATCCGCATAGGGTTGGTCGATGGGGTCCAGGGGAGAGCGAAGTCTCCCCTTGGTCATGGGGGTGTCGGGGGAGCTGGAACGCTCCGCCTGACTGGTGATGCAACGACCACACGTTGCACCGGCTTCGACGATCTCCGTAACCGTTGCCCCTGCCCGCATCGCAGGCATCAGGGCAAGCGGACGGAGCTTCGGGGAAGCCGGTCAGCCGGAGGGGATGCAACGGGGCACGCGCAGCGGGTGCCCCTTGCCAAGGTTGCGATGGTACTACCATCGACACCTTGCGGATCACGCTAAGGCGTAATCTGGCTATTGCGGAGTCGGTAGAACCGACAAGCTCCTTTTGTGCTCGGAGCGGATGCCACTCCTCGCGAGACGCGGCTCAAGGCCGAGCTATGCCCGAGTTTGCCCCACCGCGCAATTTGGTTGGTAGCAAATCGGCGGCGACAAAGGAGATGTCGCCATGAACAAACAACCCAACCTCAAAATTCTGCTGATCGTGAACGGGATTCTGCATTCCATCTCCGCCTGCATGGCAGGCGTATGGATCAGCGAACTCGTATCGTCATCGGGCGCGATGACGCCGCTCGCGTGGTTTGAAACCGCGCTCGCGGTCGTCGCGATTGCTATTGGTCTCAGCGCAATGAGCTATATCGCGATCCGGCACATTCCGACGCTGCCGCAAACTGTGCGCGGGGCAGCGAAGGCGGCATTCATCGGCGGTTATACCGCGATTGCCGCCGTGCTGCTGCTCGCGGCGGCATCGGTGCTTGGTGCGCCTGCCGGTGAACGCGCGCATTTGGAATTCGCACACCAGGAATTCAAAACCGAAACGGAATTGCGTCGCAGGGCGGTCTCCACGATTGAAAATCGCGAACCCTTTCTGATCGACTGCGAAAATGTCGGCGATGCGATGAGCAATCAGGAAGGTGCAACCGGCGCATTCAGCCGCGAAGGCGGCGATGTCGGGCGTGTTGCAATTACGCTCAGCAATATCGCTGATGGATGCAAAAGTGCGCGCAATTCAATCTATGCAAATCGCGCATTTCTCTCTCGCCAATTTGCGCGCGCGGATCGAATCTTGATCGATCTGCGGCGCGTGATCGATTCCGAAAATGATCGTCACAAAAAGATGATCGATGCGCGCAAACTCGCTGACGAATGGCAACGTGTGATGCGCGGCATCAATGATGCGCTTGCAACCGAGGCGCTGTTCGCAGCCTCGGAATCTCTCACCAAGGATTGGCACGCGGCGGGCCTACCGGTCGCAGCCGCGAACGCGATCACGCAGAATTTCGACGGCATCGCAGATGCGCTCGTCGAGGGTCTCGAAGACATCGCGGCGCTGAAAGAACGTCCGCTGCCTGGTATTCCGGTCGTCTCGAACATCGCCTATCTCGGGATGTATCCCGATGCGACGCTGAGCGCGCTCGCGATTGGCGCAATCATCGAAGTGATCCCGCTTGCAGTGATCTTGCTCGGCATGTCGATGATGGAGCGTGCGAATGCGCCGCGCGCGCCCGTATCACCTTCGCCGCTGCCTGCTTTGGCCGCATCACCTGAAATCGCCGTGCGCCCCAAGCGGCCATACAAGCGTCGCGCGCCGAAGGCCGACGCGTAACAAGCCATGATCGGAAAAAGCTGACGCGAGGCGATGTCACCATCGCCTCGCGTTTTGGTGTCACCACCATGCGTAGTAGGCAATCGTGCGACCCTTCGCGAATTCTTCGCGGCATTTGCGGATGAATTCGAGATCGTCATCGCGTTCTTCGCCGGTCGTTGCGCCGAAGAAAAAACCGGACGTATCTGGAAGTCGGTTTTCGAGAATCGTGCGCTCTAGCTCATCGATATCCTCTGGCGTCAGCTCGACTGTGTTGACGTTGAAATCATCGTCGGTGCCGCCCTTCTCGTAGTAGCGACCAGCCATCCAGCCATGAAGGTTCGGATGCTTGCGCCAATAATGGATGCGCGGTGTGTGATCGAGGTGCAAACCCTCGACCTCGAAATCGACGGGCGGACGATTATCGTCCTTCGGCATTGAGTGGGCATACATATCAAGTCCCATGATGGTCTCCTTTCGTTATGCCGCACGACAATTCGCGCGGCTGATGGAGACCGGCGGCACACGCCGATTTGCGCGTGCAACGCCCCTACTCGGTCAGGCTTGGCCTGAGTGGTGCGGGCTGGGGCTTGCACGCATTAGCGAAGCGGACGGGTGCAATGGTCGGAACAATTCAGCTCGCGATTGTGCTCATGCATTCACGAGAAAGGTGATGACCATCAGCTTGATCAGTAGGTGCGTCACGCAAAGGCGTTCGATTTGCACGCTCTCACTGGTTCGACGTGAGCTTTCGCCGCTGGCGATAAAATTCGCGCAGACGCGATAGGCAATTCTCATACGATTCACGGCTGAGAATGTCGGCGGGAACTCTCTCGGCGGTGCCCTGGTAGAATGTCAGCTTCTTCAAGGTCGGGATGCTGCATAGACGCTCAAGCGATGCATCGATGTGGCAGCCGTTGAGAATAACATCCTCAAGGTTCGGCAAGCCTGCAATCGGATCGAGGTTGCGAATGGCAGTGTCAGAGCAATCGATGTAAGTAAGCTTGGTGCAGTTTTCCAAGCCATCGAGCGAGGAAATAAGCGTGTCCTCGCAGCTCAAAAAAACCAGCTCAGGACAATTCCGCAATGGCGTCAGGTCAGCGATGTCGGTGCTGCCCATATAAAGGCGCTGCAATTTGTGGGCGTCTTGCAGGACTGTGATGTCCTGTACGTTCGTGACACCGCAAAAGAGCTGCTCAAGGTTTCCAACGCTCAGGCCAGTGAGACTGTCGAGCTGGATGTAGCTGCAATCAAGAACCTGCAAATTTCTGAGAACACCAAACGGTTCGACGGTCGTAACGAGCGTCGAGCACACGCTGAGATGCGTGAGACCTTCGAACTGCATCGCCTGATCGGGGACAGAGTCGATGAAGAGATTGTAGAAGCTGAGCTTGTTGGTGCGCTCCTTTTTCTCCAGCTCAACGCGCCGATTGGCAATCTCCCAGTCGATCAGATTGATCGGTACGCGCGCATTGATATCAATCCGCTTCATGACGCCGCGCTTCGAAGCGTTCTCGCGGCCCTCTTTGCCTTTGAGGAAGTAGGTCACAAATGGATCAAGATCGCGCGCGCTTTCCATGAACTCCTGAAACTGGGTGCGCGTGCGGGTCCACTGATAAAAGAGCATCAACGCGACGAAGTCGCCTGCGTGCGATTTCTTCGCATCCTCGCATTTGCGTCCAACCTGCGCGCGAGCTGCTGCCATGTCCGACGGAAAGGCAACCTGATAGATCGGGCGATAGGCCTCTGCGAACTCGACAAAGGATTTGTACTTCTCGGGGCGCTCGCGCGCCGAATAATCCTGAAAGGCTTGGATCATCTGAAACAAGCAAGCAGATGTTTGCATCTTGGCTTCGCGAGCGGCGTGAAGGTCTGCCCGCAATATTCCACTTAGCTTCTTGAAATCGCTGTAATCCATATCGCCTTCACTCGCTCCGACTGAGACGTAGATTCAGTCGAGGCGAATGTGAAGCGCGCTTGTGCATCGCGCTCCGGCTGCACTCCGGAGTCGCGCGCAAAATCTCCGGAAATTCTCCGGAGACAGTCCGGAGGACTGAGTTTCCCCCATCTGGCATTTAGAAATCACTGATCAGGGCTTGGGAGAACCAAGCGCGGCCGCTCCCCACAAGACATGAGGAGCGAGAGTGATGACCACTCAAAATTCTTTTGGCGGCGATTGCCGTTGCAATGACCGTAGCGGCTCACGTGGCCCCGATATCATCTATGTTCCAAGTCCTGCGATACTGCGCGAGGCCTTCACAATCTTCAATCTCGCGATTGAGTATGCGCGAATTCAGCCGCGCATCTCACGGCGGCGTCTGGTTGATTGGGTCTATGATCGCATCATCGCATGCGAAGCTGTCGTGATCGATCATGATGGGATCGAAATTGATCTGCTCCGCGTCGATGTCGATGGCATCTTCGGTGATGATTATTCGGCATCATGGGCAGGCGATTTTCTCGCGGGACGTGTGCGTCCTCGTCGGCTCGCTGCCTCACCGAGGATTGCGGCGCGCATCAAACTATTGTGGATCGCGCTCGCTGCGCATGATCCTGCTGCCGCAAAAAGTGTTCTGAACTGAGTTTGCCCCACTGCACCTCCTGTTCAATGATGTCTGTCCTCCATCGCAATCCCGCGATGGAGGACAATTCATGTCTGACGTTCAATACAAGCTCGACTACGGCGACGGCGCTGCGCGCCAGGTCGGAACGGAAGTGGTTCACGCGGCTGCGCCGCGCGTTGAATCGAAAAAGCGCAAACGCAAGTTTCGCACTCCGGCTGCGCTCAACACGGCGATCACAGTCGTCGTTGTCGGCGGCCTGTTCTTCGCTGCCGTGCGCTTCGCGCCGGAAGGTTGGAGGCCGCAAGATTTCACCGGTGAATATCTCGGTGATGTCAGCGGAGAGGTGAAAGAGAACGAAGGCGCGGTTGACGCCGAAGTTCAGGCCTACGTGAACGCGGTGCGCGCGGCTTATGAGCAGCGCAACGCGCAATATGCCCGCATCGTTGAAGGTTATCTCGAAGCCTACAAGGCGGCGGTTGCCATCAACCAGATGCAGCTCGATGCCGCAAACCGCCTTCGCGGTGCGTATGTCGAGCGGCAGATGGGCCAATCAGCTCAGGCGAGTGGCGCGAATGTCGGGCTTGCGAATGGTGCCGAAGCATTGGGCACCGTGCTTAACTGGCTCGAACCTGGCACTGGTGACAATGTTCTCGCGGAAGCGGAACGTCAGCGGGGCATTGCAAGCGGTCGTCTCGAAGATGCGGCTGTCACAAGCGCGAACGTCGATCTCACCGGCTATGTGAACGCACTGCCGAGTGAAGATGCACTGCGTCAGCGCATCGATGCACTGCCGCCTATCGATCTGCCGCCCCCGCCGCGCTTCATGCGGGAGGGCCGATGATGCGACAAGGCGGAAGTTTTCTGAACTGGATGGAGCGCGGCTTCGCGCTCCATCGTGGTTGGAGCGAAGCTGATCGCGCGCGTGAAGCGCGAGAGCGAGCTGAGACACTCGAAGAGGCAATGGCAACTGCACAGCCGTCCGGCGCTTTGGGCGACGGGCGGCTTGCTGATTTGGATGACTGCAAAAAGGCTGGCCTGCTGAACAGCACTGGCCTGTTCCTCGGAGCCTTCGGTGCATTCGGTCACTTCATCTTTCACAATGGTGAGGAGTCGCTCCTCACTTACAATCGCGCGGGCGGTGGCAAAGGGACAACACTGATCCAGCCGAACCTCGCGCACTCGAATGATCGCACGCTAGTGATTGTCGATATCAAAGACGGCGAACTTGCCTTCTCATCATCGGCGCATCGTCGCAATGTGCTCGGCACCGATGTCATCTACTTCAATCCCTATGGCCTGCATGGCTATCCGAACACGAATGTGAATCCGCTCTTCCGGCTGACAGAAGTGATCGAAGCTGGTGGCTCGCCGGATGGCGAAGCGGAAGCGATCTTCGAGATCGTCATGCCTGCACCCGCACGCGATGGTGACAATGCGTGGGTGCGCAAAGGTGCAATCCAACTTTGCTCGCTGCGTGCAGAATATCTCGCGCATGAAATGCGCGAGCAATGCACGCTGCCAGATGTCTGGAAATTTCTGCACGGCGATGAAGAGCATTTCGCGATGGAATTTTCGATGATGGCGACCTGCGCCATCGAGTCCATCGCACGCCGTGCGCAGGCCTTCGCATCAATGCGCGTGAATGCAGAGAAGCAGTGGGAGGCCATTCGCAGCGAAGCTGCATCGGCTCTCTCGGCATTTGAGCCTGGAAAGTCGCTCGGCAACGCCTGCTCGTCTCACGATATCGATCTGACACGCGCCAAGCGTGAGAAGCTCACGATCTTCATCATCCTTCCCGCCAATCGCATCGATGTCGCGAAAGCATGGGTGTCGATGCTGATTGCTATGATGACGGAAGTGATCGCAGCGGCGCGCGGGCCGGTGCGTACAAGCTTCATCGTCGATGAATTCGCCAACCTCCCCAGGGTCCCCAGCATCCTGCGTTCGCTGCGGCTCTATCGCGGTCTCGGCGTGAGTTACTGGTTCTTCGCGCAAGGCCGGAACTCGCTCACCTCGCAATGGTCGAAGGAGCAAGTCAAAGACATCGAGGATCAGGTCGGCATCATTACCATGAAGTCGGTGTGGGAGCCTGATCTCCTGAAAGACATCGAGCTGTGGTCGGGCACGATGACGATCTTGCAAGGCGGTGTCAGCCACGCTGGCGGCGTCGTGCAAACGGCGAACGCGAATCTGTCTGAGACGAAGCGGCCTGTGTTGCAGGCGGGCGATGTGATCGCACTTGGCCCCACGCGCCAAGTCATCCGCGTGGCATCTATGCCGCATCTGCTCGTCGCTGATGCGGTGTCCTACTTCACCGTCGATCCGTGGCGCAGCCAAGTGCGCGACGTGCGCGATCTGCACAAGGGAATGTCGGAATGAACGAGAACTCCACCCTGACATCGCGATTCAACAATGAGGGCGCGCGAACCTTTCGGGAGTCGCGCGTTCATGAACGTGTAGCTGGCGCCATCCAGCGGATGGAGGCAAGGTTTGTTCTCTGCGAGCCATCGCTCACAAGTGCCCGCTATCGCGATCTGCTGACCAAGCAAGGGCACCCGCATGAACTGACGCCGCCCTTTGCAAAGAACAATCCTGAACAGCGTATGTGGAACGCTGCGAAGCAGTGGGTGAAGTACGATCATGTCAAACGCATCAACAAAATCCGGAACGTCGGTGAACGCATGATCGGCAAAGATCGCGGGCTAGAACGATAGAAACCGCAGAATTCTGCGGAAAAGCTTGTAATTTTTGTTCAAATCATGCTATGATTATATTATAATGTGGTCGCAAACTGAGCGTGTTCTGCGCGAGTTTCCCCCACGTTGTTCTGACCAGACACGCAGAATTCCCATCAGGCCGCTCGCCATCGAGCGTGCGCGATGGTGATTGTGATGAACGAGATTGTCGGAATTACACCTGAGGAACTCGACCGGTATCGCGCGATTGTCGCGACTATCGAAGGAATGACGGACGCTGAGAAAGACGAGGCGATCCAAGTCGTTGACAGCATCATGGCAGCGTTTGCCGCTGCCGATTGGGGTTTCGATCCCACTGAGCTTGCTCTCGAAAAGGGAGCTTCGGACTCTTCACAAAATGGGCGTGAAGATGGTAAGATGAAAACTCTTGGCAACGCCATGCTTGTTGACCTCAGTCATGAGGGCGCGATCACAAAACATAACAAACCGGAAATTGCGCCATGACAGACATAAATTCAAAGAAAGCCGTTATCTATTGCCGCGTATCATCTGCGCAGCAGACGATCAGGACTGACGGTCTATCCTCACAAGAACAACGCTGCCGCAGCTATTGCGAGCACAAGGGCTATGAGGTCGTCGAGGTATTCAAAGACGATATGTCGGGAAGTTTGGTCAAGCGTCCAGGTATGGATGCGATGATCAAATTCTTGCGCTCAACACGCAAACATTCTCACGTCGTCGTGATCGATGATATCTCGCGCCTTGCACGCGGCATCGAAGCGCATTTGCAGCTTCGTGCAGATATCGGCGCAACCGGCGCATCGCTCGAATCTCCATCAATCGAGTTTGGCGAAGATTCGGACAGCAAGCTTGTCGAGAATCTGCTCGCATGTGTCAGTCAGCACGCGCGGCAAAAGAACGCGGAGCAAACGCTCAACCGTATGACAGCACGTGTCCAGCAAGGCTTCTGGGTGTTCCAGGCCGTCTGGGGCTACAAGTATGCGCGTCATTCTAGCGGCGGCAAAGTGCTCGTTCACAATGAACCGCTTGCCTCGGTGCTTCGCGAAGCTCTCGAAGGCTTCGCGAGTGGTCGCTTCGCTTCGCAAGCCGAAGTGATGCGTTTCCTCGAAGCGCAGCCTTGCGTTCCGAAAATGGCGAACGGTTCGGTGTCGAATGAACGCGTGAAGCAGATTCTCACGAACCCGATTTATGCGGGGATCGTGCATGTTCCATCGTGGAATGTCGCACCGCGCCTCGGCAAGCACGAGCCGCTGATCTCTATCGAGACGTTCAATGAGATTCAGGATCGCTTGAAGGGCAAGGCACGCGGTGCCGTCCGCGCCGATGTGAGCGCGGACTTTCCGCTTCGTGGTCATATCTGCTGCCCGTCATGCGGCCATCCTCTGACAGCGAATTACAGCAAGGGCAGACAGGGTGCGGCATATCCCTACTACCTATGCCGCCAGCGCGCCTGCGATCTTCGCGGCAAGTCGTATGCACGGGAGAAAGTGGAAGGTGCATTCGAGGCGCTTCTTCGCTCCGTCACTCCAGCGAAAGAGCTGGTCGAACTGGCCGCTGCTGCGTTCCGGAATCACTGGAACAAGCAGGCGATGAACGCCGATCAATCGCGTAAGGCGATTGAGAAGGAACTCGCTGAAATTGATCGCAAGGTGAAGCAGTTGCTTGACCGGATCGTCGAGGCTGAAAGCCCGACGGTCATCGGCGCATACGAGAATCGTATTGCGGAATTGGAAAGCACAAAGCTGCTTTTGAAGGACAAAATGGCTCGTGCAGCGCAGCCTAAGCGCGACTTCGACGAAAGCTTTCGAAACGCGTTGGCGTTTCTCGCAAGTCCTTGGAATCTATGGAAGAATGGCTCGCTTTCGGACAAGAAGATGGCCCTCAGGCTCACCTTTCCGAAGCATTTGGTCTATGACCCAAAAGGAGCCGTTCGAAACAGCGAATTATCCTTTCCATTCAAGATGTTATTCGATCTGAACAACTCAAAAATGGAAATGGCGCACCCAAGAGGATTCGAACCTCTGGCCTCTGCCTTCGGAGGGCACTTAATTATTAAAATAATCGTTATAAATCAATAGTTTGTGATGCATTTCTGTGTCGTGTGCACGATTTGTGCATTTTTTAGCTGTACAAAATTCGTCATATTGTGACTGTTTTTCAGATAGTTGGTGTGATTTTGGAGTGTTTATCCTACACGTGTGGGATAAAGTTTAGTTATCCTAAAATTTTAGGATAACAAGCGTGACCTGTGCCATTTTGCTTACCCGGGTAAGCAAGCGCTCAATTGCAATGCTTGAAGCCTTATCATTGCATAGGCCCACTGGTTACCTGTACCAATCTTCCAACTGAAGTCGCTAAGCCTGCTCCCTGCAATTTTGCTACCTTAATCGATTAAGCTAGCAGCTCACATCCAGCTACCCCAATCGATCTGGCACCTTGTAGATTGAATGCCTCCGAAATACTGAATCGGACAGATGGTGAGATTTTTGATAAAATTTGGCAAACCTTGACATTAATACATCGTCTGGTTAATATTGGTCCATCGATGCAGTGATGCACTGCACGATAATCCCAAACATTTTTTAATATAATCCGGACAGGAGAGTTCATATGGCTCGCTCTTTTGACAGTTGTCGTGCGCCCTATTTAAATAATTCACTTATCTTTAATAAATCATATCAAGATTATTCTAGTAAAAATAGTTATACATATCATTCATTATGTCGTTCGAAGCAGCGCTGCATTCCTGAATTCGCCATTGATTTGGTTTTGGATTATGGAAAAGCCACCTCCGCTGGGAAAGGTGCGGAGAGCTATTCGTTTGACAATCGCTCCTGGCGCAAAGTCTGCAAATTTCTTGGTGCAGACGTGCGCCGATATGAGAAATACCGGAATATTTACGTTATTGTAGTAGGTGGGACGATTCTTACGGTCGCTTGGCGGCATTGAAGCCCTTCTAGTTCGGGCATTATGCAACTGGCTTATTGCAGCCCACTGTTACCTACGCCATACGGCCTCTTGTTTGAAATCTTCTGTATGCTTCATCATCTCTTCGGTCTCCTTGTATGAGTGTTTAACTCTCAAGTGACCGGCACGAAACCGTTACAAGTCCAAACAACGTGAAAGGATCAAACGACAGACTATCGAATATCGGCGCTTGCAACACCGCAAGCTCGCCGCCTAATATCAACCCAACTGATGAGGCCAATGCTCCGTTAATTTACGCAGCCATCAGTGCCAAATGTTCTGACGACGGACAATCTGTCTGGGTGGTGCTTGTTAGAAATTTGCCACTCAAATTCTAAGTGTCTGACCCGAAATTAAGTTGAGTAGTGTCAGCGAGTTAGCTTGACGCTTTTCCACATCATTGATTCAGCGGTTTTGCAACAACCCGAAGGATTTCAACGATGTGGACCGACACCACTCGCGCGCATCATGCACGCAACGGATTGGCTTTGCCAAGTGATTTAACTGATGAGGAGTGGGCGGTTCTGGAACCGTTTTTTCCGCTGCCGTCCTTTGTCGGCCGTCCGCGCAAATGGCCGATGCGGCGGATAGTAGAAGCGATGCTGTATCTGCTACGCGGTGGCCTGCCATGGCGGATGCTGCCGCCGGGCTTTCCACCTTCCTCGACGGTGCAGCGTTGGTTTTACGCTTGGCGCGATGATGGCACATGGCAACGGATCAACCATTATCTGATCCAGGATGCCCGGGTGGCGCAGGGTAGCGAGGCTTCACCCAGCGCCGGAGTGATTGACAGCCAGTCTGTCAAAACGACGGAAAGCGGCGGCATACGCGGCTATGACGCGGGCAAGAAAGTGAAGGGGCGCAAGCGCCATATCATCACCGATACGAACGGCTTTCTGGTACACGCCATTATTCACAGCGCCGATATACAGGACCGTGACGGTGCGCCGATCGTGCTCTCCGACATCCGTTATAGTTTCCCTTGGCTGCGCCATGTCTTTGCCGATGGCGGCTATGCCGGTGACAAGCTCAAAACCGCGCTGACCAAGATCGGCGACTGGACCATCGAAATCATAAAGCGTTCTGACCGGGCAAATGGCTTTGTTGTTCTACCGCGCCGATGGGTCGTCGAGCGAACGTTCGCATGGCTAAACCGCAACCGGCGCCTTGCCAAAGACTTCGAGCGCAGCATCGCTTCCGCAACGGCATGGCTGTTCATGGCCTCCGTCCAGTTCCTCGCTAGACGAATCGCAAAACTATGATATTAAACACGATAATTATGAGTCAGACTCTAAGGGAAGAGGACCAATATTATGGCACTGAATGATCACGTCGACCTGCCCACATTCATGCAGGGCGTTAGCAAGCGCAACCCAGGACAGACTGAATTCATTCAGGCAGTGCAGGAAGTTGCAGTAGATATCTTTGACTTCATGGAAGACAAGGAGCGCTATCACAAGGAACAGATATTGCGGCGTATCGCCGAACCCGACCGGGTCATTTCATTCCGCGTTTGCTGGGAGGATGATAACGGTAACGTTCGTGTGCAACGCGGTTGGCGTGTGCAGAACAACAATGCAATTGGCCCCTATAAAGGCGGCATCCGCTTTCACCCTTCGGTTACGGAGAGCGTTCTCAAATTTCTGGCGTTTGAACAGACCTTTAAAAACGCGCTGACTGGCCTGCCGATGGGTGGAGCCAAGGGTGGGTCGAACTTCAACCCCAAGGGGAAAAGCGATCATGAAGTGATGCGCTTTTGCCAGTCCTTCATGACCGAACTCTACCGCCATGTAGGAGCTGATGTGGATGTGCCCGCCGGCGATATCGGCGTTGGTGCGCGCGAGATTGGCTACATGTTTGGGCAGTATAAGCGGATCACCAACCAGTTTACCGGCGTGTTGACCGGTAAAGGATTGGAATATGGCGGCTCGTTGATCCGTACCGAAGCAACCGGTTATGGCGCGGTATATTTCCTCGCCAATATGCTGAAGACCAAGAATGACGATCTTGCAGGCAAAGTTGCGGTGATTTCAGGGTCAGGCAATGTTGCAACCCATGCAGCCGAGAAGGTGGCGATGCTGGGCGGCAAGGTGGTCACAATGTCCGACAGTGCCGGTTTCATCCATGATCCGGATGGTATGACGCAGGAAAAAATCGACTGGATCAAACAACTTAAAAATGTGCGGCGCGGTCGAATTAGTGAATATGTAAATGAGTTCAAAGGGGCAACATATCATGAAGGCAAGCGTCCTTGGGGCGTCCCTTGTGACGTTGCACTACCTTGCGCCACGCAGAATGAATTGCTCGGCGATGACGCCAGAGAATTGATCAAAAACGGCTGCATTGCGGTTAGCGAAGGTGCTAACATGCCAACCAACCTCGAAGGCGTCCACGTCTTCAAGGACGCAAAAATCCTGTTTGCCCCGGGCAAGGCGGCCAATGCGGGCGGGGTTGCGGTTTCTGGGCTAGAGATGAGCCAGAATTCAGGCCGCATCTCGTGGAAGGCCGAACAGCTCCAGCAATTGCTGGTCGATATCATGGATGGCATTCACGGCAGCTGCCTCGAATATGGGCAGACGAAAGGTGGCTATTGCGACTATGTGCGAGGCGCAAATATCGCGGGCTTCAAAAAAGTTGCCGACGCCATGCTCGCATTTGGTGTAGTGTGATTTCAACAGATTGGCGGTGAACACCGTTTGCCGCCAATCTGCTTGAATATTTGATCAAAGAACCGGATAGACGTACCGACTGAATTAGAGTTTTGGTCTTACCGATTTGAGGGGAATGCACGATTAATGGCCGAGTCTGGAAACAGCCGTATTTTCTTAAAAGCTCTGCCGGGTGTGCTTCTTTCGTTGTGCATCCTCCTGATGATTATGGCAGTTGTATTTCCAATTTTGTCCCCTGTGCGGGCCTCAGGAACTGCGGATAATACACATCTGGGTGTTGCCTCATGCGCTGGTTCAACGTGCCATGGCCGGTTGGAAGCCGATGGCGCCGTTGTACGCCAGGATGAGGTTTTGCGTTGGCAGGAACCTTCTTCGCCTGCCGGAAAACATAGCCAAGCCTATTCCGCCTTATTGGGTCAACGCAGTGCGCAAATAGCGCGCAATTTGGGTATCGGCAAAGCATCGTCTGCGCCAATGTGCCTTGGTTGTCACGCTGACCCAGCCGCGTCGCGGGGCAACAACTTTCAGCTAGCTGACGGTGTGGGATGTGAGGCATGCCATGGCGGTGCATCCAATTGGATTGCCAGCCATTACGCCGTGGGTGCAAGTCACGCCAAAAATGTGGCACGCGGCATGACGCCGCTGGAAAATCCAAAGGTACGCGCAGGCGTATGCCTTGACTGCCATTTTGGCAGCGCCGCCCAAGGGCAGTTTGTAAACCACCGGATCATGGCGGCAGGGCACCCCCGTATCTCGTTTGAACTCGACCTATTCTCATCTCTGCAGCAACATCATGACGAGGATGCCGATTATGTGGCGCGCAAGCGGCGCACCGACAATGTTCAGCTATGGGCTGTCGGGCAGGCGCTTGCACTCAAACGCTCGCTAGATCTTTATGCGAGCGCAAGTCGTGGCACCGAGGGTGTGTTTCCAGAATTCTATTTCTTTGATTGCCATAGCTGCCACCGTCGGATTTATGATCAGAAGGACGCACTTAGGACTGGTGTAAACAATCCCGGGCGGCCAATTCCAGAGGGCATGCCGCCCTATAATGATGAGAACATGATCATGCTGTCGGCGGCTGCGCGGGTAACGGCTCCAGCCTCGGCAGGGCAATTCGATAAGGCCAGCAGGGAGTTCCACGCTGCTTTGGCGCTGGACCGGACCACGGCCGTCGCAGCGGCGCGGCGCTTGTCAATCGCCGCTGATAATTTGGCTAATAACTTTGCGTCGGGCAGTTTTGGCAGCAGCCAAGCCTTTGCAATCATCGACACCATTGCAAGCGATGCTATTGCTGCGCGCCTCACAGATTATGAGGGTTCGGTGCAAGCCGTTATGGCGGTCGATACGTTGTTGAGTGCACTCGTCCGCTCGGGCAACCTCACGCAAGGTGCGGCAGCGGGCATCCGTGCCAATGTAAACCGCGCCTATGACGCGGTGCGTGATCCCAACGCCTATCGCCCGTCCGATTTCCGCCGTTCAATTGGCGCCGCTGCCAGTGCAGTCCGGGCATTACGATAGTTATGCGTAAACAACTGACGGCGATCATTACAATCTGTTCGCTTATATTGTCGTCCTGTGGCGGCAGCGAAAGCAGCAGCGGCGCAAGCGGTGGCGGCAACAACGCGCTGGCGCCTTCGCCAACGCCAACATCCAGTGCGGCGAGACAGTATGCAGATCCCGCACCGGAATCGCTCACGGTCACAGATGTCGAACGCGTGATATCGCTGGCAGTGGCAGAGGCGCAGGCGCGAAACTTGCCTTCCACCATCGCGGTAGTAGACCGCGTTGGCAATGTACTCGGCGTGTTCGTTATGAACGGCGCGAATTTAAGCCTGAAGGTTCCTGATGCGCCAGCCGGGCCTTCATCAAACACCGATCTGCAAGGTGTTAATCTGCCCGCTCCGGCGGCGGTTGCAGGGGCCATCGCAAAGGCGATTACCGGCGCTTATCTGTCGAGCAGTGCCAACGCCTTTTCTACCCGCACGGCAAGCCAGATTATCCAGCAGCATTTTCCACCGGCGCCGACAACCGTGGGCTTGGAAAGCGGCCCATTATATGGCGTGCAATTCAGCCAACTCCCATGTTCAGACCTGATGCAACGCTTTGGCAGTTTTGGCACGGCCGCACTTATCGGTCCCAAGCGTTCGCCGCTGGGACTATCGGCAGATGCGGGCGGATTTCCTCTTTACAAAAACGGCGCAGTTGTTGGCGGCGTGGGCGTAATGGGCGATGGCATTTATGGTTTCGACCCGAACATTTTGAACGTCGACAATGATGTTGAGGAATTTATTGCGCTCGCAGCAACGCAAGGTTTCGCGCCCAACGAGGATATCAAGGCCGAGCGCATCAGTGTCGACGGTACATTATTACGCTATTCGGACGCGACAACGGCCGGATTGCGCGGTGGCTCCGTGCAAAGCTTTGCTGCGCTGAACGGTAGAGTTGGCAATGTGGTGCCTGTCCCGGGTTATTCCGTCGGCAGCATAATCGCTGGGACGGTTTTTGGCAGCGAGGCATCGGGCGTCCGAGCGGCCACCGCAGCGGAGTTTACCAACCGCGATGCCTATATATTATCCGATGGATCGGGAACCAATCGCTTCCCAATACGCGCCGGAACAGATGCTGCCTCGATTGCGACACCACTCAGCGCCGCCGAGGCCCGATCGTTGCTGGAAGAATCCTTCGCAGTAATGAGCCGCTCTCGCGGGCAAATTCGCCGCCCTAATGACAGTCTCGCACAAATGACGATCAGCCTGGTCGACACGCATGGCGCGGTCCTTGGCATTGTGCGCGGCCCTGATGCACCTGTTTTTGGTACGGATGTTTCATTGCAAAAAGCAAGAACCGCCGCGTTTTTCTCTAACCCGCGCGCAGCATCCGATTTGGCTGCAACCAATAGTCCGAGTGTCGGTACGTTTCTTGCCAGCGCGCGGACATTTTTCGGCAGCAGCAACATTTTCACCGGTCAGCATGCGTGGACCACCCGTGCGATCAGCAATATTTCACGGCCCTATTTCCCCGATGGCGAAGTTGGGCGAGCCCCCGGACCATTTTCGCGCGACATTAACGGCTTCAATCCTTTTTCTACCGGACTTCAGTCCGCCTTGATTGTCGGTAATGTTAATACCCATGTTGGCTTTTTGCTGGGCAGAAATCCAGACACTCCCGCCCGCTGCACCACGATGCCAGACGCTACAACCGGGCAAAACCGATTGCAAAACGGCATCCAAATTTTCCCCGGATCCGTGCCGGTTTATCGCGGATCAACCTTGGTTGGCGCGATTGGCGTTTCGGGAGATGGTATAGATCAGGATGATATGGCTGGCTTCCTAGGCGCAAATACCACGGGCCTGCGCATTGGCGGCATTGGGAATGCCCCTCCTGCGATACGCACAGATCAGATCGAAGTCACTGTGGGTGGAGCCAAAATAAGGCTGCGCTACATTGGCTGCCCGTTCGCGCCCTTCTTGGGTACCAACCAGCAGAATGTGTGTCAGGGGTTATGATGTTTACCGATCTGCCGCCAATGCCAGCAACCACAGTAACCAGTGTTTATAGCGCGCTCGCCGCCGTCGGGGTGACGCCGGAACCGACTGCTGCAGACGCGCAAGTAATGGATGCGGCGCCAGTCGAAGCCGAAACCTCTTTGCCAAAGAAATCCAAAGGCGATCCGCTTGCCGAACCCGATAATGGCATTATCGAAGGTCGCAAACGTCCAGGATATCAACCGCGCCTCCCTGACAAAGTCACGCAAGATAATATTGGCGCGGTGCGTCCTCCTCCACCTGAGGCATTTCCAACCGATGAGTTTCCAATTCCGGACAGGTGGCGCCTTATCCAGTCTTTAGGGCTGGTGAAGGAGCGCTGGTTCGATCCGTACAACCAGAATACCTACAAGGGCGACCGTCCCATCAATCGCGCGAAGGTGCCGTGGTTGCCTATCAAGGCCAATGATTGGTTTTTCGTTGCAAGCGCGGTCAGCGATACGGTTGTTGAAGCGCGGACATTCCCGATACCAGTCGGCGTACAAACGACCGAGCGTCCGGGCAATTTGGATATTTTTGGTAACGACGGTAGCGAGGTATATTCACAAACGTTTATCGTTGGTGCCGCACTTATCAAAGGCCTGACCGCTTTTAAACCGCCCGATATAGAATATCGCGTGGCGCTTGCGCTCAACGTCAATTATGTAAATGTTCCGGAAAAACGCGTGCTGTTTGTCCAGCCGTCAAAGCCTTCGCACCGGCTTGATCATTTTCTGGGATTGCAGGAATTGTTCGTTGACTATCACATCCGGAATACATCGGATCGTTATGACTTCGAATCGATCCGTGTGGGCATACAGCCGTTCCAAAGCGATTTCCGGGGCTTTCTGTTCAACGACCAGCAATTAGGCATCCGCTATTTCGGCAATCGGGATAACAACCGCTGGCAGTATAATTTGGGCGCCTTCTGGCGTCTGGAAAAAGACACCAATTCGGGCTTGAATAGTGTCGTTCAGCGACCGCGCAACGACTGGGTTTTCATCGGAAACCTATATCGGCAAGATCTACCTATTCCTGGCCTGACCAGCCAAATTACTGCCGTCTATAATATGAATCGTGAGAAAAATCAGGTCGAGATTGACGATAATGGCTTTCCTGTCCGACCTGCCTTGCTTGGTAATTTGCGCGGTCGGAATTACGACGTTGTCTATCTTGGTTATAATGCCGATGGCCGCATTGGACGGGTGAATCTAACCGCATCAATCTACGGCGCGCTCGGGACCGATAGTCAGAATTTCTTCACCGGGCAAAAATCAAAAATCCGTGCTGGCTTTACTGCCGCTGAAGCAAGCTATGATCTTGACTGGATGCGTTTCCGTCTGTCTGGACTTTATGCAATGGGTGACCGCGACCCGTTTGATAACAAAGAAACAGGTTTCGACGCGATTTTTGAAAATCCCATTTTTGCAGGAGCAGACACCAGTTACTGGATACGCCAGACTATTCCCTTCGCCGGCGGCGGCCGTGCGATCAGCGTCAATGGCCGTAACGGTATATTAAACTCGCTGCGCTCGTCTAAAGAACAAGGTCAGTCGAATTTCAACAATCCTGGCACCATATTGCTTGGCGCGGGGGCTGATTTTGATCTGACGCCGACGATGCGTTTGTCAACAAACGCCAACTATCTGTGGTTCGAAAATACATCCAATCTGAAAGTGCTCCGTGCGGAGGGTAGTATTCCAAGAGAGATCGGTTGCGACTTGTCAGCAGCGGCGATATGGCGTCCCAAAGCGACGCAAAACATCGTTGCCCGGTTGTCGGCTGCCACCTTGTTGCCCGGTAAAGGATTTAAAGATTTGTTCACCAACCGGCCGCGCGACAAACGCTATTACTCGCTGCTCGCCAACGTGATATTAACTTACTGATGCGCGCCGCTTTTGCCTTGAACTATAACCGGATATGGGCGGTAATATTATTGCTGCTATGCTGCGTTTTTGCGGCATCATTCGCTTATGCTGCGGACAAGGAAAAGCCAGTCGAGCGCATCTACCCGACCTTCCCACCTGCACCGCGCACGCAAGAAGCGTCAGACGTGCTGGCAAAATCAGCGGGCTGTTATTCCTGTCACGTCCAAACCGATGCACCGACCATGCACAGCTCGCCAGCCGTGCAACTGGGCTGCGTGGATTGTCATGGTGGCGATCCGAAAGTCATGGGTAATTCCAACCTGAAACATGATGACCCTGCCTATGTCGCGGCGCGTGACAAGGCGCACGTCCTGCCCAAATATCCAAAAAGCTGGCATTTCCCATCGTCTGCCAATCCCAAACGCAGCTACGCCTTGTTGAACCAAGAAAGCCCCGAATTCATTCGATTCAACAACCCGACTGATTACCGCGTTGTGCGCGAATCCTGCGGTGCCTGCCATATGGAAGTAATCGAAGCAGGCGAGCGTTCACTGATGGCGTCAGGTGCGATGCTATGGGGTGGCGCTGCGTATAACAATGGCATTTTACCCTACAAAAATTACGTCGCTGGCGAAGCTTATACTAAGCATGGCGAACCGGCGAAAGTTATGTCGCCCGGCAGCCCTGTCGGCACAGTGACCGAGGAACAAAAAAAGCGCGGTGCGCTGGCCGCGCTTTATCCCCTGCCAATGTGGACAGTTGTTCCTCCCGGCGATGTGTTCCGCGTCTTTGAACGCGGCGGGCGTAATATCAATACGCAGTTTGCCGAAGTTGGCCTACCCAACCCGACTGGCAGCATACAAAGGTTGGAAGAGCCGGGGCGTCCCGATCTCAAGCAATCCAATCGCGGTCCGGCTACTGGGTTACGCGTAGCCATCCCTATTCTCAATATCCACAAAACTCGGCTCAACGACCCGTTCATGTGGTTTATGGGGACGAATGATCAACCTGGTGATTATCGCCACTCTGGCTGTGCCGCCTGTCACGTCATCTACGCTAACGATCGGGAACCTCGGCACAGCCTAGGCTATTCACAATATGGCCGCGACGGACAGACGCAGACGATTGATCCGACCATTGCCAATAAGCTGGAGCCGGCTGATCATGATGACAAAGGCCATGGCGCTGTGAAAGAGCCCGGCCATAAAGAAGGGCCAATAAAGGAAAAGGGCCACCCACTGCGCCACATATTCACGCGCGCGATTCCAACATCACAGTGCATGAATTGCCACATGCATCAGCCGAACATCTTCCTGAACAGTTACCTCGGCTATACTATGTGGGATTATGAATCTGACGCGCCGTCCATGTGGCCCGAAAAGCAGAAATATCCAACGGCGGCGGAAAGATTGAAAGTTCTTAACCGCAATCCTGAGGCTGCAGCACCCAAGGGGAAATGGTCGGATCTCGATTTCTTGCGCAATGTGTATGATCTTAACCCTAAGTTGAAAGAAACCCAATTTGCGGATTATCACGGCCATGGTTGGAATTTCCGTGGCATTTTCAAGCGCGACCGCGAGGGCAATTTGCTGGATGCAGATGGCAAGATAGTGGCGCCCGACGATCCTGAAAAATGGCGCAAAAAGGGTGAGGGCAAATTTGTCGAGCCGGGGATAAATCCCGGTAAGACCGTGCATATGATGGATATTCATGCCGAGAAGGGGCTGCAATGTGCAGACTGCCATTTCGCGCAGGACAGCCATGGCAATGGTCTGATCTATGCGGAAGTCGCCAATGCTGTCGAAATAGGCTGCAAAGATTGTCACGGCACGGCCGACGCTTACCCCACGCTACTGACATCTGGCCCGGCGGCGCGGCCGCAGGGGAATAATCTCGCGTTACTCCGCAATGCCGATGGTCGTCGTCGTTTCGAATGGCTGTTTGAATCTGATGGCAGCCGCAAGCTGATCCAACGATCCATTGTTGATCCCAAGCTGGAATGGGAAGTCAGCTTGGTCAAAGATAGCATGAACCCCGGCAGCGGACATTTTAACGCCAAAGCGGCGCGTGCAAAACTTATGGGTCGTGTGGGCAAAGAAACAGGCGACTATAAATATGGACTTGATGTCCCCGTAGGCGAACGCGCCCATGGTGACGACAAAATGACCTGCTTCACCTGCCACCTGTCGTGGACCACAAGTTGCGGCGGATGCCATTTGCCAATTGAGGCCAATTGGAAAACCAAAACACATAAATATGAAGAAGAAGAGACACGCAATTTTGCGACCTATAACCCGCAAGTTGCGCGCGAAGATATGTTCCAACTCGGGCGGCATCAGACAACCAAGGGTAATATAATCGCGCCCGTTCGATCCACTTCTGCGCTGGTCCTGTCGTCAACGAACGTCAACCGTGAGCGGATATACATTCAGCAGCCGCCGATCAGTTCGATCGGTTTTTCTAGCCAAGCATTCGCACCACATTTTCCTCATACGGTCCGCAAAACCGAAACAAAGCAATGCACCGATTGCCATTTGTCGGCTTCCGGCGACAATAATGCGATCATGGCGCAATTGATGCTGCTTGGTACAAATTACGTGAATTTTGTTGGGCTCAATGCGTGGGTTGGGCTGGAAGGCGGTTTTGAGGCGGTACGCGTAACCGAATGGGACGAGCCGCAGGCGGTGATAGGTTCGTATCTACAACGCTATGCTTATCCGGATTATTACAAGCTTCACGTGGACCAAAATGGGCGCGAGCTTAAAAACTGGGTGCGCGGCAAGACGCTCGACAAAAACCTCTCGGGTGAAACCGACGCAACAGAGGAATTCGTCAATATTGTGCAAGGCACTGGCGACAAAGTTGGCTGTCTGCAACTGCGGGGCGAATATATGTTTGTCGCCCAAGGCAATCGCGGCTTTCAAGTTTATGACGTCGCGTCGATAGCTAACAAAGGGTTCTCCGAACGGATTTTGTCCGGTCCATTCTCCAAGTTAGGTCATAATACGCGGGTCAAATCGAAGAACGCGACGTGCATGGCGCTGGCAACCAACCAGCCGATCAGTCCGTTGCGAAACACGCCCGCAATGCGGGAAGCCAATCAGGAACAAGCATTCCACCCGATTTATAATTTTGCGGTGATTACCGATAGCGTAGAAGGTCTTATCCTTGTCGATATCAACACAATGGCCGATGGCGAATTCCGCAATAACTTCCTAAAACGTGCGGTGACTTGGAACGATCAAGGCGTTCTGAAAGGCGCGCGGCACATCACGCTTGCCGGACATTATGCTTATGTCACCGCCGATGTCGGGCTGGTTGTCGTCGATCTTGATGATCCACTGCGACCAAAAACGACTGCTGTGATTAAACTGAATGATGCGCGCGCATCGGCAATTCAATTTCGCTATCTTTGGGTTAGCGATGCCGAAGGTGTGAAGTTATTTGACGTGACCAAATTGGCCGAACCAATAGCGGTGCCGCAAGGCAATATCGCGCTGGCCAATGCCCGCAAACTCTATGTCGCACGCACATATCTATATATTGCCGGCAAGCAGGATGGCTTGGTAATCGTTAACGTCACAAAACCGGCAGCGCCCTCTATATATCTCAAAGAAACTTTTGGTGGACAATTGTCCGATGCCGAAGATGTTGTGGTGGGCTCTACCAATGCCTCGGCTTTCGCATATGTCGCTGACGGCAGAAACGGGATGAAGGTTATTCAGCTAACGTCGCCATCGACCCAGCCCAATTATTATGGCTTTTCGCCTGCGCCAAAGCCGGAACTGATTGCTTGGGCAAAAACGCCGTCACCGGCTTATGCCATTTCTAAGGGTATCGACCGTGACCGTGCAGTAGATGAAACCGGAAAACAGATTGCGGTATTTGGACGACTGGGTTCGCGGCCGTTTACGCGGGCGGAAATGGAGAAGCTTTTCCTTAACAGCCTAGGCAAGCCCTATATGGTAACGGATGACGCGGAAGTAACCAATTGGCGGCCACCCTTGAAAGCACCTAGTTAGGTCGCTCTACAATCAACTGTTTGATGAGCGCTTGCAGTCGGTCATCATATTTGGCCAACACAGCACGGTCACCTGCACTATCAAAATGCGACACGAGCTCACGTCCGTTCCATAGGTGCAGCGCATAAGCGGGCTGATCGGCGACAATCATGGGCCGATCATCAGGGTTTTCCGGATCAATAGGGTTCAAGTCCAAAGCTACTTGCGGCGCGGTAGAAGAACATATCGCAACAGACGTCCCCTGCCACGGCACGGCAATGGACCGGTGGACATGGCCACAGATTATTCCCTTTACATTGGGAGCATCTTCAATCGCTCGCGTGAAGTTGCTGACCCATTGTTCTTCGGCATGGGTATTCATCCACGCTATGCCGATTTCGACAGGGGGATGATGCATGGCGATGATCGTCGGCGTATTACGATCTTGGGCAAGTGTTGATCGAAGCCATTTGGCACGCGTGTCGCAAAAAGCACCGCCGTGACGCCCCTCTTCCAGCGTGTCGAGCATTAGCACCCGAACACCGCCAGCTTCCAGCGCGTATTGAACGAACCCATCTGCCACGGGAACTTCTGGAAATTGCGCGGTAAAATTGCTTCGGATATCATGATTGCCAAGGCCCATGTGAACGGGAAAGCTGCAGATGCTAAACGCATCGGCCAACTGCCTGTAGCTCGCGGCAGCCCCATGTTCGGTCAAATCACCTGTGACAATGAGTAAGTCGGGTCGGTTGGGGCCATTGTTCAAATGCCGCAGCACCTGATCCAAGCGCTTGCGGTTGAACTCGGCCGGGTCATCCCGATCAAATCCTAAATGAATGTCGGTAACCTGAGCAATTAACAACGCAAATCCCTCTGTCTATGTGCGCACCTTGTTATTCTCTACGCGGGCTTTGCTAAGTTCCCGTTTGCGCGTCATATCAAATTTTGGCACCCATGGCGACCCCTCATCGGCATGGAAGCTATGACACATTGCGCAACTCGATGGAACATCTGCGTTAGAGGCCTCGCCGCCATGGCATGTTCGACATGTCTTGATACCCGGAAGCAGTACTTCGCTGGCACTACCCGACTTTTTCGCCGCGTGACAGGATGAGCAGGTTTCAGTGTCATGCGCGTCATGGTCGAACCAACCTTTCGTCATAAAGCGCGAGGTTTGATAGACCTTTTGCACTTGCCAATTGTCCGAACCGGCAGGTGGCGCGATTACCTTATGGCAATCATAGCATGCCCCACCTTTTGAGAAGACCGCGCGGATGGCGCTATCGGCGCGGCCGTAATTGACGCTGCCGAAATAGGCATAATATGGCTGGCTGCGGGCATAATCGCCAGGACGCCTGCGTCCTTCCATGGATTGCTGCGTGCTTACACGGTAGGGACCGCCTGCTCGATAAAATGCGCGAAGGTCAGCAACGACCATTTTTGGGTCGCCATGGCGCAATGTGCGCACTGTGTTGCCGATCTTTTCAATACCAAGATTGTGACACTGGGAACAATTTTGCTCCATATCGATCGGCTTAAACCCAACCCCATCAGGCGTCTTTACGTGACAATCCTTACACTCAAGCGCCTGACCAAAATCATATTGCTTGCCCAGCCGTGCGGCCATACGCGCAACACCATTCGTCTTCGACAGATGAACATTGTGTGGAAATTTCAATCCGCTATCTTCCACGGGTTTTTGATCGAGCGATATCCGCTCCCATTTCGGCGGGGAACCGGCCGCGGTTATCACCGTTGGCTTGAACTGGGGATGCGCAGTGCCAAAATCACCCGCATTGGCAAGCTTTGTGTCAGTCAGCCGTTTGTTCATATCGGTGTGGCAGCTACTGCAAAATTGCTGCTTTGTATCTTCCATCGGCCCGGCACCTTCGTGCTCTGTATGACATTCAACGCAACGGCCTTCGGGACGACTAAAACTATCTGCAATTTTACGCGATATTTTTCCATCCCAATCAAGCGGAGCTTTGGCAAGTTTTAGCCTTTTAGGATCGGCATGATCGTGGACATCCTTATGGCAAGACACGCATGAACTATCGCGCACCGCAACAAATGCTTCCGTATGGCACGACTGGCAATTCATTCCCAATCCTGCATGCGCCGACGATAGCGACCCGCTGCTCCAAAGACTGTCGGCATGAAAAGCCGTGGGTCGTTTTTCGGAATTTTGATAATTATAGAATGTGTGGATAGGCCAAACCAAGAGAGCCAGCAGTACAATCACGGACAATGCCCACGCCATAATCCGCCGGCTAGGCAAAACACCCCGTAAGGTGAAAAGACCGATCTCATCCCTTTCTTTGGTCGAGTCCGACAGCACTTCGACGCGCTCTACGGTAATGACGACTACGGCATCCTCTTCCGAAATGACCAATAAATGGCCGCCAAAGCGCATCTCGGCGCCACCAGCTGGCTCGATAATCGCTTGCGACGTGTAGCGGCCATCTACCTCAAAACCGAGCCCTGCAAGTGCGGCTATCTCTAGCTTTCCATTCGCCTGCAACGTCAACCGGGCATGGCGCATTTCAACAGCCAAATCGGTGAGGTGGATCTCGCACGACGCTTCACGGCCAATTATAATCTCGCGCACGTCATGGGGATAGGCACGGATTATTTCCCGGCCATCCGAGGTGCGCGATATTTGACGGACAAGAAAAGTCATGCTGCGGTCACCAGTAGAAAAACACGCTGACAATATGGGCGATAAGCGCAGCGATGAGCGCAAATGTCAGCGGCACGTGCAAATAGAGCCATATTTCAAGCATGGCCTTTAACTGTAAATGCTTTCGTGTCCGCGCTAGGATCGCCCTTTTGCGCCCCAAAAGCGAGCCGACTTTCTCCAACGGATCATCCTTGCCTCCCGGCTGACTTCCCATGATAAGTAGAATTTCGTCATGCGCTGTGCGCGTCTTGCAGGTCGCGTATCGATTGGCCATCCTGCGGATAATTCCGCCACCAAACGGATCTTGATCCAGCGAACTTCGCACAAGTTCTGCATGGTTTTGATCAAGCGGTTGCGCCGCGTCATGCAGCTGTCGGTCAATCGAGCGCAAAGAAGCAAGCATTTGCGCCTCGGTCGTCTGGTCGCGATTGGCGCTCATAAGCTTTGGTATGGTTGCGTAGACTGAAATCCCCCAGATGCCCGACAAGATTACAATCATCATCAATATATAAGCCAGCGTGTGAACATTCCAGTCGAGTTGGAACCCGGTGTGCAGCGTCCCGATAACAATCAGGCTAAGTCCAATGTAGACATGCGCCGATGTCCAGGCCTTTAGCGACCAGTGGCCTCGCGACATTTTGCGTTTGCGGATACCTATTAGGGTGAGCCAAAGGATCATCAGGACGCCGACACTGCCCAATACATAGCCGTACCAGCTGCCGCCGTTATGACGCGGCTGGACGTCGGTCATCAGATAGCCGACTATCGCCAGCAGCGAAATTACCGTGGCACGTTTGAGCCAGCGAAAATTCGCATGGCGCAAAAAACCCTCATGCGTCCCGTCGCTCTGCACCCGCCCAGACTGTACTGCCCGCCCAGCCATTAGTTACCCTCGCCTTGAAGTTTCGCGACCGTGAGGAACCTCTCAGGGGACACCCGTATCGCGGCGCCAGTGGGGCAGGCCCGGACACAGGCTGGGCCACCATCTATGCCCGAACACATGTCGCACTTAATCGCCTTCTTGGGCTTTTCGACATTGGGGTCAGCATTTTTATACGACCATTTCTTACTAGGCTCGCCTGGACCCGGCCCCATACCCAAGAGCATCCAACTCAGTAATCCTGGCTTTTTCGGTGGCTCAGCCTCCATGCGGATAACGCCGTAAGGGCAATTGCGCTGGCAATTGCCACAACCTATGCAGGTGTCATCGATGAACACCTCGCCATCAGGACCGCGGTGAATGGCATTGGGAGGGCAATCTGCCATACAATGCGGATGTTCGCAGTGGCGACATGACGTGGGCACATGAAGATGGGCATATGTCCGGCCTGCCTCACGGTCCAAGCGCGACAAACCCTCATGACTGTCGGCACAGGCCTTTTCGCAGTTATCGCAACCAACACAGAGACTTTCGTCGATCAACAGCACGTCGGTTGCTTCACCCATTCCGTTCTCAACAAGGAAGTTGGCAACGTTGGAATACATATCAACGACGCCGGAAAAGCTGTCTTTCTTGGCTTCGATAAATGCGTTGAGGTCTTGTCGCGATGCCATGTCAGATTTGATTCGCGCCAGCAGTTGCGGCTTCTTCTCCAGTAATGTTTTGAACACTGTGCCGTCGAGTTTAATGACTTCGGATTTGACTGCCGCTTTCACTGTGGCAGTTCGGCGGGTATTTCCTATCAGCGCCATTTCTCCGACATAAGATCCCGCAGGAAGATACGACAGAAACACTTGTTTTCCCGCCACCTTCTTTTCAACAATCATAGATCCTTGGCGGATGATGAACATGTCATCCCCGTCATCGCCTTCGGTAATTATCGGCTTACCTGCGCTTACGGTCTGTATTTCGCTATTGTCGAGCACTTCGGTCAAGTCTGAAGAAACAAGTCCGGACCCGAAGAGCTGAAGTAATTGGCGCTCTGTTGCGATGCGTTCAATTGCACGCTTGGCGGCGGGCACCGAACTCTGCAACTTCAGCGCGGCAGTCCGCGAGATTTCGACGCAGATAGAATCCTCGCCAGCACGGATTGTTGCTCCACGTCGCCGACCCGAAATCAATCCGACTTCGCCAAAGATTGAGCCCGTGTTGATTGGAACGATTTTGGTGGGATCGTTAGCGTCAATCAGCACCTCAACAGAACCACTCGCGATCGTAAAAAGCGACGACCCGGGATCATTGCGTTCAAAAATTGTTTCTCCACTCCGGTAAAATCGCGCTTCGGAATCAAGCATAAACTCACGCATTTGCAACGGCGTCAGCCCGTTCAATATCGTGATATTGGACCGCAGAAATTCAAGCCATTCCTCGACACTTTTGCGTCCTGGTAAATTTTTAAACTTGGCCTCGAGGATCGGTTCATCGGCTGGCTTCAATGCATTATTACCATTGATAAATTCAACGACATCATAGCCTTGGTTCATGCAATGCTTAATCAGCGGATAACCTGCCAGCGCGCCAATTACATAGATACCCGGTTTAGTTGATTCAAAAGAAGGCGACAATTTTGGAAACGCCACCCGATCTTCGCTCGTAAACTCCACCCCACAGCTCTCAATGAATTTACGCGGCGGTGCTGATCCCATACGCGCAATAACCCGATCGCATTTGACCTTGGCTTCGCCGTCTGGTGTATCATATGTGATAAACCCGGGCTCAACCAAAGACGGCGTTGTACCCGTCCGCACAATCACCCGACCGGAATCGCGCGCAGCTAGCAAGGCTTTGATATTGGCATCTTTGGCGGTGGTGAATTCTGCGTTCCGATTTACAATCGTAACCGTATTGCGCTGCTCAGGATCCGCCGCAAGACCCAACGCATTCTCTATCCCTGCGTCGCCCGCGCCGATTACGGCTATATGTTCGTCTATATATGCGCCGGGATCATCAAGTGTATATTGAATGTGAGGTAAGCCGCCGCCATCACAACGCATCAAATTGGGGTTCCCTTGCGTCCCGATGGCAAGGATGACGGTTTCGGCTTCAATGACGGCCCCATCGGTCAGCTGCAAACTGAAACTACCCCGCTCTCCTTCAATCGCTTTGACCTCTGAATTATAGCGGACGTTCACTTTGTGGTCGCCGGTTTGACTGTCCCATGTATCAAGTATGACTTCCCGTTTTCCTGCGCCAAAGTCGATATCTGACCGCAAGACGAGTTGGCTGGGCGTTGCCATGACGTGCTTGCCCTTTTGATACTTGTATATAGTGTCGGAGAGATGATCGGTCTTTTCGAGCAACACATGGGTCAGACCTAAGACAGCGGCGCGCGCGGCAGCACTCAGTCCGGCAGGTCCGGACCCAATGATTGCAACGCGATACCTTGTTGTCATGCCTTCATTCCCCCATCATGATCAAACCGACAAAAAATCCGCGGACAAGGCGGCAAGAAATACCCACCTAAAATGTGATTTGTCGATTTTAAGAAACTTTACCATCTCTTCCAAATAGCGCTATACCTTAATTCTATTTTAATTGAGGCGCGCATGACCGACACAGCTGAAACATCGAAAATTCCAAGGTTCGTTCTCTTCGGCGCGCTTGCTTTGTTCATGATAGCCATCATCATTGGCGCCTCGCGCAACTTGGGCAGCGAAGGCGACCCAAGTACCGCGACGGCCGTTGAAGGCATTACCGCCAATGCAGCCGGACCAAATGCAGCGATAGCGGCGCTTGAAGAAAGAACGCGTAAAGATCCAGCCGATGTGGAGGCTTGGCAGTTGCTCGGTTGGTCTTACTTCGAAAATGGCAGGTACCTAGATTCGGCTAATGCTTACGGTAAAGCAACGAAACTTGAACCGGACCGCGCAGTATATTGGTCATCGCTTGGCGAGTCTTTGGTGATGGCTGACGAGAGCAACCCTATGCCAAAAGCAGCCAAAGCCGCTTTTGATAAAGCGATAATACTTGATCCAAAAGATCCGCGATCCCGCTATTTTCTTGCGGTGAGTAAGGATTTAGATGGCGACCATAGAGGCGCAATCAATGATTGGTTGAAGCTATTGAAGGACACTCCGAAGAATGCACCTTGGGAGGCTGACCTTATCCGGACCATCGAGCAAGTTGGAAAAATCAACAAAATCGATGTTATAAAAAGCTTAGCAAGCGCTCAAGAAAGCCGGAATAGTGACCTATCCGCAACCCTGAAAAGCATCGCGGCAGCGCCGATACCTGGACCCAGTAAAGCCGACATGGCGCAGGCGGCCAAGCTACCACCTGGCCAACAGCAGCAAATGGTGACCTCAATGGTAGAAGGGCTGGAGACCAAGCTTGCGAAAAATCCTAAAAACGTAGACGGTTGGATCATGCTGATGCGAAGCCGCATGACATTAGGCGAGACGGCGAAGGCAAAAGCGGCACTAACAAAGTCAGTCGCAGCAAATCCGGAGGCGCAAAGTAAGCTCCTTAAGGAAGCTCAAATACTTGGTGTTCCAGGAACTTAAATTTAGGAGAACGGCCGGTGCTTTCTGAGCCCGGCGAAATTAGACCTTAACCGCATAGGCGCGCCTCAATCGAGATATCATTGCCACTTTCGAATTCTCATTTTATAACACTTTACAGTGGTCTCTCACTTCAGTAATGAAGTCCGACCAAGTGACAATACGTAACGGCGATTCTTCTAACGATTGCCTGAAAGTGAAATATTTTTCTACTTCGAGCATTTTTTTCGGCTTTTTTGATTGTGTGGGCAAGCGCTTCCGCACACGCCTCGAATGCACCGGCGGGGATGGCAACATTGTCCGGAGAAAAATGCGAACTTAGGGGAACGCCTGAACAGTCGCCAAGCAGTGTGTTTGTCGATGACCGTGAGCTAATATGTGGTGGGTTGGCTGTTGGCAGGGCCGCCCGACTGTTACTACCAGAGACCGGCACAGATTCCGGTGAGCAATCGCTCAAACGTGCGTTCGGCGCAGCAAAGGGAGAGCTGCTGCTCAATGCCCAATTAAACTGCGAACCAGAGCGATACTTGCCGCGTGATGGCAAATTTGTTCTCGCCCTGCCGTGCAGAAGTTCAACTGATGGTTGGCCGATCTTATTGCTCGCGCAGATCAGCGGTGGAACGCTGAACATCGTTCAAGGTCCCGCTTCAGCTTATCCAGCCTTATTGGAGACACTCGGCCAACCGTACGAAACAAACCGAACCCTTCTAGCAGCGGAAGTTCGAGCTCTGTGGTCCGCCCCGATTGTCATCGGGAGCGAAGTGGACCAAGCGTTGATCCGCGAACTTTGGTCGGATGCTAGGCTAGCAAACAGTCGCTTTGCCTATGCCGAAGCCGAACAAGCGTTGCGCAGGGCGCTCGATGTTCAAATTCGCATTTTTGGCGAGGATGACGTTGTAACTAACGCGCTTTTTCTCGATATGGCTATGGTCGTTGCAAATCTTGGCCGATTTGACGAGTCAGATGGCCTGCTGCGCCGCGCTGCGCCGATCATAGAACGATCGCCCAGCCCCGCCGAGCGAGCCCGCCTAGCGACGTACAGGGCCAATATATCAGCATTGCGCGGCGATTATATCGCGGCTCGCTCAGAAGCCAGCGATGCGGTCGCGCAATGGCGCGCCATAACCGAAGCGCGCCCTGTTACCGACGACACAGCCTTGGCGCGAGGGGAAATGGCGATGGCCTTGAACCTTGAAGCGTTTGTGCTGATGCGCAGCGGTGACACAACCAGCGCCAACGTGCTTGCAAGCCAAGCATTACTGGCACTGGCAGCCGCGCCCGCAACGCCAGTTTGGTGGCGCGCCGATATAATGGGTGTGCTTGGTGAAACCAGCCTGTCGGATGGTCGACTGGCAGCTGCGGAAACTTACTTCAAGACCGCGATCAGGATCCGCAAAGATGCGTTTGGTGAAGGCGCAGGCACCCTGCGATTACGCACAGCGCTGGCGCGCGCCTACCAAGCAGAGGACATGAATACAAACGCTATAATCGCTTACAGAGAAGCGCTTAGCCTCGCCCGCGGACTGCCGCGCGACAGTATACCGTTCACTGGGGAAGACTTGATGCCGCTGGCAGCGGCAGTCGTCAATTATAGCGCCGGTATTACCGACGAGAAGCAACGGCAGGGTTTGTTTACCGAAGTATTTGACGCCTTTCAATTTGCCCGCAAGCCCGGCCGCGACCGAACAGTTGCCTTAACCGCCATGCGCCTCTCGTCAGGATCCGTCGAATTGTCGGCCTTATTGCGGCGCGCCGAGGACGACAATCGTGAGATGGCCCGCATTCAAAGCGAATTAGCCCAGCAGCAGGCACTTGCGGCCGATGACCGCAACCCCGAAGCAGAGGACGCGCTCATTGCGCAGATTACTAGCCAAGCGTCCCGCATCGAAGCTTCTCGCGCAGAAATCGCAACGCGATTTCCCGAATATCAAGCTCTGAAGGAAGGAAAGTTGCCAAGGCTTGACGATGTTCGCTCGCGGCTAGACGACAATGAAGCCTTGGTTACCTTCCTGCTTGGTAGGGAAAAATCTTTCGTTCAGCTTATCCGACGCGATGGAACGATCGTTGCGGAGGTGTCGGCTGGCGCAGACGATATCGCTGCAAGTGTAAAAAGCTTGCGCCGCGGACTTGAAATAGAAGGAAGCTCGGTTGCTGATTTCGATCTCGAAACCGCGCATCAACTATTTTCTCAATTGCTTGGCCCAGTCGTCCCGAAACTCAGCGGAGTAAAGCGACTGATTATTGTGCCATCGGGCGCTCTGGCAAGCCTGCCATTCGGTCTTCTTGTCACCGAGCCTGTAGATAACAAAACCTACAGCAGTGCCGCTTGGCTTTCCCGCCAATTTGCTATCACCCACAGCCCGTCAATCGCCAGTTTCATCGCACTCCGCTCGACGCGACTTGTAGGCAAGCCGCGCCAACTTCTGCTGGCCGCAGCCAACCCGCTGCTCGCTCCCCCGCCAAGTAAGGGGCCAATAGGTTCAAAGGCGACACAGGCTGGGTTTGCGGGTCTGTTAAGCAGCTGCCGAAAGGATGCCGCTGCATCACCCGAAACACTTCGCATGCTGACATCATTGCCCGAAACCGCTAGCGAGGTTGCCGCAGTCGCGGCCGCTCTCAAAGCACCGGACGCAGAAATCATGCTCGCCGAGAACGCGACCGAAGCCAATCTGCGCAGTAAGTCTCTGTCGGACTATCGCATTTTATATTTTGCCACCCATGGTGTCTTACCTGGCGAATTGAAATGCGAATCTGAACCAGGGCTCGTGCTAACGCCCCCTGCAACAATTGCAGAAACGCGCTCAACCGACGGTTTGCTTGACGCCAGCGAGATCGCTGCGCTGGAACTTCGCGCCGACCTCGTCGTGCTGTCAGCTTGTAATACCGCATCGGACGGCAGCGGCAAACTGGGCGGCGAGACCCTCTCGGGACTAGCCGAAGCCTTCTTCTACGCTGGCGCCCGCAGTCTGCTGGTCAGCCATTGGCAGGTGCCGTCCGCGGCAACTGCGCGTTTAATGATCGATGTCTTTAAGGCTGTCGGCGCCGACCCTGATTTGTCGATAGATAAAGCCCTTGTCCAAGCGCAACTAAAGGCAATAGCAAACCCAGCCTCGGCGCACCCCTTTTTCTGGGCGGCCTTTGTCTTAATCGGCGACGGTGCGTCGCCTCCGCTTAACGAGAGAGCTGCGACATGAGTTGGAAGGCGCTCGCTACCGGGCTTGCGCTCGTCCTTGCCTGGCCCGCCGTCGCCACGCCGATGATCGTCGTTGAAGCGCGCGGTGGTGGCCTAAAGCCCGGGATGCGTATCGATAGCGCGCGCCCGGTTAAGCTCGCCGAGGGCGAAAAAATAGTTCTGGTCGCACCCGATGGCCGGATGTCCACATTGCGCGGTCCCTATTCTGGTCCAGCAGTCCGTAACGCTGGGTCCGTTCAGAACCCACGCGTCGCGTTGGCAGCACTCATCGCCACCCGCAATGACCGTGCCAGTTCCGTCGGGGCAGTGCGGTCCGGAGCCAATGCAGCGCCCTTGCCTGAGCCTTGGCTTATCGACATCTCGCGCGGCGGCGACCGTTGCCTAAAAGAGGGGGAAAAGCCAGTCTGGTGGCGTCCGGATAGCCTTACCGAAAAGGCCTTTTCCGTATTTCCCGTGGATCGCTCGTGGCGTGCCGATTATATATGGAAGCCGGCTACGGATCGCATGACACCTCCCGATATCATCGGGCTTGACGATTTAAAAACCTTCATAATCCGTGCAGATGGCCAGGAATATCCCCTCCGTATCAGCATGATACCACGTGATATAGACGACCCTCTGGTGGTCACCGCCTGGATGCTGGAAAAGGCATGCGTTCAACAAGCTGACTCATATCTAAGGGCAATCGGCAAGGACCTTGACGACAGCGCATCGTCGCAAGGCAATATTGAAACACAGACAGGGATGTTACAAAGATGAACCGCGCAATCCGGCAAATCTTGGTTGCAATCGCGATTGCGTTTGCCGCCACGTTGCTGAGCGGTGGCAGCGTTCAGTTTATCGCGCCGCTGGCAAATCTGGAAACAAAGCTTGCCGATATTCGGGTTGCAGCGATGCAGCCCGCGATGCCGCCATCTTCGGATGTCGTAGTCATTGCCATCGACGAGGCAACGCTGGCCGCATTTTCGTATAGGTCGCCCGTTGATAGGGGGCTTGTTGCCGATTTGATCGAGCAGCTTGAAGACAAGGGCGCCGCCGCCATCGGCGTAGACATCATTGTCGATCAACCAACCGAAGCCGCAAAAGATGAGCGACTTCGAAAGGTCATCCGCTCAACCAGCACGCCTCTAGCCTTCAGCTTCAGTTCGGCCCCCAATGTCGTTAATGCCGAACAGCTTGCCTATATGGAGGCGTTTATTCCGGAAAGCATGCGCGCAGAGGCAAATCTGCTGACCGATCCGTTTGACGGGTTGGTCCGCCGCATTAACCCCGGCGGCACTGTCATTAATGGACAGCGCGTTGACACCGCGCGGCATCCGGCTGGATTTGTGCGAAAATTGGCCGGAATGCGCGGTGTAGAAGCGCCTCTGTTTCCAGTCGACATCGCGTGGCGTGCACAACCAGATGCCGAAAACACGCCTTTTCCAACGTTTTCGGCAACTTATCTGCAGTTTCTGCCGCCTGAGATGATCAAGGGCAAGATCGTGTTAATCGGCGCAGTGTTGTCGATTACAGATCGCCACCGTACCCCGCTATCCATCATTGACGATGGCGATCGGGGCAACATGCCGGGCGTGATGGTTCAAGCCCACGGCATCACACAGATTCTGGAAGGACGGCGTCCGCCCACTGTACCTCTGTCATGGACCATTGGCATGTTGTCGCTTTTCGCCATAATAGGCACTGGACTAAGCCTGTTGCGAATGGGCATTGTCTTCAATGTCGGTATCAGCGTCGTAATCACGTTTCTATATTGGGTCGGCTCAATCGTGGGCTTTGGCAAAGGCTTGCCCATGTTGCCGCTGTTCGGGCCGACGCTGTCGCTATTCCTCGCTTTGTGGATGATGGACCTCATTATTGGACGCGGCGAACGCAAGCAGCGCAAATTTATTCAGAGCACGTTTTCGCGATACGTCTCGCCGGCAGTCGTTGATCAATTGATTGCCGATCCGAGCGCGGTGCAAGTGTCCGGTTCCAAGCTAGATGCGACATTCATCTTCACCGATATCGCCGGCTTTACCACATTGTCTGAAAAATTGAAGGCTGAAGAACTCTCTGAAGTCTTAAACAACTATCTCGACGGCGCGTGCGAGATCATCCTAAAGCATGCCGGCACGATCGACAAATTCATCGGCGACGCCATTATGGCGATCTTCAATGCGCCGATACCGCAGCCCGATCATGCTGCGCGAGGAATTCGTTGCGCGCTTGAACTCGACGCTTATGCCGAAGCCTTCCGAAAGGATTGCAACGCCCGAGATATCCCGCTTGGCGTCACCCGCATAGGCATTCATAGCGGTCTATCGATTATCGGGAACTTTGGCTCTCAATCGCGCATGGATTTCACGGCGCTAGGCGACACCGTGAACACTGCCGCGCGGACGGAAGGCGTCAACAAATATTTCGGCACGCGAATCTGTTGTACGCAGCAGGTTGTCGACCAATGCTCCGATCTCGACTTTCGACCGATTGGCGACATTGTGCTTAAAGGTAAGGAGGAGGCGACGCGCCTTTATACCCCTATCGCTGCTACCGATGCGCCTGAACTGATTGCGGATTATCGCCGGGCCTATGCCTTGCTTGAAGCCAGTGATCCAGGCGCTGTCGAATGTCTGGCGCGCCTTTCCAAGGAGTATCCAGAAGATCCCGTGATCCGCTTCCATCAGGAACGGGTTGCACACGGGTTGCTCTCATCACGTGTGGTGATGGATGACAAATAAACTTGGCGTTTGGGCGTATGTTGCGCCTATATTTTACGTTGTACCGTCGGTGGTCGCCATGTGCGCCTCGCCTGTCTCTGCACAAATTTTCCAACCACCGCCACAGGCGGACATTTCGCGCCAGCGGATCCAGCCGCTGCCACTCCCGGACACGCCATTGCAATTACGCATTCAGAACCCGGAAAAGGCGAGCGTTCCCAAAGCGGTCGATGAGATTGTTTTTTCGATTAACCGCATCAAGGTAACTGGTGCGACGCATTTCCCAGAAGAGCGCTGGCGCGCAATTTTTGCCCCGCTTGAAGGCCAGAAAATCGTTTTGAGCGACCTGCGCGACGCTGCCAGTAAACTTGAAGATCTCTATCGCGCCGAAGGCTTTTTTCTGACGCGGGTTTTCATCGCACCGCAAGAGGTGCGCGACGGCACTCTTGAGGTACAGGTAGTCGAGGGATACTTAGCCAACGCTTTTGTTCAAGCACCTAATGATCCCAGCAGGAAGCGTACCCAAGCATTGATCACCCCGGTGCTGGGTCAGCGCCCGGTGCGCTTCCTTGATCTTGAACAAAGACTGCTCCTCCTAAATGATACTCCTGGCATAGCCGTGACAAGCGTGCTGCGTCCCGGGGGCACATTGGGGAGCAGCGATATCTTGCTAACAACCATCAAACCGCCAAGAACTGCCTTTGCCGCAGTCGATAACTCGGGTTCCGACGTCGTGGGTCCTATTAACTACTCGATTGGCACAACAATCTTCCAGCCCTTTGGCGGGCCCGGGGCGCTTGACCTGTCGCTGGCAATGTCCGGGGAAGGTTTTAGAGAACTGCAAGCATTAAGCGGTCGATATGCAACTCCGCTCGGCGATAATGGTGCAGTGGGCAGCATCGGCGCGCTCGTCGCGCACGCAGCCCCAGGCGGACCAATTCGTGATCTTGATGTGCAAAGTAAATCAGGTTCGCTGAGCGCAAGTTTGCGCGTGCCGTTGCTTCGATCCCGAGCCAATTCCATCTATCTTGATGCTGGGATAACGCTGAACCGCAGCTTCGTCAAAGCGTTGGGCACAGAGATTAACGACGACCGGAGCACAGTTGCCAGCCTTGGGCTGCAATGGCGACAGATAGGCTGGCTGGCTGGCGACATGACATTTGGCGTTAACGTGCTCCATGGTCTTGACCTGTTCGGTGCAAACGGTGCCAATGCACCACTGCCGTCGGTTCTTGGGTTCGATCCGCATTTTCTGCGGTTGACCTATCAATTCCAGCGCAATCAGCCGATCCGCGGCCCAATCGGCGCGCGCATGACATTGCAAGGCCAATATTCGACCAGCCGTCTACTCTCGGGAGAGCAAATCTCTTTTGGCGGAAGCGGCATCGGACGCGGCTATGATTCATCATCGGTGACCGGCGAGCGTGGCGTTGGAGTGATTGGTGAACTGCATGCATCGCTTCCGGACGCGCAGGTGCCCAACCTCATTGGGGCGGTCCAAGTCTACGCATTCGCCGACTGGGCGCAAACCACGGCGCTCGCCTATGAGGAAACGCCCAAACAAAGTGCGACTATTTCCTCGCTCGGGGTTGGAGCGCGGTTCACGTTCCTACGCCAGTTGTCGGTCGAAACACAGTTCGCGTCAGCACGCCGCGCGCTAACGGACGGCATCAAAAGTGGCGGCCGCTTCACGCTCGGCGCAATTTTGCAGTTTTGAAAGACGATGTCATGACCAGCGCAAAAATTCGATCCGCCAATCATGGTCAAACATGCCGTCGGACTATTCGCCGCCTGTCTTTTCGGGCGACACTGGCCTTAGCGGCTGGCATGCCTGCCCTCGCCGCCGCCAATGCGCAGGTGTCGCCGGCAACCTCCAATGCGCAGGAGGTGCCGTTCACGGTCGCAAAGGGAAGCGCCACGTACGCCAGCAGCGGGAACAGTGGAACGGTTACCCAGACCACCCGCCGAGCAGTACTCGACTGGCCACGCATCCTTTTGCAAGCCGGCGAGACGTTAAACTTTGTCCAACCTGATAGCCAGTCGATCACGCTTAACCGAAGCAGCGGTTCCGCGGCGTTCCAAATTGATGGCACTATCAATGCGAATGGCCAGGTCTGGCTTCTCAACCCCAATGGCACGGTTATAGGCGCCACAGGCCGCGTCAATTCCGGCGGCTTCCTTGCCACCACCGCCAACATAGATGCAGACGCCTTCATGGACAGCACCGAGCGTTTTGTTTTTTCCGGCGCAACCGAAGCGGCTATCGCCAATTATGGCCAAATTAACGTGCCGTCGGGATATGCCGTGCTTGCTGGAAGAAATGTCGCAAACATAAGTCCCAGCGACATCAACGAAGCGCTCATCAGCGCCCGTTTGGGCAAGGTCGCCTTGGGTGGAGGCCGAGTCTTTACCGTTGATTTTGCCGGTAATGGCCTTTTATCGTTCCTTGTGGACGATCCGTCGGCCGCCACTGGTAATAACTTTTCAAACAGTGTCTCAAATACCGGCAAAATTGTAACCGATGGCGGCACGATTCTAATGACGGTACGCAACGCGGTCGACATTATCGGAAACGTCATCAATAACACGGGCATCGTGCAGGCGCAGACCGTCAACAACAATGGAGGTGTGATAACTCTCGACGCAGGCCCAAATGGACAAATATCCGTCGGCAGCTCGTCCGCCGGCCGCACTTCCGTCGGCGGCGTTATCGATGCTACCGGTGCTGGCGGTGGGAATGGCGGTCTTATTAGCCTTACCGCTGCCGCTATCGATATAAATGCAGCCAGTAAGCTAGATGTTAGCGGCGAAAGCGGTGGCACTATAAATTTGGTGTTACCTGTTAACGACGCTCAGTCCGGCCAAACTGTCAGAGGGCAAAAAATAAGTATAGCGTCCGGCGCACAGTTGCTTGCAAATGCCGGGACAACAGGCGCAGGAGGTAATGTAAATCTGCGGGGTGATCTCGGCAATTCGCAATCCTTAATGCAGATATCGGGTATCTTGCAGGCCGATGGCGGAACAAGTGGCGGCAACGGCGGGACAATTGATATTCAGGCTTACAAGCTCGAGCAAACAATGGCGGCATCCGCCCGCGCCAAAGCCGCCAGCGGTCTAGCTGGCAACATCAATATCGCCTCTGCATCGATCGATGTTGTCGAGAGCATCGCAACCGGAGGCTTGCTAGGCGATCCCACCTCCATGACTGCATTGTCACTCGGCGACTCTACAGTTGCGGCTGGCGTACCTCTCGGCTTCAGTTTCAACTATAATGATCAAAACTATACCAACGTCGATGTTTCATCGAACGGCTTTCTGACATTTGGTAGCCTGAATGGAGAAAGCTATTGCTGCGAAGGATTGCCGCTTGATAACGCTGGAACGCCGCGTAACTCGGTATTTGCATTGTGGACCGACATTATCGATTCAACGGATCCCTATTACAAAACCATAATCCTCCCCGACGGCAGTAAACGATTTATCCTAGGATATTATGGGATTGAAGAATTTGACAATGGTATCAATAATAACCGTAATAACAGCAATAGCTTTGAAATTGTTCTCGATGAAAATGGTAGAATTCAGCTTAACTACGGTGATCTCAAAATTTTGGATCGCGATGTAACAGCCGGTGTCACGGGGGCTGCCTTCACGCAGTCCACAACACTGTTTCAAGGCATCTCAAACGAGACTACAGGCCTACTCGACGGTTTTGCCAACAAGTCATTCGAATATAAAAATGGCGCGTTTCAGTTGCTGAACTCAAACACACAAATTCTGGCATCCCAAGTTCAATCATGGCTCAATAGCGGAGCCAATGTGACGCTACGCGCGCAAACCCAAACGTCCGGCACTGCTCGTGCGACCTCGGCGGTTGATGGAAATGTGACGATAAATGCGTTCAACAACAAAACCGCGGGTTCTGTTACAAAGTTGTCGCTAAGCGCCAGAGGCGATGTGGTGATCGCAAGCGGAGTTAATATTACGGCCCAATCGGGACTGTCCGTCGCGCTGCAATCGGACAGCAATCTTAATGGCTCTGGCATCGTCAAACTTGCCGGGACAATCGACACCGGCGCAACGGCCTTGTCTGGAAGCGCTGAATCCATCTTTATTGACGGTAATGTCAAACTGGGTGGCAATAGTGCGCTCATTTCAAATGGCTCCGTCGTCGTAACAGGCGGCATAAGCCTCGGTGCGGGCGTTACCACCCCCGCAAATCTGAGGATCAACGCTTCAGATCTGAACGCCGGATCCATCAATCTTGGCCAAACAGGACAACTTGATCTAACTCTGGCCGAGACCCTCGGGAGGGAAAGCAAAATCAATGGCGCCATAGCCGCGGCATCGCTGACCAAGTCAGGCATTGGTCAACTTGGCTTGTTTGGCGATAATGTTGGTCTGGGCGCAATCACCTTTCGGAATGGGACGTTGATGGTCGCCCCTACCGGCAACCTCGGAAACGGCCTCCTGACGCTGGGCGATAGCAACGGCAATGCTGAAACAATTTTGCGCTTGGCCGCACCACAAGACGTCGAAATCTTGCAGCCAATTTCCCTGGCTGGAAATTCTCGGATCGAAGCACTAGGCCGCCTGACGATACGTGGAGCGATCAACGGCAACCACAGCCTCACCATAACAGGTGATGGCGATATAACCCTCAACGCCGCGATCGGAGGATCATCGAGACTGGCGACATTCAAAAGCTATTCGGCCAACACTTTGACACTCGGACCCCTCGCCACAATTGCGACCGTCGGAGACATAAAGATTGCCGGTGCGCGACGGATCGTTAATTCTGCCACCGATGTTTCACCGCTAAAACCTGGAACACGCTGGTTGATCGGAAGTGGCAACACTAATCCTTTCGGCGGTAACACCCCCGATGTCATAGGTGGGTTGCTGCACGATTTCCGCGCATATGGCGTAAGTCAGGCGCAGGTGCTGGGAAGCGCCCCGCTGCCGTCGCTGTCAAGCGGCAATGGGCTCACTTATAGTCTTCAGCCTTCGCTGTCCTTATCGGTCACCGGAAGCATTACAAAAACCTATGACGGCACGACCGCAATTCCGACCGGCCCTATTGCATTCGTTGGCAATGGGCTTCTTGCCAACGATCGGTTCACGGTCAGCAACGTCAGCGGAAGCTTCGCCCGTGCAGATGCTGGAACCCATGCAATCTCATTCCCCGATCTCGTCATTACGACGACAGATAGCAGCGGTAAGCCCGTTTTCGGATACCGACTAGACGCAAGCCGGATTACCGGCAGCATCACGCCTGCAACGCTGGCGATCATCGCCGATGCGTTGAGCATCGTGTATGGCACCGCAGTCCCAGCGTTGACCTTTACCAGCCGCGGCTTTGTCGGCACTGACAGCGCCAGCTTGCTCACCGGCAATCTCAGTCGCGCGCCCGGTCTCGATGCGGGGCGTTATGCCATAAGTCTGGGCACGCTCTCAGCCGGCAGAAACTATAACATCAATTTCACCGGCGCAGATCTCGTCATCAACCAGCGGGCACTTTCTGCGGCGCTTGCGGGCAGTATCACCCGCATTTATGACGGCACCGCTTTTACCACACTGGCCGCGAACAACTACGTTCTCACCGGCTTTGCCAACGGCGAAGGTGCGAGCGTCACCCGCACGCAAGGCCTCTATGACAGCAAGGATGTCGGCACAGGCAAAACGGTCACTGTCTCACTTCAGCCAGGTGATTTAACCGCCAATGGCGCGACACGCCTGTCCAACTATGTCCTACCAACAACCGCGACCGGCAACATCGGCAGCATCACGCCTGCAACGCTGGCGATCATCGCCGATGCGTTGAGCATCGTGTATGGCACCGCAGTCCCAGCGTTGACCTTTACCAGCCGCGGCTTTGTCGGCACTGACAGCGCCAGCTTGCTCACCGGCAATCTCAGTCGCGCGCCCGGTCTCGATGCGGGGCGTTATGCCATAAGTCTGGGCACGCTCTCAGCCGGCAGAAACTATAACATCAATTTCACCGGCGCAGATCTCGTCATCAACCAGCGGGCACTTTCTGCGGCGCTTGCGGGCAGTATCACCCGCATTTATGACGGCACCGCTTTTACCACACTGGCCGCGAACAACTACGTTCTCACCGGCTTTGCCAACGGCGAAGGTGCGAGCGTCACCCGCACGCAAGGCCTCTATGACAGCAAGGATGTCGGCACAGGCAAAACGGTCACTGTCTCACTTCAGCCAGGTGATTTAACCGCCAATGGCGCGACACGCCTGTCCAACTATGTCCTACCAACAACCGCGACCGGCAACATCGGCAGCATCACGCCTGCAACGCTGGCGATCATCGCCGATGCGTTGAGCATCGTGTATGGCACCGCAGTCCCAGCGTTGACCTTTACCAGCCGCGGCTTTGTCGGCACTGACAGCGCCAGCTTGCTCACCGGCAATCTCAGTCGCGCGCCCGGTCTCGATGCGGGGCGTTATGCCATAAGTCTGGGCACGCTCTCAGCCGGCAGAAACTATAACATCAATTTCACCGGCGCAGATCTCGTCATAAACCCATCGGTCGCCTCAGTTGTAGCCTCCGTGACCAGAAACATTACCGTGCCAAAGGCGCCTGCGCCCGTTACGCCAACTGCAGCACCAACGCCAAAGGCGCCCACGCCCGTTACGCCAACTGCAGCACCAACGCCAAAGGCGCCCACGCCAGTTGCAGCACCAGCGCCGGCGCCAGCCACAGCACGGGCCGCCCCAGCTCCATCGTCGCCGCCTGCGTCAGCTCCCCCCGCCGCTTCACCTCCTGCGTCCAGTCAGCCTGCCCCTCCAACAGCAGAAGCCCCGGTCGCTATCGCCAGCGCCCCGCCCCCAGTGGCCGTCGTGGCGGTTGCAGCCCAACGGGTCGAGAGCAGCCCACCTTCCCCGGTCGCTACACAGCCAGATCCTACACCGGCCGACCCTGCGGATAAAAGCGATCCCGTCCTGCAGTTAGCGTCTGGGCCAACGGAGATAACTGCAGCCGTTTCGCAAACGAAAGGCGCCCTTCAACAGCTAAGTCCTGAAATTTTCATGACAACGCGTGTGACACCAAAACCTGCTCTTAAGAGCATAGGCACTCCGCGCTATTCGATGCTCGGACTTTCGATGTAGGGTTCGCACCCGCTGATCGAAAGGCGCAGTCCAATTCGCTCAAGCGGTTCGAAGATATGTCAATGCAAAGAATGTGAGGTTGCCATTATGATTTCGGTGGCTATCGCCAAAATCGCCTGCTTGCAGCCCCACCATTTAGGCTCCCCGGCCTTAACCCCAACTGCAAAATTAGAGCGTTTTTCGAGCCGTCTGAATCGAAAGGGGATTCCCATCGGCCGTGATTTCTGATTCAGTATCGGTGCCGGTGAAGGAGGCTGGCATGGATGGGTCAACCACTATCGATGGATTTGCGTTCGCGGCTTTTGGCGGCGGTTGATGATGGTATGAGTTGTCGCGGGGCAGCTGCCCGCTTTGGCGTTGCGCCATCGACGGCGATCCGCTGGCACGCGCAGCGGCGCGAGACCGGCAGCTTTGCACCGAGGCCTCAAGGTGGTGATATGCGTTCGCGGCGGGTTGAAGAGCGCAGTGACGATATTTTGGCTCTTTGGGCGGCACGAAAGGATATCACCCTTGAAGAGTTACGCACGGGCTTGGCCGAGATGGGCCTGACCGTCTCTGTGGCCGGGCTTCACCGCTTCTTTGTGCGCCGTGGCATGACGCGTAAAAAAAGACTGGCCATGCCATCGAGCAGGACCGGCCCGATGTCCTGAAGCAACGGCACGACTGGTTCGACGGCCAGATCGATCTGGACCCGGAGCGCCTCGTCTTCATCGACGAAACATGGACTGCGACCAACATGACCCGCAGCCATGGCCGCTGCCCCAAAGGCGAACGCCTGCGCATGGGCTTGCCGCATGGCCACCGCAAAACGACCACACTGGTGGCGGGCCTTCGCATGACCGGCATGGTCGCGCCGATGGTGCTGGATGGTCCGATCAACGGAGACTGGTTCGAAGCCTATGTCACCCAGGTGCTCGTACCGGAACTGAGGCCCGGTGACGTCGTCGTCATGGACAACCTGTCCAGCCACAAACGGGTATCAGTGCGCGAACGGATCGAGGCCGCGGGCGCAATACTAAGGTTCTTGCCGCCATACAGCCCCGACTTCAATCCAATCGAAAAGGCCTTTTCCAAACTCAAAGCAATGCTGCGAAAGGCAGAAGAACGAACCGTGAGTGGCCTTTGGACCCGGATCGGCAACCTCGTCGATATCTTCCAGCCCCACGAATGCGCCAATTACTTCAGCTCATGCGGATATGACCCAGAATGATCGACAAACGCTCTAAAGGAGGTCTGGTCGAGGTCAACGGGAATTATACCAACCTGCAATGATCATAACCCACTGGCCCATTTGCGGTGCCCGATGGTCATAATGCGCCAAGGCTGATCTATAAGCTTGTTCCAAGCCTCACAGCAGTGGTCAACGATGTTGTCGTGGGAGGTAAACACCCGGTTGGATAACCAGTTGTCGCGCATGAACTGCCAGATATTCTCGACAGGGTTGAGTTCAGGGCATTTGGCCGGGAGCGCGATGATGCTGATATTGTCAGGCACATTCAACTTGCCTGTCATATGCCAACCGGCCTGATCCATCAGCACAACAGCATGAGCGCCAGGGGCGATGGCGATCGCAATTTCTGCCAGATGGAGCGTCATGGCTTCGGTATTGCACAAGGGCAGCACCAGCCCTGCACCCTTGCCGTGCTCCGGGCAGATCGCGCCGAAGATATAGGCTGATTTCGTCCGCTGGTCTTTGGGCGCGCAAGGCCGCGTCCCGCGTCTGGCCCAGCGCCGCGTTATCTTGTTCTTCTGCCCGATCCGCGCCTCGTCCTGGAACCAGATCTCTACAGGTGTGTCTGCCGGGAGAGTTGCTTTGACCTTTGCCAACTCGGCTGCAAAGCCCCCTTTTTAGAGCGTTTTTCGAGCCGTCTGAATCGAAAGGGGATTCCCATCGGCCGTGATTTCTGATTCAGTATCGGTGCCGGTGAAGGAGGCTGGCATGGATGGGTCAACCACTATCGATGGATTTGCGTTCGCGGCTTTTGGCGGCGGTTGATGATGGTATGAGTTGTCGCGGGGCAGCTGCCCGCTTTGGCGTTGCGCCATCGACGGCGATCCGCTGGCACGCGCAGCGGCGCGAGACCGGCAGCTTTGCACCGAGGCCTCAAGGTGGTGATATGCGTTCGCGGCGGGTTGAAGAGCGCAGTGACGATATTTTGGCTCTTTGGGCGGCACGAAAGGATATCACCCTTGAAGAGTTACGCACGGGCTTGGCCGAGATGGGCCTGACCGTCTCTGTGGCCGGGCTTCACCGCTTCTTTGTGCGCCGTGGCATGACGCGTAAAAAAAGACTGGCCATGCCATCGAGCAGGACCGGCCCGATGTCCTGAAGCAACGGCACGACTGGTTCGACGGCCAGATCGATCTGGACCCGGAGCGCCTCGTCTTCATCGACGAAACATGGACTGCGACCAACATGACCCGCAGCCATGGCCGCTGCCCCAAAGGCGAACGCCTGCGCATGGGCTTGCCGCATGGCCACCGCAAAACGACCACACTGGTGGCGGGCCTTCGCATGACCGGCATGGTCGCGCCGATGGTGCTGGATGGTCCGATCAACGGAGACTGGTTCGAAGCCTATGTCACCCAGGTGCTCGTACCGGAACTGAGGCCCGGTGACGTCGTCGTCATGGACAACCTGTCCAGCCACAAACGGGTATCAGTGCGCGAACGGATCGAGGCCGCGGGCGCAATACTACGGTTCTTGCCGCCATACAGCCCCGACTTCAATCCAATCGAAAAGGCCTTTTCCAAACTCAAAGCAATGCTGCGAAAGGCAGAAGAACGAACCGTGAGTGGCCTTTGGACCCGGATCGGCAACCTCGTCGATATCTTCCAGCCCCACGAATGCGCCAATTACTTCAGCTCATGCGGATATGACCCAGAATGATCGACAAACGCTCTAAAGGCCTCCATCGCAAGCTCGTTTTGCGCGTGGTGGCGAGGCCGTGCCGTTAGTTTGACATAACCCAGTCTCTTCAGTTCACGCCCGACGGTCGTTGTATCAAGCGAGACCGCAAATTCGTCATACAGCCACCGGGTCAAATCAATCAGTCGCCAGCGAACAACGCCATGGATCGCCGGGATCGGGCCGCACTCGACCATTTCGACAAGCGCGCGGCGCTGGGCATCATTGAGCAGCGGCTGTCTTCCCGGGGCCTTGCCATCGAGCAGCCCATCGGGGCCTCGGGCGTTGAACCTCACCACCCAGTCACGCACGATCTGTAAGCCCACCCCGCCGATCCGCGCCGCCCTTGTCCGGCTGCCACCGTCGTAGATCTCGGCCAATGCCAAAAGCCGGCGGGCCTGGTTCGCACTTTTCCACTTCCGCGCCAGTCGCCTCAAGGCAGTGCCGTCAAAATCATCCCGCAAGCTAATCGCTGATCCCATGTTGTCAATGACACTGTAAAAATCCCCACTATTGGCAAAGTAAAATTCCCCACTTTTGCGTTAGCGCGTTTTCATGTTGTCTGATGCATGGCGCCTCCGTCTTTAGGTGGCCGCCCGCGCCGTTTCGGCACCTCGGGCGCAGGCGGCGATAGGTTTGCGGTGGAGCGAACATGCTCGGGCAGAAGGTCGGCGTGGCGGCGCAGGCGGTAGCTTGAGCCGTCGATCTGGATGACGATGGCGTGATGCAACAGCCGATCAAGCAGCGCTGTGGCGACAACCGGGCTACCGAAGATTTCGCCCCACTCTGCAAAGCCGCGATTGGAGGTGAGGATCATCGAGGTCTTTTCGTAACGTGCGTTGACGAGTTGGAAGAACAGATTGCCGCCGCCGGGAATGACCGGGAGGTAACCGATTTCGTCGACTATGAGCAGCGAAGGCCTGCAGTAGAACCGGATCTTTTCAGGCCCTGTCATTAATTTCGTGTGTGGGCGGGCATAATGGGTAAGAAGGAGACCTACTATGTCACGACGCAAAGAGCCTGTGATCCCGGCTGAGTTATTGGATCGTCTTTTGGCTGGCACGGATGCTGCTTCTGCATTGGATCAGGGCGGATTGCTTGATTCTTTGAAGAAGGCGTTGGCCGAACGTGCGCTGGGTGCTGAGATGGATTATCATCTGGGCAGCGACGATCAGGCAGGCAACAGCCGCAATGGCTATGGCCGCAAGACCGTGATTACCGATACCGGCAAGATCGATATCGACGTGCCGCGGGACCGTTCCGGCAGCTTCGATCCGCAGCTGATCGCCAAGTATCAGCGCCGCTTTCCCGGCTTTGACGATAAGATTATCTCAATGTATGCGCGCGGCATGAGCACGCGCGAGATCACCGGGCATCTGCGCGAGCTTTATGCCATAGACGTATCGCCTGACCTGATATCGACCGTCACCGACGCGATATTGGATGAGGTTGCCGCCTGGCAGCAGCGCCCGCTTGATCCGGCCTATCCGCTGGTGTTCTTCGACGCCATCCGTGTCAAAATCCGCGACGAAGGCATGGTCCGCAGCAAGGCGATCCACATTGCCCTTGGCGTCCGCGCTGACGGTCGCAAGGAGGTTCTGGGGCTGTGGATCGAGCAGAATGAAGGGGCCAAGTTCTGGCTTCGCGTCATGAACGAACTCAAGAACCGGGGCGTCGATGATATCATGCTGGCCGTGGTCGACGGCCTCAAAGGCTTCCCCGACGCCATCACCGCCGTGTTCCCCGAAGCTGTGGTTCAGACCTGTATCGTGCATCTGCTGCGCAACTCTATGGACTTTGTGTCCTGGAAAGACCGAAAGCCGCTGGCAACCGCACTGAAGAGCATTTACCGCGCCGTCGATGCCAAAGCCGCCGAAGAGGCACTCACCGCCTTCGAGACCAGCGAATGGGGCATGCGTTACCCCGCCATCGGCCAAAGTTGGCGGCGGGCATGGGCTGAGGTCATTCCGTTCTTCGCCTTCCCCGAGGAAGTGCGCCGGATCATCTACACCACCAATGCCATCGAAGCGCTGAACTCAAAGCTGCGGCGGGCGGTCAGAGCCAGAGGGCACTTCCCCAGCGACGAGGCTGCAACCAAACTGCTTTATCTGATCTTGAACCGATCGGAAAAAGAGTGGAAGATGCCACCACGTGAGTGGACCATGGCAAAGGCCCAGTTCGCCGTAATATTCGGCGAACGGTTCATCAAAGCCATGGCGGCATAATGTTCAACCGCCCGCCCACACACGAAATTAATGACAGGGCCTCTTTTCACGAAGCGTTCCTTCACGCTCTGCCTTGGCCAAGGCTCCCAGCAAGTCGGCCAACGCAATGAAGTAGACGCTTTTCCCGGCCTTCACTGCTTCTATACCAATAGCGGTAGCCAGATGGCTCTTGCCCGTCCCCGGCGGGCCAAGAAGATGGACGACCTCTGCGCGCCCTACAAAGGACAGATCGGCGAGCGCCAGGATCCTGGCTTTGTCGAGCGAGGGTTGGAAGCTGAAGTCGAACCCGGCAAGCGTCTTGAACGTGGTGAGCCGTCCCATCATGAGCGCGGTCTTGATCCGGCGGTTCTCGCGGAACGTCAGTTCCTCGACGAGCAACTGTTCGATCGGCTCCATCGCAGTGATTTCACCGCGATCAAGCTGTGCCGCGCACGCATCAACCACCTCAATCGCACGCGGCATCTTGAGACCAACCATGCACGTCTTTATCCGGTCAAGTAGCGGTGCAGTGCGTTCTGGAAGCAAGCTGTTCATGCCACCCCTCCCGATGCTGCAAGACGCTTGCCAACCGCGTCGTAGATATCAAGCGGCCGGCAGGTGACGCGGTCACCATAAACTATAGGTGACGTTGATTTGTCGCATGTGCGAACAGACCTTCTGTGCCCGCTCAGCACCGAGCGCTGCCGTCGCCCTTCAAGCACCGGATGGCGAGCGATTAACCGTTCTCCTTCAAAGATATGGATCTCGTCTGCCAGGCTGTGAACCTCGACCATACGTCTCTGGGTGGCATCAGGGACCGAGTAGTAATTCCCCGCAATGCTCACCATCCCATCATGGCTGATCCGCCGCTCAAGCTTCAGAACCGACCCGAACGGGATCAGCGGCAAGCTGCCCAATGTTGGACGTTCTTCAGCGAAGGCTTCGTTGACGACCCGTCCGGTCGTTGCGTGGACACGCACATTGGCGACATCACCAAGCCAGCGGGCCAGCTGCGCGTTCAGGTCGTCAATATCGCGGAATACGCTTCCCAGAAAGAAGTCCTCACGGACATAACGGAACGGTCGTTCGACCTTGCCTTTGGTCTCTGGCCGATACGGCCGACAAGCCTTGGGCAAAAAGCCATAATGGCTCGCCAGGTCGCCAAGCCCCCGATTATAAACAACGCGACCTTCCTCATCATCGCCAATGACCGCAGTCTTCATCCGGTCGTAGAGGATTTCACGCGGGACCCCGCCAATCGCTTCAAACGCTGCCCTGTGACACGCAAGGACCGTCTGCAAGGTCTGACGATAGGCAAAGCGGCCCCAGATGAACCGCGAATAGCCAAGCACCATCGAGAACAGCCACACGATCTCGACCTTGTCGGGATTGTCGCTGAAGCGTACCTGGAACTGCGCAAAATCAACCTGTGCCTGATGGCCAGGCGCCGTCTCGAAGCGTACTGCGAACCCACGCCCGCTGCCCGGTGGTCGCAGCTCTCGCACAACATCACGCACGATACTGTAGCCGCCTTTATAACCACGGTCGGTGATTTCTCGCATCAGGCGTTGTGCGGTAAGGCCGGGATAGGCCTCAAGTCGTTGCTTCAGATAATCGACATGGCCGTCGATCAAACGCTTCTTGGGCTGTCTCGGCCCGTACGTTGGAAGACCAACATCCTTTGCAAGATATTTTCGGACGGTCTTGCGGTCCATACCCAGTTGGCGGGCAATCACAGCGACTTTCAGTCCCTGACGATGCAAATCCATAATCATAAATAAATCCCCAAATGTCTTCATCGCGGCTGCACCTCCTCGATGGAGATACATGCCCGAATTTTTCCATTTTCATGCTGTCCGGGGCTCGCCCCGGACAGCATGAAACTAAAAGAAGTGGGGAATATTCAAATGTCATAACTGGGGCAGTTTACTCCGCCATCGACACCCATGTCACGTCCTCCAAATGAAGAACAACATAGAATCAGACTTTCCACCGTTTGGGAATCCCAAATCTGAGTCAGCCTCACCGCAGCTTGGTATTACCTCACCCGCTTCACCACAAAGCAAGGTTACGTCGAATAGCTAAAAATATAATTTTTTCGGTTAGTTATTGAGTTATTTGTTGCGTTTGCGCGGTTTCAGCCTGCAATGCTTTGGCAGCTTGAATTTGCGTCTCAATGCTAACTTTCCACTTCGCATTTGGTGTCGCGAGCGAAAGGGTTTTTTCCCACAAGAAGACACCACCATTTAGGTCACCGCTAATGATGCGGGCAAGGCCGGCGAAATAATATGGCGCGGGGTTATTGGGCCGGATAGCCCGCGCTTTGTCGAAGGCCAACTGCGCCGGAGGGGACATCTGACCCTCACTCGCCAGCATAAGTTGTAGCCCCAGCGCAGACCAAAGATCCGAATTTTTCGGGTCACTGCGCAGTCCTGACTGAATATATGATGCGGCTGATGCATAATCCCCTTGCTTGGCAAATGAATCAGCGGTGACGAGCCAGCGTTTTGCGCCACCGAAACTTTGGTCCATGTCAGCGCGAATATCGATAAGCTGCGTTGCACCAATCTCATTAGCCGCCAGGGACTTGGCGGGTGAAGATGGTGCTGATGGGCGCCCCTGCAGAGCGTAGCCAGTCATTCCTAATAACACGGCGGCAGCAGCAATTTGCCAAAGCCCCTTTGACGAACGCACAAACCAGGTCAGCACTAACAGGCTGAGGACCGACAAAAGGCCAAGTACAATCCAACCGTTCATGTACGCCTCCTAAACAGCCCGCGCGCCAGCCAAAACGATACAAAGAGCAAGATAAGTGGCGTAAGCCAGAGCAGCAGTCCAGCACCCTTGAAATCGGGTTCAAAGCTAACCCACTCGCCATAACGTTCGATCATCCAGACGCGGATAGCCTCGGGCTTTTGTCCGGCAAGAATTTGTTGGCGCACTTCGGCACGCATCGTTGCAGCCATAGATGCATCGCTGTCGGCGATGGACTGGCCTTGGCACTGGATACAGCGCAAACTATGCATCAGGCGCGTGGCCTCCGCCTCTTTCTCGGGATCGGGAAGCTGACGATTTGCCAAGGCAGGCGTTGGCCCGCTGCCTTGGGCAAAAGCGGGTGTCGCTAACATCAGCAAAACAGGGACGAATACTCTCATTTAGTCGCCTTCAATTTTTCGATGAGCATTGGAACATGCTCTGTGCGGATGTCTCCGATATGCTGAAATAGTATCGTGCCATCGGCGGCGATTACATAAGTTTCAGGCACCCCTGACGACCCCAGTTTAAGCTGGACCGCCATTTCGCTATCGCCTCCAATGCGGCGATACGGATTGCCAAATTCGTCCAAAAAAGCAGCGACATCTTGTGGACGATCGCGAATAGCGATCCCGTCAATTTCGACGCCCGCGGCTTTTAAGGCCTCAAGCTGAGGCGCTTCGGCCTTGCAAGGGATGCACCAGCTGGCAAAAATGTTGAGCAGCCGTGGCTTCCCATCACCCATATCTGTGTTTGATAATGGCAAAACGCCCTGTGTCGCGGGGGGTAAAGCAAATTCAGGAAGCTTTTGCCCAATCATTGCCGAACGGACTTGATCGTCTTTCGGCACGACCAGACCGTAAGCCGCCAGCCCGCCAATGCATGCCGTGACCGCAAGCGGTGTCCATAAAAGCCATGACCGTTTCATTCGGATTGCCACGCGCTTTTAGCTGGTTTCTTCGTCCGACGGAACATGCGACCCAAAAGCGCAATAGCGCCGCCGAGAGCAACCAGTAATGCGCCGAACCAAATGAACGTCACGAAGGGTTTCCACCATAAACGCACTTGCCAGCGGCCATCACCCTCTTGGTCGGGCTGGGCAATAACGGCATATAATTGGCCATTCCATCGGGTCAGCAAAGCCGCCTCGCTCGTCTGCATTGGAGGCGTAAAGAATTGCCGTGATTGCGGATGAAGCACGAATTCATTGCCATTTTTCGCAACTATCATTTCGCCTTCTACAGCAACCCAATTGTCACCGGCGACGGGGTTCACGTCGTTAAGCTTAACCTCCCAACCGGCAACCTTTGCGCTTTCACCGGGTACAAGCGCCGTGAGGGTTTCAGACGAAAAGCCTGATTCCGCCGCCATGCCAAAGACGCTGACAGCTAAACCAAAATGCGCGATGACCATGCCAAATACCGGGGCAGGCGTGCGCAGCAGCTTGCGGCCCCTAAGGGGCATCCATGCCGCTACCGCGAGGGCAATGGACAATGCGATACCCAACAGAGGGAATACCCCGATTTCTGGAGCAAATTTCCATAGAGCAAGACAACTCATCAATAGGATCGCGGCCGCACCAATGAACCAATATTTTAGACGACCCAGATCATCGCGGCGCCACCGCAACAGAGGCCCCACCAACAAAGCCAGCATCAAAAGGACGGCGATCGGAACCGTCGCCTTGTTAAAATATGGCGGACCGACGGATATCTTCTCGCCGACTGCCTCTGCCGCAAGTGGGTAGAGTGTTCCGATCAAAACAACCGCCAAAATGACACTTAGGAATATATTATTTGCGACAATCCCACCTTCACGGCTGAGCAGTTGGAAGGGCTCACCCTGCTTGACTGTCCCGATACGCAAGGCAAAAATGACAAACGCAAGGCCGGTGTAAAGAAGCATCAGCGCTAGAATGAACGATCCACGTTCCGGGTCGACGGCAAAGGCGTGAACGCTGGTTAATATGCCAGAGCGCACAAGGAACGTACCTGCCATCGACATCGCAAAGGCGACCAGAGCAAGCATGATGGTCCACGCACGTAACGCATTACGCGAGGCAAGAATACTGACCGAATGCAGCAGAGCAGTCGCCGCGAGCCAAGGCATCAGCGACGCGTTTTCAACTGGGTCCCAAAACCACCAGCCACCCCAGCCCAACTCATAATACGCCCAGTAGCTGCCTGCAGCGATACCAATAGTCAGGAAAATCCATGCGCCTAACACCCATGGCCGCATAGCGCGTGCGAAGGCTGGCCCGACCTGATTGGTTAGCAACGCGCCAACTGCGAAAGAGAATGCGATCGAAAGGCCGACATAGCCGAAATATAATGTTGGCGGGTGGAACGCGAGGCCAACGTCCTGAAGTAACGGGTTGAGGCCAGCACCCTCTATCGGCGCGGGAACAAGGCGTTCAAAGGGGTTTGAGGAAAGCAGCAAAAACGCAAAAAACCCAAGTGCAAGAAAACCTTGCACGGCCAACGTGGCGGACAGTGTCTTTGCCTCAATACGCTTTTCCAGAAATGCTATCGCAGCGCCTGACACAGACAATATGGTAACCCATAAAAGCATCGAGCCTTCATGATTACCCCAAGTGCCAGCGAGTTTGAATATCAGTGGCTTATCAATGTGACTGTTGTTTGCCACCAAAAGTACGGACAGATCAGTAACGTAAAACAGCCACATGAGAGCGAAGAACGCAAACGTACACAGCGCGCCCTGCACATAAGCGGCTGGTTTGATGATCGCCACGAACTGCCCCGCCCCAGAACGCAACAAAGTCAACCCGGCAATCAGCTGAAGAAGCGCCATTGACGCAGCAAGCCAAAGAGCCACCAATCCGGCTTCTGCAATCATGTATAAGTCCTCATCTCGATAACTTCGTCATAGTACAAACGTGTCTTTCGTCTGTCCGGCTTTATTCATATCGATGTCAGCCAATTCTTTGGGTACGTAGTTTTCGTAATGCTTGGCGAGCAAGCTATCGGCCACGAACACGCGGGCAGGTCCAAGTCGACGGTCTGCAACGACGCCTGAGCTTTCGACAAAAAGGTCAGGGGTTATCCCGCGATACGCGAGCTTCTGGCTGCGTCCTTGGTCTTGAACCGTGAAGGTTATCGACTCCCCATCTCCGCCAGGCACAATGGATCCTTTTTGAGTCATACCGCCTCGTCTGATGGCTTTTCCCAGAGCAACATTAGCAGATGCCAAGGTTGTCGGGGTATAAAAATAGGACGCATCTTCGCGCAAGGCTGATGCGGCGATCAGGCCAGCACCAACCAGCGCGACTTCCGCAACGACGGTCAATACTAAACGCTGACGTGTAGCCTTCATGACCGCTCCCGAAGTTCATCAGCCGTTTAGTCGGTGTGAGAAATGCCCCCGGATGCATGCAGCAAGCGTAAACAAAAGTCCCGGCCAGAGTAATGCTGGGATAAACGGCTTTGCGATACGAAAGAAACGTGCAGGATTGGCGAGAATGCATAACTAACGTGAGTCACTAGCACTCCAACAGCATTACGCAAATGGATTCGGTTTGAATGGACTTGTAACAGTTTTGCGCCGGTCACTTATGTCATTATGCCACCTTTGCTTCGAACGCCAGCGGGCTGATGCCACCCAGATACGAGTGGCGGCGACGGGTGTTGTAGAACCCGTTGATGTATTGGAAGACTGCTGCCTCTGCCTGCCTTCGTGTTGACCATTTCTGACGCCAGATCAGCTCCGCCTTCAGCGATTTGAAGAACGTCTCAACGGATGCATTGTCGTAACAATTACCTTTGCCGCTCATCGATGGCCGCAGGCCGTAGGCCTGCAATTTCTTTTGATAATCATACGCACAGTATTGGCTGCCGCGATCAGAATGGAAGATGCAGCCTTCGGCGGGTTGCCGCAGGTTTACCGCCATATCCAGCGCCCTGATTGCCAGATCCTTGTTGGCTACGCCGCCCTTCGGGTCATTCTGTCGCTGACCGCCCAGCCAACGACACGGCGGCTGTGTAGATCAAGAACAACAGCGAGGTAGAGCCAACCCTCGGCAGTCCATATGTAGGTAATGTCGCCTGCCCATTTTTGGTTAGGAGCAGCGGCAACAAAATCGCCGTCCAGCCAGTTCGCAGCGATGCCAAGACGATGATTACTGTTGGTGGTGACCTTATGCTTGCGGGTGCGAACCGGGCTTGGCTTTATGATCCCCCGGATCATAAGTTACCTGCGCTCCCGTTGATCCGCATTAAACGGCCAACACGGCGCTCGCCTACAACGAGCCCTACCTCGTTACCGCCCTACGGGCGTTGCCTTCGGCCCAACTCCATAGTCATGCGAGGACGGCCATAGCTGCCGAGACTGAGGCCATATTGTTCACGGATGTGGGCCAGCACTTTCATGTCACCGCGTGACCGTCGGCTTGTCGGCCGTGCGTGCCAGGACCGGTAACCGCGCGTCGATACCTGCATCACGCGGCAAAGCATCTCCACTGGCCAGACATGCCGCCAGTTGTGCACGAATGCGAACCTCACTTGCCGAGGCTCGCGAAGAACTGGGTAGCCTTTTTTAGTATCTCCCTCTCCTCCTTGAGGATACGGTTCTCTAAGCGCAGGCGTTCATTCTCGCGGGCTAAATCCGCTTGCGGCGCTGATACCAGATCGGTTGGCCGATACTGCGATATCCACTTGCCCAGCGTCGACAATCCAACGCCCAGGTCAGCAGCAACACGCCGCCGTGACAATCCGCTGGTCAAAGCAATCCGGACGGCCTCTTGTTTGAAATCTTCTGTATGCTTCATCATCTCTTCGGTCTCCTTGTATGAGTGTTTAACTCTCAAGTGACCGGCACGAAACCGTTACAAGTCCATAGTTAACAGGGGGCTGCAATAAGCCAGTTGCAGAATACCCGAACTAGATGGGCTTCAATGCCGCCAAGCGACCGTAACAATAGTTCCACCTACTACAATAACGTAGATATTTCGGTATTTCTCATACCGGCGGACGTCTGCTCCCAGAAGCTTACAGACTTTGCGCCAGGAGCGATTATCAAACGAATAGCTCTCCGCACCTTTCCCAGCAGAGGAAGCTTTTCCATAATCCAAAACCAAATCAATGGCGAATTCAGGAATGCAGCGCTGCTTCGAACGACATAATGAATGATATGTATAAATATTTTTATTTGAAAAATATTCATGTGATTTTTTAAAAATAATTGAATTATTTAAATAGGTCGCACTACAAGTGTCAAAAGAGCGAGCCATATGAACTCTCCTGTCCGGATTATATTAAAAATGTTTGGGATTATCGTGCAGTGCAACACTGCATCGATGGGACGATATTAACCAGACGACGTCTTAATGTCAAGGTTTGGCCAATTTTATCAAAAATATCACCATATGTCCGATTCAGTATTTCGGAAGCATTCAATCTATAAGGTTCCAGATCGATAGGGGTGGTGGGATGAGCTGCTACCTTAATCGATTAAGGTAACAGAATTGCAGCGGTCAAGATTGGCTACTTCAGTTGGAAGATTGGTGCAGGTAACCAGTGGGCTTATGCAATGATAAGGCTTCAAGCATTGCAATCGAGCGCTTGCTTACCCGGGTAAGCAAACTGGTGCAGGTGATGCAAGTTATCCTAAAATTTTAGGATAATCATCCCGAAGTCACCATAAACATATGTAAAATAGATATAATATTTATGACACCACATCCCAATGCACAATTGGGAGGCCCTGAATGACCACATCAAATCTGTGCCATTGGTGCTGACGGGGAACAATGGCCCAACCGGTCAAGAACTAACAACGTCCGCTTTCAGCAGGTATCCGGCAGAGCTTCGAAAGCTCGCGATGTGCGCCAGCTGAATTGCTGCTCTGATAATGGCGAACGCAAATTCTTGGTGTGCTTGGTTGCGCAGAACAGCCCAAACCTTTTCATACAAGACCGTCTAATATATGATACCATGATGGATCATATATTACTCACTGAATTGCGTGCAGCGCGCCGGTCATGTGGCCAGTCTCAGGCATCACTTGCCGCAAAGCTCGGCGTTAAGCCGCAGATGATCAAACGGTTGGAGGCTGGCGTCGGGTCAGTCCCCATGCTGGTGGAAGCAATGGCAGCGCTGGACTTCCAGTTGATTGGTATGGGTCCGGGAGGGACCCTAAGCGAGCAACTGCGAGGCTGCCGTCAAAAAAAGGGGCTTTCTTTGGAAACGGTGGCAAAACGAACCGGGCTCTCGCGGGCGACCATTGCTAGCCTCGAGTGCGGACGTGGCTCTGTCCGCAGCTTGCTGTGTCTATTGACCGTGATTGCCCCAAAGGCAGGTAGGCGCGCGCCGGAACGGGCCTATTGGGGTGCGGGCGACAAATTTGACCGGGACAGCCGGTTTACGCCACCGGACTTTATGGAACACATCTATGCTGCCTTTGGCGAGATCGACCTGGACCCTTGCGCCCATCTTTTAAGTCCGGTCATTGCGCGCCGACGCATTATACTTAGTGAAGGGGGCGACGGCCTGGTTGATGACTGGTCGGGGCGACTGGCGTTCATGAACCCGCCATTTTCGGCATTGCTCATTTGGTTGAAGCGAGCGTTTGCCCAATGGCAAGCTGGCAATGTCCAGACGGTAGTCTGCCTTGTGCCAGTCCGCTCAGATTCCGCCTGGTTCCACGAAACGCTAAGCCCCGTTGCTGATATCTATCTGCTACAGGGGCGCGTCCGATTTCTTGATAGTGAGGGGAAGGGGCAGCCGACACCATTCTCGCTCATGCTGCTGACATTGGGCGCATCGACAGAGCAAAGAATGCGCTTTGCGTCGCTCGTCCCCGGATTTTGGATGACGCGGGCGCCGGATGTGGCTGTCTCGTCGTTGACGGCGTGATTGCCGCAGGCAGCCCAGGTGCATGATCACATTGCATCAGTTTTGATCCTGCATTCGCAGCATCACCGCTGAACGCATTATTGGAAAACGCGCACAACGCGCATGCACACGCCACAACCAGTGCAGAACACAAAAAACAAAAGAGAAGGCAGTAAAAAAGATTTCCGGTTTGAGATCCGGAAGGAGTTGGAAAAATTGGCATGTCGCTAATGCTCCAGCCGGGTCTTGATAAGGAGACCATAATGCATTTCAGATCAACCTATACAAAAGCACCGAGCCGCGTTGCCTCGCTCGATATCGAGACGCTGGCACCGCCAGCGCTAGATGATAAATTTCCGCAATGGCCAACGCACCGGCCCATTGTGGCAAGCGTGCTAACGGCCGATCAGGCGGCCTATGGCGAGTGGACGTTCGGACTTGAAAGCATCACATTTGATGACGAGCGAGCCGCTATCATGCGCATCGATGAACTGCTTGCTGGACGGCGCTGCGTAACATTCAATGGGAAAGGGTTTGATTTGCCTGTGCTGACCATGACAGCCATGCGCGCATCGGTCTTTGATTGTGACAACCTGACCAATGCATGGGTAGCAAACCGTAATAGCGGATCGCACATTGACGTTGCAGATTTGATTACCAACTTTGGATCGGCACCTCGAACAAGCCTTGAGATGCTGTGTGAAAGTGCCGGGATCCCGGTGAAGAGCAACGGAAGTGGCGGCGACGTCGCTGACATGCTGCACGACGAAGGCATAGAAGCGGTCATGCGGTATTGCGAAGAAGATGTCACCTCGACGCTTGCGCTGTTTGCACTCGTGCAGGGTCTGCGCAGCAACGATCCTGCTTATGCCTCCAGCCTCATCGGCGACCTTGCCACCTGGATATCTAATAGCGGTCTTGCGCATTTAAACTCTTTTAGCTGCCTGTCGTGGAATACAGAGCGAGCACGCCTTCGCCTTCTGCACCGGGTGGATGAGGGTATTCGCGCACTGGAAGACCGTGCGACCACGGCATATTTCACCGAGAAGACGCTCGCCTTTTAAACTCCTAAGTTGAGCCGCCGGGCTTAACTGTAAACACCAATCAACAAGAACTGCTTCCCGCCGCCAGCGACCATGACTGGCGAGTGATTTTCTACGCTTACAAAAAGGATAAATTCTATGTCTGAATACCCTGCCAAAATGGCAATAATTGTCCCCAATTTCGTCATTGCCGATGCTAACGCTTGCGCAACCCATATGCCTTATTTCGTCTATATCGACGCCTTTGCGGTGTTGAAGGTCGAACGTCAGGGCAGAGGTTTCCGGTTTAGTGAAGCCCGGCACGTCAGTGATTTGCAAGTCCAGACCGACAGCGTCGGGGTGCTGGACGCGCTCACCAGCCATCTTGACCCTGACGACAGCTTAGCAGGTTACCGGCTCGACCGCATCGTTGCGGCGCTCGTTAGGGTCCCGGATGGCGAGCCCCGCGATGAAAGTGCCAAGCCGTCTTTGCTGCGGCTGCGGGCCGCTTTGGCAAATGATGTCAGAGACGCCGAATGGTATGACCGTGTTGGCTCTCATAGCTTGGAGCAGTTGGCGAGCGACTATGCCCTTCCGGCAGACTGGCACGACCTTAACCGTCAGTTGAATCCGTGCGTTCTGGAACGCGCGCTGTCGGCAAAGGCGCAGAGCGTCTGGCTCTTGATTGCCCATGAGTGGCTTAGTGCTGAGGACCTTAGGCGGGCCATGGCTGACTATGACCATTGGCGCACGCTTAGTTCGATTGTCTGAACATCACCACAACCAAAGGAGGCGCTAGCCGAGCAATAACTCTCAATACATCACTACTCCATATTTTCACAATCACACCCACGAAAGCCCGCCATTGGCGGGCTTTCGTGTATCTATCCAAGGAATACAATCTTATGAGTATCTACAACACCGCCGCCAACGATGGCGACACCACATTTGGCCAAGACGCCATCGCCTTTACCCGGCAAAAATCTCTCGAGCGGCTGACGCCTCAGACCTTCTGCATATTCGATTTTGAATATGCATATGACCTGCGCAGCTACGTTGCCTACCGCCAGACTGAAGATCCAGACGGCAAGTTTAAATGCAAGTGGCCCTATCATCATGTGGTCGCCGGAGCCTGGGCGTTGATCACTTACCCTCCTGGAGCCAGTCAGCCTCTTGTTCACAATGTGAGCGTGCTTGATGCGCGCACACATGATGAGGTGGAAATGGTCAAAGCGTTCTTCGGCCTGCTCGACCGCCATCCCGGTGCGGTGCCAGTAGGTTGGGGAACCGAGTGCAAAGAAATGCCGACATTGCGGCGAACAGCTGCAACGCATGGGCTGGTCCTGCCCAAAATGCTTCGCGACAGCCACCCGCACAGCCGTGACCGCATCGATCTGTCTAACGTTCTTCGTGGCCAAGGGCATTATGTCCACATGCCGGAATATGCGCATGCTGTTGGTATTCCAGCTAAGCCCATGGCTTCGAAAGCAATCGGCAAGGCTGTTGAGCATGGCCAATGGGACGACGTGCGCGAGCAGGTATTGGCTGATGTGTTCACGACAGCCATCATTGCCAATCGGCACTTGATCTCGGTCGCACGGGTCAGCAGTGATGTTCACGCGAGCGATGCCACGATTTTCGCAGAGCTTGCGGCCGCCTGTCCGTGGAGTAAGTGGCTAAACTTGCGAAGCCGCGGGTGGGACCTGCACCGTCGGCGGCAAGCGAGAGCGGCGGAGAGGCTTGCGGCATAACCGCCATCAGACGGGCCGTTAACAAGCAAACGGGCGGGATCAATTGAATGGTCCCGCCCTTGTGCCGGCAATCCGACTCGATGTTCTTTGCAACGTCAGGAAGGCGAACGTCGCTTCGAAAGTCAAAGCAGGAGGTTTTCCCGTTTTGCGCGCTCTACGGCCCGCACCATCACGTCCCAGTCTATAAAACTTACGTCCAAATCCCCAAATACCGAAGCTAACTCTTCGGCGGGCAATCCAGAGCCATAAAGTCCACCGTGGCTGTGGCCAATCATTTGCCTAGCAATTTCTCTTGGTATTTTTAATGCCCGATCAGAGAAGGCATGCCGCGTGGAATACCATACGTAGCGTTTGTCAGTTGTAACGTGACGATCAATATATCTGTTGACCTTCTGGCTTAACGCGCCCGTCATCATTTTACGCTTACCCTTGCGTTCAAGGTCGAAAAGTGTCGTGGCACCTAAAGCGCGGCGGCGTGCAACATAATCGTTGAAACCTAATCTGATAAGCTGCGGGTGAACGATGATACAGCGGATGGAATCGTCCGACTTGACGGTCTGGCCTTCGCCTTCATCCGTAATTTGAATGAACGTAAACGGATTTTTATGATCATCAAGGCCGGTGCCGATATCCGCAAGATTGACTTGACCTATTTCTTCAAGCCGACACCCGTTTGTCGCTCCGAAAAGAAATACCCAATACATTGGATCTTGCACAATCATCAGACCCGGATCGTGGCGCTTCGCACCAGAAGAACCACCACATCCAGTGAAGACTGCTGAAGCAAACAGAGTTGCAATTTGGTTCTTTGTAAATGGCTTGCGCCGAACGGATTGACCTCGTCGACTCTTTGTGAAGCCTGGAATTTTTATATTTTGCGCTGGGTTAGTGCTCATCCAACCTTCGCCGATGGCAATACCGAAGACAGCTGATAGAATGCCAACTTCTTTTTTTACACTTGTGGCATGTAGACGTTCGTAGATCTTATCGGTCGGGCTTAGTCCCTGCTTCTTTTGGTCCACAGCCTCTTTCTTTAAGGCGTCAGCGATGACATCTGCCAGCTTTTCCCCGGATGACAAAAGCTTCTTAACATCAATACCTTTTGGGATATCTAAAAGGTTATTCCGGTAATCGCGAACGACATTCGGTGTAATAGACGACAGAAGCAAGTCGCCGTATAAATCGGTAAAGCGAAGCTGACAGCGTCTCGCCTCAACCTTTGCGCTTTCTCCGGGTGTTGCCATCTTCTCCCACAACGCAAATGCTTCAGATAGGTGCTTATCCATGACTGTCGCAGAACTGATCGAATGGGTCGCAACAGTTGGATTAGCCGATTGGGTACCCGCGTTATCCAGTTGTGGAGTGGCTATCTCGTTTAAGCTGCCAAGGTAACCCATTGAGCGCAATAGCTTCTCATTCCACCGCGGCGAGCGATAATCGATTAATCGCGTGCCCATCTCCCGTGCTACGAGTGCAAACATCGCGCCGTTAGGATGGATTGTGACTTTTGCAGCGTCTTCCGTCATTGCAACCGGAAAGGCGAACCAATCCCACCGCTCCTTTGCGAGAGCATATGCTATAACCTCGCGAAATGCTGAACCGAACAACTCGGAATCCTTGGAAGCTATCCGCAGGCGCCCAATCAGCATAGCTCGATCTGCCTCTGGTATCAGTTCCAATTCGCTCAGTTCGTCGTTTTCTGGGTGATCGTCCCCGATTGCATAGCCCACAATTTCTTGGGCATCATTCTCTGCTAGCGATCGTCTGCCCCACGACGAAACGATTGCGTCGGATATAACGCGCAACATGATGAGCACGGCTCTATCAGCGTATTCAACTCCTTTGGCTCTTAAACTTTCAAAAAAAGCCTCGCTGTATTCGATCGCAAGCTTACCTGAGTCAACAATGCGTTCGTTCCGCAAGCGAGCAAACTCGGCAGCCCATTTAGCGCTAAGAGCAGTTATTTTTGCAGTGGCCTCGGCGTGGCTGACATTTCCCAGCGAAAGCCTGATCTCACTTTTGCCAACAACACCTCGCAAGTCGGCCGGAACGACTTGGCGAAACCAAGGATTTTTACTTTTATGATGCTTAAAGGGTTTCATGACTCGATATCGCATTATGGACCACCATTTTGTATCACCTGGCGGCTAACAAGTCCACGTATTGCGTTATTTCGGCAGATGACCTACAATTAATATGTAGGTGGTGACCCCTACGGGAATCGAACCCGTGTTTCAGCCGTGAAAGGGCCGCGTCCTAACCGCTAGACGAAGGGGCCAATCGCTTGGCGAGCCGCGCCTTTACGGATTCGTTCTGCCCCCGTCAAGGCCAAGTTGGCGCAAATTCAGTCGGCAAAGGCAATGTCGTCGACATGCAACTCGGCTTTTGGCGTTGCGCCCCAGTCATCGGTCTTGGCGCGGCCTGCAAACCAATAGCGGCGACCGCGATCGGCGTGGAGCATGGTCTGACCAAGAACGGTCTCGCCCTGCCGAAATGCCATGGCTTTGAACGACTGGCCATCATCGCCCGCAACAATCGCGCGGACATGGTCCTTGCCGACAATATCGCATTTGATGATTCGCAATGGCCCTGTGACTACCCGCGGCCCGGGCCAGCCCATGCCATAAGGTCCAGCGGACTCCATGGCGTCGACAAAAATGGGGTTCAGGCCGCGCGGCGCGACTATGGCGTCGATCAGCAACGCCTTGGCCCCCGATGCGTTGGCGACATCTGTTGCCAGTCGTGCGTCGAGCCAATCGGCCAAGGCATCAATTTTATCGCGCGCGACGGTCAGGCCGGCTGCCATGGCATGGCCACCGCCTGCGACCAGCAATCCAGACTCGCGTGCCGAAATGATTGCCGCGCCCAGGTCAACACCCGCGATGGACCGGCCCGATCCTTTGCCGACGCCATTTTCGTCGACGGCAATGACGATGGATGGCTTGCCGGTTTTTTCTTTGATGCGGCCAGCGACAATACCAATGACACCCGGATGCCAGCCTTCGCCCGATAACAACGCCACTGCGCGGTTATGTTGTCCGGCCAACATGGCCTCGGCCTGTTCCTGCACCACAGATTCAATCGCGCGGCGTTCTTCATTCAGGCGGTCAAGCTCCATCGCGATGTCTTGTGCTTCGATGGGGTCTTCGGTGATCAGCAAGCGCACGCCAAGGTCAGATTTGCCGACGCGGCCGCCGGCGTTGATACGTGGGCCCAAGGCAAAGCCAAGGTCGGAGCATATCGGTGCGCGGGTCAGGCGGCTCGCCTGAATGAGCGCAGACAGACCTATGTTGCGGCGCGCGGCCATGACCTTCAGCCCTTGTGCAACGAACGCGCGGTTCAGCCCGCGCAGCTGCGCCACATCGGCCACGGTGCCCAAGGCCACGATATCGAGTAGCTCCATGATTTTGGGTTCGGGCCGGGCGGCGAAATAACCACGGGTGCGCAGCGTGCGGATCAACGCCGCCCCCAAAAGGAACGCCACGCCAACCGCCGCCAGATGCCCGTGGGACGCCGCCGCGTCGGTTTCGTCCAGTCGGTTGGGGTTGACCAAGGCAAAGGCCTCAGGAAGCTCTGTGGCGCATTTATGATGGTCGACAACGATGACCTCGAGCCCAGCGGCCTTGGCTTGCGACAAGGCGTCATAGGCCATGGCTCCGCAATCAACGGTGACGATCAAGCGGCTGCCGCCATCGCCAATACGGACCAAGGCTTCGCCAGAGGGGCCATAGCCCTCCATCAAGCGGTCCGGGATATAATAGCCTGCGTCCAGCCCCAAATTGCGCAGCAAGCGGATGAGCAAAGCTGCGCTGGTCGCGCCATCGACGTCGTAATCGCCATAGACGGTGATCTGCTCCCCATCCTCAACTGCCTGTGCCAGTCGAAGTGCCGCATTTTCCATATCCTGAAAGATCGCCGGGTCGGGCATGAAGTTGCGGATGGTCGGGTTGCGGTGCCGCTCGATATCGTCGCGCGGGACACCGCGCGCCATGAGCAACTGGGTTACAAGATCGTCAGGCTGAAAATCTGGGTCGCGGCCATCGGTGCCGCTGCCCCGCCAATGCCAGGCTTGTTCAAGGATGGAGTGATGTATGTCGAGGACTGGCTTCATCATACTTCCCTATGGCGCGCTGCTGGTGCTAGCAAGGGGGGATGAAGCAACTGGCAATAATCTGGCACAGCATGACCGGCGGGTCGAAGGCTCTGGCGCAGGCGGCCCATGACGGCGCGGTGCGGGTGCAAAGCGTGCATGTGCTGATGCTGAACGCAGCAGAGGCCGACCCTGAACATATGTTGGCGGCGGATGGCTATCTGTTCATCTTTCCTGAAAATCTGGCGGCGATCAGCGGGGGCATGAAAAGCTTTTTCGACCGATGCTATTATCCGTGCCTTGGCGCATTGAACGGGCGGCCTTATGCGATGATCGTTTGCGCTGGCTCGGATGGACGCAATGCGGTTGCGCAGGCCGAGCGGATCGCGACGGGCTGGCGGCTGCGACAAATACTGCCAACGGTGATTGTGTGCACGCATGCGCAGACACAAGCGGCGATATTGGCGGCCAAAACTATTGATGGTGCGCAGCTATCAGCGGCAGCGGAAATTGGCGGGCAGATCGCGACGGGTCTGCACATGGGTATTTACTGAATATCAGCCGATATTGGCGGCTTTCCGATGCTCGCTCTTGACCCAGCGGACGGTACCCGATGAGGCGCGCATCACCACACTTTCGGTGGTCACGCGGCCATCACGAAGGGTCTTTACGCCCTCAAGCAAGGAACCATGCGTAACGCCCGTAGCGGCAAAGATACAGTCGCCTTTGGCCAGTTCTTCAAGATCATAGATTTTGTCGAGATCCTCGATACCCCATTTGCGGGCGCGCAGCCGCTCATCGTCATTGCGGAACAGCAAGCGGCCCTTGAACTGGCCACCGACGCAACGCAAAGCAGCGGCTGCCAGCACGCCCTCTGGCGCGCCGCCGCTACCCATATAGATGTCAACGGTCGTGTCGGGGTTCGTGGTTGCTATCACACCGGCGACGTCGCCATCGGGGATAAGCATAACGCCGCAGCCAATTTCGCGCAGTTCGCCGATCATCTTTTCATGGCGGGGACGGTCAAGCACGCACACAATCAGCTCATGCGGCGGCACGCCTTTTTCGGCGGCAACAGCAGCAACATTTTCAGCCACCGATTTGTCGAGATTGACGATGTTGGGTGAATAGCCGGGGCCAACTGCGATCTTGTCCATGTAGACATCGGGCGCGTTGAGTAAATTGCCTTCTTCGGCCACGGCCAGAACGGCCAGTGCGTTCGGGCCGGCCTTTGCGGTGATGGTAGTGCCCTCCAACGGATCTAGCGCGATGTCGATTTTGGGACCAGTGCCAATCGCCGATCCGACCTTTTCACCAATGAACAGCATCGGCGCTTCGTCCCGCTCGCCTTCACCGATGACCACCGTTCCATCCATATATAATTCGTTCAAGGCAGCGCGCATCGCTTCGACGGCGGCGGCATCCGCTGCCTTCTCATCGCCGCGACCAATAAGCTTCGCCGCTGCGATGGCTGCAGCTTCCGTCACCCGCACCATTTCCAAAACAAGGACGCGGTCGAGGATTTGGCTTGCTGCAGTCATTGTTTTTTCCTAGTCATTTGAAATATCGGGTTTCTGGGGAAAGAAATTTCGGCATCTGGGGCGTTAACGTCGGCACTGCGGTTCCGATAGGGAAGGCGTGGCTAAATGTCGAGATTACTTGTCGCCGCCATGGCACTTTCTGCTTCCGTCGTTTCTGCGCAGCCATTGAGCGATGACGAAATTGCGAAACAGATCGAAAAAGCCCGGCGGATAATTGCGGTCGATGAAGATGGCTGCGTTAAATATCCTGCAACCGACGAAATTGTCGTGTGCGGCGAAAATCCCGACAACAAAAGCCAGCGCATGTTTACGGATCGAGGTCCTCCTGATGAAAACCGTATCCGCCCGGGCGAGGCGGTCTCGCAACTGCGCGCGGCCTGCTGCTCGCCAATCCCTAAAATTCCGCCATTTTGGACATCTTCGTTCGGCTATGTTCCGCCGCCGGCAATCCCCTTGGAAGAAGTGCTCAAAGGGCTGCCTGAACCGGATATGATTGTCACCGACGGCGAGAACGCACCGCCCTGATCATTCGCCCAAAATGTGCATCACCATCGGCTCGCCAAGCAAGCTATCGGATGTTGAAAGCGCATTTATGGTGTCGTTGATGGCTTGCTCCGGCCCGGCATGTGTAACCATGGCAATCAATGCCGAACCATCGTCACCTGCCTCGGTTTGGATGAGGCTTTCAATCGACAGCCCCGCATCGCGCATCGCTGCGGTGATTTCCGCGAGCACACCGACCCGGTCGGCCACCAACATGCGCAAATAAGTTTTGCTGATCCGGTGCGCCGAGGCTGCGCGCGGCAGCTTTTCAAGTTCAGCCGACGGCATAGAGAATGCAGGGCCGGTTTCCTTGCGCGCAATATCGACCAAATCGGCGACGACCGCTGACGCTGTTGGCTTGTCGCCTGCGCCTGCGCCTTGGAACAGCAGGCGGCCCGAGAAATTGCCCTCGGCGACGACGGCGTTGGTTGCGCCTGTGACAACTGCGAGCGGGTGGCTCAGCGGCACGAGGCACGGCTCAACGCGCTGAAAAATAGTCGACGATCCATTGTCGCCGTCAATTTCAGCAAGGCCAATCAGCCGGATACGATAGCCCAAGGTTTTGGCCTGCGCGATGTCCGCCGCCAAGATTTTACGCACACCGCGCGCCTCAACTCCGCCAAAGTCGATGACAGAGCCAAAGCTTAAGGAAGCAAGAATCGAAAGCTTATGTGCCGCATCGATCCCGTCAATGTCGAACGACGGATCGGCTTCGGCAAAGCCCTTTGCCTGCGCATCGGAAAGAACCTGCGCAAAATCCAGCCCGTCGCGTTCCATAGTGGACAGGATGAAATTGCATGTGCCATTGAGAATGCCATAGACTCGGTCAATGCGGTTGGCGGCGGCACCATCGCGCAGACCTTGAATGACAGGAATACCTCCGGCAACAGCCGCTTCAAATTTGAGCGCGGCCTGCTTGCTCTCCGCCAAAGCCGCAAGCTCGAAACCATGATGCGCGATCATCGCCTTGTTGGCGGTCACCAAAGCGCGCCCGTTGGACAAAGTCTCGCGAGCCAAGGTCAGGGCGGGACCATCGGATCCTCCGACGAGTTCAACCACAACGTCAACATCGTCCGCCGTAGCAAGCTGCCCCATGTCGTCGACCCAGCGATAAGGCGACAGATCAACGCCGCGATTTTTCGTCCGGTCACGCGCCGTAATAGCCACAATCTTGATCTCGCGGCCGGCTCTGCGCGCAATAAGCGCTGCATTTTCCTGAATCAGGCGAATGACACCACTGCCCACGGTTCCAAGTCCAGCGAGGCCCACTTTAAGGGGTGCATGACGAACGGGTGTGGACATGGCTAAATGACTTTCTGCCTTGAATCTGGAGCATTTATGCCGCGCTTAAGTGGAAATTGATGGAAACGCTAGCCCAAGCTTGCGATACCCTTGCGGGTGTGCGCGCCAAAGGCATAAGACAAGCGCAAGGCTGGCGCTTGGGCATGGGGTTCGCTAGAGTCCGGAGATATGCGAAATCGGAGTGAAAAAATGCGTGCAATTGGTGTTATCGGGGCAGGTCAAATGGGTGCAGGCATATCGCAAGTGAGCGCTGCTGCTGGCTATCATGTCTATCTATCCGACCTTGATCTGGCCAAGGCCGAAGCAGGCAAAGCCAGCATTGCCAAAGCCTTGGCCCGCTTGGTCGCCAAAGAGAAAATGGGGCAGGTAGAAGCCGACACAGTGTTGGCGCGCATTGAGCCCGCCGCCAGCTATGAACCGATGGCTGATGCCGGGCTGATCATCGAAGCGGCGACCGAGCGCGAGGATATCAAGCGCAAGATATTTGAGGCTGTGGGCAAAATCCTTGGCCATCAGGCGGTGCTGGCATCGAACACATCGTCCATCCCGATAACCCGTTTGGCGCAGGCGTCGTCCGACCCAAAAAGATTTATTGGCGTCCATTTCTTCAATCCGGTGCCCGTCATGGGCCTGATTGAAATCATTCGTGGGCTTGCGACGACCGACGCCACCGTCGACGTCGTGCGCCAATATGGCGAAAAGCTTGGCAAGCAATTGGTCTTTGCCAATGACGCACCGGGCTTCATCGTCAACCGCGTGTTGATGCCCATGATCAACGAAGCAATCTTTGCGCTTGGCGAAGGCGTTGCCAACATGCGCGATATCGATACCGCCTGCCAGCTTGGCCTCAATCACCCCATGGGGCCGCTGACCTTGGCAGATTTTATCGGGCTAGATACCTGTCTTGAAATCACCAATATACTGTTTCAATCGACGGGCGATCCAAAGTTCCGCCCTGCGCCCTTGCTGCAAAAATATGTTGAGGCCGGATGGTATGGCCGCAAGGTAAAGCGCGGATTTTACGATTATTCCGGGGACGTGCCCGTGCCAACACGCTGAGGCTTACGTAAGGCGCGCCGTGATAAAGGCTGCCTCAAGATCTGCGATCAAATCGTCGGTATCTTCCAGCCCGATTTGCAGGCGGATGAGGGTGCCTTGCTTGTCCCAAGGCACTGCTGACCGATATTTTTCGGGGTGGACGGGCAAAGCAAGGCTCTCAAAGCCGCCCCAGCTATAGCCAATGCCGAACAATTCCAACGTGTCCACAAAGGCGGCGGCGGTTGCGGCGTCACCTTTATGGATGAACGAGAACAGGCCCGACGCGCCCGTAAAGTCACGCTTCCAAATGTCATGCCCTGGGCATTCCGGCAGCGCGGGATGGAATACCGCTGCAACATCTGCTTGGGTCTGCAACCATTTGGCGATCTGCAGCGCGGAGGTCTCATGTGCCTTCATCCGCACAGATAATGTCCGCAAGCCGCGACTGGCGAGATAGGCATCGTCGGGTGACACTGTCTGACCAAGCTGCTGCGCGGTTTGGCGCAATTTCGCCCAAAATTTCGCATGCGTGGTGACGCTGCCCATCATGACGTCACTATGGCCCACAATATATTTGGTGCACGATAAGATCGCCATATCGATGCCTTTGTCGAGCGCCGTATGGAAATAAGATGTCGCCCACGTGTTATCGAGCAAAGTGACGACATTATGTTTTTTGGCCGCTGCGCAAATGGCGGGAATGTCTTGAACCTCAAAGGTCAGGCTTCCGGGTGACTCCAACAAGATCGCTTTGCTGTGGTCACAGAATACCGAATCATAGTCGGCCGTATGCGGGTCAAAATAACGCGTCTCAACGCCAAAGCGCTTCAGGAAGCCTTCTGCGAATGAACGACTTGGGTCATAAGCATTGTCGGTCATCAACAGCACATCGCCGGGCGCAAGGACCGACAGCAACGCGCAAGCAATAGCGGCTACACCCGACGGATATAGCATCGTTCCATGCGCGCCGGGCTCCATCTCGGTGAGCGCCTCGGCCAGCGACCATTGTGTTGGCGAGCCTCGGCGGCCGTAGAAAAAGCGGCCATCTTCGTTCGATGCCTTGCCAGCTTCGAGCGCGGCGACATCCGGGTATAAATGCGTGCTCGCGCGCCAAATGGGCACATTGACGACCGGGCCGGTTAATGAAGCCCTTCGTCCCGCAGTGACTATTTTAGTGGAGGGCTTTTGGGGCTTGTCAGAACTCAAGCCGCACCCTGCGCTTTGGGGGTGTCCGCATCGAGGCCCCATTCGGACCAGCTACCATCATATAATGCTACATCGGTCTTGCCAGTCAACCGCGCCCCAAAAAGGACGACCGCAGCAGTCATGCCCGACCCGCAGGAGGTGATCATGGGTGTGTTCAAATCCACGCCCGCGTCGGTAAAGGCTTGTGTCAATTCCGCGCCGCGCTTCCACGTTCCATCTGCGTTGAAAAGCTGGCTAAATGGCAAGTTGCGGCTGCCGGGAATATGGCCTGACGCCATTTCAGGCCGCGGCTCGGCTTCTTCGCCGGTAAAACGGCCAGCACCGCGTGCATCGACGATACTTGCGTCTTTGCTATGTAAATTGGCGAGCATGTCTGCCTTGCTACGCACGGCCTTGTCATCTTTCCACACGGTAAAGTGGCGATGGCGCAAGGTGGGTTTGCCGGTTTCAAGCGGGCGACCTTCGGCTTTCCATTTGGCGATGCCGCCATCAAGGATTGCCACATCATGTGCGCCAAACAAAGTCAGCATCCACCAGGCGCGGGCGGCAGACTTGAACGGGCTGTCATCATACACCACGATGCGGCTGCCGTCCCCAAGTCCGAGCGATTGCATACGGCTCGCGAATTTTTCGGGCGGCGGCAATGTGTTCGGCAAGCTGCTATTGGCGTCGGCAAGTTCTTCCAAATCCATGAACACGGCCGATGGAATATGCCCGCCTTCATATTCTGCCTGCGCATTGCGGCCCGCATCGGGCATGAACCATGTTGCATCGACCACGCGAAGGTCGGACGCGCCGATCTCGTTCGCTAACCAATCGGTGCTTACTAACAATTCCATGATTTCGTCCTTGCCCGCATATATGATTCTTGTTCCCTGCAGGATAAGCTGCTTTTTCAAACTATCCAAGTGTTTCCAGAAACTGCTGCGCATGGCTGCGAAGCGCTGTTTTATCTGCGTCCGTCATCCGCTCCCAATTTTTATACGGCATCGCCATGCGCGGGTTTTTGCGCAGCTTGCCTTCGTTCCGGGCAATGAATTCCCAATATAACGCGTTGAAAGGACATGCTTTTGGTCCAACGCGTTGTTTGACGTCATAACGGCAATGTGTGCAATAATCGGACATGCGGTTAATATAGGCACCGCTCGCCGCATAGGGTTTTGACGCAAGCATGCCGCCGTCGGCAAACTGGCTCATGCCGAGGCTGTTGGGCAATTCCACCCATTCATAGGCATCGGCATAAACGGCCAGATACCATAAATGCACTTGCTTCGGGTCGACCCCTGCCAGCAAGGCAAAATTGCCCGTGATCATTAGCCGCTGGATATGATGCGCGTAGCTATGCGCGATTGTCTGGCCAATCGCCTGCGACAGGCAAAGCATGTCGGTTTTGCCCGTCCAGTAAAATGCAGGCAGGGGCCGGGTCGCGGCCAGCGCGTTGCTCTCCACATATTCGGGGCCAGCATGCCAGTAAATGCCGCGTACATATTCGCGCCAGCCAATGACTTGCCGGATAAAGCCTTCCGCGGCGTTAATCGGAACCTTGCCCGCCCGATATTGCACCTCAACCGCGCGACACAGCTCAAGCGGGTCAAGTAAGCCGGCATTGATATAGGGCGAGAGGATCGCGTGCCATAAAAACGGTTCGCCGGTCAGCATCGCGTCCTGATAATCGCCAAAATTGGGCAAAGCATGCACCAGGAAATGCTTTTGCTGCTGCAACGCATCTGCACGGGTCACGGCAAAGCCGAATTTGGCCGTCTGTCCGATATTGTCACCATAACGGCTCTCAACCAACTGGATGACATCTTGCGTCACCGCATTAGGCGCAAAATGCAGGGGCTTTGGCATCGTCAGATCGCGCTTGGCGGGTTTGCGGTTTTCTGCGTCGAAATTCCATTGCCCACCTTCGGGCGCATCGCCGTTCATGAGCAGGCCGGACTTACGACGCATATCGCGATAAAAATACTCCATGCGCAACCGCTTGCGGTCCTTTGCCCAGTTTTCAAATTCGGCATGGGTGCACAAAAACCTGTCGTCGGGTAGGATTGTCACCGGCATATCAAAACGGTCGGGCCAGCTATCGAGCATCGCCTTTACGCGCCACTCGCCCGCCTCAGTCACGCGCAGTGCGGAGACTTTGTGCCGCTCGATTGCGCGCGCGACTTCGCCGGTGAAGCTACCGCTGTTTTTGGCCTCGGTCAGTTTTACGTAATCGACGGTCCAACCTGCGCTGCGCAGATCCTCTGCATGGTGGCGCATGGCGGACAGAATATACGCCATTTTGGATTTATGATGCGGCACATATTCGGTTTCTTCGTTCACCTCCGCCATCAAGATGACGCATGCTTTTTTGTCCTGCTCCGCCAAAGAAGACAGGCCGTGGCTTAGCTGGTCGCCAAATATGGGAATCAAAATTGTCATGTCTGCGCCATAGCGCGGCGCGCATTCAAGGGCGATACAGGGATTCAAGAAAGACGGGGGGTTCGGGTCAGGACCTATGTATTCCCGAACCGTTGGCGATATTTGCCATCACCCGTTTGCTTCGCGCGGCGAAACCGCTAAATGCGCGATCATGACTGACACACTAAAGCCCAAATTTCTTGGGGCGCAAAGCGCGCTTCCCCAAACACCTGAAGAGGCGCAACTCGATTATGTTCCCAATCCGCGCCCGGATACGCTGTATCTCGCGCGCTTTGCGGTGCCTGAATTTACCTCGCTTTGCCCAGTCACGGCGCAGCCTGATTTCGCGCATTTGGTCATCGATTATGCGCCAGATGCGACAATCGTCGAATCGAAATCGTTGAAGCTGTTTTTGGGTTCATTCCGCAATCACGCCGCCTTTCATGAAGACTGCACCGTTGGCATCGGCCAGCGTCTTTTCTCGGAGATGAAACCGCATTGGCTGCGTATCGGCGGCTATTGGTATCCGCGCGGCGGCATACCGATTGATGTGTTCTGGCAATCGGGGGAGCCACCCAAGGGTCTGTGGTTACCCGATCAGGGTGTTCGGCCCTATCGCGGTCGCGGCTAAGCTATTAACGGCTCGCCCAATATCCGCGCCTCAAAGGTTTGCCACGCAAACCCAGGGCCGTGGCGGCGAGGTCAACCCTACCGCCGCTACTTTCTCATCTCGTCGATGTTCAAGAATCGTTCGTCGCAAAAAATGCGTAGGGGCTGTTATCCAATGAGGGTATGTTCTATCCTGACGTCATGGTCCAAATAGCAAAAGCTTGGCAAATAGGCGCTCAAGACGCGCGTCGCAAAGGCATCGCCTCTTTGGCGATACTGTCCGTGCTGTCGGCATGTGTCGCTGCAGAGCGCGCACCGTCACGAACACTGCCTGCGCCCGTCGTGAATCGGCCACTGCCGTCGCAAAAGCCACCGACGCCGGCAGCTCAAATTCACCCAGCGGTTGTCCGCGCACCTGTAGGACTTGAAAATCTGTTGAATGAACAATGGCGTATTTTTCCGGGTCGCACGGGCGTTGCTATTATGCGTATCGATGGTGGCGAATGGATAACCGGCAAACGCGTTGACGCGCTATTCCCGCAGCAAAGCGTATCCAAAACATGGGTGGCGCTGACGATTTTGGACTTGGTCGACCAAAATAAGGTCCGGCTGGACCAAAAAATACGTATTACGCGCGATGACCTTGCGGTCTTTCATCAGCCCATTCGCGATTCCGTTATCGCCAATGGCGAGATCGAAGTAACGGTGCTCTCGTTGCTCGAACAAGCGATCATCGGCAGCGATAACACCGCCAATGATTCGCTGCTGCGCACAGCGGGTGGTCCGCAGGCTGTGCAGAATTTCCTGCTGCGCAAAAAACTGGGTGCCATCCGCTTTGGCCCGGGTGAGCGTTTGATGCAAAGCGCGATAGCCGGGCTGGAGTGGCGCCAAGAATATGCCATTGGACGCCGCTTTTACGCTGCGCGTGCAGAGGTTCCACTGGCGACACGCAAAGCAGCGTTAGATCGCTATCTTGCCGATCCCGTCGACGGGGCAAGTCCTGAGGCGATAGTCCGTGCGTTGGCGAAATTGGCTAAGGGCGAGTTGCTCTCTCCTGCATCGACGCGTCTGATTTTGGGAATAATGTCCCGTACATCAAGCGGTCCAAACCGGTTGAGGGCTGGTGTGCCGGCAGGTTGGCGCTTTGTGCACAAGACGGGTACGGGGCAAATTCTGCCGCCGGTTTCAACAGGCTATAATGATATCGGCATCATGACTGCGCCTGACGGCACGCGTTATGCGGTGGCCGTTATGATGGGCAGTACGACCGCGCCTATTCCGCAACGCATGTCATTCATGCAGTTCGTGTCGCGCACTATCGCCACATATCACGGACAATAATCATCGCCGCGAATTCGGGTGGCCAAAGACATGGCCCAGCCGCTTGCCGCCGACACAGAAATTGCCGCAGACAAAGAAAAGGGCCGTCCCGTAAACAGGACAGCCCTTATCAAAATGCTTTCGCTTAGAAAGCGCGAATATTACTTCGCAGCTTCTTTCGCAGCGTCTGCAGCGGCACCAGCTTCTGCAGCGGCGCCGGTTGCAGTTGCAGCGGCGTCAGTTGCAGTTGCAGCAGCGTCAGTTGCAGCGGCTTCAGTTGCAGCAGCAGCATCGGTAGCTACTTCAGCGCCTTCAACAGCGGCGTCAGCAGCTTCTGTGGTTGCTTCTGTGGTTGCTTCTGTGGTTGCTTCTTCAGCACCTGAACAAGCGGCCAAACCGAGCGAAGCGGCAAGAACGAGAGATACAGCAATTTTCTTCATATGGGAAACCCCCTAGCAAAACTTATGAAAACCTGACAGGCACGTTGCAAGTATTGCAGCTTGCCTGCGAAAAGCCCTCTAGCCCGTTCATAATTCGCTGGCAATGCGCTTTTTCATTCCGACAAAATGTTACATAGCTGTTTTGGGCTTATGTCTACTATAACAGTAGAAAATATGGCTAATTTGTGCGGATTGACTTTATATAAAGAATTCTTTATATCTTTCTCAAATGATCAGTTTGTTAAATATCATGCGGGCTTTAGCCGACCCTACGCGGTTACGAATCGTGTTTCTGGTGCTTCGGCTGGAGCTATCGGTGGGCGAATTGGTCCAGATACTCGACCAAAGCCAGCCGCGCGTTTCCCGACATATCCGCATTCTGGATGAATCCGGGCTTTTGGAGCGTCGCAAGGAGGGAAGCTGGGTATTCTTAAGGCCAAGCGAGATGCTAACGAACGGCCCGCTGTCATCATTATTGGCAGAGGCGGATGTGTCGCAGGCAAAGGCGTTCCAGCGGGACCTGCTTCGGCTGGATGAAGTCCGCAATGCGCGCACCAACATGGCGGCACATTATTTTGCGGCGCATGCTGATGCGTGGGATTCGCTCAGATCATTGCACATTGCCGATTCGGAAGTTGAGGCGCGTTTGGCGCAAGTTCTACACAGCGCACCATTAGGCCGGGTCCTTGATGTGGGCACGGGCACCGGGCGCATTGTCGAATTGTTTGCGGCTGAATCCAGCCGATTTGTGGCAATAGATAACAGTCCCGAAATGCTGCGGCTTGCGCGCGCGAAAATTGCCAACTTAAGCCCCGAAATCGCTAGTAAAATCGATATAAAGCTGGGCGACTTCAACATGCTGCCCGTGGGTGATGGCGAATTCGACACCGTCATCTTCCACCAGGTCCTGCATTACGCGCAACATCCTGAAGCCGTTATCGCCGAAGCGATCCGCACGCTTGCGCCGGGTGGCCGGGTCGTCATCGTTGATTTTGCGGCGCATGATCTGGAAGAGTTGCGCACGGTACATGCCCACGCCCGGCTTGGCTTTTCCGATGAGTTCATGAGAAAAGCATTTAATAGTCACGGCCTGCAGATGGTGCACCAAACTGCGCTTGAGGCTGGCGAACTGGTGATCAAAGTCTGGATGGGTGAAAAGCTCTCGGCCTTGCAGCCGCGTCCCGCAGATCATCTCAGCCCAAAAAACAATTTAAGGATTGTCGTATGATTCTCCCACTTGCACAGATGCAGGAGGCCAGCCGGGCTGTTGCCGCCCCGCTTTTTGCTGGGCTTCCCGGTGATTGCGAGATCAGTTTCGAATTCTTCCCGCCCAAAACGGAAAAGATGGAAGAGCAATTATGGGATTCGGTCGTGACCCTCTCGCCGCTGGGTCCGCGCTTTGTTTCGGTCACTTATGGTGCAGGCGGCACAACCCGCGAACGCACACATAACACCGTTGCGCGCATTGCCCGCGAGACCGATATTCCGGCGGCCGCGCATTTAACCTGCGTTGAAGCATCCAAGGGCGAAATTGCCGATGTCGCCAACGCCTATTGGGAAGCAGGGGTCCGTCATATCGTCGCGCTGCGCGGGGATGCACCAAGCTCCGACGGACAATTTGTGCCGCATCCCGATGGTTATGCCAGCGCTGCGGAACTGGTCGAGGGTTTGCGCAAACTGCACCCGTTTGAAATATCGGTCAGCGCCTATCCCGAAACCCATCCAGAGGCCTTGTCTGCGGCGTCAGACATCGATTTTCTAAAGCGCAAGCTGGACTCCGGTGCAAGCCGCGCAATTACGCAATTCTTTTTTGAACCCGAAACTTTCTTCCGTTTCCGCGATGCGGTTGCCGCGGCTGGCATTGATGCGGAGATCGTGCCGGGCATCATGCCAGTGTCGAACTTTGCCGCGATCACCCGCATGTCGCAGTTGACGGGCACAGCTATCCCCAGCTGGATGGGCGATGTGTTCAACGGATTGGATGACCATCCGTCCGCACGGCAATTGGTGGCTGCCACTGTCTCGGCAGAAATGTGCCGGAAATTATATGCAGGCGGCGTTCGGGAATTTCACTTCTACACGCTGAACCGCGCGGAATTATCCTACGCGATTTGCCATTTGCTGGGCAAGCGGCCTGCCGCTTTAGCGCAAAAAGCAGCAGCATGAGCGCGCGTGAAACCTTTGTCGCGCGCGCGGCACAACAGATACTGGTTTTCGACGGTGGCTATGGCACCGCGATCCAAGACTATAAATTGTCTGAGGCTGATTATCGTGGCGACCTTGAACTGACGCACGATCAAAAGGGCAATAACGACCTATTGTCTATCACCCGTCCCGACGTCGTTGGGGCAATCCATAGCGCCTATCTGGAGGCGGGTGCCGATATGATCGAGACCAACACCTTCAGCGCGACCAAAATCAGCATGGCCGATTATGGATGTGAGCATTTGGTGCGGCGATTGAACATGGAGTCGGCGAAGCTGGCCCGCGCCTGTTGCGACGCTGCCGAGGCAAAAGACGGCATAAAGCGGTTCGTTGCCGGGTCGATTGGCCCCACCAACAAAACCTTGTCCTTGTCACCCGACGTCAACGACCCTGGCTATCGTGAAATAGACTTTGACTATCTGAAAAATGTCTATCGCGAACAATGCGACGCCCTGATTAAAGGTGGCGTCGATTTCCTGTTGATTGAAACCATATTCGACACGCTCAACGCCAAATGTGCTGCGATGGCTGCGCAAGAGGCTGCTGCGGCCTGTGGGCGCGATGTGCCGTTGATGATATCGATGACCATCACCGACATGGCCGGCCGTAATCTGTCAGGCCATACGGTAGAAGCATTCTGGGCTGCGATCCGGCATGTCAAACCACTGACCATCGGGTTGAATTGTTCGTTCGGCGCGGATTTGTTGCGTCCGCATTTGGCCGCATTGTCCAAGCAAGCCGATGCGCTTGTGATGGCATATCCGAATGCAGGCCTACCTAATGATTTGGCCGAATATGATGAACTGCCCGAAACCACGGCGCAATTGATTGGCCAATGGCTCGACGATGGGCTGGTGAACATCGTCGGCGGCTGTTGCGGCACGACGCCTGCGCATATCGCCGCGATTGCCAAGGCGGTTGCGGACCGCGCGCCACGCGCCATTCCTAAGGCGGATGTCGTGACCCGACTGGCGGGGCTTGAACCCTTCATCATGGCCGCCTGAACCTGTATAAAGTAGAACAAAAATGTCCTCCTCCACCTCCTCTTCTCGCTTCGTCAATATCGGCGAGCGCACCAATGTCACGGGCAGCGCCAAGTTCAAAAAGCTGATCCTCGCAGGCGATTATGAAGCCGCAGTAGAGGTGGCGCGCGACCAGGTCGAAAATGGCGCGCAGATTATCGACATCAACATGGATGAAGGCCTGCTGGACGCGCATGAAGCGATGACCACCTTCATCAAGCGCATCGCGGCAGAGCCAGACATCGCCCGCGTGCCTTTAATGATCGACAGTTCCAAATGGAGCGTGATTGAGGCTGGGCTGAAATGCGTTTCGGGTAAGCCCATCGTGAATTCGATCTCGATGAAAGAAGGCGAAGAGGCGTTCCTGCACCATGCGCGCTTGTGCATGGCTTATGGCGCGGCTGTCGTTGTCATGGCGTTCGATGAAACTGGCCAAGCCGACACGCAAGCACGCAAGGTCCAGATTTGCAAACGGGCGTATGACTTGCTGATCGGCATCGGTTTTCCGCCCGAAGACATTATTTTCGATCCCAACATCTTTGCGGTGGCCACGGGCATTGAGGAGCATAATAATTACGGCGTCGACTTTATCGAGGCGATAAAGGAACTGCGCGTCTTGTGCCCGCATGCGCATTATTCGGGCGGGCTTTCCAACCTGTCGTTCAGCTTCCGTGGCAATGAACCCGTGCGCCGCGCGATGCACTCCATCTTTCTCTATCACGCCATCCCGGCAGGACTTGATATGGCTATCGTCAATGCGGGGCAGCTTGATATTTATGACGACATTGACGCGGAACTGCGCGTCGCGTGCGAAGATGTCATCCTCAACCGCGACCCGGATGCGACCGAGCGCCTGATCACGCTTGCCGAAAGATATCGCGGGACCGATGTGGCGCAGGAAAAGGCGGAGGCCGAATGGCGCGGCTGGCCCGTAACCAAACGGTTGGAGCATGCTTTGGTTAAGGGCATTGACGCGCATATCGTCGATGACACCGAAGAAGCGCGGCTTGCCATCAAAGCGGCTGGCGGTCGCCCCATAGAGGTCATCGAAGGGCCGTTGATGGACGGCATGAACGTTGTGGGCGATCTGTTCGGATCAGGCCGCATGTTCCTGCCGCAAGTTGTAAAATCGGCGCGCGTGATGAAGAAAGCAGTCGCGCATCTCTTCCCGTATATTGAGGCGGAAAAAGAGGCGGGCGCCAAGGGCAAGGGCAAGATCATCATGGCGACCGTGAAGGGCGACGTGCATGATATTGGTAAGAACATCGTTGGTGTTGTCCTGCAATGCAATGGTTTCGAGATTGTTGACCTAGGCGTGATGGTTCCATGGCCGGCAATCTTGCAAGCGGCGGTCGAACATGATGCCGATATGATCGGGCTGTCGGGCCTTATCACCCCTTCGCTCGACGAAATGGTGACCGTTGCCGAGGAAATGGAAAAAGCGGGCATGTCGATGCCGTTGATGATCGGCGGCGCAACCACGTCGAAAACGCACACGGCCTTGCGTATTGAGCCTGTCTATTCTGGTCCCGTCATCCATGTGCTCGACGCCTCGCGCGCCGTCGGGGTGGCAGGAACATTGGTTAGCGACACCATGGCCGACAAGTTTGTTGCCGACACCCGCGCCGAATATAGCCATATTCGTGACGCCCGCGCGGGCAAGACGGCAAAGCCGCTCGCCACGCTGGAAGAAGCGCGCGCCAATGCCTTTGAAATCGACGAAAGCATAAAACCAGCCGCGCCGCAAAAGCCCGGTGTCCACGTCTATGATGACTGGGATTTGGCCGACTTGCGCAACTATATCGATTGGACCCCGTTTTTCCGTGCTTGGGAATTGCATGGCAATTACCCGGCGATATTGACCGATGACATTGTCGGCGAAAGCGCAACCAGCCTGTTTGCCGATGCCAATGCGATGCTCGACAAGATCATCAACGAAAAATGGCTTCGCGCCAAGGGCGTTGCGGGTCTGTGGCCCTGTTGGCGCGATGGCGATGATGTGGTTGTCTATTGCGAACAGACCGAGGCGCATGTCCGCCTGCCGTTCTTGCGCCAGCAAATCGCCAAGCGCGAAGGCAAAGCGAACATGTGCTTGGCCGATTTCATCAGCCGCGATGGCGACTGGATTGGCGGATTTGCAGTGACCACTGGCCACGGCATCGAGACGCATTTGGCGCAGTTCAAAGCCAATATCGACGATTATTCGGACATTATGTTGAAAGCGCTGGCTGACCGCTTGGCGGAGGCCTTTGCCGAGCGGATGCACGAACATGTCCGCAAGGATTTGTGGGGCTATGCCCCCGATGAACAATTCACGCCCGAGGCTCTGAACCGCGAAGAATATCGCGGTATCCGGCCAGCCCCAGGCTATCCCGCCTGTCCGGATCACAGCCTGAAACCGACATTGTTCGCCCTGCTCGATGCCACGCATACAACCGGCATCACCATGACAGAAAGCTTTGCCATGTTGCCGACCGCTGCGGTAAGCGGTCTGTATTTCGGCCACCCGCAATCCGAATATTTTGGCGTCGCGCGCATTGGCGATGACCAAGTGTCGGATTATGCGGCGCGCCGTGGGCTGGACCTTGATCGTGCGCGGCAATATCTGCGGCCCAATCTCAACGAATAAGGATGGTCCTAGTCCTAGGGTCAGGACCACTTAAGGACCAAAGCGCATGAAGAAAACGTCACTCGTCCTTGCCGTTATGTTGTGCGCCGCTGCTGCATCAGCACAAAATGCCGCGCCCTTTCGAAACGCCGAAACAGGAAGAACTTACGCGAGGCTGCAAGCGGCGGTTGATTCAATTGGCGATGCGCAAGGCACAATCCTTATCGCACCAGGAAGTTTCCGCCAATGCGCCGTGCAGACATCGGGCATCATTGCCTTTCGCGCTGTCATTCCTGGGCAGAGCATATTCGACACGAAAACTTGCGAAGGCAAAGCCGCGTTGGTGCTGCGCGGGCAAGGGGCGCGGGTCGACGGTATTGTTTTTCAAAATATGCGCGTGGCCGATTCCCATGGCGCAGGCATTCGCCTTGAAAAAGGCAATTTGACTGTCACTCACAGCGTCTTTCGCAACAGCGTGCAGGGCATCACAACTGCCGACAAAGGGACTGGCGCAATCAGCATTAAACAATCGAGCTTCATTGGCCTTGGTCGCTGCGTTCGTCGCCAGCCGTGCGCGCATAGTCTGTCTATCGGCGGCAAGGGTCCGCTTTCGGTGACGAACAGCCGTTTCGAACGTGGCAATGGCGGGCATTACATTCAAAGCCGCGCATCGCGCATAACGATCACGGACAACGCCTTTGACGATAGCCGAGGCCGCAGCACCGATAGGATGATTGACCTACCCATTGGCGCAAGCGGCAGCATCGCGCGCAATATATTCGTGCAAGCTGCGTCCAAGGCAAATGACAGCGCCTTGATCACCGTCGCGTCCGAAGGCCGAGGGCAAAGCAGCTTTGGCCTGTCGGTTAATGCAAATGAGGCGCACATTGCAGCGGGCGTGGACCGACGGGCTGTGTTCGTCGCTGACTGGTCGGGCGACCGGTTGGCATTGGGCGGGAACCGACTTGGCAGCGGCCTAAAACCCTTTGAAAGACGCTAATGGTTGCCCAATTCTGCTTTTCGGCTGTTGGATGCGCCTATCCAACTGGAGGCTTCTCGACAATCTCGACATTGAGAAATAGCCTTACCGGCCTTGCGCGCGCCATCGTCTGACAACCCGTTCCAGTATTTCGGCTTCCCCGCCCGTTTCTTGCCACAATTGGCTAAACAGGGGATCGTCCGAAGCAGGGCGCTTTTCTTCTTCAAGATTATCGAGCGCAACGCGGATGGGAATGCTGACACCTTCGCCGCAGATGATGCATTCGCGGTTCCGCAGCGCCGGGATAGCGTCGAGGAACCCGCGCGCGCCTTCAGGCATTGCGGCACGCACAAAGGCTTGGTCACGGTCGTTGTTCAAACGCATCGAAATGATCGTGCCGCATTGCGACAGCACGCCTTCGGCCAAGTCTAAGGGCCGCTGCGTAATCAGGCCCAGCGATACGCCATATTTACGGCCTTCCTTGGCAATTCTTTCAAGGATGGAGCGCACGGCGCTGTCTTTCGACACATGTTCCGACGGGATATATCTGTGCGCCTCTTCACAAACGAGCAATATGGGCCGCTGCGGTTCGTTGCGTGACCAGATCGCATAGTCAAATACAAGGCGCGAGAGCACGGCGACTACTGTCGAGGTGATGTCCGACGGCACACCAGAAACGTCGATGATGGAAATGGGCTTGCCATTCGACGGCATACGGAAAATCTTGCCCACAAACTCCGCCATCGTATCGCCAACAAGCATACCTGAGAACATGAAATTATAACGTGGGTCTGCCTTTAACTCGTCAATTTTGTTCTTCAACCGCATGAATGGAACGGACGATGTCGCCTTGTCGAGCCGCCCCATTTCATTTTGAATGATGGTGGTCAAATCGGACAGGAGATAGGGAATGGGGGCGTCCACAGTCAGCTTGCCAATCGTCTCGGCAATCCGGTTTTTTGACCGCGCTTGGAGAAGGCATTTGGCGAGAATATCGGAATCTATTTGCCTGTCGTCGCCATTGGAAGTGACGAAAATTTCGCAATGCTCGGCGAAATTCATCATCCAATAGGGTATGGCCAGGTTGTTGACGTCGAACAGCGCGCCATTATTTTTAAACGCGGCGCTATATTCCCCATGCGGGTCAATCATTACGATATGCCCTTCGGGCGCAATGTCGCAGATCTTGTGCAAAATCAGAGCCGCGCTGGTCGACTTACCCGTACCGGTTGAACCCAGCAGCGCAAAATGCTTGCCAAGCATGGCGTCAACATACAGCGCGCCGCGAATATCCTGTCGTTGGAAACACCGTGCCGATTTCGACATTCGCCCGCGCGTCGGTGGCATAGACTTGTTTGAGGTCGGAGCTGGAAACCGCATATACTTCGCTGCCGGGCACTGGGTAGCGCGTCACACCACGGCGGAAATTGCAAATCTTGCCAGTCACTATGTCCTCATCGCCTTCGCCTAGGAAATCGACTTGCGCGGTGATGATTTTATGGTCGCGTTCGTACATTTTTTGGGTACGGATGTTGGCAAGAAGCCAGCTACTACCGACGCGGATTTTAATCTGACTGCCGACTTGTCCCGACATCGCGATGCTTGAGTCACTGTGCGAATCAAGGCTAGTTAACAAAGAGGCATCGAGCGTCACTTGTGATTCTGAACCCGAAATTTCCATGACAAAGCCAATATGGTGCAGCGTCGCGTTAACGACCGGCACGCCCGTCGGTGCCGCTGCGTCTGGCACGGCTATGGGTATAGGTGCCGACTGATCTGGGTGGCCTGCCCGATCGGTCGGCCGACGTGCCGAAATGTCCATAAACTGTCCGCCTCTTTCATAAAGAAGCGTCAGGCAATAGGACGAGAAGGTAAAAATATACTTACGATCGCAACCGGATAAATCGCAGGAAATTATAATTTTTTACGTTACTTTACAATTTACAGGCGGTTGAAGACAAATCCGGCAAACCAGCCAAGCAGTAACGAGACCAGCACCGCCATTGCGCCGTAAAAAAAGGCATAGTCCTGAGCCAATATGGTGACCAATTGTTCGAACCCGGTTTTGCGGATGCGGACTTCGACATTGTCATCGGCCACAATCACCCGGCCATCGCGAATGAGCAAAGTTTCCGCAGTGTAGACACCGACCGGTACGCTGGACGGAATGTTGAGGCGCGCACGATACAGCACCTGATCGGTTATTTCGACCGTGCCCGCATCTTGCCGGAAAAGACCGTTGCGGCGATTTAAGTCCACCAGTCCATCGACAAAGCGGCGCTGCTCGGTGGCATTGACCTCGCCGCTGGGTGACAATTGCAGGCGGTTGAGGCCAAGCTCGTAAATCGCTGCTGTTTTGCTGTTGATGATTTGGTCAAGCGGGCGTGACGACGCGATAGCGTAATATGCGGGGACGGACCGGAAATCGGTGCTGTCGACGTTGACCCAGATACCGGCAATTTTCTGCTTTTCCCGTAACGTTACCGACCGGGTTGGCCCGCGCAGAACAACCGCAACATCCACTTGCCCCTCTGGCGCCACACCGCGTGGGTAGATGATGGCTCCGAATAACAGCATTTCGGCACCCGTGAATCCCGACTGGATATTGATTTGCCGTTGCGAGACATCCGGCACCAGCTTGGGCACATTTTGCGCGCTGGCGCTGATCGGCAGCAAAAACAATATCAGGGCGAATAAACGGATCATAACGCTTGCAACGTGTAGATTTCGTCGGGACGCCAGCCCAGACCAAGCGCCATGCGGATTGCGACAAGCAGAACGATCGCGGCGAGAAAGAGGCGCAGATATTCCGGCCGCATCCGTTGCGCCAGACGCGCGCCGATTTGCGCCCCTGTCACACTGCCAATGAGCAAGAATACGGCAAGCACGATATCAACCGCTTTGGTGGTCAGGCTGTGCATCATCGTTGACGCCATCGTTACGAACAAAATCTGGAACAAGGATGTCCCCACCACCACCTGCGCGCCCATGCCCAACAGATAGAGCATGGCGGGCACCATGATGAAGCCGCCGCCCACACCAAGCAGCATGGTCATGATGCCCGTGATAAAGCCCAATATCAGCGGTGCGATAGGCGAAATATACAGACCAGAACGATAGAAACGCCAGCGCATCGGCAAATTGGCCACCAACGGGTGATGCCGGCGTTTGGCCGCAGCGACCGGCTTTCCCGCGCGCACGGCAAGGACGCTGGTCAAGCTTTCCTTGGCCATTAAGCCACCGATGCTGCCCAACATCAGTACATAGAGGATGTTGATGACGGTATCTATCTGGCCAATCGCCTCCAATATTTCAAATATCGCTGCGCCCGCGCCAGTGCCGAATATGCCACCGACCACGAGGACGCCGCCCATCTGGAAATCGACCCCGCCGCGTTTCATATGTGCAAATACGCCCGAAACGCTGGCCCCTGTCACCTGCGTGGATGCGGACGCCGCGGCTACCGCTGGCGGGATACCGTAGAATATGAGCAAAGGCGTGGTCAGGAATCCTCCTCCAACGCCGAACATGCCCGACAGCACGCCGACGCCGCCACCCAAAAGGATGATCACCAGCGCGTTGACCGACAGATTGGCTATGGGAAGATAAATATCCATGATCGACAATCTGACCCTAACGGCATTTGACGGCAGGATAAAGGCTAGGACTTAGAAACTGGTGGACAAGGTGACCGCCGGACCATCGCCGGGCCGTGCGTTGCCCACAATGCGAAAGCGCCAGCTTGCGTCTAGCCGGAGCGACGTTGCACCAGCCTGCAGGTTCGCGCGGACAGATGGCCCGATATCAACGCGCATGATGTCGTTTTGACCGCCCGCCCATGCGCCTGCGCCGGCCGCCAGCTTAGATTGTCCGTCGCTGGCGATGTTTTTCAATATATGCAATTGGGCGTCGGCAAAGCCACCGCCAGATTTGCCGGTCACAAATCCTGCCTGTCCATAGCCGTCGAGCGCAAAGCCCAAGGGCAATGATGTGCCGTCATGTCCGCCAGATACAAACGCCGCAACGGCATCGGGGCGGTCTGGCCGAAAACGTCGTTCTAGGAACAATTGCGCTGGAAACGCGGCTAATGGACGCCAGCTGAGCCCCGCTGCCCATTCGCGATCGCGCAGGTCATCGTGGGAAACCGACGCCCGCCCGATAAGTGAAAAACGCGAAACGCTGCGTTCACGCTTATGTCGCAGCAGCGGGATCGTCATCAACAGCGCGCTTTGACTACCTCCATATTGTCCGTTGCCAAGCACCCCCTGCGCCGAATCGCCCGGCCGCCAGAAGCTATACGCATATATCTGGATTGGGCGAATGGAGCGGTCCTTTTTCTGGGCGTCGGGTAAGGAGGATGCGATAGCTTCGGATGATACATCGCGTGGAGCCTTGTCATCGGGAATCCAATCGCCCGTATTGTCCCATATTGCGGACATTTTAAGGCTTGAACCGACTGTCATAGATTCAAGGGAACTTGGAACCTTTGCAAAAACGCGACCGGTCGTCCGATTCGCGGCGCTACGGGTCTTTGCTGCCACATGACTAAGCGGTCGTTCCTGCCCAATATGCGTGACAGGTTGCACAATTGCGCCGGCCGAATCCTTGCGATGTCGAGCGACTTGCCTATCCCCGTCGGCGATGAGGGCAAATCCAATCCGCGCCGTGACCCAGGTCGCGCATAACATGGCCACAAATCCGAAGGCCCGGCCACGCATCAGTCGCTATGTGCCAGCTTATCGGGCATGAAGTGATGAGCTGTCTTGTCCCATGTCAGCGGCGCGCCCAAGCAATGCCTCAGATAATTGGTGCAGGCCCGCCGCATGGCCATGATGGCAATGACGTTGCTGACGATGCTGCGGGGTATGGACAGCAGGGCCTCTGCCGGACCGTATAGTGCCGCCACAAAGCCGGCACGCACCCCAAGCCGCCAAAGCAAAAATGCCGAATTCAGCCACAATAATAGGATCACGTCGGCACGCAGTGCTGGCGGTTGATATAGTCCCTGTGCGGACGCAGCGGCCAAGATGGCGGTGAGCAGAAGGCAGATATAGCCAGCCATGACGACAATCGTGCCGAAAATTGATTTCCGGTCTTGGAACAGCATCCATTTCTGCGCGATATTGCCCCCCCAACCGAGCCGGTCCCACCCCGCCAGCGCAATACCCGTCAGCCAACGGGTTTTCTGACGCACTGACGTCTGCAGCGTGTCGGGGAAACAGGCTCTGGTGCCGACCAACTTGCCTTGGCTGTCCAATATCCGCGCCATGATCGTTCGCCCGCCCGCGGCACCCATGCGGATGCCGAGTTCATAATCTTCTGTCAGGCTGTGTGTATCAAAGGGCTTGCCGCCGTTTATCTGCGCAAGACGCCCCATGAGGCTGCGTTCAATGGCACATGCCACGCCGGCGAGAGGCAAGGGTGCACCTAACGCTTCGCGGACCACCATATTCTTGCTATGCGCCTCTGCAAATTCGTCGCAATAATGGCCGCTAATCCATCGGGAGTTGGCGGTACGCTCCGGGATCACGGGTAATTGCACAGCGCCCCCGTTGGTCACTAGACAGTCGAAAACGCGTAATTCGTCGGCGTGGACAAAATCCTCTGCATCATGCAGAACAACGGCCTTTGCGATATATCCGTCCGCAATTTCGTCTGCGAGCAGTGCACGCCATAATCGGTTAAGACAATCGGCTTTTGTCGTGGGACCATCATGTTCGACCTCGACGAGGCGGATGTCGGGATTGGTCCGGGATGCATTGACAATCGCAGCTGCCGTGTGCGGATCGTTCGGATAGCAACCGACAAAGATCCGATACCGGCCCGCGCGCTCAGCCCATTTGCGCGTGCAATTTTGTAGCATATCGCCAATGACGCCTGCTTCCCCCCAAGCGGGCACAAAAACGGCCAGCCGTTTATGGTCAACGGGGTCGGCAAGTTGGCCCACTTCGCGCGGTAACGCGTGCCGGTAAAAGGTCAGCCGCCGATAGACATGACGAGCGATCCAGATGATATCGACGCACAGATCATCTATAGCGCTAATCAATATCCAGACGGCGCTGAACAGAAATAGTTCACGCTGACCCGTTTCCAGAAAAGGCAAAATCCAATCCATCAAAGTCGCCGCGCCCTTTTCGGCCGCAACTAAAGGCGGGCCGATCTTCAAGTGATTTATAGGTTTTTAGGCGCGGCTCCGCCGTTCCAATCCAAGCTTATTTTGCAGGTCTTTATGCGTGCCAACGACCATCACCCAGAGTATTGGAATGGCCCAAAACGAGAGCATCGCGTGAAATGATTTTGGAACGACATCCGGAATGGACAGGGTGGCGAGGTGAGTCGCCACCGCTGCTGTTTGAAACCCTAAAGCCCAAATAGGCCAGAACCGGTTGCTGATTAGGGCCAGTATGACCAATGCCAACAAACATCCGCCATCGACCGCAAATAGTTCCAGCGATGATCCGGCCCAGTTGGGGTTCATCCGCACTGCCACCTCACTCAACACTGTTGCCAAGATGAAAATGGCTGATCCCGCCTTGCCTGTGCGGCCACCATTGACGCTAGCATACGCTACGCACAACAAAAGCGCGGAGTAAAATGCCAGCAATATCGTATCCATGGCCTTGTCTGTCCTCGTTCTGCTACCCCCGAACGGGCAAGAATGCCCCCGCTTAACCGTTGACAACCCGAAGGGCGGCTGGCCGGGTTAGCGGACCTGGCTGGCATCCGAAGTTGATTTCTTGCAAGTTGCTATCCCGTTGCGCGACCGCAATCTTGCGGTGGGCATGCATAAACCCTTTCCGCGCATCGACCATTTTTGTGAGGCCATCCGCTACGCCTTCAATGGCCGCCTGCGATTGCGCCAAGGATGCATCGGAATGGCGACAAGCGTCAATAACCGAATATGTAAGGGTGGCTAGGTCCGCCAGAGCTTTATCAATGGCCAGATGTGTGGAGGTAATGTCCAATGCCAATTGCCTGGCTGTCTCGTGCTCGATATGTACCATGTCAAAGTCTCCTCATCTTCTGAGCATTTTTCAGCCAGCAACGGAGGAGCTATTGAAATAGTCGAAACACTCCCGTGAGTACGACCACAGCCAATGTCAATATTACCGTACTGAAAAATGCTAAATTTAACGCAAGAACAAGAATTTCTTTATTAGATAATTCATGCCTTTCCCCCCCGATGGGCGGTACAGCGATTAACGAAGTTATTTTCGCAAACCACTGACGTAACCTGTCAGGAAGTAGGTCCTGACTAACGGAACGATCGATCGGCTCAAGGCCTGACGCTTCGTATACGAATGGTTCGTATATATCGTTGCGTTCCATTGCGTCGAATATCTTGGCGGCGTCTATGCGACTGCCGGCATTCAGCTTGCGCCGTGCCGCATCAAGCCGTTGGTCCACAGTGAATGGTGATATGCCCAATGTCCGGGCGATTTCCTTAGAAGTGTTATGCTGCACCACCAGCCGGAGGCATGCTTTTTGACCCTCGGTCAGGTGAAGATGTGACTGTGCGCTCATCGAAATGTTTTTTCCGACAAAAGATTTTTTGGACATTAGGTCGGCCATGCTCTTCGCCCCTTAACTAAGGATATAAACCCATATAATCTGCTAAGGCAAGGCAAATGCGCTATTTTCCGCCTTTGCTTGCCATCTTTTGGTCGATTCGCCATAAGGAATGGTGATGATCGGAACTGTAAAAAAACACGCCAAAACGTCCGCTTTGCGTGCATTTTTGTCTAGTGAAGCAGCGGGCGGTATTTTGTTAATGGCTGCCGCCGCATTGGCCATGATTATTGCCAATTCGCCAATTACTGAAAAATATAATGATTTCTTACGCTTGGTGATCGGGCCGGAGTTGACGCCAAAGCTTGGCCCGATGACCATTCACCTTTGGATAAATGACGGTCTGATGGCGATTTTCTTCTTGCTCGTCGGGCTGGAGATTAAGCGCGAATTTGTGGACGGACATTTGTCGACTTGGGCCGACCGCACGCTTCCCATGGTTGCCGCTGCGGCGGGGATGATTGTTCCGGCGATTATATATCTCGCGGTCGCAGGCGGCGACCCTGCCTTGCATCGTGGCTGGGCTATACCGGCGGCTACGGATATTGCATTTGCCATTGGCGTGCTCGCGCTTTTGGGCAGTCGGGCGCCTGCTTCCCTGAAACTGTTCCTGACGACCGTTGCTATTGTTGATGACATGGGCGCGGTAGCGATCATAGCTGTATTCTATACGGCCGAGTTGAACATCCCCGCTTTGGCCGCTGCTGGCGGCATTTGGTTCGCTATGATGATGCTGAACCGTTTTCGGGTAAATGCCCTTTGGCCATATCTCATCCTCGCGGCTCTGTTATGGTATGCGACATTGTTATCCGGCGTGCACGCCACCATTGCGGGCGTAATGGCAGCATTTGCCATTCCCTTTCGCCGAACGCTGGCTGCACCTGACGCAGAAGATTCGGCACTCCACCGGCTGGAACACGCTCTGGTTAAGCCAGTTGCATTTTTCATTGTACCGATTTTTGGGTTCGCCAATGCGGGTGTCTCGTTGGCCGGCACCAGCTTTGCTGCGCTGGCTGCGCCGCTGCCCCTTGGTATCGCGATGGGCCTGTTTTTGGGCAAACAAATTGGAATCTTTACCAGCGTCTGGATCGCGGTCAAACTTGGCATTGCTGCGCGTCCTTCACATGCAAGCTGGCTGCAAGTCTATGGCGTCGCGTTGCTATGCGGTATCGGCTTTACGATGAGCTTGTTTATCGGTGGTCTTGCCTTCACTGGCCCGGATCAGGCGGATGATGTCAAAATTGGGGTTCTGATGGGCTCTATCCTGTCGGCGATAATTGGGTATTTAATCCTGCGCTTTGCTGCGCCGCAAAAAATTATGTCTGGAGGCACCATATGAATCTTCGCTACATCATCCTTCCGCTCGCTTTGCTTGCGTCGGCTTGCGCCACCGTTGCGCCAGCGACTTCAACCCCTGCAAATGTCGCCGCACCGGCGATGTCGATTGCCGCTATCTCCGATGCCTATATCCGGTTGACGCTTGAGGCGGGCACGCATGAAGCGGAATATGTCGATGCGTATTATGGCCCGCCCGCGCTGCAAGACGTAGCGAAGGCAAATCCGCGATCACTGGCACAATTGATCGCCGAAGCCCGCGCGCTGACGGCGGCTATTGATGCCGCGTTGCCATCCTTACGCACCGAATCAGACCGCCGTCGCGCGGTTGCGTTACGCGGAATGCTGGTGGCTGCCGACACACGGTTGCAAATGCTTCAGGGGCGCAAGTTTTCCTTCAATGATGAAGCACAAGGTCAGTTTGCGACGGTGCCGGACTTGAAACCTCTGGCGCATTATGACGCCATATTGGCCAATCTTGAAACGCTGATTCCCGGCGATGGTCCGCTCGCCGCACGCGTCGATGCCTTTAATGAGCGTTATGTCATTCCCAAAGACCGGTTGCAGCCGGTGTTTGACGCCGCCATTGCCGAATGTAAGCGCCGCACAATGCAATATATCCGTTTGCCAGCGGGCGAGACGTTCGTGATGGAGTTTGTCACGGGCAAGCCGTGGTCAGGCTATAATTATTATAAGGGCAATTATAAAAGCCTGATCCAGATCAATACCGACCTGCCGATCCGTATCAGCCGTGCCGTCGATCTGGGCTGTCACGAAGGCTATCCGGGCCACCATGTGCTGAACCTGATGGTTGAAGAACGGCTCGCACGCAAAAATGGGTGGAAGGAATATGAAGTTAATCCACTCTACAGCCCGACCAGCGTTTTGTCCGAAGGCAGCGCCAATTACGGTATTGATCTCGCCTTTCCTGCCGCGGAACGCTTGGCATTTGAACGCGATATTCTGTACCCGATAGCTGGCCTTAATCCCAAATCTGCGCAAGCCTTTTGGGAAATGCAGCAAATGACCGAAGCGCTCTCGGGTGCGCGATTGACTATTGCGAAAATGTATCTCGATGGTGCGGTTACGCGGGCGCAGGCGCTCGAGTTAACGCAGAAATATCTGTTGCTTTCGCCCGCCCGCGCGGAACAATCGGTGAAGTTTACCGACCATTATCGCAGCTATGTGATCAACTATGGCTGGGGCAAGGATTTGGTCCGCGATTATATCGAACGCGGAAATCCAGATACGGCCGAGCGGTGGCGTCGGATGGAGAAAATATTGGGAGAACCCACCGTGCCAGCGGACCTGCTACCTTAGCCAAGATGTTCGCGGAACCAGGCAGTGAGTTCGTCTTCGGTTAGGTGTCCGCCGCCGGATTGCCAGCGGTCATCCTGACTGAAGGCTGCGATGCTGTCGATGAATTGGGCGACAATCTGGCCAGTTTTTTAAGCGGGTTTGGAACTTTTAGGGGAGGGCAAAATAAACATTGTTTTGATAATAAGACGCCAGCGGCTGGCCCTGTGCATCAAGCGCGGGGGAAAAACGCGCACGCCGCATGACCGATTTGCAGACCGCATTGTCAAATTCTTTGGGACGCGTTGTCGCCTGAATATGGCATGCCGTGGGCACACCGTCAGGCCCAATGCTGAGCCGAAAGCTCACCAATGCGGGCTGACCAGCAGATAGCATTTCGTTGGGATAGTCAGACGACATAATCCACTTATCAGGAGATTTCAACGGCGTGACCGTGCGGCTTAGCGCCTTATGTTTTTCTACGTCGACACCCCAGCTTATAAGAAGATTGTCGATGCAGGTATCGAGCGCCGCCAATGGCGCTCGCATTGAACCTGTTTCCAGCATGACTGGTTTTCGCAACGGTTTCCCAACGCGCAAATGGCGAACTGCCTTTTGACGGTCTTCACTTATGGGCTCAACGACGACCCCTTCTCTTTTTTCCCGATTTTTGATCGCCAACAGTTCCGCCGCGCTTGGCGGTGCGATGCGCGCGCTACCAGAAAAGATCAAGGCGGGTTCCTTGTCAAGATTTCCCTTTAAAAGGTAGTGCCTCAGTTTGAATTTCTTTTTTTATAAGGACCACGCGCTTTAGGTGCGGGTGCCAGTTCATCAATCTTAGCAATAACATCATCAAGCGACCAGAGGCGGTCAGTAATGCCAGCGGCCATGGCTGGCGACACGCGCAGCGTCTTATGAAGACGGGTAAAATTGTAGAACACGAAATACAATGCAAGCGCATGTATGTGATTATCCAACTTCTTTGAAAAGGCGTTGGTTAAGCGAGTGACGCGCCGCATCGACATACGCATTGTGAGGTTCTGGCGTTCAACGTAGCTAGTCGATACATGCTTCACGTCTGGATTGCCTTCGACGCGGACTTTCTTGATGCCAGTGCATTCAGCGGGTGAATAGCGAACCTCGGCGCTCTTGCCACCGCCGACAGCGCCATACATTTTCACAAGCTGCGCATAGTCAACGTCTGCACCAAAAGCACCCTCGACGGCCTCCAGATAGGCGCGATGGCCGTCTGTGGTGATCTGGACGCGATTACTAAGGCGGCTGCGCAGATCGTCCATCAGGGCTATTGCTGACTGTCCTGAACGGTCACCTACGAAATACGAAACAATCAGTTTCGTGTCAGCGTCGATAGCGGTCCATGTCCACACGTCGCCAGCGCCTTCCGGTGCATCCTTAGCGGCGGGGACGTTCTTGTCTTTGGCATAGCAAAACGACCAGATTTCATCGCACTGGACGCGGCTAGCTTTGACGTTGTGAACTGTTTCGTCATGCAGGATGAGGCAAGCTTCGCCAGCTTCAACAAGGATTTTGGAAACCGTGTTGATCGACACGTCCACAATGCGACTGATTGACCGCATTGATGAACCCTCGCATAGCATTGCAAGAATTTGAGTGCGTTTAGCGTGAGAAAGCTTGTTCATTCATTTTCAATATGAACTTTTGTAGAAATACGCAAGCATAAAATAGAAACTTTCTAAATAGCTCAATTTTGCTATTCCAAACGCAAAATGCTTGTGATAGGGGGAAAGAATGTCGGATTACAAAACACCGGGGCAACTTATCGAGGCCCTTTTGGCAGAACTCGGTTGGAGCCAGCGGACGCTTGCCATGGTAATTGGTAAGGGCGACGCTACGATAAACAAAATTATTGCCGGAAAACAATCCCTTGATGCGGACACCGCTTTGCTTCTCGAAGAGGTTTTTGGCACTCCGGCATCACGTTTTTTAGAATTGCAAAAAGAATATGATCTTGCTGTAGCGAAAGCAACGGCTCGGCCAGACCCTGCCAGATCGAACAGGGCTCATCTTTTTGGCGGTCTTCCTATTGCCGAAATGGCCAAGCGCGGGTGGCTAGGAGACGTTAATCCACGCAGTGTTGAACAAGTGGAAGGCGCTTTAACAAAGTTTTTCGGTGCGGACAGTTTGAACGAAATAGAAATCCTACCGCATGCTGCCAAGAAAACACTGGTTAATACTGATCCATCGCCTGCACAGCTTGCATGGCTTTATCGGGTTAGGTCTATGGCGTCCGAAATGATCGTTCCGCGTTACACGCCACACGCGCTAGATTTTGCATTACGCGAGCTAAAATCTCTTTTGGTGTCCGCTGAAAATGTGCGGAAAGTGCCGCGTATTTTGACGAAAGCTGGTATTCGCTTTGTCGTTGTCGAAACGCTTCCGACTGCAAAGATTGATGGGGTCTGTTTTTGGCTCAACGATCACTCGCCGGTAGTTGGAATGTCGCTGCGCCATGACAGAAACGACAACTTCTGGTTTGTTCTGCGCCACGAACTTGAGCATGTCCGCCTTGGTCACGGTAAAGACGCAATGATACTTGATGCTGAATTGGATGGCGAACGTGCTGGCACGGGGCCCGATGTTCCAGAAGAAGAACGTCTAGCAAACGAAGCCGCGTCAAACTTTGCGATTCCGCAAGCGCAGATGCAAGCCTTCATTGATCGTAAGGCTCCGCTGTTCTCAGAGCGGGATATGATTGGCTTTGCTCGTAGCTTGAGTGTTCATCCTGGTATCGTCGCGGGACAGCTTCAACACAAAACAGGCCGTTACGAACGGTTTCGCCAGCACTTAGCAAAGGTGCGGTCTTACATTCTCCCAACATCCTATGTGGATGGGTGGGGCGACGTTGCGCCGGTTGGCGAATAGGAGATATTATATATGTCAAAAATTCAAGAATTACAGAAGCTAATCCGTCTATATCGAGAAGAAACTGGCAAATCAGAGCTCGATATGCACGAGGTTGCATTGTTCTGTTTCTCAAAAGGATGGCCTTTCCCCGTGCCGAAAAGTCCGGCAGACATGCTGGCATCGCTTTTGCGAGATGCTGCACGTCAAGTTGTTCGCACGGATAAAGAAAGCGGCAGGCCATATCGCGGCTACCACGCGGTTCCATCGGATTCGCAGGGGACGTTTTACTGGATCGACATCGACGATCCCGAAACGACATTTGGCAATATGCGCAAATCCATGGTGCGCCGCAGGGAGCAGATGGTTGACGATGGCGTCCAGTTGTCGCTTGATCTTGACCACTGGAACAGCATCAGGCCCGACGACGAGCACATTACGCTACCAATGGATTTGGGACTCGATATTGAGTGGCGTAAAAATGCAATGGATGACGATAAGAAAGCAGCCTAGCTTTTTTTCCAACGCGCATCGGCGGCTGTTCGTGCAATTTCACGTCGCTGTTCGGCAGTCAGCGTAATTGCGCGGGCAAGGCCACCTGCTTTGCCAGTATCACGGCCTAGCTTAGTCTTTGCAATCGTTTCGTCGGCGATCTCGCCAGTCGCTATTTGAGCAACCATTATAGCTCTGCCTATAGCGTCGGCTGGGCGCTTTTGTCCGTTTGGGCCTTTAGGCACCTGCGATTCCTTCTGTGGAAACGATGCTAACACCTTGCAAGTGGAATCCATGTTTTTCGATGTTATCTAGCGCCGCGTCAGTATTTACCGCTATGCGGGGTGTTTCGCCGCGCTGCATGTCGATTGATTTACTTGGCGTCCAAGGGCCGTGTGATGCTGGAAGATTTGCACCCGTCGCATCAAGAGTGAAACCGTAAACCTTCCCTTTGCCTTTAAATACGTGAACCTGCATCATGGTCTCCTTTGCATACCGCTAAGCATATAGGAACGGCGGCTGGATTGCGATAGGCTATCCGTCAAAATTCAAACTGAGACACTACCCTTTAAAAAGGCAAGCTGCTGTTCTTCCTCTCTGGGTCCGAACTGAATATCGGCATCCCCTTTTTCGACGAATGTTTTAACTAGCTGCCCGGCAATCGTTAGACGGAAATATTCGCCCGGGGCAAAGCGGTCCATGAGCAACAAAACGGTTTGCTTGCCTTCGCCAAACTGACGGCCGAGTCGGCATCGTTCGTCAGCATAATCCACTTGCCATGCCGATGTAGGTTTCAAAATCAACGGTGCAGGAGCTGCGGCGGCCGCGAGTGCGGGCATAGCGAAGGCGATCAGGGTAAGCCATGCGACGAATGATTTTGCCATAACCAGCAAGTTAGGCATTACAGCGTTGTCGCCACAAGCAAAAGGGGCGGACATTTCTGCCCGCCCTTAAAAATTTACATTTGGGTGCAAACTACTACAGCTTACCAACAAGCTCCGGCACAACCGTAAACAGGTCACCAACAAGGCCAATATCCGCAACTTGGAATATCGGCGCGTCTTCGTCCTTGTTGATCGCGATGATGACCTTGGAGTCCTTCATGCCGGCCAAATGCTGAATCGCGCCGGAGATGCCGACGGCGACATATACTTCTGGGGCGACGATCTTGCCGGTCTGGCCGACCTGATAGTCATTGGGCACAAAGCCTGCGTCCACTGCGGCGCGGCTTGCGCCAACGCCAGCGCCAAGCTTATCAGCCAAGGGCAAGATGGTTGCGGCAAAAGTGTCCGCATCCTTCAACGCACGACCGCCCGATACGATGATCTTGGCAGAGGTGAGTTCAGGGCGTTCTTGCTTGGCGATCTCTGCCGAGATGAACGTCGATGTTCCTGCATCGCCGCTGCCCGAGACCGCTTCGATTGCAGCCGAACCGCCGCTTTCTTGTGCCTTGGCAAAGGCCGTGCCGCGCACGGTGATGACCTTCTTGGAATCCGAAGATTGCACAGTCGCAATCGCGTTACCGGCATAGATCGGGCGCGTGAACGTGTCCGCGCTTTCAACCGAAAGGATGTCGGAGATTTGCATGACATCCAGCAAGGCCGCCACGCGTGGCGCGATATTCTTGCCGTTCGATGTGGCTGGCGCCAAGAACGCATCATGTGTTGCCATCAATGACGCAACCAATGGCGCGACATTTTCGGCCAATTGCTGCGCATAGGCTGCGTCATCGGCAACATGCACGGAGGTCACGCCAGCGATTTTTGCAGCCTGTTCGGCAACCGCACCGCAGCCCGAGCCAGCAACGAGGACATGGACTTCGCCAAGCTGCGATGCAGCAGTTACAACGGCGAGCGTGGCATCTTTCAGTGATGCATTGTCATGTTCGGCATAAACGAGGGTCTTCATGCGGCCACTCCCATTTCCTTAAGCTTTGCAACCAACGCATCAACGTCGGCAACCTTGATACCGGCGCTACGCACAGGCGGCTCGGTCACTTTCAGCGTCTTCAACCGTGGGCTAACGTCAACGCCATAATCGGCAGGCGTTTTCTGCGCGAGCGGCTTTGACTTTGCCTTCATGATGTTGGGCAGCGACGCATAACGCGGCTCGTTCAAGCGCAAGTCAGTCGTAATGATCGCGGGCATCTTCAGCGCCACGGTCTGCAAACCACCATCGACTTCGCGCGCAACATGCACTGCATCGCCAGATACGTTTACCGTATTGGCAAAGGTGCCTTGCGGACGACCCGTCAACGCAGCGAGCATCTGCCCGGTCTGGTTGCTATCATCGTCAATGGCTTGCTTGCCAAGAATGACAAGGCCGGGCTGTTCTTCGTCCATAATCTTGGCGAGGATCTTGGCAACGGCCAAAGGCTCGACATCTTCAGCGACAACGAGGATCGCACGGTCAGCGCCCATGGCGAGTGCAGTCCGCAGTGTTTCTTGCGCCTTGTCCGGTCCAATCGACACCGCGATCACTTCCGTCGCAACGCCCTTTTCCCGCAAACGCAACGCTTCTTCGACCGCAATTTCGTCAAACGGGTTCATGCTCATTTTGACATTTGCCAAATCAACACCCGAACCATCGGGCTTAACCCGCGGCTTTACGTTATAATCGATGACCCGCTTAACGGGGACGATGATCTTCATGTGCTCATCCTTCCATACCGACTCAATAAGGCAATTGGATGCCCGCTTAATCTGTTGCGCCTATGCTTAACGTTTACGTGAACGTCAAGTGCGCCTGCCACATAATCCTATATCGCTGCTTAACCGATCTCGGTCCCTAATTTGTGATTTCTATACGACGTTCAATCCGGTCCAATCGATCACGAACGGCGTCAAGCTGCACTTGCAGATGCGCTGACACTTCTGCGTCTTGAGCTTGATCCCGCCGAAGGCCAATTACCGCTGAGTGGGTTTCATTCTGCCGCATGGTCAGTTCACTGATTTTGTTTTCGATACGCTCAAGGGTCGCTTGAAAGCGCTTGAGATGTTTGAGCATCAGATTGTCGACTTTTTCCGACATAATGTTATCCTACGCCGCTTTGCGGACTTCCGCGACAATTTTCTCCGCCGCATCGCCAAGGTCGTTAGCCGATACGATGGGCAGGCCGCTATTGGCCAAGATGTCCTTACCCTGCTGCACATTGGTGCCTTCAAGGCGGACAACGAGCGGCACTGACAGGTTCACTTCCTTGGCCGCAGCAACGATACCATCGGCGATGATGTCGCATTTCATGATGCCGCCGAATATATTGACCAAAATACCCTTTACGGCAGGGTCCTTCAAAATGATCTTGAACGCGGCGGTAACCTTTTCCTTCGAAGCGCCGCCGCCGACGTCGAGGAAATTGGCAGGAAATTCGCCATTCAACTTGATAATGTCCATCGTCGCCATGGCAAGGCCAGCGCCATTGACCATGCAGCCGATATTGCCGTCGAGTTTAATGTAAGCCAGATCATATTCCGACGCTTCGACTTCGGCAGGGTCTTCTTCGGTCAAATCGCGCAGTTCGGCGAGGTCCTTGTGACGGAACATCGCATTGCCGTCAAAACTGACCTTGGCATCAAGCACAAGAAGCGCGTCGCCATTCTTGCCTTCGCACACCGCAAGCGGGTTGATTTCGATCTGTTCGGCATCGGTGCCGATGAACGCGCTGTAGAGACCGGCAAGCACAGTTTGCGCCTGCTTGGCCAAGTCGCCCGTCAGGCCAAGTGCCTTGGCAACGCTGCGCCCATGATGGGGTTGAAGGCCAGTGGCGGGATCAATCAATATGGTGTGGATTTTCTCGGGGCTGTCATGCGCCACGTCTTCGATGTTCATGCCGCCTTCGGTCGAGGCAACAACCGCGATACGGCTTGTTGCTCGGTCGACGAGCAAAGCGAGGTAGAATTCCTGCTTAATGTCGGCGCCATCGGTGATGTATAGGCGGTTGACCTGCTTGCCTTCTGGACCCGTCTGGATGGTCACCAGCGTGTTACCCAGCATTTCCTTTGCATGCGATTCCACTTCGTCGAGGTTGAAGGCCAAGCGAACGCCGCCCTTTGCATCAGGTCCCAATTCCTTGAACTTGCCCTTGCCGCGTCCACCAGCATGAATCTGCGACTTCACGACGTAAAGCGGGCCGGGAAGCTGCTTAGCGGCGGCAACCGCATCTTCCACGCTCAATGCCGCGATACCGGCGGGCACAGCCACACCGAACTTTGCGAGCAATTCTTTGGCCTGATATTCATGGATATTCATAGGAGATGGCGTCCTGAAAAAGAGAGCTTCGGCGGATGCTTAAGCACAGACGCGCCATGAATGGAAGGGCTTGCGCCGATGTTTTTTGGTTCACGCAGAGGCGCAGAGGGCGCGCAGAATATGTCCCAATCTCTTCGCCCTCCGCGCATCTGCGTGAAAAAACTAAAGTAATAAATCCAAGGCAACCAATTCACGACGAAGGGACTCGGCATCCGTAAAATGATGCGCCGCAAAACCGTTTTCGCGCGCGCTGATGACATTGTCATGATTATCGTCGATAAAAATCGCCTCGCCCGACTTTAGTCCGAAACGCTGCAACGCCAGCGCGTAAATGGCGGGGTCAGGCTTCACCAATTTTTCGACTCCCGACACGATTATGTCCTGAAAACGGTCGAATATCGGCTGGGTGGGGCGAAACATATCCCAAAACTCAGCGCCGAAATTGGTTATCGCAAACAACGGCACGCCGCGTTCGGCGAGTTCCTGCACGATCTCCAGTGACCCTGTGACGGGTCCGGGAATGGTCTCATTGAAACGGGTGGCGTAGGCCGCAATCAACGCGGCATATTCTGGAAATTCAGCAATCCGCTCGGCAACCATATCGTCCAAAGCGCGACCCGCATCATGCTGAAAATGCCATTCGGGCGTCACAATTGCTGAGATGAAATATTCCAGTTCGTTCTTGTCCGTAATCAGCTTTGCAAAAAGATGTCTCAGATCCCATTCGAACAGCACTTTGCCGACATCAAAGACGGCGGTAGTTATCTTGGCCATGCATTGCACCTCTTCGCAGGAAGGACTTAGCCAAGGCTAAGGCGCAAAAAAACCGCCCGCGAATCAGATTCGGAGCGGCATTTTGCCTCATCCAACTGCCCGCATTGCGCAGGCAGGACCAAATTAACCCTGGCGCGCCTTGAAGCGTGGTTGGGTCTTGTTGATGACATAGGTGCGGCCCCGGCGACGAATCACGCGGTTATCGCGATGGCGGCCCTTGAGCGACTTCAGAGAATTAACGACTTTCATCGGATTTACCCGTCTAATAAATGCAAGAAGCTTGAATTGAAGGCGCGCTCCTATGGGTCGGGCACTGGAAAGTCAAGCGTGATTGGCGGTTTTATCCGATTCAGCCTCCATACATAGCTTGCCATGATATATGACGCGCCTAAGAATAGGACCATGATGAAAGCCGCCCGAATATTGCCACTTCTCGCCCTTTCGCTGCTGACGGCTTGTGTTGTCCCCACTGGCCCTGTTGAGGTTACGCGCTTTAACCGCGCGGCCGAAGGCGTGTTCTATGGCAATGGCAGTTTCATTGTTGAGGTTGCTGGCGAGTCGGCGTCTGATCGCGCTCTATCGGCCTCGCCTTATCTTGCGGCGGTTGCGCGCGAAATGCAGCGTGTCGGCTATCGTAATCAAGCCGGGAAAAGCGATGTTGTTGCCGAGATACGCTTTGGCGCGACAATGATCCGTCCGGACCGCCGTTCGCCAGTTTCAGTTGGCGTAGGCGGTTCTACGGGCACTTATGGGTCGGGCGTCGGCTTGGGCCTCGGTATCAATCTTGGTGGTGGTTCGGCAACGCAATTGCAGACGACATTGGCGGTGCGCATTATCAGACGCAGCGACCAATTGGTGATTTGGGAGGGCACGGCGGTGCAAGCTGCCAAGGTTGGCTCACCCGCCGCGCAACCCGGCATCGCCGCATCAAAATTGGCCGAAGCCTTGTTTAAGGACTTCCCCGGCGTGTCGGGTGAGACTATCCGCGTGCCATGAACAGCCAGACATTGTCATTCCCGCGAAAGCGGGAATCCATTAGCTGAGCTCTCGTATCAACACACCGGCGCAGCTTGCTGCGCGGTCAGTCCATGGATTCCCGCTTTCGCGGGAATGACAAAGTGGGGAAGTAAGATTTTATGCCGATTACTGACATCAATGCCGCCTTCGACAGCGGCAACATCATCGTTCACGCCATCGACGACAATGTCGCCACGCTGGGCATCCGCAAGGACAAGGATTCGGAATTCGCGCAGTGGTTTCACTTCCGCGTTGCATGCACCGCGGGCGAAGAACTCGTGTTGCGGATTACCGGACTCGAAGGCAGCGCCTATCCCGGTGGCTGGCCCGATTACCGGGCTTGCGTCTCCGAAGACCGCGATTATTGGGGCCGCGCCGATACGACCTATGACAAGGCAAAAGATGGCGGGACGTTGACCATCCGTTACACCCCTGCAAGCGATCTTGCATGGTTTGCTTATTTCGCTCCCTATGGCATGGAACGCCACCATGATTTGATTGCCGAGACGGCATCGCTGGAAGGCGTGACCTATCGCTGCCTTGGCCACAGCATCGAAGGCCAGCCTATTGATTGCCTCGAAATGGGCCATGGCGATACGCAGGTCTGGCTCTATGCGCGGCAGCATCCGGGCGAGACTCAGGCCGAATATTGGATGGAAGGCGCCATCGACATGCTGACGGACCTAAGCGACCCGCATACGCGTCGACTGCTCGATCAATGCCGCTTTCACATTGTGCCCAATTGCAATCCGGATGGAAGCTGCCGTGGGCATTTGCGGACCAATTATCTGGGCGTTAACTTGAACCGTGAATGGGCCGAACCGTCGGCGCAGCGTAGCCCCGAAGTGTTGGCTATCCGCAACGCGATGGATGAATCAGGCGTGCATTGGGCCATGGACATTCATGGCGATGAAGCGATTCCAGCGGCATTTATGGCGGGGTTTGAAGGCATTCCGTCATGGACCGATGATCAGGGTGATCGCTATAATGCTTTCATCAACCGCCTTTCGGCCCGCACCCCCGATTTTCAGACCGCGCTGGGTTATACCAAAGCTGGTCCCGGCAAAGCCAATCTGTCGATGTCGACGAACCAATTGGCCGAACGCTTTGGCCCGTCGCATCAATGTGTCTCCATGACGTTGGAAATGCCTTATAAGGACACCGTCCACGGCAACGACCCCGACCAAGGCTGGTCCCCCGAACGCTGCCGATTACTCGCCCGCGAATGCCTCGCGACCTTGGCGGAGATGGTTTGAGTAGCACCTTGCCGATACCCCATCACAGGGTTTTCAGGCGGCGGAAAGTCCAGCTTGATTGCTGCTCTATCCATCAGCGGATATACCGTCGTGCCGGAGGCAGGACGAAACCGCCGATTTCAAATTCTATTATACCGACAAATAGGGGCAGGATTGTCGGCGCGACAGTTTCACTGCGCGATCAGGGAAATGTTACTCGTCGAGCACCGAATGTCGTTTGTCGAAAACGAATTTATTTTGACATTGATCCATTCACTGTAGTAGGCAGGTAATACAGGAGGAATTAATGCTCGAAATCAGTGGTGTAAGCCATGTGTATGCAAACGGAACACGGGCGCTCGATAATGTTAGCCTGTCGATACCGCGTGGTATGTATGGTCTACTCGGGCCCAATGGCGCGGGCAAATCTACACTGATGCGAACCATTGCGACGCTGCAGACGCCCACCGAGGGCGCGATCCGCTTTGGTGATCTCGATATATTGGCAAGTCCTGATCAATTGCGGCGGAAACTCGGCTATCTGCCGCAGGATTTCGGCGTTTATCCTCGTGTGACCGCCTTCGACATGCTCGACCATATGGCGGTGCTGAAGGGCATATCCGTCAAAAGCGAGCGCAAGGCAGTTGTCGAAACGCTGCTGCACCAGACCAATTTGTGGAACCATCGCAGAAACTTCATTGCCGGTTTTTCGGGTGGGATGCGGCAACGGTTCGGGATAGCGCAGGCGCTGATCGGCAACCCCGAACTGATCATCGTAGATGAACCGACCGCCGGACTTGACCCTGAAGAACGCAACCGTTTCCTTAACCTGCTCGCCGGCATCAGCGACAATGTCGTCATCATCCTGTCCACGCATATCGTAGACGATGTTGCCGACCTTTGCCCGCGCATGGCGGTGCTGGCGGGCGGCAAGGTGCAACTTGAAGGCGCGCCGCTCGACCTCATCGCCGCGACAAATGGCCGCGTTTGGAAAAAGACCATCGCGCGCGAGGATCTGGAGGCGTATCAAGAACAATATCAGGTGATTTCGACCCGGCTGTTCGCCGGACGCACCATCATCCACATCCTTGCGGACAGTAAGCCAAAAGGTTTCGACGATGTCGAGGCGGGGTTGGAGGATGTCTACTTCACCACGCTCGCCGACCTGCGTCGCGCGGCTTAAGCGGGGGATCTGGTCATGTTGATAGGCGTCGCGCGTTTCGAATTGCGTTACCAGTTGCGCAACCCGGTTTTCTGGGTGTCGCTCTTCCTGTTTTTCCTGCTCGGCTTCGGCGTAACCGCGAGCGAGAATGTCAGCATCGGCACGCCGGGTACAGTGCATGAAAATGCGCCCTTTGCGATTGCTTCGATGCTCGCGGTGTCCTCGCTGTTTTATCTGTTCGTCATCACCTCCTTCGTCGCCAACGCAATCGTCCGCGATGACAGCAGCGGTTTTGGTCCAATCATCAAGTCGACCTCAATCGGCAAAACCAATTATGTGATGGGGCGCTTTCTTGGCGGTTTGGCCATCGCGCTGATCGGTTATCTCGCCATTCCCGTGGGCATGTTTTTTGGGTCGGTGATGCCTTGGGTCGATGCAGAGACTGTCGGTCCGCAAAATCCGGCCTTTTATCTCTGGCCGTATCTTATCCTTGCGATCCCCAACATCATCCTTGCCAGCAGCCTATTGTTCGGGCTGGCGACGGTCACGCGCTCAATGTTGTGGAGCTATATCGGCGTTGTAGTGTTCGTGATGGGGTATCTGATCGCTACCTCGATACTCGGATCAAAGGTCGAATATCAGCAATTGATGGCGCAGTATGAGCCGCTCGGTTTCGGCGCGCTGGCGGAAGCAACGCGCTACTGGACCGCAGCCGACATGAATTCGAAACTGTTGCCGCTGGACGACAACGTGCTGTTTAACCGCGGGCTGGTTCTGGCAATTTCGGCGGTGCTGCTGGCGCTGACCTATTGGCGCTTTTCGATGGAAGAACGTGCACCGTCAAAACGCCTTTTGAAGAAACTGGCGCGGCAGCGGGCGTCCGAAGTTGAAGCTGCACCGACGCAGATTGCGTTGACAAAGGCGACACAGCGCTTCGATGGAGCGACGACGCGCGCGCAGTTCATGGTGCGACTGAAGACTGAGATCATGCAGGTCTTGCGCAGTCCAGGCTTGATTGTGCTGTTGTTGCTTGGGGTCATCTATGCTGCAGCAGGACTTTGGCTGACGGAGACGCTCTACGGCACGCCGTCGCACCCGCTCACCGCAGATATCATCACAAACATCATCTCGGGCTTCTCGCTTTTCCTTTTGATCATCGCGGTTTTTTACGGCGGCGAACTCGTCTGGCGCGAGCGCGATGTAAAAATCAGCGAGATCATCGATTCGACGCCTGCGGCGAATTGGATCATCACCATTCCCAAGGTCTTCGCGATCCTTGTCGTCCTGTTGCTCATCAACTTGGTCGCAATGGCAACCGGCCTTATCTTCCAACTGATAAAAGGCGCGGCCGATTTTGGCATTGCCAGCTATTTTGGCTGGTTCATCATACCGGTGACGGTCGAGATGCTGATGACTGCTGTCCTCGCGGTATTTTTCCAAGCATTGAGTCCGAATAAATATGTCGGCTGGGGCCTGTTCCTCGTCTATTTCATCGTAGGCATTTTTCTCTCCAATTTGGGCTATTCGAACGCGCTTTACGATTATGGCGCTACCCCCGCCGAACCGCTGAGCGACATGAACGGAAGCGGCGGGTTCAGTTTCGGCGCCTGGGTACTGCGCGTTTATTGGCTGGCCTTTGGAGTCATCCTGTTGGTGATTGCGCATCTCGTCTGGCCGCGTGGCACGGACACACGCTGGCGCAGCCGCCTAAAGCGCATCCGCCCCGGCCTTCGCGGCGCACCGCTCGGATTGATCGGCGCGGCGGTCGTGGCGATGATCGGGACGGGCAGCTACGCTTATTATAATTTCAAAATCCTCAACCGCTATGAAACCAGCGACGAGGCCGAAAAATTCCTCGCCGATTATGAAAAGAAATATCTGAAATATGAAAATCTGCCGCGTCCGGTGGTCAAATCGGTCGAACTGGATGTGCAGATATTCCCTAAAGATCGCCGCATGGAAGTGATTGGCAGCTACCAGATGCGCAACGAAACCGCAGCGCCGATATACGAGGTGCATGTGCGCCAAGACAGCCGTGATGTGGAATATACCAAGCTTGTACTTTCTGGCGCAAAGCTAGCGACGGATGACAAAAAATTTGGATACCGCATTTTCCGTTTCGACCAACCCTTGCAGCCAGGCGGTGAGGCATCACTCGATTTCGCGTCGCGCCTCCACCACAAGGGCTTCCGAAACGGTGCCCCAGCCACTGAAGTTAACCTCAACGGTACTTTCGTCAACAATTTCGTGTTTGCGCCGATAATCGGAATGAACCGGTCAGCCTTACTGCAGGACCGCACCGTCCGGAGGCGTCAAGGCCTTCCCGCGGAACTTCGCATGGCCAAGCTCGAAGACATGAGCGCTACCCGCGAGAACTACATTCGCACCGATTGGGTGATGTCCGATATCACCGTTACGACCGATGCCGACCAGACACCGATTGCACCGGGACGCAAGCTGGCGGACACCAACAAAAATGGTCGCCGCACCGCGCATTTCGTCTCCAGCGCCCCCATTCAAAATTTCCTGTCGGTGCAGTCGGCGCGATATAAGCTTACCGAGCGCACGCATGACGGCATCAAGCTGTCAATCTATCACGACCCGCGCCACGAATGGAACGTGCCGGCGATGCTTGGCGCACTTGAGGCGGGCTTGGATTATTTCCGGACCAATTTCGGACCCTATCAGTTCGACCATGCCCGCATCATCGAATTCCCAGGCTACCAGTCGTTCGCGCAGGCTTTTGCCGGGACTATGCCTTATTCGGAAAGCATCGGCTTTGCCGCCGACGTGACTGACAAGGACTCGATTGATTACGTGACCTACGTTACCGCGCACGAACTCGCGCACCAATATTGGGCGCATCAGGTGGTCGGTGCCGACATGCAAGGGGTGACGGTAACGTCCGAAACGCTGGCGCAATACTCGGCGCTGATGGTGATGAAAAAGCTGTATGGCAAGGACAAGATCCGCCGTTTCCTGAAATACGAACTCGACAATTATCTGAGCGGACGCAAGGGCGATGCCATTGGCGAACAACCCCTCTACCGCGTCGAAAATCAGGGCTATGTCCATTACCGCAAAGGTTCATTGGTCATGTACCTGTTGCAGGAACGGCTGGGCGAAGCCGCAGTCAACCGAGCGCTGGCTCGCTTCATTCAGACATGGAAGTTCAAGGGCGCTCCTTTCCACCGCTCGGTCGATCTGATTACCGAATTGCGCAAGGAAGCGACCACGCCCGAACAACAAGCGCTGATTACCGACCTGTTCGAGAAGATTACGATTTACGATTTGAAGGCGAAAGAGGCTAAGACCGCAAAGTTGGCGAACGGCTTGTGGCAGACGTCGATTAGCATCGAAGCAGCCAAATATTATGCCGACGCCAAGGGCAATGAAAAGTCCGCACCGCTGGCGGAATCAATCGAAATCGGTCTATTTGGCGGTCGCCCGGGCATCGGCGCGTTCGGTAAGAATGACGTGGTCTCTATCGAACGCAAGCCAGTAAAGAACGGCGTGCAGACAATTGTCATCACCTCAAAAATTAAACCGAAATTTGCCGGGGTCGATCCGTATAATTTTTACATCGACAAAAATTCGGATGACAATGTGGTGGATGTGACGGGTTAATGTCCTTCGTGTAGGCGTCGGTTTCAGTCGATTGATGCCTACAATTTATGCGCTGAGCCCGGATGCTGGTGCGCGGTCGCAAGGTTGGACAACTTGCCAGGACAAGGATTCGGAATGCGCGCAATGGCTTCACTCCCGCGAATGCCTCGCGACCTTGGCGATTTAACCAACTTGCGTTAGGGCGCGGGCATATGATTCAGGAGCCTCTCATGCCAAAACTTATCCTCATCCGTCACGGCCAATCGCAGTGGAACCTTGAAAACCGCTTCACTGGTTGGTGGGATGTCGATGTCACCGAAAAAGGTGCGGCTGAGGCTTGGGCGGCAGGCGAGCTTATGAAGGAAAAGGGCATCGCGCCCGACACCGCCTTTACCAGCGTGCAGACACGGGCAATCAAGACGCTGAATCTGGCGCTGGAGGCCATGGGGCGCCTGTGGGTTCCGGTGACGAAGAATTGGCAGTTGAACGAACGGCATTATGGCGGGCTAACGGGCCTGGATAAAGCAGAGACAGCGGCAAAGCATGGCGCGGATCAGGTGAAGATCTGGCGCCGCAGTTTCGATATTCCGCCGCCGCCGCTTGCGGCAGGATCGCCTTATGACCTGTCCAATGACCCGCGTTATGCCGGCATCAATATTCCGGCGTCAGAAAGCCTCAAAGACACCATTAACCGTGTGCTGCCTTATTGGGACAGCGCGATAGTGCCTGAATTACAGGCCGGAAAAACCGTATTGATTTCGGCGCATGGCAATAGCCTGCGCGCGCTCGTCAAGCATCTGTCGGGTATCTCCGATGCCGACATTAACGGCTTGGAAATCCCGACGGGTCAGCCAATCATCTATGAATTGGACGACCATCTGAACGGTGAATATTACTATCTGTCCGAGCATTAAGTTCACTTTAAGCATTCGGGCGGTTAACGCCGCGTTGCTGGATTGCGCCTTTGGCACCACAAGGCTAAGGCCATGGCCATCGAACTTGTCAGGGGAGTGACATATGACCGACGCAGCGCCGATCATTGGCATCATCATGGGAAGCCGTTCGGACTGGGAGACAATGCGAGAGGCTTCTGCGACGCTTGCTGCACTGCATATTCCCCATGAATGCAAAGTGGTGTCTGCGCATCGCACGCCCGAACGTCTTTATGATTATGCAAAAAGCGCAGTCGGGCGAGGCTTGAAATGCATCATTGCGGGCGCAGGGGGCGCGGCGCATTTGCCCGGCATGGCGGCATCCATGACGCGGCTGCCGGTGTTGGGCGTGCCTGTGCAATCCAAGGCGCTGGACGGCATGGACAGCCTTTTGTCCATCGTGCAAATGCCGGCAGGCATTCCGGTTGGTACATTGGCCATTGGTAAGGCAGGCGCAACCAACGCGGCGCTTTTGGCGGCGGCAATGCTGGCGAATGAAGATACTGCGCTGGCCGAACGCTTGGACGCTTGGCGTGCGGCGCAGACGGCTTCGGTCGCCGAAACGCCCGAATAAGGCGCATTTATGGCGGCATTACCTCCCGGATCGACGATTGGCATATTGGGCGGTGGTCAGCTTGGCCGTATGCTGGCGACTGCGGCTGCGCAATTGGGTTATCGCTGCCATATTTATGCGCCGCCCGGGGACAATGTCGCCTGCGATGTCACCGCCGCTTATACGGTCGCCGAATATGATGATCTGGTCGCGTTGAAGGCGTTTGCAATAGCTTGCGACGTGGTGACATTCGAATTTGAAAATGTGCCCGTGACGCCGCTCGAATCGATCACTGGCCTTGTTCCGGTATACCCGCCGCTTAAGGCGCTTGAAGTGGCGCAGGATCGCGCCGTCGAAAAGCAGTTTGTCCGTGCACTTGGCGGGAAAACCGCGGAGTTTGCGACTGCGCAGGACGAAAGCGCCTTACCCGCTGCGATTGCGGCTGTGGGCATCCCGTGCGTCTTGAAAACCATTCGCTTCGGCTATGACGGCAAAGGCCAGTCGCGGATCATGGACGAGGGTGACATAAAGGGTGCGTGGGAACGCACAGGCGGACAGCCGCTCATTGCCGAAGCCATGGTGTCGTTTGAGGCGGAATTCTCGGTCATATTGGTCCGCGGCCAAGATGGTGAAATCCATTTTTGGGATAGTTCGCAAAATCTGCATATCGGTGGCATCCTTGCAAAATCGACACTGCCAGCCGGGCCATTGGTCGAAAGCCAGCAACAAGCGGCGCGTGATATGGCATCGGCGGTCGCATCGGCGCTGGATTATGTCGGCGTCTTTACCGCTGAATTCTTCGCCAGCGCGATAGGCCCCTTGTTCAACGAAATCGCCCCCCGCGTGCACAATAGCGGACATTGGACCATCGAGGGCGCAGTCACGAGCCAGTTTGAAAACCATATTCGTGCCATTTGCGGATTGCCCTTAGGTGCCACGGAAACGATCGCTGCGCGGGTTGAAATGGAAAACCTGATTGGCGACGGCGGCGAGCGCTATGAACAAATTCTGGCTGATCCGGCGGCGCATCTGCATCTATATGGCAAGGCAGAAGCAAGACCCGGCCGAAAAATAGGCCACGTCACCCGCTTGTATAGGTAAGAAAAAGTCGGCAAGACGAAGGATATGAATCATCCCGAAATCGTTCTTGTCCTCGCCCGCGCCTTTAATGGAACAATCGGGAAGGATGGCGGCATGCCATGGCATATCCCGGCCGACCTGCGCCATTTCAAGCAAGTGACCAAGGGGCGGCCCATGATCATGGGTCGCAAGACCTTTGACAGCCTGCCGGGCTTGCTGGAGGGCCGCCGCCATATTGTGCTGACCCGCGACCATGATTGGGAAGAGGAGGGCGCTGAAGTTGTGCATTCGGTCGAGGAAGCATTGAAGCGCGCCAATGGGCCACATGTCTGCGTCATCGGTGGGGCCGAAATCTATGGCCTGTTCCTGCCGCTGGCGGACCGCGTTGAGCTCACCGAAATCGCGGCCAGTCCCGATGGTGATGTGACCGTCCCTGCGTTTGACATGTCGGTCTGGCAAGAAATTGCCCGGGATAGCCATACAGCCCAAGGCGGCGCTCCTGCCTATGATTTTGTAACGTTGTTGCGGCGCGCTGCGACGTAAACGCCGGGGGTCATAGGGGGGATTATGCGTAAAAAAATCTGGATACCGGCGATATTGATTGCCGCACTATCCGCGCTGCGTGTTATCCGCGCTGGCTTGGTGCCGAGGGCGAATGTTGCAAAATGACCAATAAGCAAAACCGTAGCCCTGAGCCGTCGATGCGAAGCGTCGACGAAAAGTCGAAGGGCGTTGCAAGATCGAGAGCCACCCTTCGACGGACGCAATCGCAAAACGATTGCTGCTCAGGGCTGCGGTTTTTCGCGATATGATGATCCCCCGCCTTTCCGCCAAAGACCGGATGCCTGACGCGCTGCGCGGCGGCGTGATGGCTTTGGGCAATTTTGACGGCTTTCATCTGGGGCATCAGGCGGTCGCAGGCGAAGCCATTGCGCAGGCGAAGGCGGCTGGCCGTCCAGCCGTCATCGCCACCTTTGACCCGCATCCGGTGCGCTTTTTCGCGCCGCAATCGCCCTGGTTCCGGCTGACGACGATCGACCAACGGCGGCGGCTTTTCGAAGACGCGGGCGCGGACGCCATGTTGGTGTTTGATTTTGATGCTGAACTGGCGGCAACCAGTGCCGAAGATTTTATCGCCAAATTGCTTGTCGAACGGCTTGGGGTTTCAGCCGTTGTCACGGGCGAAGACTTCACCTTTGGCAAAGCACGGGGCGGCAATATCGATGTGCTGCGGCAAATTGGCAGCGCGCACGGGCTTTCCTCCACCGCGATGGGGCCAGTGGTCGATCATGCAGGCATCATCTCGTCAAGCCGCGTCCGCACTGCGTTGCAAGACGGCAACTGCGCAACCGCGACAGCCTTGCTCACGCGACCCTTTACTGTCCAAGGCATTGTGCAACATGGCGACAAAAACGGTCGTCTTCTGGGCTTTCCCACCGCCAATATCGACATGGGCCATTATCTGCGCCCGCGTTACGGCATTTATGCGGTGAAGGGCCGTTTGCCCGATGGTCGCGTGCTAAACGGCGCGGCAAATCTGGGCATCCGCCCAACCTTTGACCCGCCCAAAGAATTGCTTGAGCCACATTTCTTCGACTTTGCCGAAGATTTATATGGCCAGAATATCGAAATCGAATTCCACGCCTTCATTCGTGGGGAGGCGAAGTTTGACAGCCTCGATGCGTTGATACAGCAAATGGCAAAGGATTGTGCATTGGCAAAAAGCATCTTGTTATCAACGACTTGATTGGTTATTCATAATCCAGCCATTCGGCCATGTATTCCCGCCTTCGCGGGAATGACAAGAGCGTTGGTGTGGAGCTTTTATGAATCTATCTCGTCGTAAAAAACAAGCTTTGTCAGTCGTTGTGGTCATTCTCCTCGGCCTGACCCTGCTCAATGCTACTTGGCTTGCGCCGACGCCAGCGGGCAAGCCGAAGCTTATCGCGCACCGTGGCGTGTATCATCTCTATGACAAACGTGCTGCATTTGGCCGTGACACCTGCACCGCGCGGTTCATCCGCCCACCCGATCATGAAGTGTTCGAAAACACTATTGCCTCGATCCAAATGGCGGCGGGGCTGGGGGGCGATATGGTCGAAATTGACGTCGCGCCGACCAAGGACGGCAAAATGGTTCTGTTCCATGATTGGACGGTCGATTGTCGTACCAATGGCAAAGGCGAAACCCGCGACCTGACACTATCGGAGCTAAAGGCACTCGACATTGGCTATGGCTATACGGCCGACGGCGGCAAGTCATTCCCGCTGCGTGGCAAGGGCATCGGCCAAATTCCGACGGTTGAAGAGGCCCTTGCGGCCATGCCCGCGCGGCCATTGCTGTTCAACTTCAAGTCAAAAAACTCCGATGAGGCGGACCAGTTGTTCGCCATATTGAAAGCGTCGGGCCGGGATTATGAAAAGCTTGGTGATGCCTTTTACGGCGCGCAGCGCCCAGTGGACCGCATACGACAGCTCGCGACCAAAAACTGGGCCTTTAACATGAAAAACGAGGCAAAGTCCTGCACCAAGGACTATGTCCTTTATGGTTGGACCGGCATTGTTCCCGAAAGCTGCCGCAACGGCGTGTTGGTTATTCCCATCAATTATCAATGGCCAATGTGGGGCTGGCCCAACCGCCTGATCGCCCGCATGGAAGGCGTCGGCGCGAAAATCATCGTCGTGGGGCCGCATGAAAGCGGCAAGTCGAACGAGGGGCTTTCCGATGTCCATGATCTTGGCAAGATCCCGGCGAGCTACAATGGGTATATCTGGGTTGAGGACATTTGGGCCATCGGGCCAGCGTTGCGGCGATGACTATGCCAATCCTCTCCATCGACTTGCGATGGGGAGGGGAACCGCTCGGCTTGAGCCGAGGGGTGGAGGTGCCTGTAATTGCGAACGCTCCTCCGTCACGCTTCCACTAGGTTTCAGCGCGCCACCTCCCCATCGCAAGTCGATGGGAAGGATACAGGCTTTATTTGCAGCGCCATATCCTTTAGGCACCCGCACGATATGACCGAACCTGCTGACTCACCGAAACAAGACTATCGCGACAGCGTCTTCTTGCCCAAGACAGACTTTCCGATGAAGGCTGGCCTTCCGCAGAAGGAGCCGGGGATATTGGCGCGCTGGCAAGAGCAGGCTTTCTACGCGAACCTGCGCAACCGCCGCCGTGGGCGCGAGAAGTTCATCCTGCATGACGGCCCGCCTTACGCCAATGGTGACATGCATATCGGCCATGCCCTGAACCATATTCTGAAAGACATGGTCGTCCGCACGCAGACATTGTTGGGCAAGGACGCGCCTTATGTGCCCGGTTGGGATTGTCACGGCCTGCCCATTGAGTGGAAGGTCGAAGAGCAATATCGCAAGAAGAAGTTGAACAAGGACGAAGTGCCGCAGCAAGAGTTCCGCGCCGAATGCCGCGCTTATGCACAGCATTGGGTCGATACGCAGCGCGAGCAATTGAAGCGGCTGGGCATCAATGCCGATTGGGACAATCCCTATCTGACGATGGATTTTCAGGCCGAAGCAACGATTGTTGCCGAGCTGCTGAAATTTGCCGAAAGCGGCCAGCTCTATCGCGGGGCGAAACCTGTGATGTGGTCGCCGGTTGAAAAGACTGCGTTGGCTGAGGCCGAGATTGAATATGAGGATATCGTCTCGACGCAGATCGATGTGGCGTTTGAGATTGTCGAAAGCCCGATTGCGGAGTTGGTCGGCGCGCATGCAGTGATCTGGACAACGACGCCTTGGACGATTCCTGTCAATCAGGCGATCGCTTATGGGCCGGATGTTGATTATCGTCTCATCCGGTACAAGCACACCAATAAGGACGAGCGCACTATACTGATTGCCGAAGAGCTCCGAGGTGAAGTCCAGAAGCGACTTCATTACATCCGCATGGAGTCCGAGGGCGAAATTGGTGTTGATCGTTTCGTTGAAATGAGCGCGAAGTTCAAAGGCTCCGAACTAGCCGGAACCATGGTCCGCCATCCGATTTACAACTATCTTCGTCATTCCCGCGCAGGCGGGAATCCAACGCCTGACACCTCCGCACAATCGACAGATCAGGTGTTGGACCCCCGCCTACGCGGGGGTGACGAATTAAGTGATGAAGTGTTTGAGCGCCGCATCGCCTTTTTTGCCAAACCCCGCCCCATGCTCGCGGGCGACTTTGTTACCACCGACAGCGGTACTGGCCTCGTCCATATGGCACCTGACCACGGCGAGGATGATTTCGACCTGTGCAAGGCGAACGGCATTGATCCGGTCTTTGCGGTCGAAGCCGATGGCAAATATCGTGCGGATTGGGCTTGGCTGGGCGGTGAGGGGTCGGTCATCAACCCTAAATTTAACGCACCGGATGGACCTATCTGCACGGCACTGCGCGAAGCAGGCGGGTTGCTTGCGGCGTCGGCGGATTACAAGCACAGTTACCCGCATAGCTGGCGGTCGAAGGCTAAGGTGATCTACCGCTGCACCCCACAATGGTTTGTGCCGATGGATAAGGCGTTAAACCCCTCTCCCCGACCCTCTCCCGCAAGGGGAGAGGGGGATAGGTTGCGCGCTCGTGCGATGCAGGCCATCGCTGCAACGCGCTTCATCCCTGAAAAGGGGCGCAATCGCCTGTCGTCGATGGTCGAAGGCCGCCCCGACTGGGTGCTATCGCGTCAACGCGCATGGGGCGTCCCGATTACGCTTTTTGTGAAAAAGGGAACCAACCAATATCTCGACGACGCGGGCGTCAATGCGCGCATCATCGCCGGCATCCGCGAAAATGGCGTCGATGGTTGGTCCGACGAACGCGCGCAAGAATATCTGGGCAGCGATTATGCTCTCGCTGATTATGAGCGCGTAACCGACATATTGGATGTGTGGTTCGATTCGGGCTGCACCCATGCCTTTGTGCTTGAAAGCGGGCGCTGGCCTGATCTGTCATGGCCTGCGGATTTGTATCTCGAAGGCAGCGACCAACATCGTGGCTGGTTCCAGTCAAGCCTTTTGCAAAGCTGCGGCACAAGGGGCCGTGCGCCCTATAATGCCGTGCTGACGCATGGTTTTACCATGGACCAAAAGGGCATGAAAATGTCCAAGTCCTTGGGCAATACGATCAACCCGTTGGACCTGATGCGTGACAGCGGCGCGGATATCTTGCGGCTTTGGGCGCTGACCGTGGACTTCACCGAGGACCATCGCATTGGCAAGGAAATCCTTGCTGGCGTGTCCGACCAATATCGCAAATTGCGCAACACCTTCCGCTATCTGCTGGGCGCGCTCGATGGGTTTTCGGATGTCGAGAAGGTTGCGGTGGCGGACATGCCGGAACTGGAGCGGTACATGCTCCATCTGCTGGCGGACATGGATGCAAAGTTGAAGACGGCGGTCAATGACTTCGACTTCAACACTTATGTCCGTTTGCTGACCGAGTTTTGCAACGAAGACCTGTCGGCCTTTTTCTTCGATATCCGTAAAGATTGCCTCTATTGCGATGCCGCGACCGATCCAAAGCGCATGGCGTACCGCACGGTGCTGGACACGCTGTTCCACGCCCTCGTCCGCTACGCCGCGCCCGTGTTGGTGTTCACCAGCGAAGAGGTATGGCAGACGCGATTTGGAGCGGATGCGGACAGCGTGCATTTTTCGGATTGGCCGGAAGTGCCCACACTTCGTCATTCCCGCGAAGGCGGGAATCCATCACCTGGTGGTGATGTTTGGACAGGGCAGGAGTTGGACCCCCGCCTTCGCGAGGGTGACGCGTTCAAGTTGAAAGCAAAGTGGGCGGACATAAGATCAGCGCGATCATTGGTCACGGAAGCGATCGAGCCATTCCGGCGTGACAAAACTATCGGATCAAGCCTTCAAGCTGAGGTTGTTCTGTCAATCTCAGATGATACGGCAAGAAGCCATTGTAGCTCCGAGGAAATGGCGGAGATTGCAATTACTTCATCGTGCCACATCGCTTCCGGAACAGATTCTGTGATCGTCACCAAAACCACCAACCACAAATGCGGTCGCTGCTGGCGGCATCTGCCTGAGGTTACAGAGGACGGCGCTTTGTGCGGTCGGTGTGCGGATGTTGTTGGTGGGTAAAACTTCCTCCACGCACTTCTGTCATCCTGAACTTGTTTCAGGATCCATCGTGCCCAACAAACCGCCGGTTGCGGATGATAAATGGACCCTGAAACAAGTTCAGGGTGACGCTTTGGGGTTTGATAGTGACGATGCGGTTTTGGTGGGTTAGGACATAACCATGAATCCGAACCCGAACCCTAAATTCCGCCTGCAGGGCCTCATGCTCGCCAGCCTCGTGTTTATCGCGGATCAAATGGTGAAATATGCGATGCTTGGGCCGTTGCAGTTGAAAGAGCGTGGTGTCATTCACATCGTGTCGTTCTTCGATCTGCGCTACGCCGAAAATCGCGGCGTTTCGATGAGTTTCCTCACCGCGGATAGTGATGGCGAACGCTGGGCACTGGTTGCGCTGACTACGGTGATTGCGGCGGGCGTAGGCGTGTGGATGTGGCGCGAGAAACTGCGCGGCGACGTGCTGGCTTTGTCATTGGTCTTGGGCGGCGCGCTGGGGAACATCGTTGACCGCGTTCGTTACGGCTATGTTGTGGATTATGCCGATCTGCATTTTGGTGCGTTCCGACCATTTTACATATTCAACCTGGCCGACGCCTGCATCAGCATTGGCGTATTGATATTGCTTGCCCGCGCGTTCCTGATAGGTGACAAGGACGCCGGTCGCGGCCCTGATGTTCAGGAAACTGCAAGTAATGCCGACATAGTGGAGAAGTCATGAAGCGGATATCTATCTTAGCGGCGGCGTCAGTTGCTATTCTTGCGCTTTCGGGCTGCGGAACGACCAGCATCTATGACCGCGAACGCCCTGATGAATTTGCGGTGAGCCGGTCAAAGCCAATCGAGGTCCCCAAGACCTTCACTTTGCCAACGCCGACCCCTAACGCGCCGCGTCCGCAGGATGGCGACACGAAGGAGCAGGTTTTGGACGCCATGTTTGGCGGCACTGCGCCTGCAACGCCTCCTCGCCCGTAACCCGGCCTGAAAATGGATATATTTATGAACACAAAACCTGTCCTTTTTGCCGTTGCCCTGATCACGCTTCCTGTGCTGTCGGGATGTGGGTCAATGGGAAGCATATTAGGCGGCAATCAAGCGGCTGCGCCGTCGGTTGGCCGCGCTGCGCCCTTGGTGGTTCCGCCCGATTTTGCGCTTGAGCCAACGGCGGTATCGGTCATGCGCCCTGCCCAGGCTGGTCAGGAGCAGATGCTGGAGACTTTGTTTGGCGGTATCGCAACGCGCTCCGCTGCTGAACGCGCGATTTCGACGACGTCGGGCACGGCCGAATTGGGCATTCGTTCATCGGTCGGTGATCCGCAGACTACGACCGTAAACAAGGGTAGCATCACACGCGATATCATCGCCGCCCCAGAAGGCGACGGCCAAACCGCGCAGGCAGTCATTCCGGGTTAATGGCGGAAAAGCGGCGCGCTTTCAAGCGCGCACGCTCGCTTCCTCAACGCCTGCGCTATTGTGGCGCAGCGCTTTCAACGCAGTTTCGACGATCTGTGGCGCATTGAGGCCCGCTTGGTCATATTGCTTTTGCGGGCTATCATGCTCTTGGAAGATATCGGGCAGGCGCATGGTGCGGATTTTTAGGCCCGTGTCCATCAGGCCGGCGTCGCTCGCCAGCGTGAGCACATGCGCGCCAAGGCCGCCAACTGCGGCTTCTTCGACGGTTATGACGACTTCATGCGTGGCGATGAGGTGGCGAATCATTTTTTCGTCAAGTGGCTTGGCAAAGCGCAAGTCTGCAACGGTCGTGCTAAGGCCCTTTGTGTCCAGCGTGTCTGCGGCCTTCATCGCTTCGGCCAGACGGGTGCCGAGCGACAGGATAGCGACCTTCTTGCCTTCACGCATGATTCGGCCCTTACCGATTTCGAGCTGTTGAGGCACTTCGGGTAAGGCAACGCCCGTGCCATTGCCGCGCGGATAGCGGAAGGCGATTGGGCCGCTGTCGTGCAAGACGGCGGTGTAGGTCATATGGACCAACTCCGCCTCATCGGCGGGTGACATGACGACCATATTTGGCAGGGTCGCAAGATATGTGATGTCGAAAGACCCGGCGTGCGTGCTGCCGTCGGCACCGACCAAACCAGCGCGGTCGATGGCAAAACGTACGGGCAGATTCTGGATCGCGACATCATGGACGACTTGATCGTAAGCGCGTTGCAGGAAGGTCGAATAAATCGCGCAGAAGGGACGCATGCCTTGCGCGGCGAGGCCAGCGGCGAAGGTCACGGCATGCTGTTCCGCGATGCCCACATCGAACGAGCGTTCGGGGTGTGTGGCGGAGAATTTGTCAACGCCCGTCCCGCCGGGCATGGCGGCCGTAATTGCGCAGATTTTGGGGTCGGTTTCCGCAAGCTTGGACAGCGTTTCGCCAAACACATTTTGATAGGCAGGCGGCCCGCCACCGGGGCCTTTTTCCTGCTTGCCGGTAATGACGTCGAATTTCACCACGCCATGATATTTGTCGGCGGCCGCTTCGGCAGGGGCATAGCCCTTGCCCTTTTGTGTGACGACATGGATTAGGACTGGACCTTCGGCATTGTCGCGGACATTTTCGAGGACCGGAATGAGCTGGTCCAGATTATGGCCGTCGATGGGACCAACATAATAAAAGCCAAGCTCTTCAAACAAGGTGCCGCCCATCGCCATGCCACGGGCGAATTCCTCGGCCTTTGATGCGGCGGTATAGATTCGCCGCGACAGGCGTTTTGCGACCTTGCTCGCAAGGCTGCGCAGCCCCAGATATTCGCTTGAGGATACCAAGCGCGACAGATAGGCGGACAGGCCACCCACCGGCGGCGCGATTGACATGTCATTGTCGTTCAGGATGACGACCAAACGGTTGCCTGCGGATTGCGCGTTGTTCATCGCCTCATACGCCATGCCGGCGGACATCGCGCCATCGCCAATGACGGCAATTGCCTTGCCGGGTTTGCCAGCGATCTTGTTGGCTACGGCAAAGCCCAAAGCTGCGGAAATCGACGTTGAGCTATGGGCCGCGCCGAACGGGTCATATTCGCTCTCGCTGCGCTTCGTGAAGCCCGAAAGCCCCCCGCCAGTGCGCAAGGTGCGAATGCGGTCGCGGCGTCCAGTGAGGATTTTGTGCGGATAGCATTGATGGCCCACATCCCAGACCAACCGGTCATCAGGCGTGTTAAACACATAATGGATGGCGGTGGTCAGCTCAACAACGCCAAGCCCCGCGCCCAAATGACCACCTGTGACCGATACGGCAGAAATGGTTTCGGCGCGCAATTCGTCAGCAAGCTGGCGAAGCTGGGACGCGGCAAGATTGCGAAGGTCCGAGGGCACTTTAACCGTGTCAAGTAACGGCGTGTCAGGCGAATGAGTCATGCTTTGAGCTTAGCGGCGTTTTATCTGGCTGTCGAACGAGTAATTGCAGATATATCAATCACAATCGGCACATTTGCCGCGTACTTCGATGACAGGGCGAACTTGCGCAAAGCCAGCATGTTCCGCCGCTGCCCGCACGCTCATGGTCAGCGCATCATTATCAATATGCGTTGCGGTGCCGCAGCTATCGCAAATCAGGAATATACAATCATGCAAGCACCCCGGGTGCGAGTTGGCAATATAGGCATTCGCGCTTTCCACGCGGCGCGCAAGGTTCGTCGTCACAAACAGGTCCAAGATGCGGTAGACGCTGTTGGGGGCAACGCGTTTGCCGCGCTTTTGCGACACGAGGTCAGCAATATCATAAGCCGACGCCGGTTTTTCAAAAGTTGCGAGTACCGCGAAAATATCTGACCGCATATCGGTCCATTGTTCGCCCGCCTCGACAAGCGCGGCTTCTGCGGCGTGCGCAAGCGATGCGCCTGCATGCTCATGATGGTGATGTGCTGCCATGATGCCGATGTAGGCGTTGGCATGCGGCGGGTCAATCACTGCGCGATTAAGGTTTAGCGTCTGGCCCGATGGTTGAGCAAATGGCCAAGTCCCAAAAAGACAACGCCAATGACCGTCAAGGCGATTTCCATAGTGCCATGTGGCAGCGTCAGTGCGCCGCCCATCATGCCGATACCCAGCGCGCCTATAAAGGCGGGCATGAACAAGCCATGCGCACGGAAGCCCTTGCCCAATGCCAAAACTCCCAAAAGGATGGCGAGGCCCAGCCCAACCTCATGGATCATGGGGTTCAACAGTAAGCCCCCCGCTGTTGCAAATATGGTCAGCAAAACCGTGGTTATAAGGCAATGCAACAGGCACAGTCCGGCAATGCTGAGGCCAAGCCCGTCCCAACGCCATTTTTGCCATACCTGTGCCATGAACTGGCCCCTACACTGATTCGATGCACGTTACAACATTACATCGCTAAATTGCAGCTTGGTTAGCAATTTTTGCAACCTCATCTGCTTGCGACCATCGGCATTAAGCGGCATATCGGCGCACATGAATACTCCGCTCAACTCACATCCCGCGTCCGAAACCCAATCCGCACGACCTGCTGCTTTGATCAACTGGCTGATGGGCGTCGCTGCCTTGGTCTTTGCAATGGTGGTCGTCGGCGGGATCACGCGTCTGACCGAATCGGGACTATCGATCACCGAATGGAAACCCATAACCGGCGCGCTTCCTCCGCTCAGCGAGGCAGCCTGGATGTCGGAATTTGAGAAATATAAGCAGATTCCGGAATATACCCAGATTAATGGCCCCGCCGGCATGACCATAGCGGAATTCAAATTCATCTATTTCTGGGAATGGGTCCACCGTTTACTTGGGCGCGTCATTGGCCTGGCGTTTGCACTTCCGCTGGCATGGTTTTGGATAAAGCAAGCCATTCCCGCCGGGTATAAGCCGCGTTTGCTTGCGTTGCTGGCCTTGGGCGGGCTTCAGGGCACCATTGGCTGGTGGATGGTGTCATCGGGCCTTTCGGCGCGCACCGATGTCAGCCATTACCGCCTTGCCGTACATTTGCTCACCGCTTTTATCATTCTGGGTGGACTGGTTTGGACTGCGCTCGACCTAAAGGCATTGGTCAAAAAACCCGCTGCGAAGCCCGCGAGGCTCACTCTGTTTACGACGTCGGTTTTTGTGATCCTGTTTATCCAGATGCTGTTTGGGGCCTGGGTCGCAGGGTTGAACGCAGGCTATGTGTCCAACAGTTGGCCGTTGATGAACGACCGGCTGTTCCCCGATGGCGTAGATACTGCCAAAGGCGTTTTCTATGCGTTGGTGAACGACCCCTATCTCACGCATTTCGTCCATCGCTGGTGGGCGTGGGTCGCAGTGTTCGCCTTGATCCTGCTGGCGCGCCGCGTCAAAAAAGCGGGTGGACGTAGCGCCTCCATTGCCATCCACAGCACCTTTGGCGTTCAGATCATCTTAGGCATTGCTACCGTCATGACCGGCGTCAACATCGTTCTGGCGGTATCGCACCAGGCGGTCGGCGCTCTGCTGGTCGCATCCACCATATGGGGCGCGCATATATTGGGACGTGAAACGGCATAATTTCCAAACGGTATTATTATACCCGTCGTAAAACCCCCGCTTTTGCTTGACTATCGGGGGTTTCGTCGCCATTGGCTCCGCTTCGCATGTGGGTCAGTGATGATTCTGCATATCTACAAAATTTCGAAAGGTGTGATTAGCGATGAAAACGCTATCCAGAGTTACGAAATCGATCCGTCCGCAGGACGTCGAGAAATCGTGGATCCTCATTGACGCAGAAGGTTTGGTTGTTGGCCGTGTGGCCAGCCTCATCGCCAACATCCTGCGTGGTAAGACCAAGCCAAGCTACACCCCACATGTGGATTGCGGCGACCATGTTGTTGTCATCAATGCGGATAAGGTGAAGTTCACGGGCAAGAAATTGACCGACAAGGTCTATTATCGTCACACCGGTTACATCGGCGGTATCAAGGGCATCACTGCTGGCAAGGTGCTGGACAGCAAATTCCCGGAGCGCGTCCTTGAAAAGGCCGTTGAGCGCATGGTTCCAAGGGGTCCTTTGGGTCGCGCGCAAATGCGCGCGCTGCATTTGTACAATGGCACCGAGCATCCGCATGCCGGTCAACAGCCAACGACGCTCGACGTCGCTTCCATGAACCGCAAGAATAAGGTGGGTGCATAATGTCCGATACTGCAACTTCGCTGGCTGATCTCGAAACCTTGGGTGCCGACGTTCAGGCACCTGCACAGATCGCTGCTGTCATTCGTGAACAGGAAATCGACGCGCAAGGCCGCGCTTATGCCACTGGCCGCCGCAAGGACGCGGTCGCCCGCATATGGTTGAAGCCTGGCACTGGCAAGATTATCGTCAATGGCCGCGACCAGGAAATCTATTTCGCACGTCCTTCTCTGCGTCTCGTCATCAACCAACCATTTGGTGTTACCGAGCGTACTGGCCAATATGACGTTATCGCAACCGTCAAAGGCGGCGGTCTTTCCGGTCAAGCCGGTGCCGTAAAGCACGGCATCGCGCAAGCGCTGTCGAAATATGAGCCGTTGCTGCGTAGCGCCGTGAAGTCGGAAGGCTTCCTGACCCGCGACAGCCGCGTGGTCGAGCGTAAGAAATACGGCAAGGCCAAGGCGCGTAAGAGCTTCCAATTCTCGAAGCGTTAAACCGAAAAGTCGGTTTTTCCGAACAAAATCAAGGGGTTGCGAGAAATCGCAGCCCCTTTTTCTATGTAGCAGAATCGTAGCAGATTTGCAGAAATGTTGACGTTCTGGGTTCTCGGATATAGCAGTATCGTAGCAGTCAGGGCATTTCTGGGGTTGCTCGATGGCTTCTATTAATAACAGGATCTATCTTGAAGCTAAACACGAAAGGACTCAGGCATGAGCGACAATCTACAAGAAAAATATTTCGAACTTCTCGATCTCTGGAATGTCTGCAAGGCGGAAGGCGATAAGCTGCAAGCTGAGGTGACAAAGGCGTTCATGCGTGTAGCAAACGGCACTGGCTCAAATCCGACTGAAGGAGTTTTGATCATGCTCGAATCACTACGTGAGCGGCAACAGCGACTTTGGGACGAAATGCAGAAGATTCTCGAGGCGGTCGCTCGTCGTTAGAGGTTAGCTGGGTCTAGGTGATGGTGTGCTACTAGAACAAAGTTGGGCGTCCAGTTCTCGAAGCGCTAAACCGAAAATTCGGTTTTTCCGAACAAAATAAAGGGCTTGTGAGAAATCACGAGCCCTTTTTTGTTGTAGCAGAATCGTAGCAGGTTCGCAGAAACGTTGACGTTCTGGGTTCTCGGTTATAGCAGTATCGCAGCAGTCAGGGCATCTTTGGAGGAAAGAGAGTGGATTTTTTTCTCGCAATATTTTTCGGTATACCATTGCTCTCTATTGTTTTTACGATTCTCGTGGCAGATGCAAAAAAGGATATAGAAAGTAAATTGTGGAAGAAAGGTATAGCAATCGGCTTTGTAACGGTTTTGTTAATTTTATTGTTTAGCGATGATCAAGGGCGATCAAGCGAAGAAAAACTGTTGTTATTTGTGGGATTAACGTCTTTCTTGATAGCTTTATGGTACAATAGAGATAAGTGAAAAATTGGCATATTACGAGAACAAGGTTGAGCTTCTGGCTGGAGATTTGATTCTCTACCAACGCAATCTTGCTACTGCCGTTCCCAACGTGAAGTCTCATCGCAAGCCAGAGTGGTATATGAAGCTGCGTATTGGACCGAATAAGGTCATCAACCACAGCACCGGGCTGCCGCACTATGAAAAGGCCCAACCCGTATGATCAAATATATCCTTAGTGCGTTGCTTCTCGTTCTCATCTGTTCCGGCTTTTGGTTTTGGAACAAAACCGACCCGCAGAAACTGGATTTCGCAGACTGGATGGTGCCGGGTGCTGCGGAGTTTACAGATCCGCCGGTGAAGGGCATCGCATATGGTGTCGATGCACGGCAGAAGCTCGACATTTACGCGCCAACCAAAAAAGCCCAATCGCCACTTCCCGTGCTTATCTTCTTTCACGGCGGCTCATGGCGTGATGGCGAGCGGGAGGGCTATGGCTTTTTGGGGCGTGCCTTTGCATCGCGTGGCTTTGTCACGGTCATTGCCGATTATCGCAAATCGCCGAAGGTGCGGTTTCCTGCATTTGTCGAGGATACGGCAGCGGCTATTGCTTGGGTCAATGCCAATATTGCCACGCATGATGGCGATGCCGACCGCATCTTCGTTATGGGGCATAGCGCTGGTGCCCACATCGCCATGATGACGGCGCTTGACCCGCAATGGCTTGCTGCGCAAAATCTCACGCCTGATGTCATCAAGGGCGTCATTGGCCTTGCCGGGCCTTATGATTTTTTGCCGCTGACGAGCGATTCGTCGAAAATCGCGTTGGGCCAGTGGCCTGACCTGACCGAGACGCAGCCCATTACCTATGCGCGCGCGGATGCTCCACCGCTGCTTTTGCTCACAGGTGATAAGGACACCGTCGTGAAGCCCCGGAACAGCAAAATCCTATCCGAGAAGATACAAAAGCTCGGCGGGCAGCAGCAGTTAAGGATTTATCCTGATGTGGGCCACGCAGATATCATCATGGCCGTCGCGCGTCCGTTCCGTCAAAAGGCGCCCATTGTGAAGGATGTCGTGAACTTCATAAACGCGCATAGTCCAGGTTAAGGCGCGACCTTCGTTTTTTGGCCAAGGATCTTTTGGCGATAGGAAATGATTAACAAAGCCGCGTTGACCAACGCCGCGCCAAGCATGGCAAAAGCCGCACCAACTTCGCCATACATCGGCAGTAGCCAGACGAGAAGAATTGCAACCACGATGGCTCCGGCTAAGCTGCACAACATGACACGGCCTGCCTTTCCGGCGGTGAGCAGCGCAGGTTCCAACCCCAATGTCGCAAATTGTATGGCCGCTGCGGCACCCAAAATCATCACCAACGGATAAGCGGCAGCGAATTCCGACCCAAATATCCAGCTGATGAGCGGCTTTCCGGCCAAGCCGACAATAGCCAGCACAACCATTGCCGCTAAGCCGGAAACCTTCATCATCTTGCTGAGCAGGATGCCTGCATCCTTTGAACCGCCTATGTGCGCGACCCGTGCATATTCGGTAAATAAGGCCAGAGAAATGGCATCGCCAATACGCGCAAAAACCTGACCCAATTGATACCCCAGCCGGAAAAATCCTGCCGCGGTGGCGCCGACATAGAAGCCGACAATGACCGCAACCATTTGCTGGCTGGTCAGCTTAAAGCTCGAGCCGGCGTTCGACCATAAGGCGAATTTTAAGATGCCGGGGAAGCATTGCTGAAGACTCCGCAAACGAGGCAAATGGTTCAGCCGCAAAGGCAGTTTGAGCCGCCGCAATACATTTATCCAAATGAAGATAGTCGGAACAAATTCCGACAGTAGCCAGATCGCCAAAAACCCCCACACTGTTGGCTGCGTCAACACCAATAATCCGGTACCGACAAGGCGGATGATAGGAACAAGCATGTCTGGCACCGCCGCATCGCCGAAACGGTCGCTAATCCGCAATAGCCCCGTTGGGGTTGAACGCGACGAAAGCACGAGCAAGGTCGTAAAAATGATAACGGCGACCGCCTCCTTATCTTCCCAGCCCTGATTGGCGGCAAGCACCCACGCGCCAACCATAGCTACGAGTAGGGCCAGTGCGGCACCAATCAGATCAAGAATTATACAAAACCACGTCAATTCGGCCAATTTTTCATGCGCCCCGTCATGCACCAAATTTGTGCCGTACCGGATAAGGATTTGCCAGGTTTGGAAGGATGTAAAACCGGCGATTAGCTGGGCAAAGCTGAAGATCAGCATGAATTTGCCAAAATCTGCGGCACCCAATGTCTGCGTGGAAACGGCCAGGTAAATGAGGCTGAGAACAGCCGACACCGTTTTTGGCAAAAAAAGCCACGCGCCAGATCGCAATATGCGACGCCCACTCCCCTGTTTTTGCTCTGCCATTCAGCTAATGTCCCCAGACAAGCGGGCCTAGTCTACTTTATCCCGTAATCAAAGGACCGTGATTATGTGTTGGCAAAAAAATCGACGCGCGTTAAGCGGGGTGCACATCGACGCTAGGCAATGCTTATCATGTCCCCACACATCTGGTTGAGTATTTTATTACCTGTTTACAATGTCGAGGCCTATCTCGCCGAATGTGTCACATCCATCATGCAGCAGGTTGGGGATGATATAGGCGTCCAGATTGTCATTGTGGATGATGCCTCTAGTGATGGCTCATGGGCAGTTGCCGCTCGATTACGTGACCAATATCCGCAATGGGTCAAGCTGATAGGCCTCGACGTAAATCACGGCGTAAGTACCGCGCGCAACCGCCTGATTGCAGAGGCTGAGGGCGAATATATCTGGTTTGTCGACTCTGACGATTATCTCTTACCGGGCGCGATAAGCGGGCTACGCACGATATTGGAGAAACATAATCCGGATTTGATCCTTTGCGATTATCGCCGGAATCATTTTGTGAAGCGGAGGTCATTTTATGGACCAACCAGGCAAATTTCCTGCGACATTGGCCAATTGGTCACCGGTGTGTTTAAAAGCCGCAAAATGTATAGCCCGATGAAAATTAGCCGCCGTTCAATGTGGGATGATGGGCTGCGGTTTCCGGTCGGCAGGATTTTTGAGGATATCGCCACGACCCCTTGGTTACTATTGAGGGCGCGTAGTTATTATTATGTGCCATCGCCGTGGATATTTTACCGGCGACGCGCAGGCAGCATCATGAATAGTTTAAAGCAGGAAACGGCAACATTCAACGCGCAAAAAAATCGCGATTTGGCCGAAGCGCTTACCGGTTTTAAGGAGGCATTGCAGGGGAAGCTTGGCCAATTGCAACCGTCCAATGCTTATTATGTGTCGGATTTTTGCGCGAAAGAATTTGTCAAAATCGGACTGCGCTTTGCGCGCGCTGCGGATGTCGATCCATCATTAACGTTGCGACTTTATTTGGATCTTTTCGAAAAATGCTCTCCGTTCACATTTGATCGTCTGACCATTGAATATCTGAAACGGTTGCGTTTCGTCCGCTATGTCCTGTTAAAATATGCGATGCATGTCGCAAATGCATCGCAAAAATCGACCGAAGGCGATAATGGTCGGGCGCAATGACGCAGGCACAACCTCAACAATGCGACACGCCTGTCGCGGCGGATATTGTTTTTCTGTTCAACCATGATTCGGGTCATCAAGTCGCCCATCTGGCAGGGATTGCAGGGGTACTGGCGCTTCAGGAAACCGCGCGCAAGGTGGTCGTTGCTTTTGGTAGTGAAGCCACGCGGGCAGAAGTCGCGAAATTATTGTCGGCGGAACAAATTGCAGCAGTGCATTGGCGGTCGTTGGCGCTTCCGAAAATGCTAAAGCTGCTGACGCAAGGATTGAACAAGCTAGTGCCCATTCAGCGCCTTCTGCGCTTATATTATCACCGTGCAGAGTTGCGGAAATCTGCGGCGATTGTTTCGACCGAACGTACATGCCTAACGCTCAAACGACATTGGTCTCGATACCCGTCAAAGGACCGCATCCCCGCTTTTGTTTTTGTTCCGCATGGTTCGGGTGATCGAAATGTTACTGTTCACCCCGCGCTCAAGGATTTTGACCAGATGTTGGTGAGCGGCCAAAAAGTGCAAGACCAATTTGTCGAAGCCGGGCTGGCCGAGCCCGAGCAATGTCGAATCATCGGTTACGCCAAATTTGATATTTTGCGCGGGCGAACGCCGGAAACATTTTTTGCCAACGATAATCCGACTTTCCTCTATAACCCGCATTTCGACCCGCATATGTCGAGCTGGTTTGATTATGGCGCAGACATATTGGAATATTTTTACCAGAACGCGGACCGATTCAACCTGATCTTTGCGCCGCATGTCATGTTATTCTTCAAAAAAGTGCATATTTCGCCCGAATATCGCGTGACGCGCAAAAGGCCGGATATCGATCCGAAATATTATGGTGCGCCCAATATCCGGATTGATGTCGATAGCGCGCGCTTGTTTGACATGAGCTACACACTGTCAGCCGACGTCTATATTGGCGATGTATCAAGCCAGGTTTATGAGTTCCTGCATCGCCCACGCGCCTGTTTCTTTATCGACACGCACAGCAAAGCGGCACCAGATGACCCGGCAGAATATGATTTTTGGAATAATGGTCCGGTTGCCACGTCTGCGCAGGAATTGATACCTATGCTCGCCGGATATGCGGCGGTAGCAGCGCAATATCGCGCCGCTCAAGAACAGAGAATGGCCTATACCGCCGATCAAAGCGACCCGCGACCCGCGTCGGAACGGGGCGCTGAAGCCATTCGCCATTTTGTCGAAGGCTTAAACACCATCACTCCGGCGTAGGACGGAACCTATGGCCTTTTGGGATCGCCGTCTGCAAGGCGAAAATCCAATATGCCCCATTTCGCCTTTAATGCCGCTTTGGCAAATTTTTTCGACGGGTTTACCGCATAGGCTTGATCCGCGAAGTTCAGCGTCGGGCTGTCGCTGATATCGTCGGAGTAAAAGACGATGTGCGCGTCCTTGCGGTCAATAGCTTTCTGCGAAAGCCAATCTTCGATCCGGCGTAATTTTTCGCCAGCGTAGCAATTTTCGCCCATGATCTCGTGCGTGAGCGCGCCGTCAGCTGTCAGGATATGGCGTGTTGCAATGACGGCGTGAAAACCCGCAAGGTCGCCAATCATTTGGGCGTAAAATCCCGGAGCGGCCGTTGCCAAAACAAGCAAGGCGCCGTCCTCACGATCGGCGCACAGGCGCGCGATGGCCCCGGGTTGAAGGCCATTTTTGACTACATCGTCCGCAAAGGAGGCGGTAATGTCCGACAAGCTCGCAGGGCAGATTTCTCGCCCCATGAACATGCTTATGCCAAATTGCTTCAATGGCTTGCGGCCATATAGACCAATGCGGTACCCTATTAAGGCCATGATCCATATGGGTAGACCGACGAGCCGGAAGGGCACTGTCCGCCGTGCGTAATATAGCAGAAAACGGGTGAAGGTCGGACGGCGCGTAATGGTTTTGTCGAGATCATATATTGCAATATTCATATTTGATGGCCAAGCCCCGCCGCAAGGTGCTGTCAGACAGACTGACGAAACCTTCTGATTTTTTCGCGTTTAGGAGAAGCAACTTGCAAGCGCAATGGACCTGCATCGTCCTTGCCGGACAGCGGCCCGGCCCTGATATGCTTGCCCAGCATTTCGCCCTTGAACGCAAGGCCTTAGTTCCGGTGTGCGGCGAGCCGATGATTTGCCATGTTGTCCGCACGCTGCATTTGTCACCGCACATCGGCAAAATCGTTATATTGTCGCAAGACATAGAGCATCTGCGCCCGGCCGTTGACGCGGCTGGCGGCGCCATTTTGGTGGAAAGCCAGAACAGTATTTCACGGAGCATTAAAGCGCAGGCCGAGACTCTGGGGTTTTCTGCGCCATTATTGGTGACCACGGCGGACCATCCCTTATTGACTGTGGAGATGATCGACGAATTTGTGCGCAATGCGGATGGGGATATTGCGGTGGCGATGGTTGAACGCCAAAATATGTTAAAGCAGTTTCCGGATGCGCAGCGAACCTGGCTTCGCTTTTCGGACGGAGCTTGGTCCGGGGCCAATCTGTTTGCGCTGATGACCCAGAAGTCATCGTTCGCGCTCGATTTATGGGCCGATGCCGAGCAGGACCGCAAAAAGGCGTGGCGGCTGTTCTTGCATTTTGGCCTGCGTTTGGCGACGCGTGCGCTGACTCGCACCATTGGCTTGCATCAGGCGATGGAGAGAGCTGGGAAGCGGCTTGGTTTAGACGCAAAGCTGGTTCCCATGTCCGACCCCGTTGCCGCCATCGATGTCGATAAGCTGAGCGATCATATGCTTGCAGAAAAAATTCTGACAGAACGCGAAGCGTGGCGCGGCGATACCGATGCGGCCTGATTAACGGCCCATTTTCTTTTGCCGACGACGCTGCACCGACGAACCAATACCCATGGCCTCACGATATTTGGCGACCGTGCGGCGGGCAATGTTAAAGCCCTTTGCCGTCAGCAGTTCGACCAACGTATCGTCCGATAGGATTTTACCTCCTTCGGCCTCAATCAGCGATTTGATATGGCTTTTGACCGCTTCGGCAGATGCGCCTTCGCCATCTGCCGACTGAACACCTGACGAAAAGAAATATTTGAGGTCAAACAGCCCGCGTCCGCAGTGCAGATATTTGTTACTCGTCACCCGGCTGACGGTAGATTCATGCATTTCAATAGCATCGGCGACCTGGCGCAGCGTCAAGGGCCGCAAATGCGCAACACCGCGCCGGAAAAACCCTTCTTGCTGCTTCACGATTTCGGTCGCGACTTTGACGATCGTGCGCTGCCGTTGGTCCATGGCCTTGATCAGCCAATTGGCATCCGCGATGCAATCGCTGAGCCACGCCTTGGTAGCTTTGTCCTGGCCAAGCTCGGCCACATAGCTTCGGTTGATCAACAAGCGCGGTAAGTTGGCGCTGTTCAATTCAATCGACCAACCATCACCACGTGGTGTCACATAGATGTCCGGCGTCACCGCCATGGCGTCTTCGCTGTCAAAACGGCACCCCGGCTTTGGATCATAGCCGCGCAGTTCCATCAACATATCGCTCAAATCTTCGTCATCGACTCGGCACATGCGCTTCAATTGGTCAAACGCGCCCTTGGCCACCAGATCGAGATTGTCGATCAGCCTTGCCATGCATGGGTCATATCGGTCCGCATCCTTCGCCTGAAGCGCAAGGCACTCGGCAAGATTGCGTGCGCCAACCCCCGTCGGGTCAAAGCGTTGAAGCTCGGTCAGCGCGGCTTCTACTTGCGGAAGGGGCACCCCAAGCCTTTGCGCCATTGCCAGCAAATCCTCACCCACATAACCTGTGGGTTCAATGTGCTCGATAATCTGCTGCACCAGAAAAAGCGGACGACCCGAAAGGCTTGCACCCGCCTGCGCCATTAAATGCTCGCGCAAATTAACGTCGCGTGCGGCAAAGCTGTCGAAATCAGGGCCGTCGCCGTCAAAACTACCACTGGACATCGCGCTACCCGACAGGCCAAGCATCCCGTCCGCACCCCCCACGCTGTCGGATGGCGCATCATGATGGAAGGTCTCTGCACCGAAATCGACATCAAGCGCGTCGGAGGCGGCGTGGCTGTCATTGCCTAATATCTCGTCACTGCCGCGTTCGTTGCTCTCGGCAATTGTGGGTTGCGTCAATTCGTTAAGCGGCGTGTCGGAACTGGAATCGCCGCCGCCTGCATCAAGCACCGGGTTGCGTTCGATCTCTTCGGCAATGAAGGCTTCGATTTCGAGCGACGATAGCGCCAACAGCTTGATCGCTTGCTGCAGCTGCGGCGTCATGACCAGCGACTGGCTTTGGCGAAGGTCGAGGCGCGGAGCTAATGCCATGAAGTTAGTTTTCCGCCATCTCCCCTACATCACATCGCAAAGCTTTCGCCCAGATACAGGCGACGGACATTAGGATCAGCGACCAGCGCCTCTGGTGATCCTGCAAACAGGACCTGCCCGCCGTAAATGATGCAGGCACGGTCCACGATATCCAATGTTTCACGGACATTATGGTCAGTGATGAGCACGCCAATTCCTCGTGTCTTGAGTTCCTTCACAAGATCGCGAATGTCAGAGATCGAAATCGGGTCAATGCCGGCAAAAGGTTCGTCAAGCAGCATGATCGAGGGGTTCGCGGCCAGTGCGCGGGCGATCTCGCACCGCCGACGCTCTCCGCCGGACAAGGCCATCGCAGGCGCGCTACGCAAACGGGTAAGGCCAAATTCGTCCAGCAGTTTTTCCAGCCGCTCACCGCGAGATTCTGCGTCGGGTTCCGACATTTCGAGAACCGCGCTGATATTCTGTTCAACCGTCATCCCGCGAAAAATGGAGGTTTCCTGCGGCAGATAGCCAAGCCCCAAAATGGCGCGGCGATACATTGGCAGCTTGGTAATATCCGCGCCGTCGAGCGTAATGCGACCGCTATCGGGTTTAACAAGTCCCATGATCGAGTAAAAACAGGTCGTCTTGCCCGCGCCATTGGGTCCAAGCAGGCCAACCACTTCGCCCTTTGCCACGGACAGCGAAACATCCGTCAGAACGGCGCGCTTGTCATAGCTTTTGGCGATGGACACAACACCCAGCCCCGATTGCATACCCGCATCGGTAGTTGCATCAGCAGCAGGTCGGGTGGCCTTCATGCTTTCCATATTCAATAGTCGCCTGCCATGATGCTTTTAAATTCTGGACGATAGCTAGTGAATAGCGAAGCATTTTGCAATTGGCATGGTTTATGATGCGTCGTTTTGGATGCCGCGTCAGTTAACACTTAATTTTTGCGTTTTGGTACGCTGAAGGTTCCAGTGACTCGGCCCCCAGAATTTGCTGCGCCGGGCGCCCCGCCGCCGTTGATTGTCGAGCGGCCTGAGTTCAGGTCAATGACCAATCGGCCGCCGGTGAGACGGTTGCTACCTTGGACGAGGGTCACGTTTCCGATCAGCGTGATCAGGCTCGAATCGAGATCGTAAATGGCGGAATTGCTAGTGGCGCGCAGGTCTTCCTTGGTGATGGTCACGCCGCCAGTTGCATCGAGACGGTTTACGTCCACGCCGCCCGCACTCGTGTAAGCCGCGGTAAGACGATTTGCCTTCAGCGTAAGCCCTGCTTGCATCACGGTCACGCCACCCGATAAAACAACGCGGTCCGCGCGGTCTTGCAACTCCGAATTCGCCGCTGAAACATTGATAGGGGCGTTGCTATCATGATTACGAATGCTTTGCGCCGTCGACGCCGTGGACAGCATACTCATGCCAGCAATCGCTGCACACAAGCCAAAGGAGAGAGAACGGATAGTCATTGCGCGCTCACTTAATCGCATTCTGGTCGATACGCAAACGAACGCCGCCATCCAGACGTACAATACGCGTGTCGAGGTCAGCGCGCAGGCGCCCCGCGTGGAAGGTGCCAACTTTCGTCCGACCGCTAACAGGACCAAAGCTTTGCATCGAACGATCTTTCAACGATAGCTCCACATTGCTGGCGACCATGTCATAGCCGGTCGATTCAACAGCTAAGGGGCCGTTCACACGCATCGTTTCTTTGTTAAGGTCATACACACCACGCTGCGCGACGATGGACGCTGGCCCGTCATCCAACATTATCCGGCCCGACAAGGATGTCATGTCCAAGACAGGATCAGCGGATGTTTTCTGCACAGCGCTGCCTGCGCGCAAGGAAAAAGGCCGACCTTTACTGTCATCGCCTCGGTATAATGCCTCGACAACGCGCAACCGCTCGCGCGATAGGCTTACTTCGTCCTTGTTCAACACGAAGCTCAATTCCTGCTTGCCGGTAAAGGGGCTGAATGCCAGTAAAGCCACCAACAGGCCAATGATGATAGGCAAAACAACGCGCAGCGCGCGGATCAGGCGATCATGCCGTCCGCCCGGCATTGCCCAAAGCTGTCTTTGTGTGCGTTCAAGATCGGCTTGTGCTGACATGATAGATGCCTAACTAGATCGAAACTTAACTGTGCCCGAATATGTCGATTTCTAGCCAACCTGCAAGATCGAGGTCTGCACGGTGCGGCAGAAAGTCAAAACATGCCTGCGCCAAGGCGGTGCGGCCTTCACGTTCAAGGCGGATAACAAATTCGGCATGCAGGCGGTGGAGATAGCGCACGTCGCTTGCGGCATAATCCTTTTGCGCTTCGGACAACATGGGGCCGCCCCAATCGCTGGATTGCTGCTGCTTCGAAATATCGGTTGCCAGCATTTCCTTCACCAATTCTTTCAAACCATGGCGATCCGTATATGTCCGGGTCAGGCGTGAGGCGATTTTCGTGCAGAATAATGGTGTCGCGACAACATTCAAATAATGCGAAATCGCGGCCAGATCGAATCGGGCATAATGAAACAGCTTGAGGCGCGCAGGATCGGCAAGAACGGCGCGCAAATTGGGCGCTGTATAGTCGCTGTCCCGGCCAAAGCGAACCAGATGTTCGTCCCCGCGACCATCGGAAATCTGCAACAGGCAGAGCCGGTCACGTGCGGTAATCAACCCCATGGTTTCGGTGTCAACGGCGACAGGACCTTCGGCCAATAGGCCAGCGGGAAGGTCTTCTTCATGCAAATAAACGCTCATGCTTGCCCCTTGCCCGACCGTGCTGCCCAAGGCAAATGAAAGTATGGCTATCGCATGGCGAATTTCTGTCACAATATTTGCTATCGCGTCACATTTTATTACGATATAGATGTTTGTCGCGTAATCACCAACGGTTGCGCTTGTGACGTGCAGTACAGTCGCCCTCGACTGCATAACATAGTGGTTTGGGGCGATGAGAAGGCAAGCAAGAAGTTATGGGTTTTGATCGCAAGCGTGCTGGCAAGGGCCGGGACAAGAGAGACGGTTTCGGTGATGAAAGCTACGATGGCTATCGCGCGCCATCCCCCTATCAAAGTGACTTTGGTGGCGGTCGTTCAGGCGGCGGTGGATATGGCGGCGGCGGTAATAGCGGCGGCAGTAACAGCGGCGGCGGAGGTGGCTTTGGTGCTCCGCGCCGTGGTCCCGGCGCCCCCCCAATGCCGGCTCAAGTCATCGGCTCTGGTAAAGGAATCGTCAAATTTTTCAATGGCCAAAAAGGTTTTGGCTTCATTCAGGTAGATGGTCGTCCCGACGACGTCTTCGTTCACATCAGCGCTGTCGAGCAAGCTGGCCTGGCTGGCCTTGCCGAGGGCCAACCGCTCGAGTTTCAACTTGTGGAACGTGGTGGCAAGGTGTCGGCAACCGATCTCGTGATCGACGGTGAGCCAATGGCCGTCAGTGAACGCGCACCGCGTCCTGACCGTCCAGCTTTTGATCGTGACCGTGCACCGCGCGGCGATGATCGTGGCGGCTTCCGTGGTGGCGATCGCGATTCGGCTCCACGCGGTCCGCAGCGCGAATCGACTGGCGAACGGGCCAATGGCACCGTGAAATTCTTCAACGACATGAAGGGTTTTGGTTTTGTACAGCGTGATGATGGCGGCGAAGATGTGTTTGTGCACATTTCGGCGCTTGAGCGTTCGGGCATGGGCCAAGTGACTCAAGGCGACCGTTTGTCCTTCGACATCGAAATCGACCGTCGCGGCAAATATTCGGCAACAAACCTGAGCACGCTTTCCGAATAAGCGCGATTCTGACGTTCAAAAAGGCGGGTGCAGCAATAGGCTTCGCCCGCCTTTTTTGTATCCTGACCTTACGCCTTGCCGATGGTCGCGGCTAAGAACCAAGCGCGTTGCTCGGCTTGGTCGGTCCAATCGTCCAGCAAACCGTCGGTCGCATTGTCACCCGCCTCGTCGGCCAGGTTCTTGGCGTCCTTTAACGCTGTGATCAGCGTCTCATTATCTGCGTGTAGCTCTTTCAGCATCTGGGCGGCATCGGTTGTCGTCGAATCATGATCCGTGATCCGCTGCTTTGCCGCGATAGAACCGATTGAGGTCAGCGTATCCTGACCCAATTTGCGCACGCGTTCGGCCACAAGGTCAGTCGTCGCGATCAGCTCTGTTGCTTGTTCGTCAAACAGCAGATGATATTCCCGGAAATGCGGACCCGTGACATGCCAGTGGAAATTCTTGGTTTTCAAATATAACGCGTAATAATCGGCCAATAGGCCATTTAACGCGTCGGCCAACGCCTTTTTGCTATTATCACCAGCTGCCATTGCAGTTCTCCTTTATTGGGGGGGAGGCTTGATATGGGAACGAAGGGACCGATTTCCAACCTAGGTCCTGACCCTAAGGGGCGCGTGGGGCGTGCCCTATGCCGCAATGTTGCAACTATCGCGCGCAATCATCACGTTTTGGCGCAAATTTGGTCGGTCTGCGACTCCAGTGCCCGCTTATTGGCTTGACTTTAGCCCCGCGAATCCGCATTGGCGCCCATCTGTGAACAGCGCGGCTTTTTTACTGCGCAGTTTTTTACGAAATTTTTTGAACAAAAGGAATGGGCCATGGCGAAGCCAGCCACGATCAAGATCAAGCTGCTCAGCACCGCTGACACTGGCTTTTTCTACGTGACCAAGAAAAATCCGCGCAACATCACCGAAAAGATGACGTTCCGCAAATATGACCCCGTCGTGCGCAAGCATGTCGAGTTCAAGGAAGCCAAAATCAAGTAAGCCAACGCGGTTGCTTGAATAGTAGGGTATCGATCAGGGCGCTTCGGGCGCCCTTTTTGATTTGTCTGGTAGTCTAAACAAGAAAAGCCGCCCATTGGGCGGCTTTTCTGAACACGCTACAGTTTCACCGGCTTGTTATCGCCCCGGCTTGTTATCGCCATTGTGAAACTGGCTGCCTTGCGGCAGTCTCCAAGCCCGATGCCAAGGCAGAGCGGGTACTTTTATGTATTACGGTACTAAAGGTGAATTGTCAATGAATCAAACCCTAGGCCACAAAGTATCCCCTTTTTCAAAGCGGCGATTTGCAGGGCATTGGCCTTGCCCACACGCCACTGACGTGCGCCCCCATGTCTCTGCTTTGCTTCCTTGAAGCTATCCAGCCGCTGCATAGCAACAACGCTGTACATGTCGCATTTTGCCCACATGATCGGGTTGTCGAAAGGCGCTGGAAGAGGATTGTCCAATTGGATTAGGCAGTGATAAGCTTCGGCGTGCTTGGGGGCAGTGGTACTTATATGGCACAACACCGATTAAATTACCGCGCCGTCTAAGACGTGGTGAGACCACGACGACGGATCGCGTCTTGATCATTTCGGGTTCAATAAAACCGCGATAGTCACACAGGACGATTTCGCCGATACTGGGATAATATGATAACGCCATAATAAATGTTAAGCTGTTGGGTGCAATATAGCGAGCAAATTCAATAACTACCCAATTATCCTCCGCACCGCTTCCAAAAACTTCATCACCGATACAGGTTTCGACAAATATCCGCGCGCACCTGCGGCCATGATGCGTTCTTCGTCGCCTTTGCCTGCATAAGCGGTGACGGCTAGCACGGGGATAGCCGACAGCGCGGCTTCTTTTTGCATGGCTTCGATCAAGTCGATGCCGCTGACATGCGGCAATTGAATGTCCATGATGACAAGGTCAGGTGCAAAGCTTAGCGCGCGTTCCAGCGCCAGTCGTCCATCGCGGACGCCTTCAACCGTAAACTGATGCGCGCGCAAAAGGTCGGTGAATAGCTTGAGGTTGAGTGCATTATCCTCAACGATCATCACCTTTTTACTCATACCGGCCTTTTCCCGCTTTGCGTTCGCACAGGGCATGGCTTAAGCGAAAGCCATGCATGAAACAAACGACAAGTTAGACGCATCGGCTATGGCGTTCCAGGCATTGGCTTGGGCGTTGATGGAAGAATCACGGGCGGAGCGATTATTGTCGCTCACTGGTCTCACGCCAGAGGGCTTGCGCAGCAGCGTTATGGAACGCAGCACGCAGGCCGCTATCCTTTCGTTTTTGGAGGCTTATGAGCCTGACCTGATTGCCTGTGCGGCGGTCATCGGGGTGTCACCCGCTTCATTGGTGCAAGCGCGCCAGGCGTTAGAAGCATGAGTATCATCGGTTCCCGGCCACTTTTGATTTCAGATTGCGACGAAGTGTTGCTTCATATGATTGTGCCCTTTCGCGATTGGCTCGATGAGGCGCACCACATCCATTTCGACCTTGTCCATGGCGATTGGGGAGAGGCGCTGCGCCACAAACATGACGGCACGGTCGTTGAACGCGGGCGGGTTTGGGATTTGCTCAATGGCTTTTTCGATACCGAAATGCACCGGCAACAGGCGATACATGGCGCGGTAGACAGCCTCAACCGCCTGCGTGAACATGCCGATGTTGTTATCCTGACCAACCTGCTCGACCACCGGGCGGGGCCGCGCACAGAGCAACTGCGGGCCGTTGGTATTGATGCGCCAGTCTATTGCAATCAAGGCGGCAAGGGCGAGGCGCTTGGACGGATTCTCGAAGAATATCGCCCGAGTGTAGCGGTTTTCGTCGACGATCTGGGGCATCAGCATGAATCGGTCGGCGAACAACATCCCGATGTGTGGCGTCTGCATTTTGTGGGTGAACCAATGTTATGGGATAGCGTAAAGCCGTCGAAGTCTGCGCATGCACGTTTGGAGCGCTGGGCGGATGCGGAAGTTTGGATTAGGGATAAGCTGGTGGCGAACGTACCAGCGCCCGCGTTGGAAAAGGTAGTATGATGATAGAAGCAAAATTGGCCGAACTGGGCATTACTCTTCCGGCACCTGCTGCGCCGGTCGCATCCTATGTGCCCGCTGTCGAAGCGAATGGCATGCTGTTCATTTCGGGGCAGTTGCCCTTTGTCGATAGCAAGGTTGTCACCGGCAAAGTCGGCGACACCCGCAGTCTTGAAGACGGAAAGGCTGCGGCCAAAGCGTGCGCAGTCATGCTCATCGCGCAGATGAAGGCAGCGTTGGGCGGAGACCTTGACCGCGTCGAACGGATCGTAAAGCTTGGCGTATTCGTCGCCTCGACCGCTGATTTCACGGATCAACCCGAAGCCGCCAACGGCGCATCCGACCTGATGGAAGCAGTGTTCGGCGACGCAGGCAAGCATGCACGCGCTGCGGTGTCGGTCCCAGTCTTGCCGCGCAATGCAACGGTGGAGATTGACTGCGTTGTGAAAATTCGAAGTTAAGCACTGATGTGGAAAAATAACCGTAGTCCTGAGCCGTCAGCGCAAAAGCGCTGACGAAAGTCGAAGGACGCTTCTCGTCATAGCGCCGTATTGGGCGGATAAGCGCCCTTCGACGGACGCGGTCGCTGCACGACCGCTGCTCAGGGCTACGGTAATGATGAGGCCGAAGCGATGACGGGCGATTGGTTGTTTTATTGTTACATACTCAAATGCGCTGACGGAACCTATTATGTCGGCCATACCGATAACATGGAGAGGCGATTTGCGGAGCATCAGTTGGGGGTATTTCCCGGCTACACTTATAAACGGCGACCCGTAGAGTTGATATGGAGCGACATGTTCCAGACCCGCGATGATGCAAAGGCTGCGGAAAAGCAGATTAAAGGCTGGAGCAGGGCGAAGAAAGAGGCGTTAATACGGGGTGATTGGGATCGTGTATCGGAGTTAGCAAGATGTCGCAGTCGAAACCCTTAACCGCTCTTCAACGGACGTGGCGGCTATGCGGCAGCCGCTCACGGCTATATCAATGACTAAAGTCACCGCCGAACTTCTAACCAAGGTCAGCGACATTCCCGCGGACCAATGGGATGCGCTGAACCCTCGGGGCAATCCGTTTGTGGGCCACGCGTTCCTGTCGGCGCTGGAACAATCGGGGAGCGTTGGTCCGGGCACAGGTTGGTCGCCTGCGCCCGTCATCATGCGCGATGCGGATGATATTCCGGCGGCAGCGCTTCCGGCCTATCTCAAAACACATAGCCAAGGCGAATATGTGTTCGACCATCATTGGGCCGACGCATTTCATCGGGCGGGCGGGCAATATTATCCCAAGTTGCAGATTGCCGCGCCATTCTCGCCCGTGCCGGGACCACGATTGTTATTGCGCGATCCAGCGATGGCGCTGCCCATATTGCGGGCCGCCGAAGCGGTGGTTGACCAAAATGGCCTGTCCTCCGCGCACGCGACCTTTGTGGAGGAGGCCGAGCTGGCGCAATTTCGCGCGGCGGGATGGCTGACGCGGGTCGGCACCCAATTTCATTGGCAGAACCGCGATTATGCGGATTTTGAAGACTTTCTGGGCGCGCTGTCTTCACGCAAGCGCAAGGCAATCCGCAAGGAACGTGCAGGCGCGCAAGACGCGGTGAGCATACAACAAATTTCGGGCGCGGACATTACGCCGGAACATTGGGATGCGTTCTGGATATTCTATCAGGATACTGGCGCGCGCAAATGGGGGACGCCATATTTGACGCGCGCGTTTTTCGACATCATCGGGACAAGCATGCGCGACAGCATCGTGTTGTTTGTGGCTTTTGACGACGACCGCCCGATTGCAGGCGCGCTGAATTTCATCGGACCCGATTGCCTCTATGGCCGCTATTGGGGTTGCACCCGCGATGTGCCATTTTTGCATTTTGAACTATGTTATTATCAGGCGATTGATTATGCCATAGCGCATCGCCTCGCCCGCGTTGAGGCCGGCGCACAAGGCGAACATAAATTGGCGCGCGGTTATGAAGCGGTGCCGACCTATTCGGCGCATTATATCGCCAATGCAGGGTTCCGGGCCGCAGTTGCCGATTTTCTGGAACGCGAAACAGCGGCCATGGAACGCGAGATTGAATTTTTGAGCGAAATGGTGCCATTTAAGAAGGGCTGAGGCCAGTCAAACGGCTCTTGCAATCCGCCATTTAATCGCGCAATTAATTGCGGAGAGAGGAATCGCCCCATGAGCACACCAAGCCCTGAAGAGCTGAGCCGTTTCGAAAAGCAATGTGATGCGTGGTTTGCCGAAAACACGGAGCGCGACCCCGGTTTCATGCTGCCTTTGACCTTTATGGAAGTGTCGACGGATCAGCAGTTTGATTTCCTACGCAATTGGCAGCGCAAGGTGTATGAGGCGGGCTATTTCGGCATGTCTTGGCCCACAGAATATGGCGGCTATGGCATGCATCCCGAATATCAGCGGATCGCCACACGGATCATGAAAAGCCATGACGCGCCGATCATGATCAACGCGATTGCCAATGGCTGGACGGGTCCCTTGTTACTCGACATTGGCCGTGAGGAGGACAAAAGCCGCTTCATCAAGCCCATGCTGTCCGCAGAAGAAATCTGGTGTCAGGGCTTTTCCGAGCCGGAGCATGGTTCGGACCTCGGCAGCGCGCAGACGAAGGCGGTCAGGGATGGCGACGAATATGTCATCAATGGTTCCAAAATCTGGACATCCTTGGGTGATCGCGCAGATTATATGATCTTGCTCGCGCGGACATCGAATGACGGACCAAGCAAATATGCCGGGCTTTCCTTCTTCCTTGCACCTATGAAAATTCCTGGTGTTGAAACGCGGCGGTTGAAGAAACTCACTGGCGAATATGGCTTCACCCAATGCTTTTTCACCGATGCACGCATTCCGGCATCGGGCCTTGTCGGCGAAGAAGGACAAGGCTGGATGGTCGCGATGAAGACGCTGGAATATGAACGTGGTGCAAAGGTTAATCCGGTTGGCGGCTATTTCGTCAAAGAAATGGACGTGATGGGCGTCGTCGATATGGCACGTTCGGCCAAGCGCGGTGGCAAGCCAGTGCTGGATGATCCCGTCATGCGCGACAGGCTGGTCGATTATATGATCGAGATTCAGGCGCTGAACCTGAACAACCAACGCCGCCGCATGGCGCCGCTCACCAGTGATCGCCCGATGGGGCTTGCGTTGATGAACAAGCTGGCGCGGACCGAATTGGTGCGGGAATTGACTGAGTTCTCGTTGCAGTTTCAGGGCACACGCGCTGGCTATTATGTTGGCGATGAAAACGCGGTCGATGACGGCTATTGGCACCGGTCCTATTTGAACAGCTTTTCCGCCACGATTGGCGGCGGCACGAGCCAGATTCAGAAGAATATCATCGGCGAACATGTGCTTGGCCTGCCCAAGGGACGGTGACTGTGACTATGGACCGAAACCCTGAGCAGCAGTTGCGAAGCCACTGCGTCCGTCGAAGGGTGTCTGTCGTTCGAACGCCGCACATGCGGTGAAGCGCCCTTCGACCCTTCGTCAGCGCTATGCGCTGACGGATCAGGGTTACGGTTGTTGTTAAGGAGTGATTATGTCTGAAGTTCTTACCCAAGCCCAAGATGGCGTCCTGATCATCACGATCAACCGGCCCGAGGCGAAGAACGCGGTCAACCAGGCGGTCGCGCAAGGTATCGCTGCGGCCATGGAGCAGTTGGATAATGACAAAAGCCTCAACGCGGGCATTATCAATGGCGCGGGCGGGACTTTCTGCTCTGGCATGGACCTGAAGGCGTTTCTGCGCGGTGAGCTGCCCAGCATCAAGGGCAAGGGTTTTGCGGGCTTTATCGAATCTCCACCGGCCAAGCCGCTCATTGGCGCAGTGGAGGGCTATGCCCTTGCAGGCGGCATGGAAATCGCGATTGCTTGCGACTTGCTAGTGGCCAATGACAAGGCGCAGTTCGGCATTCCCGAGGTCAAGCGCAGCCTTGTCGCGGCCGCAGGAGGTTTGCTGACGCTGCCGTCGATTATCGGTAAACGTATGGCGATGGAACTTGCGCTGACGGGTGATTTTATCTCGGCGCAGCGGGCGTATGAGGTCGGCTTTGTGAACCGCGTGACCGACGGCACCGCCATTGACGCCGCGCTTGAGCTTGCTTTTAAGGTAGCCGCGAATGGACCGTTGGCACTGATCGCGACAAAGCGTGTCATCAATGAGCGACCTGACTGGAACTCCACGGAGATGTGGAAGAAACAGAACGAGATTTGCGCGCCTGTTTTTACGTCGAAAGATTCACGCGAAGGCGCGTTGGCCTTTGCCGAGAAACGTAAACCAAATTGGCAGGGGGAATAACATGGGCCATCCTGTCGTCCACGCTTTAGCTAACCCCGACAAGCCAGCCGTCATCATGGCGGGGTCGGGCGAGACCATTACATACAAGCAATTGGATGAACGTTCCAACCAGTGCGCCCATTTGTTTCGGTCGCTTGGGCTTCAGCATGGCGATACGGTGGCATTTTGCCTCGAAAACCGTGCCGAATTTTTCGATCTTGTCTGGGGCGCGCAACGGGCGGGGCTGATCTATGTCGCCATTAGTTGTCGGCTTACGGCCCCCGAAATCGATTATATCCTGAAGGACAGCGGGTCGAAGGCGCTTTTTGCCTCGCCTTATTTGGGCGCGGTGCTGGAACAGATTGAAAGCCCGGTGACGCGTTTCATCCTGGGCGGCGCACATGCCGGCTGGGAAAATTACGCCGATGCGGTAGCCAAGATGCCCATCACGCCCGTGGCCGATGAGCGCGCTGGCACCGACATGTTGTACAGTTCGGGCACGACGGGGCAACCGAAGGGTATTAGATTTCCGCTGCCCGAAAACGCCGATATTGCGGCCCCCAATGTGTTGGCGGGCCTTGCCATGATGGCGTTCAAATTTTCGGGCGACAGCATCTATTTGTCGCCAGCGCCGCTTTACCACGCTGCGCCGTTGCGCTGGTGTACGGCGGTGCATCGCCTTGGCGGCACAGTGGTGGTGATGGAGAAATTCGACCCCGAAGCGGCGCTCGCGGCCATCGAGACATACAAGATAACCGCCAGCCAATGGGTGCCAACGCATTTTGCGCGTATGCTGAAGCTACCCGCAGAACTGCGCGCCAAATATGATGTTTCCAGCTTGGAAACAGCGGTCCATGCCGCCGCGCCATGCCCCATCCCCATTAAGGAGGCGATGATTGACTGGTGGGGTCCGGTATTGCGCGAATATTATGCCGGGACCGAGGGGCAGGGAATAACCTTCATCTCCAGCGAGGAGTGGCTGACACACAAGGGCTCGGTTGGACGGCCATTGAACGCGGTCATGCATATATGCGACGAAGACGGGGATGATGTGCCCGTGGGCCAGGAAGGAACCGTGTTCTTCGAAAGCGCGGCGTCGTTCAGCTACCATAATGATCCTGATAAAACCAAGGGCGCGACCAATAAACATGGCTGGACCACGCTTGGTGATGTCGGCAGGTTGGATGAGGAAGGTTATTTATACCTCACCGACCGCAAAAGCTTCATGATCATTTCGGGCGGGGTGAACATCTATCCGCAAGAGATCGAAAACCATTTGGTCACGCATCCCCGCGTGCGCGACGTCGCCGTCATCGGTGGCCCGCATGACGAAATGGGGGAAGAGGTGATTGCTGTGGTGCAGCCGCTCGATATGGCCGACGCGGGAGATGATTTGCGCGACGAACTCACCGCCTACGCACGTGAAAAATTGTCGGGTATCAAGATCCCGCGCCGCATTGATTTTCGCGAAGAGCTTCCCCGCCATGATACCGGAAAATTATACAAACGCCTGCTGCGCGATGAATATTGGGCGAAGCAGGACAAAGCGTCAGATTAAGGCTATAACGCCAAAGACTCATCAGGAGATAGACAATGACCACCCAATATAAAAATCTGATCAACGGCGAACTGGTGGATAATGGCCAGTGGATTGATGTTGTAAACCCAGCGACGGAGCAGGTTATTGGCCAAGTGCCCGATTGCGGACAGGCCGATCTCGACAAGGCCGTTGCCGCTGCGCGCGCTGCGTTTCAGACTTGGAAGAAAACGAGCGTAGAAGAGCGCCGCGCCTTGTTCGCCAAAATGGCCGACGTGATCAAGACGAACAGCGACGAGCTGATGCGTCTGCTCACCGCCGAACAGGGCAAGCCGCATATGCAGGCGGGCAGTGAAATCGCTGGCTGCGTTGGCATGACGCGCGCTTTGCCAATGCTGAATTTGGAAGAGAAAATTACCGAAGACAGCGACAAGCGCCTCAGTCGCACCCGCCGCGTTCCGGTTGGCGTGGTTGGCGGCATCGTGCCGTGGAATTTCCCGGTGTTGATGGCGATTCAAAAGATTGTGCCTGCGTTATTGTCGGGCTGCACGATGGTGCTAAAACCATCGCCTTTCACGCCGCTGGCGACTTTGCGTTTGGCGGAACTGGTGGCGGGCATATTCCCGCCGGGCGTGCTCAACATCATCACGGGCGGTGATGCGCTTGGACCATTGCTGACGTCGCACCCGGACATTGACAAGATCACCTTCACCGGCTCGACCGCCACGGGCAAACGCGTCATGGAATCGGCATCGAAGGATCTGAAGCGCATCACGCTTGAATTGGGCGGTAATGACGCCGCAATCGTTCTGCCTGATGCCGATGTGGGCAAGGTAGCGGAAAAGCTGTTTTGGGCGAGCTTCTACAATGCGGGCCAAGTCTGCATCGCAGCCAAGCGTATCTACATTCATGAAGATATCTATGACGAGTTATCGGGCGCGATTGCGGCCTATGCCAAGGCAGTCAAGGTTGGCGATGGCGCCGAACAGGGCACCGCCATTGGCCCCATTCAGAACAAGCCACAATATAAGCGCGTTTTGGAGCTTATTCAGGACGCGAAGGACAAGGGCTATAAATTCCTCGCCGGCGGCGATCATGACCCATCTATCCCTGGCTATTTTGTGCCTGTCACCGTGCTTGATAACCCGCCCGAAGATGCGCGGATTGTGGCCGAGGAACAATTCGGCCCCGTGATGCCGTTGATGAAATTTTCAACGATTAATGAAGTCATCAGCCGCGCCAACGCCTCGGATTATGGACTTGCCGGTTCCATCTGGACCAGTAACCCGGAGGCTGCGGTCGAAGTTGCCGAACAATTGGAGACAGGAACTGTCTGGATTAACGAATCCATGCATCTCGCCCCCAACGCGCCCTTCGCCGGGCATAAGCAGTCAGGCTTTGGTGCGGAATTGGGTGAGGAAGGCTTGCTTGAGTTCACCTATCCACAAGTGATCACGATAGCGCGCGAGGCGGCTTAAACCCAAATCCTCTCCATCGACTTGCGATGGGGAGGGGGACCACCCGAAGGGTGGTGGAGGGGCCGTTAACGCCAAAGTCCCCTCCGTCAAACTTCGGCTTTGCGTAAGTGCGCCACCTCCCCATCGCAAGTCGATGGGGAGAATAATCCGAACTTGACTCTCCCCTTTCAAAGTTTAATCGTCTGATTAAATTTCGAACAACAGGAGAGTGACTATGGCAGACGCCTATATTGTGGATGCGGTTCGAACCGCAGGTGGCCGTCGTGGCGGCAAGCTTGCCGGTGTGCATCCGGTGGATTTGGGCGCTGCGGTTCTTGATTCTATTGCAGACCGGAATGATTTTGACCCTGCGGCGATTGAAGACGTTATCATGGGATGCGTCATGCAGGGTGGCGAGCAAGCGGGCGACGTTGGTCGCAACATCGTGCTTGCGTCGCGCCTGCCAAATTCTATCCCTTCGGTTAGCATTGACCGCCAGTGCGGATCATCACAGCAGTCGATGATGTTTGCCGCCCAAGGCGTCATGTCAGGCACGCAGGACATTGTGCTTGCCGCTGGTATAGAAAGCATGACGCGCGTGCCAATGGGTTCGACATCTATGCTGTTCAAAAAAGAAGGCATGGGCACCTACAAAAGCCCACGTTTGGAAGAAGCCTATCCCGGCATCATGTTCAGCCAGTTCATGGGCGCTGAAATGCTGGTCAAAAAATATGGCTTTACCCGCGAAGACCTCGACCAGTTCGCGTTGGAATCGCATCAAAAGGCGATTGCGGCCTCGCAAAGCGGTGCATTTGCCAATGAAATCGTCGGCGTGGAAGTCGAGACGCCAGAGGGCAAGTTCGTCCACAATAGCGACGAAGGCATCCGCTATGACGCGACCTTTGAAAGCCTGTCGGGCGTAAAACTGCTGCAGGAAGGCGGGAGTATTACCGCCGCCAACGCCAGCCAGATCTGCGACGGCGCATCTGCGGTTCTGATCGTATCGGAAAAGGCGTTGAAAGAACATGGCCTGACCCCGCGCGCGCGGATCGTCAACCTGACGGTGACGGCGGGTGACCCGGTGATCATGTTGGAAGAACCATTGTTCGCAACCGACCGCGCGTTTCAGCGTTCGGGCATGAAAATATCCGACATTGACTTATATGAGGTCAATGAAGCCTTTGCACCGGTGCCTTTGGCTTGGCTCAAGCACATAGGCGGCGATCGTTCGAAGATAAATGTTCATGGCGGCGCAATTGCACTTGGCCATCCGCTTGGTGCATCGGGAACGAAGTTGATGGCAACATTACTGAATGCGCTGGAAGCACGTGGCGGGCGCTATGGCCTGCAAACGATGTGCGAAGGCGGCGGTCAGGCCAATGTCACGATTATTGAACGGGTTTAACTCGCGACCAGATAAACTTCACCGTAGCCCTGAGCCTGTCGAAGGGCGCTTATCGGTTAAACGCGCTTCGACGCAGCTCAGCACTACGGTATTTGGAAAAGGAATTTACATGAAATTGGATTCAACAGTCGCAGCCGTCGTCACTGGCGGCGCATCGGGACTTGGCGAAGCAACCGCACGGGCGCTCGCGGCAAAGGGTGTGCGGGTCGCGATTTTCGACTTGCAAGCCGACAAGGGCGAAGCGCTTGCCGCTGAAATTGGCGGCGTGTTTTGCAACGTAAATGTCACCAGCGACGAAAGCGTTGATGCTGGCTTTGCTAAGGCACGCGCGGCGCATGGTCAGGAACGTATCCTGGTAAATTGCGCTGGAACGGGCAACGCGGTTAAGACCGCCAGCCGTTCGAAGGAAGACGGATCGATCAAGCATTTCCCGCTCGATGCTTTTGACCGCATCATTCAGATCAACCTTGTTGGCACGTTCCGCTGCATCGCCAAGTCGGCAGCGGGCATGTTGACACTGGAGCCGATGGAAGACGGTGAACGTGGCGCGATGGTCAACACCGCGTCGGTGGCGGCTGAGGACGGCCAGATGGGGCAAGCGGCCTATTCCGCATCCAAGGGCGGTGTTGTCGGCATGACCTTGCCAATCGCGCGCGATTTGATGAGCGAAGGCATCCGCGTCAACACCATCCTGCCGGGTATTTTCAACACGCCGTTGATGAATGGTGCTCCGCAAACCGTCAAAGACGCCCTTGCTGCATCGGTGCCGTTTCCCAAGCGCCTTGGCCACCCGCATGAATTTGCGCAAGTTGCGATGACGATGATTGAATGTGGCTATTTCAACGGCGAAGATGTGCGCGTTGATGGTGCGATCCGCATGGCGCCCCGCTAAACGCAACCTATCGATGAAAAATAACCCCAAGCCCTGAGTTGTTAGCGCAATGCCTTTTGACGGGCGCATCCGCTATGCGACCGCTGCTCAGGGCTTCGTTTTTGTTGCGAGGCCAATTGCCATGACCGAATTCACCCAAATCCAATATGCTGTCGCCGACGGCATCGCGACCATCGCCATGAATCGTCCCGAAAAGATGAATGCATTCACCAATGTGATGATGCGCGAGATGTGCGCGGCGTTTGATTTGGTGGACGCTGATGATGCTGTGCGTGCGGTCATTGTAACGGGGGCAGGTGAACGTGCCTTTTGTGCGGGCGCGGACCTTACACCGGACGCGGGCGGCGATGTGTTCGCCAGCCGATCACAGGTCGAATCGCTTTCGGACGAACGCGTGCGCGATTCCGGCGGTCGGCTAACGTTGCGGATATTCCAGTGCAAAAAGCCGGTCATTGGCGCAATCAACGGCGCGGCGGTGGGCATTGGCGCAACGATGCAATTGCCGATGGATTTCCGTTTGGCGAGCGACACTGCGCGCTTCGGCTTTGTCTTTGCGCGGCGCGGGATTGTGCCGGAGGCGGCCTCTAGCTGGTTCCTGCCGCGCTTGGTTGGCATGCAACAGGCGTTGGAATGGTGCATGACAGGCCGGGTGTTCGATGCCGTCGAGGCGTTGAATGGCGGCCTCGTCCGCTCTGTCCATGCGCCGACCGAATTGATGGAAGCGGCGCGGGTGCTGGCGCGTGAGATAGCGGATAATACTGCGCCGGTATCCATTGCCCTGACGCGCGCCATGTTGTGGCGGCTGTCTGCTGCGGACCACCCGATGGCCGCGCATGCCATTGACAGCCGGGCAATTTACCGCCGTTCGCGGTCCGGCGATGCAAAAGAGGGCATCGCCAGCTTTCTGGAGAAACGCAGTCCGGTCTACCCCGATAAAGTTTCCACAGACTTGCCTGACTTCTTCCCATGGTGGGACGAACCTGTTTATAAGTAACCATTGTTTAATGGGGAGCGGGCACCAATGGCGACAACAGGACCGAGAATGGCAAGCGATTCATCCGATGGCAACACGGCGCGCGATCAATTGATCGAGGCCGCCAGCCAGATCATGCGCGAAGGGGATACGATTGACCTCTCGCTATCTGAATTGTCGTTTCGTGCTGGACTGAACAGTGCTCTGGTCAAATATTATTTCGGCAATAAAAATGGCCTGATGCTGGCGTTGCTTGATCGCGACATGGGCAATATCGTGCAAAGGCTTGGTGCTTTGGTGGCCAAAGACATGCCGCCTGCCGACAAATTGCGTGTCCATATTGGCGCGGTGATCGACACCTATCACGCCTTTCCTTACCTCAACCGCCTGTTGATGCGCATGGTCCGCGACAGCGCCCCTGCCGAAGCTGCGCGCATTGCGGAACTGTATCTCAAGCCGATTTCTAACGTCTATGAAGTGCTGATTACGCAGGGCGTAAAGGCGGGTAAGTTTCGCAAAACCGATCCGCAATTTTTTTACTTCACGGTAACAGGCGCAGCCGACCGTTTCTATTCATCACGGTTGGTGCTGCGCCATTGTTACAACCAAGACGATTTCGACGAGAATATGCGCGATGCCTATCGCGAGCATACCATTGACCTGATCATGCGCGGGTTGTTGGTTTAGGTTTATCCTCTCCCTATGGGAGAGGGAATTACATCCCCAATGCGGCCTTAATCTCATCTCCATCGGCATCCAGCATTGGCGGATGGGCGTAATTGGATACGGGCGTCCCGGCATAATGCACGGGATGCTTCATCGACCGATATTTGCCGATGTCCGGCGATTCTCGTTCTTCAAAAAACCCGACATCGGCCAAATGCGGATCGGCCAGCACATCGGCCATGCGGTTATATTTCATCGCCGGAATGTCATGCTGCGCCAATAGGTCAAGCCATTCGGCGGTGGTCCGCGTCGCGCTGACTTCCTCAATCAACGCATATAATTCGCCGGTGTGCTTGGTGCGCTCCTGATAGGTGGAAAAGCGCGGGTCGTCGAAGACATTGGGCCGCCCGCCCAGTTCAAAAAATGTCGCCCATTGCCGGTCATTATAAGGGACGATAGCAATAAAGCTGTCCTTGGTCGGATAAGGCCGCCGGCGCGGGTTGACCGAGCGCGTGTAGCCCATGCGGCCATTGCCGGGGATGAAGGTTTCGCCCCACAGATTTTCCACCATGTTGAACCAGGTGAAGCATTCAAACATCGGTACTTGGACAAACTGCCCGCCCTGTCCGCCGGCGCGGCCAAGCAATGCTGCCATCGTGGCGTTGGCGGCAAACAGCCCGCTGACCTTATCGGCGACAAGGCTGGGGGAATAAGTTGGCCGTCCGCCATCGCGCTGTTCGCTTAAGGCGGCAAAGCCCGAAGCGGCCTGAATGAGGTCGTCATATGCCTGCCGCTCGCCATAGGCACCGCCCGCGCCAAAGCCCGCGCAATGCACATAGACGATATTGGGGTTGATCGCCTTCACCGCCTCATAGCCAAAGCCAAGTCGCTCGACGCCAGCCATACGGACATTGTGGATGAAGACGTCGGCCTCTTCCAACAATGCCTCAAGAACGGCTTTGTCTTCGGGCTTTTTGATGTTGAGGTTGATCGCTTTTTTGTTGCGGTTGAGCGCGGTGAAAATCGGCCCATGCTGCTTGGTAGGCGAATCGCCGCCATGGCGCATCATGTCGCCCGGCGTATTGCCCTGGCTATTTTCGATCTTGATAACCTCGGCGCCCAGATCGGCCAATTGCACCGTGGCATAAGGCCCAAGCACGACCGTGGCCATGTCCACGACCTTAATGCCCTTCAACGGCCCGGTTGGTTCTGTGTCCCATTTCAATTTCGGCCATTTCGCCATGTGCGCTCTCCCAAAGTCCTTGCATCAACTGCTAGCATATTTAAGCGTGCAGTTAAGAGATAATCGGGAGAGCAACATGGGCAATTTTGACGCGCGCGCGCCAGTGATCATTGGCGTAGGTGAGGCCAGCCGGAAAACCGTCGCTGGCGAATGGCCTGCCCCACGTGACTTGGCGGGAGCCGCCATCAAAGTGGCACTCGCCGATACTGGGCAGTCGCAAGCCGTTGCCGCCGTGATTCACACCATCGCCGCCATCCGGACGTTTGAGGATAGCGGCGTCAGCCTTGGCACAGGCTCTCCCGATAACGCGCCAGAGGCCTTTGGCGCTGCGGGCGGGATTACGGCAAACCGCCTGATCTATGCCGATCTTGGCGGACAAAGCCCGCAGGCGATGTTGAACGAACTGGCCGGTGACATAAGACGCGGTACTTGCGACATGGCGGTGTTGGTCGCGGCTGAAGCGACGGGCACTGCCAAGCGCGCACGCAAGGCGGGCATATCATTGGACTGGAGCCTTCCTTCGGAAACCCCGTTCGACAATCGGCTGTCCAGCTTCCCAATTCTAAGCCGCACCGAAATACGCCATGGCATCATTTCCATGCCGCTGGCGTATAGCCTCATTGAAAATGCGCGGCGGATGGCGCTCGGCCTTGACGGTGCCGCTTATGCCCGCGAGATGGCGGCCTTATGGTCCGCTCTCTCCATTAAGGCCGAAACACGGCTCCATGCACAATTCCCCGGTTTTCGATCCCCCGAAGCGCTGCAAAGCGACGACAATGCCAATTACCCGCTGACCGACATCTACCGCCGCTGGCATGTGGCGCAGGATGCGGTTGATCTGGGTGGCGCGGTCATCCTGACTAGCGCAGGCAAGGCGCGCGATTTGGGCGTTCCGCAAGACAAATGGGTGTGGCTGGCGGGCGCTGCCGAGGCCGCAGAGCCACCCTTGTCCGAACGGGCCGTTATCCATCGTTCCGCCGCGCTCGATTTCGCCATTCCTGCGGCGCTGGGTCAAGCTGGCCTTGCCGTGACCGACCTTGGTCCAGTGGATATTTATAGCTGCTTTCCCTGCGCGGTCTTCGCGGCAGTGGACAGCATGCAGGATGCAGGCCGGGCGCTCGGTGATTATACGCTCACCGGCGGGCTCACTTTCTTCGGCGGCCCGGGCAATGGCTATGGCGTGTATAATATCGCCGCGATGGTCGACGCGCTGCGCCGTGATGGGGCCAAGCCCGCCATGATAACGGCCAATGGCGGCGTGATGTCAAAGCAAGCGGTCGGTTTTTACACCGCAACGCAGCCCAGCGTTCCGTGGTCCGGCGACGTGGCAAAGGGCTATGCCCCTACACCGCGCGCGCTCGATGATGCGCCGCAGGGCAAGGCGCGGGTGCGCAGCTTTGTGCGCCCGGCAGTTAAGGACGGTTTTGGTCCGGCGACGGTTCTGCTGGAAACCGAATGTGGCGCGCGGGCGATGGCGGTGATCGATTGTCCGGTGGATGCCGACCTTGGCAACGCGGTCGTTCACGTCACCCCGGGCGAAAAACGCCATATTGCGGCATTTGTCTGATAATCTGTGGTTCATCCTGCTGGGTATATGTTATGCTGCTCGCGTGATCCGGAGAAAATCGATGCACATTCTCAAATTGGCCGTCTTTGCCTTTCCTTTGACACTGGTAGCTGCGTGCGGACAAGTGGACAGCACGCCAAAACCGCTGACCGAGAAACAGAGCGCAGTCTTGATGAAAGAACTGAACGGCAAGGTCGCGGGCAAGCCGGTAAATTGTATCAGCGACTTTAACGCCACCAACACTATCCGTGTTAGCGACAATATCCTGCTCTACCGCGTATCCGGCCGCTTGGTGTATCAAAACAACTTACGATCCGCTTGCAGCGGACTTGCGCGGGACAATGACATCATTGTGTCCGAACAATTTGGCAGCCAAAAATGCAAAGGCGACATCATCCGCCTTGTGGACCGGACCAGCGGCATGACCGGCGGCGTTTGCAGCCTTGGCGAATTCGTGCCTTATCGAAGCGAAAAGACGACCGATTAATCGCGCTGCAATTCCTGCAGCACAGCGACGTGGAAATTCTCTGGCTGGTCAAGCATGATGAAATGTCGGCTGTCGCTGATTTTCACCATTTTTGGGTTGGGGAAATTTTTATATTCCACGGCATATAAGGCATCGGTAGTCCCAGCGGGCATGACTGCAGCATCCTCGGCATAAATCACGCTTACAGCTACCTTGATTTTGCCAAGTTCGGGCCGAACGTCGGTCACCATATCATCATATAGCGCTTGCGCCACGACGCGCGAGTCCGACTGTCGCGTCCATCGCGCAACCTTTGTCCGGCCGGCAGCGGATTTGGACAGAAATCCGGCCTGACTATATGCGCCGGGATCGACATCTTGGGCCTGATCGGCCTGCGGGGTTTGCGCTCTGGTCGCTGCTGCGATCGCTTGGGCCTGCGGCCTGATGGCGTCTACCGTATTTATGCGAAAGATAGGCCCGATAAATGGCAGGGCATCGACGATGATCAACTTCGATGCGGATTCGGCGTGATCGATGCCGATCATCAGTGCCGATAGTCCGCCCAGAGAATGGCCAATGATGACTGGCGCAGGACGACCTTTGTCCAGAATTTTGGTTCGGATATATTGGCTGAGCTCAGCAACAAATGGCGCAAGCACCGGACCTTCGGCATTCATGCCAGCTGCATCGCCAAAGCCCCGAATTTGGACAAGATGAAGCCGGTAATTTCCTTTAAGGGCGTCTCGTGTGCTATCCCACACGCTGCGTGGAGATGCGATCCCCGGGATCAGGATGATATCACGCCCTTCGCCTTCCACGTCGACCGTGAAGCGAATTCTCTCAATCAACGCATTTTCGGACGCTCGGCTCGCTGGTTGCAGAGCTATGGGTGTTGCCGAGGCATTGGTCGCGTTGAGGGCAACAGAGAGTGCAAGAAAAATCGGAAAAGCAATACGGCGCATCATTTGGCTCCCTGATTAAAAAACGCGCATTAATCGCGCAGGAATATCTCTTCGATTTGAAGCGAAAAAAGGTCAGCTATGCGAAAGGCCAAGGGCAGCGACGGGTCATATTTACCCGTTTCAATGGCGTTCACCGACTGACGCGAAACGCCCAATGCATCGGCCAAGTCTTGCTGATTCCAATCGCGTTCCGCACGCAGGACTTTGAGGCGGTTTTTCATGCCTTCCAACGCACAATCGGGGCGGCGATACCAAGCATCGCGAGCCAGATGACCCCCATCCATTGGGGTCCGGTGGCCACAACATCATACACATTCAGAAACTGCCAGACGGTAACGATGGTCAGGGTAATGCCCGTCGCGAGCAGCGTCTGTTTCGCCAAAAGGAGCCGTTGATATTCATCGTCAATTTCCACAAACAGGCGGAATATCGTCCAAAAGACCCCAATGATGGGAAAGGCGCTGATGACCGCAAGCCCAATCAGCGTCGCCTGCCCATGTTCGGCACCGCCACGCGCAAAAGTCAGGCCGCCGATCAGGATCAGGAGATAAGCGGTCATGAAAAATATGATCCTGATCGTATATCGCCGCATATATGGGGGAAGCTTGTTTGTGAATTTCATATCAAGTGACCTTATAAAATAGACAAGGACACTTTACTTGCAGATTCGATTTTGTCAAGCGTCCTTTCCAATTCACATCAATATCCTGCACATCGGCTACTTGGTCTGCCATCTAGCGCACTTGCGACTTCGCCTCTGGGCTGGCAAAGGGACGCTTCCAAACCGCAGATGAAAGCAAGATACTCCATGTCCGAGATGATCCGCATTACCCTTCCCGATGGCACTGCCCGTGAAGTCGCGCGCGGGACTACCCCTGCGGACATTGCCGCCGCGATTGGCCCGGGTTTAGCCAAGGCAGCGATTGCGGCGCGCGTCGATGGAGAATTGCGCGATATCATGCGCCCGATTGAGGCCGATGCCCAGTTGGCGTTGGTGACCAGCCGCGACGAGGCGGACGCGCTGGAGCTCGCCCGGCACGATTTCGCGCATATATTGGCAGAGGCGGTGCAGGCGCTGTATCCGGGCACGCAAATCACTTTTGGCCCATCGACCGATGACGGTTTTTATTATGACGTCATGGCACCTGCCACACGCGGGCCGTTCACAATGGATGATCTGCCGGCGATTGAAGAACACATGCGCGCGATCATCCGCGCCGATAAGCCGCTGCGCCGCGAAGTCATGGCGCGTGACGCCTTGATTGCGAGTTGGCAGAATGCCGGTGAGAGCTTCAAGGCTGAGTGGGCGGCGGAATTGCCGGAGGGCGAGGAATTGTCCGTCTATTGGTCCGGCAATGACTGGATGGACATGTGTCGTGGTCCGCATTTGGCCTCAACGGGTAAGTTGGATCCTGCGGCGTTCAAGCTGACGCGGGTGGCGGGTGCCTATTGGCGCGGCGACCAGAATAATCCGCAATTAAGCCGGATATACGGCACGGGCTGGCTAAATAAAAAGCAATTGGACGCGCATCTTCTCCGGCTGGAGGAGGCCGCCAAGCGCGACCATCGCCGTCTGGGCCAAGAGATGGACCTGTTCCATTTGCAGCAAGAGGCGCATGGTTCGGTGTTCTGGCATCCCAATGGCTATCTGATCTGGCGCGAACTTGAGGGTTATATGCGCCGCGCGATTGACGGCGCTGGTTATAAAGAAGTCAAAACGCCGCAAGTCATGGATGCACGGCAATGGGAGCAATCGGGGCATTGGGGCAAATATCGCGCCAATATGTTTGTGATCCCTGATGAAGTGCCCAATGTCGACGATGAAGGCCCGGTGATTTCGGGCGATGCCGACTGGATGGCGTTGAAGCCGATGAACTGCCCCGCGCATGTTCTGATTTTCCGCCAGGGTATTAAGTCCTATCGCGACTTACCCTTGCGCATTTACGAAAATGGCTGTTGCCACCGCAACGAACCGCATGGTGCGTTGCATGGCCTGATGCGCGTGCGCCAGTTTACGCAGGATGACGCGCACATCTTTTGCCGCGAAGACCAGATTGTCGAAGAGGTGCAGGCGTTCTGCGCGCTGGCCGATCGGGTCTACAAGGAATTTGGTTTTACCTATTCGATCAAGCTCGCTCTGCGTCCTGAACAACGGTTCGGGTCCGATGCGGATTGGGACAAAGCGGAAAACGAACTGCGCGATGCCGTGGTCCGCGCTGGCCTTGCGACGTCCGAATTTGGTTGGGAAGAACTGCCCGGCGAAGGTGCTTTCTACGCGCCAAAGCTGGAATGGCATTTAACCGACGCGATTGGCCGGACGTGGCAGGTTGGCACGATTCAATCCGACCGCGTATTGCCCGAGCGTCTCGACGCAAGCTATGTTGGTGAGGATGGCGCTCGCCACCGGCCGGTCATGCTGCACCGCGCGATATTCGGCAGCTACGAACGCTTTATCGGCATCTTGATCGAACATTATGCGGGCCGATTCCCGGTCTGGCTCGCGCCCGTGCAGGCCGTGGTCGCAACGATTACGTCGGAGGCCGATGGCTATGCCCATGATGTCACCGCGAAGTTGAAGGCGGCGGGCATTCGTGTTGAGGCCGATACACGCAACGAAAAAATCAATTACAAGGTGCGCGAACATAGCGTTGCCAAGGTGCCGCATTTGTTGGTGGTCGGCATGCGTGAGGCAGAAGAGGGCAAGGTCGCAATCCGCAGCCTTGGCTCCGATGGCCAGCATATCATGACGCTCGAAGAGGCGATTGATATGCTCAAGCATGAAGCAACGCCGCCCGATTTGCGTTGAACCCATATACGTTTTTCAAGGAGAATGTGATGAAAACACTATCATTGACGCTTGCAGCCGTATTTTTCTTGGCCGCCTGCCAGCAACCAGCGGCGGAGCAAGCCGCCGAAACCCCAGCGGCAAAGGCAGATGCGACCGCCAGCTACAATGCCGCGCAAAAGGCTTATGCTGCGGCCAATGACAAGATGCATGTCGGCATGGGCAATATCCATGCCGACGCCGATATTGCCTTCATGCAAGGCATGATCCCGCACCATAGGGGCGCGGTTGACATGGCGAAGGTTGCGCTGGAGCATGGCAAGGACCCCGAAGTGCGCGCGCTTGCGCAAAAGGTCATCGCCGCGCAAGAAGCCGAGATAAAGGACATGCAGGCATGGCTCGACAAAAAGGGCGTGGCTGCGGAAAAGCCGCTGACCGCCGCTGACCATGCCGCCATGGGGCATTGAACATTCAAGACCTGATTGGAGTTACCACAGCGCAATTGTCGCTGTTGGCGGGGATGACTTTTGGTGCGGCCTATATTCGCGGGCTGACTGGCTTTGGCATGGCGATCATTCTTGTGCCTTTGTTCGGGTTGATTGTGAAACCGGGTGAGGCGGTGGTTATTGCCATATTGCTTCAGGTGCTGATTGGGCCTGTTGGGTTGAAAGTCATTTACGCCGACGCCCACCGGCAAAGTGCGCTGACGATTGCGGCTTTTGCCATTTTGACAACGCCGCTGGGGATTTGGTTGCTGATGCATACCAGTCCAAATGTTGCGCGGTTGATGATTGCTGCCATCGCGATTGGGGCGTTTGTGCTCGTGCTGCTGCCGCAACGCGGGGAGCTGCGTCCCGGGCCGAAGGAAACGGCACTTACGGGAATCGCCTCGGGCATATTGACCGGTTTTGCCGCAATGCCGGGCCCGCCCGTCGTGCCCTTTTATCTGCGCCAGCCAATCCCGCCCAAGGAAGCGCGGGCATCGATGATGCTGGTGTTTTTCGCCACCGCGATTGCGGGCACGATATCGGCTTATGTCCTTGGATTGGCGAACGCGCGCCTGTTGTGGTTATCGTTGTTGCTGTTCCCGTCGGTGCTGCTGGGCAACTGGCTTGGCGCGAAATCCTTTGGCAGGGTAGCACCGACTTTGTGGCGCAGTTTTGTCGCTGGCATTCTTGGTCTTGCCGGGCTTTCGGCTGTTTTGCGGTTACTGAATTAGGCCGCGTTCACGGCCTAAAGCTTATTTCCCGAACTTGCGCTGCGTTTTGCCATAACGCATTTTGCGCGTGCCGGGCTGGCCTTCGGTGGCGCGGCCCTTGGGGGCAGCAACATGCTGCGGGTGCGGCAGGCCAAGTTCACTTGCCTCCAGTGAACGGATTTCGTCGCGCAGGCGGCCAGCCTCTTCGAACTCCAAATCGGCGGCTGCAGCGCGCATCTTCTTTTCCAGATCATCAATATAGGCCCGCAAATTATGCCCGACGAGGTTGTTGGCACCGTCGGCGTCAATCTCGACAAGCACCGAATCGCGGCTGGCCGTGTCGGCGACGATGTCGTGAATGTCGCGCTTGATCGTGGCCGGGGTGATCCCATGTGCGATATTGTAAGCATGCTGCTTTTCACGGCGGCGGTCGGTTTCGCGAATGGCGCGTTCCATGCTGCCGGTCATTCGGTCGGCATATAGGATCACGCGGCCTTCAATGTTGCGCGCCGCGCGACCGATCGTCTGGATTAAGGACGTTTCGCTGCGCAGGAAACCTTCTTTGTCGGCATCCAATATCGCGACTAGCGCGCATTCGGGAATATCGAGACCTTCCCGCAGCAAGTTGATACCCACCAACACGTCATACACCCCGCGCCGCAGGTCGCGGATCAGCTCAATGCGCTCCAAAGTCTCGACATCGCTGTGCATATATCGCACGCGCAGCCCCGCTTCGTGCATGAACTCGGTAAGGTCCTCCGCCATGCGCTTGGTCAGCGTGGTGACCAACGTGCGGAATCCCGCTTGCGCCGTTTTGCGGCATTCGTTTATGCAATCCTGCACTTGGTCTTCGACAGGCTTGATCTCAACCGGCGGGTCGATCAGTCCCGTTGGACGAATGACCTGTTCGGCAAAGACGCCGCCCGATTGCTCCATTTCCCACCCGCCCGGCGTTGCCGAAACGCACACCGTTTGAGGGCGCATGATGTCCCATTCGTTGAAACGCAGTGGCCGGTTATCGATGCATGACGGCAGGCGGAAACCATATTCGGCCAAGGTCAGCTTGCGCCGATGGTCGCCCTTGGCCATTGCACCGATTTGCGGCACCGTCTGGTGGCTTTCGTCAACGAACAAAAGCGCATTGTCGGGCAGATATTCAAACAAGGTTGGCGGTGGCTCACCTGGCAAGCGGCCCGTTAGAAAGCGCGAATAATTTTCGATGCCGGCACATGAACCCGTTGCGGCAATCATCTCAAGATCGAAATTGGTCCGCTCCTCTAACCGCTGCGCTTCCAGCAATTTGCCCTCGGAAACAAGCTCCTTCAACCGCTCAGTCAGCTCAAAGCGGATTGCTTCGCTGGCTTGCTTCATCGTTGGACCGGGGGTGACATAATGGCTGTTGGCGTAAACGCGCACGCTGTTCAACTTCGCGCCTGTATTGCCGGTCAGCGGGTCGAACTCCGCAATCTCCTCAATCTCGTCGCCAAAGAAACTGACGCGCCACGCGGTATCTTCGTAATGCGATGGGAATATTTCGAGATTGTCGCCGCGCACGCGGAAATTACCACGGCCAAAGGCCATGTCGTTGCGCTTATATTGAAGCGCGACAAGCTTGCGGATCAATTCACGCTGATCAACGCTTTCGCCCTTTTTCAGGTCGAAAATCATCGCAGAATATGTTTCGACGGAGCCGATGCCGTAAATACATGACACCGAAGCGACAATGATCACGTCGTCGCGTTCCAGCAAAGACCGAGTCGCCGAATGGCGCATCCGATCAATCGCTTCGTTTACGCTCGATTCCTTTTCGATATAGGTGTCGCTGCGCGGGACATAGGCCTCGGGCTGGTAATAGTCATAATAAGAGACGAAATATTCCACTGCGTTGTCGGGGAAGAAGCTTTTAAACTCGCCATATAGCTGCGCCGCCAGTATCTTATTTGGCGCAAGGATAAGCGCCGGACGTTGCAATTTTTCAATGACTTGTGCCACGGTAAAGGTCTTACCCGATCCAGTGACGCCCAACAGAACCTGATTTTTTTCCCCCGTCAGTGCCGTTTCGACAAGTTCGCGAATGGCCGTCGGCTGGTCGCCGGCCGGCGCATAATCCGACACGATCTTAAACGGCCTGCCCCCCTCCAGCTTGGACGGGCGTTCCGGGCGGTGCGGGGTGAAGGTGCCAACCGTGTCCGGTTCTTCCAGCCCACGGCGGATGATGAGCTCTGCCATGTTCGCTATATGTGCTTTGCACGCAGCAAGGGCAAGAGGCGTGCGCAGGATTGCGGCCCGATGCACCAAATTTACTTTCCTACACGGCAGATATTTGTTTTATACTTCGCCATGAAGGAGGAACGTAACGGGGTTGCGATGAATACAGACGCAACGGAGGTTTATACGGGCGTTATTCGCGGCAAAAGCAGGCGTTTTAGGTGAGACCTTAGGTCACAGACTCATTATGTCTCAACCAGATCCGGATTGATGCGAGTTGGACAGATGCGAGATAATTATCGTCTCTTTGATCGTATCGCGTGGCAACTGCTCTGAAGTGCTTGAGTTTATTAAAGAAGCGCTCGACGAGGTTGCGTTGCTTATAGAGGAGGTGACTAAATACCGGTTTGATCACGCGTTGCGGCATGGCGCGGATATTGGCCCTGGCACCGCGCGCCTCCATTTCGGCGCGCAACGCATCGGAGTCATAAGCCCGGTCGGCGAGCAGGATATCCCCTTTGCCGACGGTATCGAACATGTCTACTGCACTGCGACCATCGGCGGCTTGCCCTTCGGTCAGCTTGAGCATGATCGGCATGCCCATCGCATCGACCAGTGCATGTATCTTGGTGGTCAGGCCGCCACGCGAGTGACCCATGCAACGGGATCGCTGGTCTTTTTTTTACCATTGGCTCCATGTTGATGAACCCGGATCGAAGACGAGTCGATCATCTGGATATCGCCTTCGTAAGCCACGGAAACTGCATCCAATATATGCTTCCACACACCGGCTCTGCGCCAGCGGTTGAACCGGTTCACATAGTGTGACCTTTCAACGGCTTTTTTTATCGCTGTTGCCTTTTGAGGCGGGCGGCGACACTAATATGATAGAGATAGATGAGAGGATGGTTCAATGCATAAATTCTTCCTACTGAGTGTAGCCGCACTGGCGTTATCCGCCTGTGCGGACAAGGGTGCCGACACCAATGGCGACGGCAAAATCAGCGACGCCGAAGCTGCGACCGAAATGGCAGATGGTGGCGCGATGGCGATGAAACCCGGCCTATGGGAGGTAAAAATTGGCTTTGACAAAATTGAAGCGCCCGGTGCCTCCGCCGCAATGCAGGAAACCCTCAAGACGCAAATGGGCCAAGGCGTGACCCAGCGCAGTTGCCTGACGCAAGCGCAAGTCGACAAGCCCGGTATGGAGTTTTTTGGTGCGCAGCCGGAGGCCAATTGCACCTTTGAAGCGCTCGACCGTTCTACTGCCGGTGTGAAGATGGCTATGACCTGTAAACCTGCGGGCCCAATAATTGTGAAGAGCAAAATGGATGGCAAATTCAGCGCTGAAACCTACATTATGAGCATTGAACAGAACACTGACGGCACGCCGATGGGTGCAGTCAAGATGACCGGTAAGATCGAAGGAAAGCGCGTCGGAGACTGCCCCGCATGAAGATGATTATGACACAGGCGGTGTTGCCCGCAATGGCCGTGCTGGGTTTGGCATCTTGCGCCGACAACAGCGCGGATAAGGACGGTAACGGCATCATCGACAGCCAAGAGCGCGCGGCCGAAATGGACTATGATGCGTTCATTCCGATGAAGCCCGGGCTTTGGGAAACCAATTTCGTTTTTGCGGACATCAATGTTCCGACACTGGGTAAAGTCGAAAAGCAGCGGATCATGGACGAACTGGCGAAAAACGCCTCCAGCCAAAGTTGCCTGACCGATGCCGAAGCGAAAAAACCAAGTGCGGATTTCTTTGGCGGCACCGGCGCTGAAAAATGCGTTTACAAGGCGTTTGATATTTCCGGACAAAATGTGCGCATGAAATTGTCTTGCGGCATGGATAACATGGGCAGCGTGGACATGGAACTTGCCGGCGTAATGGGCGAAACCGAATTCAACTATGACAGCACATTAGATGTCCGCCTGCCGATGGTCGGAAAGGTCGCCATGCAGGGCACGGTAAGGGGCAAGTATATAGCTGCCTGCCCCGCGTCATGATGTATCTGCGTCGTTTAAGGTTGGTCTGCGCAACGCTGGCCGCGGTGATAGCCTCCGGATGTGCAACGACCGGCGGTGCGGAAACGCTGTCTGGCCAGGCCAATATCCGGCCCGCAGTGGTCAAAGTCGATTTCACATCGGACAGCATCACCCCCGCGATAGTCGAGGGCGATGCCGGCGTTGCCGGGCGGCCAGTGACCATAGATGATCCGGCGCGGGTCGCGTCCATTTCAAAACTGGTGGTAGCCATTGGCGTCATGCGGCTATGGGAACAAGGCACTCTTGATCTCGATCGCGACGTGAATGACTATCTGGGTTGGCGTGTCCGCAATCCGGCCTTTCCCGATGCACCAATTACCTTGCGCGTTTTGCTATCGCATCAAAGCGGTTTACGTGACTCTGTGGATTATATCGTGCCGCTTGATGGCAGTCTTGAGGCCGTTTTAGTAAACCCAAAGGCATGGGAACTGAACCATGCACCGGGCACTTATTTCGCTTATGCCAATATCAATTCGCCGTTGATCGCGGCGGTGATGGAGGGGGCAACAGGCGAACGCTTTGACCGGCTGATGGCACGGCTGGTGTTGACGCCGCTTGGGCTGGATGCCTGCTATAATTGGGGTGCCGGGTGCAGCGACGGGCGGCGTGCGCAGGCGGTTACATTGCTGCGACCCAATAAAGACCTAGCGCGCGATGCCCCGATGAACGGGCCTGACCCATGCGCGGTTTACCCCGCCAGCGACGGAAGCTGTGACGTTGATAAGCTCTATGTGCTTGGTCGCAACGGGTCGGCTTTCAGCCCGCAGGGCGGCTTACGTATTTCGGCGGGCGATCTGGCAAAAATCGGTCAATTGCTGTTGCGCGATGGCGCACCTTTATTGTCGCGCAAAAGTTTCGCGCAGATGATTGGCCCTGTCTGGACCTTTGACGGCAAAAATGGTGATGATGATAAGGGCTATTTTACCGGCTATGGCCTTGGCGTGCATTGGTTGACCGACAAGGCTGGCCATCGCTGGTTCGGCCATGTGGGAGAGGCGTATTCGCTGCGTGCGGGCTTTTGGATCAACCCTGCCGAACGCAGGGGCTTTTACCGCTACGTGACTATGGTCGATGAATTTTCCGCCGTTGGGCATTGCTTTGACCGGTGTCCATGATAGCGTCGGCGATAGATAACGGAAAACTGATATAACAGGGGGAAGTAAGATGATTAAAAGGTCTATTTTGGGCGCATTCTTGGCTAGCGCGTTGGTCGTAACGCCAGCAGTCGCGCAGCCAGATTACGCAGACTCGATTAAGGCGGATTATGACAAGTCGCTGGCGAGCCTGTGGGACCATTTCCATCGCAACCCCGAATTGTCGTTCCGCGAATTTAAAACCGCCGCGCGTATGGCGCAGGAACTGCGCGCCGTGCCCGGCATGGTCGTCACCGAGAAAGTCGGCGGCACCGGCGTCGTTGGCATGTTGAAAAACGGTGATGGACCAGTCGTCCTTGTCCGTGCGGATATGGACGGCCTGCCTGTGCAAGAACGCTCCGGTCTTGCCAATGCATCGACGGTGAAACAGGTCGGGGTCGATGGCCTTGAAATGCCCGTGATGCACGCGTGCGGCCATGATGTGCATATCACCTCATTGGTGGGCACAGCGCGCCAGTTGGCGCGGATGAAGGATCGTTGGAAGGGGACAGTATTGTTCATCGTCCAGCCTGCCGAAGAACGCGTCGGCGGCGCAAAGGCGATGATAGCAGACGGGCTCTACACCCGTTTTCCAAAGCCGGATTATGCATTGGCCTTCCATGTCGCAGCAGAGCTTGAGACCGGTAAAATCTCCGCGTCAGAAGGCATTCAATATTCGTCGGCCGACAGCGTTGATATTCGCGTTCCCGGCATTGCCACCCATGGCGCAGCGCCCCATTTGGGCCGCGACCCGGTCTATATTGCCTCGCAGATCGTTGTCGGCCTTCAATCGATCATCAGCCGCGAAAAGGGACCATTGGACCCCGGCGTGATTACCGTTGGCGCTTTCCACGCCGGAACAAAGCATAATATCATATCCGAATATGCGGACTTGCAGGTAACGGTGCGTTCCAACAATCAGGCGGTGCGCGACCAGTTGATTGCCTCCATTGAGCGCGTTGCCAAGGGCATTGGCGCGGCACATGGCTTGCCTTCAGACAAGTTGCCGATTGTTACAGTGACGGAAAGCACGCCGGTCACGGTCAATGATGGCGCGCTTGCCCGCCGCTTGAACGGGGCTATTGCCGATGCCTTGGGTAAGGATGTGGTGACACCATTCCGTCAGACGGCAATGGGCGCGGAAGACTTTGCCTTCTTCGTGGATCAGAAACATGGCATTCCAGGCTATTATTTCGCTGTTGGCGGGACGAAGCCTGAATGGATCTCTGCCGCAAAGAATGGCGGATCGCCAGTAGCTGGCCACCATTCGCCTTTGTTCAAAATTGATCCGGAACCATCTGTACGGCTGGGGATTGAGGCAACGACTGCTGCGGTGCTCGATTTGCTTGGGCCAAGCAAAAACTAATCGCTGGCCAAGCAGAGTATAGGAAAAGCCATTATGGCGCGCAAAATTCGCGATCATTACGAAGCGGACGAAGTGTCAGCAGATCCAGAATTGAGCTGCTGGCTCTGCGCGCGCCCAATGGGTAATGTGACCGAATGGCATCATCCTGTGCCGAAAAGCCGGGGCGGGAAGGAACGGCAACCGGTGCACCCGATCTGCCACCGGACCATCCACGCCAATTTCACTAACAGCGATCTCGAAAAGCGCTTCGCCACTGTCGGCGCTTTATTGGCGCATGACGAAATCGGGCGGTTTGTCGACTGGATAGCCAACAAACCGCCCGACTTTAACGCACCGACCAAAGACCGGCGTTAGCCTTCTAATCCACTGCTGTTTGTGCGTTCAGTGAGACAACAGGGTGGGCATCGTGCTGCTTTGCAGAATGTCCGCTGTTGCACTTCCCATCATGAAGCGACGCAATCGTGAATGGCCATAGGCACCCATGACCAGCATTTCGGAACCGGTCGCTGCCGCCTCTTCTTGCAGAGCCGACGCAATGCTGCGTCCAAAGAGCGCGGCTTTCACATAATCCGCTTTTATACCGCGCTTGCCTGTGGCCGTCACCAACGCGGCGCTGTCCAAGTCGGTTGGAAACTCCTTTTCACCCACGATCGTGAGGAAATGGACGTGCTCGGGCGCTAGCAAGGCAATGGCATCACCCAACGCCCGCCCGGCTGCCGGGGTATTGTCCCAAGCCACTGCAAGTGCCCCAAGAGTGTAAGGCGTCGCGTGGGTTTGCGGAACGACTATGACTGGTCGGCCGCTTTCGAACATAAGATATTCGGCAACCATCCGCTCGTTCAAAAGCCCCGATCCTTGGCTGCCAATAACGCTTATGTCATGCAATCGCGCATGTTCCGCCACAACTTCGTGGACGCCCAAGACATGCGAATGTTCGGTGATTAACGTACATTCTACACCCGCCGCTTGAGCAGCAGAACGCAAATCCAATGCCACCGCCTGTGTATCTGTGTGGCGTTCAGGCGTCGTAACATCGAGCGCAACTGTGAAAATCGTCAGCTGTGCGCCGTACGCCTTAGCGAGGCTAATGGCAAAACCCACTGGCCCTTTCTTTCCCAGAGCTGTTTCGGCAGGTGCAAAGAGAAATATTGATTTCATCGCCATCTGTTTTCTCCTTAATGGGATGCTTGTGAATGGACGTCATCCTTGGTTTTCCAGAGGGAAAACAGGATGCCGCCCAAGATAAGGCCGAAGGTAACGCCAAGGCTCAACACCGGCGGGAATTTGTCGCCATCCATCAGGAAGTCCGACACGAAAATCTTGGACCCAATGAAGACCAAAACCAGCGCCAGCGCATATTTCAGATAATGGAAACGATGAACCATCGCCGCCAATGCGAAATACAGGGCACGTAGGCCCAATATGGCCATGATGTTCGACGTGTAGACAATGAAGGTATCGGTGGTGATCGCAAAGATCGCTGGCACCGAGTCTACCGCAAACACCAAGTCGGCAAGGTTGATGACGACCAGCGCAAGAAACAAGGGCGTCGCTGCGCGGACCATCTTGCCGGTTTTCTCGTCCGGCACCTTGACGAAAAACTTCTCGTCATGAAGCTCTTTGGTCACCCGCATATGCGTCGAGATATATTTGACGACCGGGTTTTTGGCGACGTCCATTTCCTGATCACCAGTGAACAGCATCTTGATGCCGGTTCCGATGAGGAAGGCCGCGAAGATATACAGCGTCCAATAATATTCCTGCACAATAGCCGCGCCAGCCGCGATCATTATACCGCGCAACACAATGACCGCGATAATGCCCCACAAAAGCGCGCGATATTGATATTTGCGCGGTATTGCAAAAAAGGTGAAAATCAGGCTGATGACGAAGACATTGTCAATCGACAGCGCCTTTTCGATGAAAAAGCCTGTATAATATTTCATGCCTAAGTCGGCACCTTTTTGGAACCAGACCCATAGGCCAAACAGCAGGGCAATGCTGATATAAAAAGCGGACAGCTTCAGGCTTTCGGAGATGCCCATTTCCTTGTCCTCCTTATGCAGGATGCCAAGGTCAAAGGCTGTCAACGCGACAACAATGCTTAGAAAAGCGAGCCAAAACCAAACTGGTGTGCCCAACCAGTCCATCGTCAAAAATTCCATAAATATTCCCTGTTTTACGTAATATCATGCACCACGCAGACGAAAGCCTGCGTGGTGCGTAAGTTTCAAATATTAGATATTGTCAAGACGCAATGGCCGCCGCAACGGCACTTTTGTGTGACTCTCGAGCCTATCCTTGATTGCCAGCTTAAGCCGCTTCAGCCTTTGAACGCGAAAAATATCTGGCCAACGCCGGGTGATTTCGGCGCGCAATTCGCGGTCAATCTTCTGGTGATATTGCATCAATCGAAATGACGAAAAAGTCATAGCTCATCCTCTTTGAACATAAGTTTAAGTTCAATCGGATGTTCCGGGCATGGCTGAGCGTATTTCGGGGGTATTTGAGACCGCCTGACCACTGCACCGGAAACATCCGATGCGGCCGACATCACGTTCCTTCCGAAGAAGCGAGCGTCAGAGGGGCCCGGTCCGCCCGCATGCTATGGAGCGATTCAGTCAGAATTGCAAGACGATTGCCACACAAGAAACTCGGCTCGTCGAGTTAATCCCTCAACAGGTCGTTGATTGCGGTCTTTGCGCGGGTCTGCGCATCGACGCGTTTGACGATGACGGCACAAGACAAATTGGGTCCAGGGCTGCCGTCAGGCAAGGCCTTTCCGGGGATCGAGCCTGGCACCACGACCGAGTAAGCGGGAACACGGCCAACGAAAATCTCGCCTGTTGTGCGATCAATAATCTTGCTGGTGGAACTGATGAACACGCCCATGGACAGCACTGCGCCTTCTTCGACGATCACGCCTTCGACAACCTCCGACCGCGCACCAATGAAGCAATTGTCTTCTATGATTACTGGCCCGGCCTGAAGTGGTTCCAAAACGCCCCCAATGCCAACGCCACCGGACAAATGCACATTCTTGCCGATTTGCGCGCAACTGCCGACGGTAGCCCATGTGTCGACCATCGTCCCATCATCCACGCGCGCGCCAATGTTGACAAAGCTTGGCATCAGGATGACGTTTTTGCCGATATAGCTGCCATGTCGGGCCACGGCCCCTGGCACGACGCGGAAACCTGCATTGCGGAAACGGTCGGCATCCCAACCGCCGAATTTAGACGGAACCTTGTCATAAGCAGGCGCACCGGACGCCCCCCCATCGACCACATCATTGTCATTCAGGCGGAACGACAAAAGCACAGCTTTTTTCAAATACTGGTGGACCTGCCAACTACCCGAAAGCTTCTCAGCCACGCGGAACGACCCGTCATCTAGGCCAGCCAAGGCCGTCTGCACCGCGTCGCGCACTTCGCCTTGGGTAAAGCTGGAAATGCCGTCGCGTGCATCCCATGCAGCGTCAATGATCGTGGCAAGTTGGTCAGTCATATAGTTCTTTCAATGGCATGGAGTGCGCAAAGCCACCCGCTCAAGTCGGCAATCTCATGATCAATAAATGGCTCTTCGCCACCGCTATCAGCTTCGACGTCATGATTCACCCAAATAGTTGTCATGCCCAAGGCCTTGGCCGGACCAAGATTATGGGCCGAATCCTCGACAAAAAGTGCGCGGGTCGGATCGATATGTAGCTCAGTGCACAGCCTATCATAACTCGCTGACGCAGGCTTTGGCAGATGCTGCATCCGGTGAATGTCGAATATATCCTCAAACACGCCATCAAGGCCGCGCGCGGTCAGAACCCGCTGCGCATAAGGCGCATCTGCGTTCGTGAAAATCAACTTGCGCCCCGGTAAAGCCTCGATCTGGTCGCGCAAATCGGCGGCAGGCTGCAATAGAGTCATGTCCACATCATGGACGAAATCAAGATACCCATGCGGGTCGACCGCATGTTCGGCCATCAATCCGCCCAGCGTGGTTCCATATTTCTTCCAATAAGTGTGACGAATTTGATGCGCAGCATCAGAATCGATGTTGAAAAACCGTTCAACATACAACGCAATTCGGTCCCGAACTTGCGCCATAATATTCGCCTCTGGCCCATAAAGGGTAAGGTCTAGATCAAAAATCCAATTGTCGATATTACTGAAAGATAAATGCATCCAGCCACCTAGCCAGAAACCCATCTATACTCAACGGGGACGTTAAGATTAGCGAAAGCGAAACGAGCTTAGGGTCAGGACCACTTAAATCCACCTTCGCGGCGTCAAAATGGCAAAGATATCGAAGGAAAATGTCCGCCGCAGGCAGTCGTTCTGCCTGCAAGGGCATTTTGTTTCGAGATCGAAGCCATTTTGACGTCCTTCGGATTTGACCCATTTTGTCCATTGCCACGTTGGCAAGCTTGGACTTAGAACCACTAAGTCCTGCGCTTACCGCCTTGCACTGAACAAAATGGCCTCAAACCGCGAAGGTGGATTTAAGTGGTCCTGACCCTAAATATGAATTCAATCGCTGAAAGTCGCATTTTTATGCATGAACCACGCATTGGTCGTAAACTTGCGATCGGCAGTTCTGTCATTTTTGCACTCGCGCTGTCTGCTTGCGGCGGAGGGGGTGTAGGCTCGACACCCGTGCCGCTGCCCCCCACAGCGGACGTACCGCCAGCACCTCCAGCACCACCCCCTGCGCCTCCGCCTCCGCCAACGACAAGTTTTGCAACCCCGGAATATCTCCGCTCGGATGGCCCAGATTTTCATCGGGCGATCACCGCCTATCAAGCGGGTGCCAGTGGCCGCGGTGTCACCGTTGGTATAATTGATTCAGGGCTTGACCCAAATAGTCACGAATTTGCGGGCCGAATCCACGCGCAGTCGGGGGATGTAACGGGCGCGGGTCGGCCGCTTGGCGACGATGATGGTCATGGTACAAGCGTTTCGCGCGTTTTGGCTGCCGCTAAAGATGATCGCGACATCCAAGGTATGGCGTTTGACGCCACAATATTGGCATTGCGGGCCGATCAAGCGGGAAGCTGCGCGCCGACGGCCCAGAGTGTTGACGAAGCTGGGTGTTCGTTCTTCGATTCTGCCATTGCCACTGGCGTTGACCGTGCCGTGGACAATAAAGCGCGCGTCATTAACATTTCGCTCGGTAGCGCGGGCGGCGCGAGTAGCGCGCTGCGCACCGCAATAGATCGTGCGACATCGGCTGGCGTTGTGGTGGTTGTGTCAGCAGGAAATGAGGGGGATAAATTAGATCCCGCATTTGACCCGAATAGCCCAAGCCCCTTTGCACAATCATTAGTGGCCAACGGCAACGGGCTTGTCATCATTGCCACCGCCGTTGATGACAATGGTATCATAACAAAATTCAGCAACAAGGCGGGGGCTGCCCAGAACGCGGTGTTGTCCGCGCTGGGCCAAGGCATTTGCTGCGAATATCGCAACGACACTATTTACCGCTTAGTTGCGAATGATGGGACCTCTGTGCGGGTGTTCAATGGCACGTCTTATTCCGCGCCACAGATATCCGGTGCCGCAGCTTTGCTGGCGCAAGCCTTCCCCAATCTCACGGGCGCACAGATTGTGAACCTGCTGCTGACGTCGGCGCGCGATGCAGGTGCTGCTGGCACGGATACGATTTACGGACGCGGCATATTGGATATTGGTCGCGCCTTTGCGCCAGCGGGAACAACGTCGCTTGCAGGCACAACTATGGCAGTTCCGCTTATCGGAAATGGCGGCACAACATCAGCGGCCATGGGTGATGCTGCGTTGTCCCCCATGTCCGCAAATGCGGTGGTGTTGGACAGCTATGGCCGTGCATATGACATCAACATCGCCGAAGGGATAAGCGCAAGCGCGGCGCGTCTTCGGCTGGCGCCTGCTCTGGTGGATCAGGGACGATCCGTCAGCATATCACACGGAACAACCGACCTTGCCTTTTCCATTAGCGCCAGCAACGCCGGAAGCGTGGGCCTTTCGCCATTGCTTTTGTCATATGGGCAGCAGAGCCAAGCGCGTATTTTGGCGGGTCGCGTCAGTGCCGCCATTGCACGCGACACACGGTTTAGCCTTGGCATCCGCCAAGCGGCTGCTGGACAGGTTGCGGCATTGCAGGGCAACTCGGGGGCTGCGTTTCTAACCGCCACCGATGCGCAGATAGACGGCGGGTTCGAACGTGCACCGGATCAATCTTTCGCTTTGCGTCATCAACTTGGACGCTTTGGCCTGATAGGCAGCGTTGAGGCAGGCCATGCACGTGTGTTCGAACGCGGCGGCGCGGCGTTGTTGCGCCACACAGACAATCGTTATCCTTATGCCTCTGTCGGTGTCTCGCTGGATCGGAAGATTGGTCCAGCGTCATTCGCCTTTGGTGCAAATTGGATGCGCGAAGACGCAAACGTGCTTGGCGCGCGGTTCGCCAATTTCATTGGCCAAAATGGTGCACGCAGCCTGTTTGTCGATGGCCGGGCTGATGTCACATTGATTGGTGCTTGGTCGCTTGGCGCAAGCTGGCGGCAGGGATGGACCAACGCCAATGCCGGCGCGTCGCTAACAGCTCGAAGCTCGCTGCAAAGCAACGCCTTTTCGCTAGACCTGTCGGGCGCTCATGTCTTGACGCGCGGTGACCGCATTGCGTTCCGGATTGCGCAGCCCTTGCGCGTCACACGCGGCGGACTCGCGCTCAACGTGCCCGTGGCGTATGATTATGCGACGCTTGGGACGACATTTGCTGTCCGCCAGATTTCGCTGGCACCAAAGGGGCAGGAGATTGCCAGCGAGCTTGTATGGGGCGTGCCGATATATGGCGGCCATTTCTCGTCAAATCTGTTCTGGCGGCATGAACCGGGGCATTTTGAAAGTGCCCCCGATGATGTCGGCATCGCCTTTCGGCTTCAGTTCGATTTCTAAACGGTAAAACTCTCGCCGCAGCCGCAACTTCCCGTCGCATTGGGGTTGGTGAACACAAAGCCTGCTGCAAATTCATCCTCGACCCAGTCCATGATTGAACCAACGAGATACAGCACGGATCCGCCGTCGATATACAGCACGCCGCCCGGTGTTTCGATCTTCTCGTCGAACGCGACGGCCTCAGCGACATAATCGACCGAGTAAGCGAGACCTGAACAGCCACGGCGCGGGGTGGACAGCTTCACGCCGATCGCGCCTTCGGGTGCCTTGGACATCAGTTCGGCAATGCGCGCTTCGGATGCAGGGGTGAGCATAACTGCCGCAGGACGGGCGCGTGTTTTCACATCGGTCATAACATTCCAAGCTCCAAACGGGCTTCTTCGGTCATATTGGCCGGGCTCCATGCTGGCTCCCACACCAAATTCACTTCGGCATCGCCAATGCCGGGCACCGCGCCAACGCGCAGTTCAACTTCGCCAGGCATCGATTCTGCAACAGGGCAATTCGGCGTCGTCAGTGTCATCGAAACGACGGCATGGCCATCATTGATCTCGACATTGTAAATCAGGCCAAGGTCATAAATGTTCACCGGAATTTCGGGGTCATATATTTCCTTAAGCGCCGCAATCACCGCTTCGTACAAATCACCATCGGGCTCACTTGGTGCGGGCGCGGCAGGCTTTTGCGCGAGGAAGCCTTCCAGATAATCCTTCTTGCGTTCGGACGCATCGGTTGCGCTTTCGACCCGCGCCTTTGGAGGTTTTTCTACGCTATCGACTTCTTGTATGCGGATGTTCTCGTTCATCCAAAAATCCTCTTCACCCGTGCAAGGCCGCGCACCAACGCCGCGACATCATCTTCATCATTATAAATTCCAAAACTCGCCCGTGCGGTGGCAGGCACGCCCAAATGGTCCATCAACGGCTGAGCACAATGGTGGCCAGCGCGAATGGCGACATTTTCTTCGTCCAATATTGTCCCGATGTCATGCGGATGCACGCCCTCCATCGAGAAGGAGACTATCCCCGCCGATTGTTCAGGACCGTATAAAGTGATCGAATTGATGGCACGCAAAGCATCGCGCGTCTGCGCGGCCAGCGCGCTTTCATGCGCGAAAATGGCTTCCGGGCCAAAGCTGTCGATGAAGTCGATAGCGGCGTGCAATCCAATGACTTCAATGATCATCGGCGTTCCCGCCTCAAACCGTGAAGGCGCAGGGGCGTAGGTCGTCTTTTCAAACGTCACCCGGTCAATCATCGCGCCGCCGCCTTGCCATGGAGGCATCGCTTCAAGCATATCGGCATGCGCCCACAGCACGCCAATACCCGTCGGGCCGTACAATTTATGCCCGGACATGACGTAGAAATCGCAGGCGAGGTCCGCCATGTTCAAATGCATCCGCGGTGCCGCCTGGCAGCCGTCGAGCAAGAATTTTGCACCAACCGCATGCGCGGCATCTGCTGCGCGTCTCGCGTCGAGCACGGATCCAAGCACGTTCGACACATGCGCCAACGCGACCATCTTATGCGCTGGCGTCAAATGCGTCTCTAGCCAGTCGAGGTCGATTTGACCGTCCGCGGTCAACGGACAGACATCGATATGCGCGCCAACCTTCTCGGCAACCATCTGCCATGGCACGATGTTGCTGTGATGCTCCAACTGGCTGAGCATGATGCGGTCGCCCGCTGTCAAGTTCGCTGGGCCCCAGCTTTGCGCGACAAGATTAATGCCCTCGGTGGCACCGCGCACAAACACAATTTCATCGGCCGAAGCCGCGCCCATGAAGCGCGCCACACGGGTCCGTGCCGCTTCGAATGCCACAGTCATATTCGCCGACCGCGCATACACACCGCGATGCACGGTTGCGTAATCAACGCCGCCAGCCCGCATCATCGCGTCAAGCACGACCTGCGGTTTTTGGGCGGTCGCGGCGGTGTCGAGATAATGCCAGTTGTTGGCAAGGCCGGGGAATTGGTCGCGAACATTCCCCTCCCGCAGGCGGGAGGGGTTAGGGGTGGGGTGAGCCGCAGGCGAACTTTCTGACGCTGAAGTCGGATGCCCACCCCCAGCCCCTCCCGCCTGCGGGAGGGGAGACATGGCGGTGATTTCACTCACACCAAATCCCCCAATTTCTTCAACGCCGCTTCGGTCAGCATCTCTTCATCCGCCGCACCTTCAAACACGCCAGCGACAAAGGCCTGCAGCATCAACTTCTTTGCATCCGCTGGCGCAATGCCGCGCGCTTGCAGATAGAACAGCCCCATCGGGTCCAACTCACCAATCGCACAGCCATGCGCGCATTTAACGTCGTCGGCGTAGATTTCGAGTTCGGGCTTCGCATTTGCGGTCGCGCTGCGGTCAAGCAACATGGCCTTCACCGACTGCACGCTGTCGGTCAGTTGCGCATCGCGCGCGACGGCGACCTTGCCAAGATAGGTTCCTGTCGCTGTGCCAGCGAGAACAGAGCGCACGATCTGCGACGACGTCGCTTTGGGTTCGGCATGGGTAACGGTTGTAATGATTTCGAGCGTTTGTGTGTTGCCACCAATTTGCACTGCGCCAAGCTTGAAATCCGCTTTTTCATGCAACGTCACATTCAACTCGACGCGGCCATAATCGCCGCCGATATTGAGGACATGGATAGCCGCTGTTGCGCCTTTACCGATGGCGATGTCCAGTTGGTGAATAGTGCCGCTATCCTGAACAATCGTCCTTGCAAAATGGCCGTTCGCTGGAACAATGATGCTTTCAGGCGCAGGCAATGGCCATGCCGCCTCAACAGCGGCAATGTCGCTGTAGCGCCAAGCCTCATCGCCGCGCGTTGGGAGCGCAACGGTCATCGGCGCAAAACCTCTTGGTGCCTTTGTGCCTTCGTGCGAACAAAATTAGACTCGCACGAAGACACGAAGGCACGAAGAAGAAAAAGAGTAATGCCTGCGGCGCTCATGCCGCCAGTTCCTTATACCCGTCGCGCTCCAGTTCCAGCGCGAGTTCAGGTCCGCCGCTCCGCGTGATACGCCCATCGGCGAGGACGTGGACGAAGTCCGGCTTCACATAATCAAGCAGCCGCTGATAATGCGTAATCAGCAACACGGCTTTGTCGGGCTTGCGCATGATGCGGTTGATGCCGTCGCCGACGATGCGCAATGCGTCGATGTCGAGGCCGCTGTCGGTTTCATCGAGGATCGCGAGCGCCGGGTCGATGATGCCCATCTGTACCATCTCGTTGCGCTTCTTCTCGCCGCCCGAAAAGCCAACATTTACGGGGCGTTTGAGCATGTCCATATCCATGCCGAGCGCGCCCGCTTGCTCGCGCGCAACTTTCAGGAATTCTGCGCCGGATAAAGGTGCTTCACCACGGTTCTTACGCTGCGCGTTCAATGCCTCACGTAAGAATTGGACGTTCGACACGCCGGGGATTTCGACGGGATATTGGAAACCCAAAAACAAGCCAGCGGCGGCGCGCTCATGCGGTTCGAGGTCGAGGAGGTTGATTGGCTCGCTGCCCCCTTCTTCGTCACCCCCGCGAAGGCGGGGGGCCAACTCCGGCGCTGTCGAAACGTCACCGTCAGGAGTTGGGTTCCCGCCTTCGCGGGAATGACGAGGTGGGGGCGTAAAAATCACACTACCCGCAGTCACCTCATAACCGGGCCTTCCCCGACAGCACATAACCCAGCGTCGATTTGCCAGCGCCAGTTCGGCCCCATGAATCGCATGGATTTCGCCCGCGTTAATCGACAGTGTGAGGCCCTTAAGAATAGGCTTGTCGCCAACATTGGCGTGGAGGTTAGTTATTTGGAGCATTGGTTTCAGTTCTCATTTTCATTTAGAACCTTGGACATAATCTCATCTGAGATGAAGACGTCGTCTTCTGTCCGCCATTCAGCATCATCATTTATCGAGCCACCACCAGGGAAGCGATTTCCAGCGCGTCAAATATCTACAGCCGAGTGGTGTCCATTTTACATTTTCAACAATGTAAACTGTCGTCCGACCGGAAAGCGCAGTCGCTTGGCAACCAGAAACCATAAAGCTGTAAAGTTGATTGTAAGCGAAAAAGGTAGCTAAGATAGCGACAGAAACCGTTCCAAGCTTTATCCACCAGCTAGTATTTAGAGGCGCTTCCTGAGAGTTTTCTAAGGTTTGAGCAAGCTCTGGCGGTCCTACGAACGAAAACTGAAGGCCGCACTCACCGCAAAATTTGATTTCGTCCGACGCCGCAGCGCCGCATTGCATGCAGTCCTTCATCACCCCGCACTCCCTTCCAAACTAATCCCAATCAACTCCTGCACTTCCTCAAGCCCCTCCCCTTCAGGGGAGGGGTTGGGGTGGGGCTTTGACGCCTGACGCAATGCTTCGGAGATACATGTCAAAACGCCTTCCATATTGTGCAAGACGTCGGCGTTGGTCACGCGAACAACGCGGAATCCAAATTCGGCCAACGTGTCATCACGGATGCGGTCTTTGGCCGCGTCATGCGTGTCGCCATCAATTTCAACGATCAGCTTCGCCGACGGACAGGCAAAGTCGGCGATATAATGCCCAACGACATCTTGACGCCGGAATTTGAACCCTTCCAACTGGCAGTTCGATAGATAACGCCACAACCGCTTTTCCGGTTCGGTGGGGTTGCGGCGCATGCTTAGCGCATGTTTATGCAATTCGGCGAGGCGATCGGCTGACAGGCCCCACCCCTTACCCCTCCCCTGAAGGGGAGGGGCTTGGTTCTGTTTTGCATAATCGTTGAGTGTCAGTTGCGTCATCCAACTGATCCCTCAAGGCTAATCCCCAACAACTTCTGCGCCTCCACCGCAAATTCCATCGGCAGTTGCTGCAGCACTTCCTTGGCAAAGCCGTTGACGATCAGCGCCACCGCTTCCTCGGCGTTCAGGCCGCGGGCCATCGCGTAGAACATTTGGTCGTCCGAAATTTTGCTCGTCGTCGCCTCATGCTCGATCTGTGCGCTTGGGTTGCGCACTTCGATATAGGGCACGGTGTGTGCGCCGCTCAAAGACCCCAACAGCAGTGAATCGCATTGCGTGAAGTTGCGCACGCCTTCGGCATTGGGTGCGACGCGGACCAAGCCGCGATAGGTGTTGTTGCTATGTCCGGCGCTGATGCCCTTGCTGACAATCGTCGAGCGGCTGCCCTTGCCATTGTGGATCATCTTTGTGCCGGTGTCGGCTTGCTGATAATTGTTCGTCACCGCGACCGAGTAAAATTCGCCCACTGAATTCTCGCCATTCAAAACGCAGCTTGGATATTTCCACGTCACCGCGCTTCCGGTTTCGACCTGAGTCCAGCTCACCTTGCTGTTGCGGCCTTGGCACAACGCCCGCTTGGTGACGAAATTATAGATGCCGCCCTTGCCCTTGGCGTCGCCGGGGTACCAGTTTTGCACCGTCGAATATTTAATCTCGGCATCGTCGAGCGCGACGAGTTCGACAACAGCGGCGTGCAATTGGTTTTCGTCGCGCATCGGCGCGGTGCAGCCTTCGAGATAGCTGACATAGCTACCCTTGTCGGCGATAATCAACGTGCGTTCAAACTGGCCGGTATTCTCCGCATTAATCCGGAAATAGGTGCTCAGCTCCATCGGGCAACGCACGCCTTCGGGGATGTAGACAAATGTCCCATCGGAAAAGACCGCGCAGTTCAATGTTGCGAAATAATTGTCGTGCATCGGCACAATCTTGCCGAGCCATTTCTTCACCAGCTCCGGATATTCCTTAATCGCCTCCGATATGCTGCGGAAGATGACGCCAGCGCGTTCCAGTTCGGCGCGGAAAGTGGTGGCGACCGAGACGCTGTCGAAAACGGCGTCTACCGCGACGCGGCGCGCACCTTCGACGCCCGCCAGCACTTCTTGCTCTGCAATCGGAATGCCCAGCTTTTCATATATGCGCAGAATTTCAGGGTCGACCTCATCCAGCGAACCAAGCTTTGGCTTGGCCTTTGGTTCGGCGTAATAATATGCATCCTGATAATCGATGGGTGGCACGTTGAGCTTGGCCCAATCGGGCGGCGTCATGGTTTTCCAGTTGGCAAACGCCTTCAACCGCCATTCGAGCATCCATTCGGGCTCATTCTTTTTGGCGGAGATAAAGCGGACGGTATCCTCGGTCAGGCCCTTGGGCGCAAAGTCGGTTTCGATGTCCGATGACCAGCCATGCTCATAATCCGCGACGCGATCTGCGGCATCCCAAGCGGCCTTATCCTTGAAGTCCATGTCATCGCTCATCGCGTTAATCCCGCCAAATTGATTTGTGCTAAGGCACCGCGCACCGCATTATTGACCACTGGCCAGTGCGCCTGGACGTTGCAACTGCCTTCCTTGGCACAATGCTGGCCCATCGCATGTTTGTGCGAATCGCAACATATGGTCAGCGCAATCGGGCCTTCGACAGCTTCAATGATGTCGGCAAGGGTGATCGCGGCTGCGGGACGGGCAAGCGTGATGCCGCCGCCCGTGCCACGGGCCGACCGCAACAGGCCTGCCTTTGTCAATATGCTCACCAGCTTTTGTGCTGTCGGCAAGGCTAACCCGGTCTCAGCAGCAAGGTCGGTCGCCGACACGCGCACAGAGCCGCAATGGCGCGAAGCTGCGCTCATGATCACCACTGCATAATCGGCCATATTCGACAAACGCATGTTGCGTCCCCTAATCAGATAAATTTACTCCGATTAGGGGCAGATGGTCGCTTTATAGGTGGAAATCAAGCCAGAAAGGATTCAATATTGCGAAAATGGCCTCAAACCGCGAAGGTGGATTTAAGTGGTCCTGACCCTAATTGCATCGGCGGCTGACGACATAATCCTCTAACGTCTGGGCCTCTTCGGTATTGAAACGCAAACCCAGCTTACTGCGCCGCCACAATATATCCTCGGCGGATTGTGCCCATTCGTGCTCGACGAGATAGTCCGCCTCAACCGCATAAAGGCCATGTCCAAAATCCGTGCCCAAATCGGCAAAAGCGCTGACGTTTGATAAGAAAGAACGGGTCTTTGTTCCATAGCTCCGCACCCAACGGTGAACGAGTGCGGCGGGCAAATAGGCGTGCTCCCGCTGAATATCCAAAGCGAGGTGATGGGCGCCATCAATTGGAAAGTCCCCGCCTGGCAAGGGCTGGCGCAATGTCCAGCTTTCGCCTTTAAGTACAGCCAAGTAGCTTGAAAGCCGATCGACCGCGCTCTCGGCCAGATGTCGATAGGTGGTTATCTTGCCACCGAAGACTGAGAGAATAGGCGCCGTTTCATACGCATCGACATCCAGTTCGAAATGATATCCGCGCGATGCTGTTTCAGGTTTGCCTGAGCCATCATCGACCAAGGGCCGGACACCTGCAAAGCTGTACAGCACGTCCGCAGCCGTGATGGCTTGCTTAAAATAAGCGCCAGCAGACGCGCAGATATACGCAATCTCTTCTGCCGTCGCGTGAATGTCATCCAGCGAACCCTGATGATCTGCATCCGTTGTCCCTATGAGGGTGAAGTCATCCTCATAGGGGATAGCGAAAAATATGCGGCCATCGGGGTTTTGACAGAAATAGGCTTGCGGTGTGTCGAACATCTTGCGGACCACGATATGCGATCCTCTGACCAAGCGGATCGTACCACCTGATGGCCGGTCATGCCCTGTCGTGCGTGCCAGCAAGTCCAGCACCGCTGGCCCCGCGGCGTTGGCAACCGCACGGGCAAGGACGCGTTCTTGCCCCGCAATTTGTATATGCCACAATCCGTCGTGACGCTCGAGATGCGTAACTTCGGAACGGGTGCGAATATCTGCCTTATGTTCAGCCGCGTCCATCGCGTTTAGCACGACCAAGCGTGCGTCATCGACCCAGCAGTCCGAATATTCAAACGCCTTCACAAATTCGGGCCTAAGCGGTTTGCCCGCAGGCTCGGTTTTCAAATTGACTGTCCGGGTTGCGGGCAGCAATTTCCGGCCACCAATATGGTCGTACAAAAACAAGCCAAGCCGCACGAGCCATGCAGGGCGAATCCCTTTTTGATGCGGCAAAATGAAGCGCAGCGGCCATATGATATGGGGCGCAATCGCCCACAACCGCTCTCGCTCAATTAAGGATTCGCGCACCAACGCAAATTCATAATGTTCCAGATAGCGCAGCCCGCCATGGATGAGCTTTGTCGAGGCTGACGATGTGCCCCGCGCCAAATCCCCGCGTTCAAGCAGGATGACTTTTGCGCCCCTACCAGCGGCGTCCCGTGCGATGCCTGCACCATTGATGCCGCCGCCTATGACGGCCAAGTCATAGATTGTCTGGTTCATAAAAACGCCCATGCAAATGCAGCCGCGGCCACAAAGGCGGTAAAGGTCGCCAGCATCACCGGCAGCAGCGCCCTCCATCCTTGGGTAAGCAACAGATCAAGCCGAGACCGCATAGCGGTGGCCGTTACCGCAAACAACAGCATCGCCTTTGACGCAATCAAGCCATATTCCGCCACCCAGTCGGGCGCGTCAACGACGGAATTTACGGCAACGGCGACAAAGAAGGCGATGATGAACCACGGCAATTTGAGTTTGGAAGCCAGGCTTTTGGAGCGTCCATCGCTTGATCCGATGGCAAGCCCGACAAGCGCCACGGCGGGCGCGAGAAGCGCGACGCGGGACAATTTCACGATAGTTGCTGTCTCACCTGCCGATTGGGAGAAGCTATAGCCGCCACCCAAGGATTGCGCGACGTCATGCACCGCAGCACCCATCAAGAAGCCAGCTTGCTTATCCGTGAAATCGAGCTGCGCGGCAATGAGTGGGTAGAATGACATGGCGACCGCGCTTGCCAAGGCTACGCCAACGAGCATAAGCGTAAACTGCGACTGGTTCAGGCGCTCGCGTCCAATTACCGCGTAAATCGCCAAGGCTGCGGACGCGCCGCAAATGGCGGTCGCGCCGCCAGCTAACCAGCCTGCGTAGCGGCTTTGCCCGCCAATCCGCGCGCCTAAAAGTCCAGCTCCCATGACCAAAGACATGATGCCAATCAGTCCCAAAAATGCGAGCACACCAAGTCCGCCAATTTGCATTGCGGTGACTTGTGTGCCCAACAATACGATGCCCCAGCGCAGGCAGGACGTGCCGCAGAAATCAAGCCCGGGATGCACCTTTTGTTCTGCCGACACAAAATTGAGCGCAAGGCCAAGCAACAAGCCCGCCAGGATGACGGGCATGCCGTAATGTTCGGAAAACCAAGTTGCGGCGACTGAGGCAACGCCGACGACCGCAAGTCCCGGAAACAGGGCGCTGATCAACAAACGTTTGGCGCGCGCTGGATTATCCTCTGCGAGGTAGGTTTCGCCATAGAGGTCAGCGATGTAATTCGCGTTTATGTCTTGCGGTGTCATATCGCCTTCTATAGGCAAGTCGGCGAGGAGTTCCAGCATAAAGCGGGATGCGCTATCGACCGAGCGGAGACAATGATGCAGTTTGGTGAAGCGACATGAAGCCAATCACGCCGACGCTACGCTGGACATTGTTTGGGCTGCTGTGTGTCGCCGGCATTTTCAATGCCATGGACCGGCCAGTCATCGCGATCCTGAAGCCCGACATTTCGGTTGACCTTGGTTGGACTGATACCGATTTTGCCAATCTCGCCTTTGTAACGCAGGTCGCAGCAGCGCTGTCTTTCCTGTTCACTGGATGGCTGGTTGATAGAATTGGCGTGCTGCGTTCAATGATAGCTGGCGTAACGACGTGGAGCCTTGCGGCGATGGCGCATGGCTGGGCAATTGCTGGCTGGCAAGTAGTGGCTGCGCGCATTGGCCTTGGTGCGACAGAAGCGGTGCAGACGCCGCTGACGATAAAAACTGTCGTCACGCTTTTCTCACCCGACAAGCGCTCGTTCGCGTTTGGTGTAGGTACCGCGATTGCGGGGCTTGGCACGATCACCATGCCGTTTTTCATTCCCGTGATCGCGGCCATCTGGGGATGGCGCGGCGCGCTCATTTTTGGCGGGGTCGGCGGTTTTATAACGCTGGCGCTGTGGTTGTGGTTTGCGCGCGGGGTGAAGTTTGACGATAAGGCCGAAGACGCCAATCGTGACTTTGCCGATGATGGTGCGCCTTATGGCCCGATATTGATGGAACGGCGTACCTGGGCAATCGTGATTGCCAAAATGTTGTCCGACGCGACTTGGTGGCTTATCAATTTCTGGCTGCCGGATTTCTATCGAAAGGAATTTGGCCTGACGACAAGCGAGTTGGCAATTCCGCTGGCGATTGCCTTTTTTGGGTCGGGGGCAGGCGCATTGTTCGCAGGCTGGTTATCAACACGGCTTTTGGAGGCGGGATGGAGCGTCAACCGCGTGCGCAAGACGATCATGTTCGGGTCGGCTGCGATTGTGGTACCCTTGCCCTTCGTTCTCACGTTGGACTCATTCTGGCCCGTGGCGATCATGATGGGCTTGGTCATGGCGGGGCATCAGGGTTTTTCGTTGTCGATATTCTCGATCATCACCGACGTCGTGCCGCGCGGCAATGTTGGGCGCGTTACCGCTTTTGGCGCATTTATGGGCAATATGGGCGGCGCCTTGATCCAGCTAGTGACAGGCGCAGTCTTGGCGGCGGGGTTGGGTTTCACGCCCGTGTTTATCTTTGCTGCGGTGTCCTACATGCTCGCTCTGGCTTGGTTGCATTGGTTGCTGCCGACCATTCAGCGTGCCGAGGCAGGCGCGCCGTATCTGCCAAATAGAGCAACACCCTTCTTGTGACGCACTGGCGCGCCACAAGAAGTCTATAGCTTATACCGGCTTTGCCAAACCTTCGGTCTCAACCAATTCCTGCAGTTCGCCAGCGTCGTACATTTCCATCATGATGTCGGAACCGCCCAGAAACTCGCCCTTAACGTAAAGCTGCGGGATTGTTGGCCAATCGCTATAGTCCTTAATAGCAGCACGAATTTCCATGTCTTGCAGCACATCTACGCTTTCATAAGCGACGTTGAGATGGTCTAGAATGGCTATCGCCTTGCTCGAAAAGCCGCATTGCGGAAACAGCGGGCTGCCCTTCATAAACAGAACAACATTATTGCCTTTGACGATCTCTTCGATCCGCTCGTGAACGCTCATCTAAAATACTCCAAAAATTTTCAATTCTGAGGAATGGCTGTCGTGAGCTGCAAGGCATGCAAAACGCCGCCCATCCGTCCGTCCAGCGCGTCATAAACCGCCTTATGCTGTTTTACGCGGGGTAGCCCACGAAAGCTCTCGCTCACTACGCGCGCAGCATAATGGTTGCCGTCACCTGCAAGGTCAGTAATTTCCACCAATGCATCAGGCAAAGCGGCCTTAATCATGCCTTCAATTTCGTCTGCCTGCATTGCCATTATGCGGACTCGATAAACTGGCGGCGCGCTTCGACCATCTTGTCTTCAAGCGCGGTGCGAATCATGGCATCGTCAATTTCAACGCCTGCCGACGTCAAATCACCCAGCAGTTTGCGCACCACATCTTCGTCGCCAGCTTCTTCAAAGTCCGCTTGCACCACGGAAGTGGCGTAAGCCGTTGTTTCTTCTGGCGTAAGACCCATTTTTTCGGCGGCCCACTGCCCAAGCAGCTTGTTCCGGCGGGCGGCTATTTTGAATTGCGTCTCTGCGTCATGCGCAAACTTGTTTTCAAAAGCGGTCTCGCGGTTGTCGAAACTTGTCATGTTGCAGTTCCTATCTGTTGCCTGCCTAAGATAATGGCTTTGCGTTCAATCAACAAGGCTGATGCACGTCAAATGTGCACTACCAGCTTCCCCACTGCTGCGCGGTCACCAAGTCGGGCGATCGCGGTCCCGGCATCGGCCAGTGCGAACGTCTCCGAAATACGTGGCTTGATTTTGCCCGCGGCATAGAGATCGAACAATTCCGAAATGTTGGCGTGGTTCTTTTGTGGCGTGCGTGCGGCAAAGGCACCCCAAAAGACGCCGCAAACGTCGCAGCTTTTCAGCAATGTCAGGTTCAACGGTAGCTTGGCGATGCCGGCGGGGAAGCCAACGACCAGAAACTTGCCTTCCCATGCAATGGCGCGCACCGCAGGCTCGCTATAATCTCCGCCGACAGTGTCATAGATGATGTTGAAGCCATCGCGGCCGGCTGCGGCCTTGAACATTTCGGCCACGGCCTTGGATTGGGCCTTATCGAACGGCTGATGCGGGTAAACCACAACTTCATCGGCACCAGCCTCACGCGCGATGTCCGCCTTCGCTTCGCTGGAAACACCTGCAACCACCCGGCCGCCATAAGCCTTGGCCAACTCAATTGCCGAAATGCCGATACCGCCAGCCCCGCCAAGGACTAAGACATTATCGCCAGCCTTCATATGACCGCGATCCTTGAGCGCATGAATCGATGTGCCATATGTCATCAGCAACGACGCACCATCGTCAAAGGACATGGCGTCCGGCATTTTGAAGCAGTTGAACGCTGCGACTGCGACCTTTTCGGTCAGCCCGCCATTGCCGCAAAGGCCTATCACGCGGTCGCCAATGGCAAATCCGCTGACGCCATCGCCAATCGCTTCGACGACACCGGCGATTTCGCCGCCGGGCGCAAAGGGGCGTTCTGGTTTGAACTGATACAGGTCGACAATCATCAACGTGTCGGGGAAGTTGATCGAACACGCCTTTACCGCAACGACGACTTGGCCGGGGCCAGCAACCGGCTCAGGCAATTCGCCCATAACGAGCGTGTCGGGGCCGCCGCTGGCGGTTGATAATAAAGCGCGCATTTCTGTCTCCTAGGCTTGGCTGGGCGATAGCCAGGGCTGGCTTGCCGATATCTTGTTTTCATAAGCCGAGATGGCGTCGCTGCTTTTGAGCGTAAGGCCGATTTCATCGACGCCGTTTATCAGGCAATGTTTGCGGAAGGGGTCAATTTCAAATGCAAATCGGTCTTGAAACGGCGTCGTTACGGTCTGGGTTTCGAGATCAATGTGGATATCATCGGTTTTTGCCACTTCCATGAGGCGATCAATGGCGTCCTGCGGCAGGACGATGGCCAGCAGGCCGTTTTTAAACGCATTTCCGGAAAATATGTCGGAGAAGCTGGGCGCAATGACCGCCGAGATGCCGAGATCAGCCATAGCCCAAGCGGCATGTTCGCGGCTTGACCCGCAACCGAAATTGTCACCGGCAATCAATATTGGCGCGCCTGCATACGCCGGATCATCAAACACATTGCCGGCCACGCCGCGCAAAGTTTGAAACGCGCCTTCACCAAGCCCAGACCGGCTTATGGTTTTGAGCCATATGGCCGGAATGATAATGTCGGTGTCGACATTTTTCAGTCCAAGCGGATAGGCCTTGCCCTTAACGCTGCTGACAGGCTGCATGCGTTTAATCCGTTTCCGTTTTTGGTTGATTTTGACTGATTGGTTCGACTTCGGGTTCCGGGGACATAGGTTCAAGCTTCCCCTTTTTCTGGGTCAGGCTGCGTCGTCCGGCATATAATAATGCGGCCATCAACGCAGCTGATCCTACGGCTGCGCCAACTTTTGCTGTGGTCGACCATTTGTCGTCGCCATCGGATTTTTTATCAGTCATATGTCTCTTCCTGGATGGGCCAAACCTTAGCTTTGGCTTCTGTGGCAAGTAAAGAGAATAGCTTATCTTTGCGCAAGGTTGAACCTGCAACTGCACATGGCGGCGTTATATGTCAGTCCATCAACGTGCGCACATCGGAAAGCTTTCCTGTGACCGCAGCCGCAGCAGCCATAGCGGGGCTGACCAAATGCGTGCGGGCACCCGGACCCTGCCGTCCGACAAAATTGCGGTTGCTGGTGGATGCACAACGCTCTCCGGCAGGTACCTTGTCCGGGTTCATGCCCAAGCAGGCCGAACAACCCGGCTCACGCCATTCGAGGCCCGCATCTGTAAAGATTCGGTCAAGCCCTTCGGCTTCTGCCATTTGCTTCACAAGGCCGCTGCCGGGCACGACAATTGCCCATTTGATGTTATCCGCCTTTTTGCGGCCTTTAAGCACGGCGGCAGCAGCGCGCAGATCTTCAATGCGGCTGTTGGTGCAACTGCCGATGAAGATATTTTCCACCGATATGTGGGTCATCGGCGTGCCGGGTGTCAGGCCCATATATTCCAGCGACTTTTTGGCAGCCTCTTGCTTGGATGGATCGGCAAAGGTCGACGGATCGGGCACGATGCCCGTGATTGGCAACACGTCCTCTGGGCTCGTGCCCCAAGTGACGCTGGGCGCGATGTCGGCGGCGTTGATGGTTACGACCTTGTCATAGGTTGCGCCTGCATCGGTGGCGAGTGAGCGCCAATAGGCCACAGCTGCAACCCAATTGGCGCCCTTGGGGGCCATCGGGCGACCCTTGAGATAAGCAAAAGTTACATCGTCAGGCGCGACCAAGCCAGCGCGCGCGCCATGTTCGATTGCCATATTCGAAATGGTCAAGCGGCCCTCAATGCTCAGCGCGCGAATGACGGATCCTGTATATTCAATGACATGGCCCGTCCCGCCCGACGCGCCCAGCACGCCTGTGATATGCAAGACAACGTCCTTTGCCGAGACGCCAGGGCCAAGTTCGCCCTCAACGCGGACTTCCATCGACTTGGACTGGCTGAGCTGAAGTGTTTGGGTGGCCAATACATGCTCAACCTCTGACGTGCCAATGCCAAAGGCCAAAGCCCCCAGCCCGCCATGGCACGCGGTATGGCTATCGCCGCAGACAATTGTCGTTCCGGGCAAGGAAAAACCTTGTTCCGGACCGACGACGTGGACGATACCCTGCTTAACATCGGTGGCGTCAATATAAGCGATGCCGAACTCCGGCGCGTTACGTTCCAGTGCTTCCAATTGCTGCGCGCTTTCGGGGTCAGCAATCGGGATATTGTTTCCGTTGGCGTCCAAGCGCGCCGTAGTCGGCAGATTGTGATCCGGCACTGCCAAAGTCAGGTCTGGCCGCCGCACACGGCGACCGGCAACGCGAAGGCCTTCAAAGGCCTGCGGGCTAGTGACTTCGTGGACAAGGTGACGGTCGATAAAGATAAGACAGGTCCCGTCGTCGCGTTGCTCCACGACATGGGCATTCCAGATTTTTTCGTACAGGGTTTGCGGTGTGGACATCATAAAAATGCAATAGAAGCGATTGCAGCGAAATCAAGTGAGGCAGCGCTGCTTGCACTTCAAAATTGAAAACTTTGCGTCTACTAAGGACGCTATGAGCATTTTTAGCATCATCCTTATCGTGCTTACGACCGTCTTCGTCATGGAATGGGTGGCTTGGTCCAGCCATAAATATATCATGCATGGCTGGGGTTGGGGCTGGCACCGTGACCATCATGAGCCGCACGATCATGCGCTGGAGAAGAATGATTTGTATGGCATCGTGGGCGCGGTCACCAGCGTGTCGCTGTTTGCAATCGGCAGCCCTTTGGTGCTTGGCAACGACGCATGGGAACCGGCGACATGGATCGGCCTTGGCGTCATGTTTTATGGCATCATTTATACGGTCGTCCACGATGGCCTCGTGCATCAACGCTATTTCAGATATGTCCCGCGCAGCGGCTATGCGAAACGCTTGGTGCAGGCGCATAAGCTGCACCATGCCACCATTGGTAAGGAAGGCGGGGTGAGCTTTGGCTTCGTCTTCGCGCGCGACCCCGCCAAGCTGAAGGCTGATCTGAAAAAACAGCGCGCGGCCGGGACCGCGATTGTCCGCGACGCCGCCATTTAGGTTCTGACCTTAAGCCTCTGGCTTAAGCCAAATCCAACCAAGGCAAAGCAAGGCTGTTCCAATAGGCACAAGCGACCATGGCAACGCCAAAGCCGCAAAGCCGATGGCGATACTGACACCAAATGCGATGGTCGCCGACCATTTTCCGCGTCGGCTAATGGCGCCCTTTTCCCGCCACGCCACAAGATGAGGTCCAAATTTCGGGTGGTTCAACAGCCGCGCCTCCAGCGCCGGGCTACTGCGCGCGAAACAAAATGCCGCCAAGATCATGAATGGCACCGTCGGTAGCAACGGCAGGACAATGCCGACCGTGCCAAGGGCCACGGCTAGCAAGCCAGCGTACAGATAAAGCTGCTGCTTTATCAATATTGGTGAACTGCTTTGGTCACATAATAGCTATCAAGCCCTTCGGGACCGCCCTCGCTGCCAAAGCCCGATTCTTTCACGCCGCCAAAGGGCGCGTCGGGCATCGAGATCATAAAGCTGTTGAGGCCAACCATCCCTGTATCCAGCGCGTCGGCGACGAGGTTCGCTTGGCGTGCATTTTCGGTGAAAGCATAAGCGGCAAGGCCAAAGGGCAGGCGGTTTGCCTGCTCTACCGCTTCGTCAAAGGTCTTGAATGGCCGCATTAATGCAACGGGGCCGAAGGGTTCATCGTCCATGACCTTTGCCGACATTGGCACGTCGGACAACACCGTTGGCGCGAAGAAAAAGCCTTGGTTGCCTCGTGATCCGCCGGTCAGCAGCTTTGCACCCTTTGACGTCGCATCCTCAACCAACGCCGCGATTGCCGATGGCCGCCGCTCGTTGGCCAATGGTCCCATGACCGTTCCAGCATCGAGGCCATTGCCGACCTGAACCTTTTTTGTATGCGCGGCAAAGCCAGCTACGAAGCGATCATAGACGCCCTCTTGCACATAAAAACGTGTGGGCGAAATGCACACTTGGCCCGCGTTCCGAAACTTGGTGGTGGCGGACAAGGTGATGGCTTTTTCAAGGTCGCAATCGTCGAAAATGAGCACTGGCGCATGGCCGCCTAACTCCATCGTGCTGCGCTTCACGCCATCTGCCGCAAGCTTCAGCAGATGTTTGCCGACGGGGACTGATCCCGTGAAGCTGAACTTGCGGATGATAGGGGAAGCAATCAAATGGCGGACTGACCATGTCGGGTACGCCATAGACCAATTGCGCGACATTACCGGGCACGCCGCCATCGATGACGCATTGCATGATCGCGCTGGTGCTTGCGGGTGTTTCTTCGGGCGGCTTGGCGATGATCGAGCATCCTGCGGCCAACGCAGCCGCCATTTTCTTGCACATCAGGTTCACCGGGAAGTTCCATGGTGAAAATGCGGCCACTGGCCCGACGGGTTGTTTCAAAACTAGCGCCCGCTGCCCCGTTGGTCGCACAAGTATGCGTCCATAGCTGCGTTTGGCTTCCTCGGCGAAATAGTCGAATTGCGCGGCACAAGACAGCACCTCAGTGCGCGCTTCGGCCAGCGGCTTGCCCTGTTCGGTCGTTAGCATGACCGCGATGGGTTCTGCACGTTCGCGAATATGGTCAGCGACCTTATGCAAGATCGCCGCGCGGGCTATTCACGTCCACGCCTTCGCCAATGCGCAAAGCCCTTTGCCGTGGCGGCAAGTGCCTCATCAAGGTCCGCAGCCGTCGCCAACGGTAATTCTGCCAGCGTCCTCACCCGTGGCCGGATTGATGACCGAATGCGTATCGCGGCCTTCGCCTGCGCGCCAGCTACCGTCAATATATATACCCAAATCAGTCGAATAGCTCATCGGTCTTCCTGCAAATTTATTCTGCTTTGCTTGTAGGCGTCAGGTGACGGCTTTGGAACCCCTTGCAAGCCGCAATAGCCAGAAAACCGGAAAACCTGCGAGCAATAAGGCAATGCCCCAGAGCAATGCTTCGGAGCCTGCGCCATATATCGTCCAGCAGGAATATATAGCGGCAAGTGCGAGGATAAGCTTAAATGCGGCGCTAACCTTCAACACACCCGTCTGGATGAGTCGGACCGCAGCCGCTGCACAACCGAAATACATGACCAGCACAATGGCCGTGGTCAGCAATATGAGAAATTCAAACATCGGATGCCATCGTCCGGCTGCTGTTCATCAGGATGACGAGCGTCAACAGGCTGGTGGAGAACAGATGCGCGTTGCGCGGCGTGCCATTGGCGGTCGCCTTGCCCATGAACTGCTGGAAACAAGCCATCGCGCGCTAAAGCGGCGGGTAATTCTGCCTTGACACATGATCCATCCGTTCAATGCGCCAAGCGCGCTGATTGCGCCAATGGCAGCGATAGCGGTGCCAGCGTTGGTACCCGCATAGACGCTCACAAAATCGGCAAATGGCGCAGCAGAGGCGCTGGTGATCGCCACAGGCAACATCAGGACGACGGCTGAGCAGACCAATATGTAAATGCCACCGGCACCAGCGGTTCCGAATAAAGTGGCACGGTTGATGGTGCGTTCAGGGTCTTGCACCTTGTCTGCGGGTACCGTGGCCAGTTCAAGGCCAAGCATTGCCCATAGGGTCAAAATGGTGGCCGACGAAATGCTTGCCGTCGAAATGTCTGCCACTTCGAAGCTGCGGACAACGGCCGGTGCCCTGAATCGTCAATATGTAAGCCGCAAGGCCAATAACCGCGATGAGCGGGAGCAGCTTCGCAATCGTCCAGACGACCTGAACTTGTCCTGCCAATTTGGTGCCGCGAATGTTGATCAGCGTGAAAGCCCATACGATGGCTATGGTAACGGCGGCGGACACGCCGTGGGTGCCGACGACGGGGAACAACTGGCCAAGATAGCTGACCGCCGCTGTGGCTATGGCGGCATTGCCGACCCACATCGAAATCCAATAGGCCCATGCAATCGCAAAGCCCGCCCCATCACCGAAAGCGGCCTTTGTATAAACATAAGGCCCGCCAGCCTTGGGCAATGCCTTGCTCAGCGCGCCAAAGACCGATGCGACGCATAATGCGCCCGAAACGGTAATCGTCCAACCAATAACGGAATTCCACCCCAAGGGTGCAAGGCTTGTCGGAAGCAGGAATACGCCCGACCCGATCATGCTGCCCATGACCAAAGCGAGCGCCATCCAGAACCCCATGGGTCGTGTCGTTGCGGCTGTGTCTTGCGTCACTTAAGTCCCCCTTGTTTCATGCACGCTGGCATGGAACGGGGGCAAAAGCCACGCTTTGTTTTAGGGTCAGGACCACTTAAATCCACCTTCGCGGTTTGAGGCCATACTGTTCAGTGCCAGGCGGCAAAGCGCAGGCTTAGTGGTTCTAAGTCAAGCTTTGCCAACGCAGCAATGGACAGTATGGGTCAAATCCGAAGGACGTCAAAATGGCTTCGATATCTTTGCCATTTTGACGCCGCGAAGGTGGATTTAAGTGGTCCTGACCCTAGGTCAGGACCCTTGGCCGCGACCTAATGGGCGAGCAGTACCGGGATGCCAAGCTCGCCAAGCATGAACCGCGTCACGCCGCCAAACAAGGTCTCACGCCACCGTCCATGTCCATAAGCGCCCATGACGAGGAGGTCGGGTGCCCATGCCTTCGTCTCTGCCAAAAGCCTTTCCTCGACGCTCTTATCGCCTTTTGCGGCAACTGCGATTTCGGCATTGATGCCGTGGCGCGACAAATATGTCGCCGCGTCGGTGACTGGGAATTGCTCCGGCACCATTTCGATCTCCGATATGCGGACAACCGATGCAGCTTGCAGCAATGGCAATGCTGCACGCAATGCGTTGGCGGCTTCAAAACCGCCATCATAGGCGACCATAACACGGTCGAAGGAAAGAGGCGCGGCTTTTGTAGGGATTGCCAGAACCGGGGTGCGCGATGCCGTCACCACATCGCTAATCAAAGCGCGGGTAGCGCTTGCCGCGCCAGCCGCATCCAGCGACATGACCAAGACATCCGCCAATCGCCCAGCGTTGATTAGCGCGTCTGACGTCGTGCCATCAAACATTTGCCAGTCCCAAGGCACATCCTCTGCCTTCAACCGCGCATTCGATCCGCGTGCACAACTTTTCGCGTTCGTTTTCTGCTGCTTCAAAGGCCTCGGCGACGAAATGCGCGCCGCCGAACATGTCGAACGCGACATAATCCTGCGTCGGCCGCGGCAATATGAGCGACATATGCCCATGGGAACGCCGTGCAAGGTCAAGTCCCGCCTGTAATCTGCTTTCAAAGGCGTCGTCCCCACCTGCATGTACCATGATAGATTTCATCGTCATTTCCTTATCTCACGGCCGGTATTGCTGCGCCGGTCTCACAGGAGTTATTCTGAACCTAAACGCTGAAAAGTAATTGATGGACATCAAATATAGCAAAAAACTTTCAAAGCATGGGATATTATGTCAGCCATGAACTATGAATGATGGAAGACCGGCTTTAACGAATTTGGCGGTGCGGTCTGCGCGCGCTGCGGATGCAGAAGCTATTGCCCGCATCTATGCGCATCATGTGCAGCATGGCACCGCCAGCTTTGATGCTATTGCGCGCACACCATTGCAAACCGAAGAGAAGATCCGCGACATATTGTCCAAGCGATGGCCGTTCATCGTGGCGGAGCGTGCTCAAACGATCATGGGCTATGCCTATGTGACCGCGTTTCGGGACCGGCCGGCGTATGGCTACACCTGCGAAGATTCGATCTATGTCGATCCTGATTGTGTGGGGCAGGGCGTGGGCGTACAATTGATGCGCGCTTTAATGGCGCGAGCAAGCGATTGCGGCTTTCGGCAGATGATCGCTGTCATTGGCGGCGGCGAACCCGCCTCGGTTGCTTTGCACCGTAAGATGGGGTTCACCGATGCCGGACGTATGCGTAACGTGGGGCGCAAATTCGGTCGCTGGCTTGACACAGTCTACATGCAAGCGGAATTGGGTGAGGGAGACCGATCAGCGCCAGCGCGAGAGCCTGCCTAATCGATTAAACGATGTGTGCGCGCGTGTCGTGCCTAAAGGAGAGAGAAAATATGGCTGAGTTTGCATTGGTCGCCGATGGGCTTCGTTTCCCCGAAGGACCCGTGGTCATGCCCGACGGCAGCGTCATATTGGTGGAGATCGCGCAAGGACAAATCACGCGCGTGCGCCCCGATGGCAGCAAATCCGTCATCGCCAAGCCCGGCGGTGGACCAAATGGCCTGGCGATGGGGCCGGATGGTAAGCTCTATTGCTGCAACAATGGTGGGTTCGAATATATCGAAGCCAATGGCTTTCTTGCGCCGCACGGCATCGCGAAGGATTATTCAGGAGGCCGGATTGAACGCATCGATATCGAAACCGGCAAGGTCGAAATATTGTATAAATCGGGCGACTTCGGATGCAGCCTGCGTGGGCCGAACGACATCGTGTTCGACGCACATGGCGGGTTCTGGTTCACCGATCATGGCAAGATTGATTATGCAAAACGCAGTCATGATGTCGTCGGCATTTTCTATGCCAAGGCCGATGGCAGCCATTTGGAAGAAGTCATCTTCCCGTCAAACAACCCCAATGGCGTTGGCTTGTCCCCTGATGGCGGCACGCTCTACGCCGCCGAAACCTACACCTGCCGATTGATGAAGTTCAACATCACCGCGCCCGGTAAGGTCGCTGGCGACGCCGGCCCCGGTGGCCCAGGCATTCCGGTTTACCGCCCTGCGGGATATAAATTCTTTGACAGCCTTGGCATGGAGGCCAATGGCAATATCTGCGTCGCGACCATTGGCGAATGCGGGATCAGCGTCATTTCACCGACAGGCGATCTGGTCGAATTTGTAGGCACCGATGATATTTTTACAACCAACATTGCCTTTGGCGGCGATGATATGATGGACGCCTACATCTGTCTGTCGGGCAGCGGACGCCTCGTGAAAACACGATGGGCGCGGCCTGGACTGAAGCTTCAATATTAGAACTGGGAACCGGTATATGCCACGACACAAGGAAGCGCACCTCATTGACCGCATCGGCTGGTTGCGGGCATCGGTCCTTGGGGCGAATGACGGCATTGTGTCGACGGCAAGCCTGATTGTCGGCGTGGCCGCCGCGCAAGCGACGCCAGCAACAATATTGCTGACGGGGATTGCGGGACTGGTTGCCGGTGCAATGTCGATGGCGGCCGGCGAATATGTGTCGGTCAGCTCGCAAGCGGATACCGAAAGTGCGGACCGAGTGCGGGAGGAGAATGAGCTGGCGACGATTCCTGAAAAGGAACGCGAGGAGCTAGTGGGCATTTATGAAGCGCGGGGTCTTGATCGCGCGCTCGCAGAGCAGGTGGCGGACAAGCTCACGGCGCACGATGCGCTGACGACGCATTTGCGCGACGAATTGGGTATGGCCGCACACACCGCCGCACGACCAGTGCAGGCGGCTTTGGCGTCGGCTGCGGCCTTTGCCATCGGCGCATCCTTGCCCTTGGCGATGGTTCCGCTGTCTCCAGCGCCGTATCTCACGTGGACTGTGTCCATTGCCGCCTTGTTGTTCCTGGCTGTCCTTGGCGCCGTCGGCGCAAAGGCGGGGGGAGCAGCCATTGGCAGGGCTGTGATGCGCGTTACCTTCTGGGGTGCGATTGCGATGGCGGCTACCGCTGCTATTGGCGCGTTGTTCGGCACCACGGTCGCCTAAGGAAAAACATGACGTTCAATACTGTTCTTTTCGATTTTGGCGGCGTCATTACGACATCGCCATTTGAGGCATTCAACCGCATGGAGGCAAAGCGCGGTCTGCCTAAGGATTTCGTCCGCAGCGTGAATGCGCGCAACCCCAATGATAATGCATGGGCGAAGTTTGAACGGGCAGAGTGCAATGCAGCGGAGTTTGACGTGTTATTCGCCGCCGAAGCGTTAGCATTGGGGCAAAAGCTTGATGGCGCGTCGGTGATTGCCTGCCTATCCGGTGACATCCGCCCCGATATGGTGGCCGCGCTGGATGTGTTAAAGTCCAAGGGCTTTGCGCTTGGGTGCATCACCAACAATGTGCCGTCTGGCAAAGGCGCTGGCAAGGCCGGGAGTGATGAGAAAGCCGCGGCGATCTGTGCGGTCATGGAACGGTTCGACCATATCATTGAATCGAGCAAAGCAGGGGTGCGTAAACCAGACCCGCGCATTTATGCGATGATGTGTGCGGCCCTTGCGGCCCAGCCATCGCAATGCATCTATCTGGATGACCTTGGCATCAACTGCAAACCGGCTGCCGAAATGGGGATGGCGGCAATTAAAGTCACAACCGGTGATCAAGCTTTGCAGGATTTAGGCGCGCTATTGGCGTTGACCTTTACGCCACTTGGGGTCTAGGCAAAGGTCTGTTCCGTCTCTCCCATTATTTGGAGCATTTCATGGCGAAAAAACTTTTCCCCGACGCAAAATCGGCGCTTCAAGGCGTATTGAAAAACGACATGTTAATTGCAAGCGGCGGCTTTGGCCTTTGCGGGCTTCCCGAACGCTTGTTGGATGCTGTGCGCGACAGCGGGGTCACTGGCTTGACCTTCGTGTCGAACAATGCCGGCATTGATAATGAAGGCATCGGCAAGTTGCTGCGGACGAAGCAAGTCAAAAAAATGATCTCGTCCTATGTCGGCGAAAACAAGGAATTCGAACGCCAATATCTTGCCGGAGAGCTTGAGGTCGAATTCTGCCCTCAAGGCACTTTGGCCGAACGCATGCGCGCTGGCGGTGCGGGCATTCCCGGCTTTTACACCAAAACCGGCGTTGGCACTTTGGTTGCCGAGGGGAAGGAAGTGAAGGAGTTTGGTGGTGCGGAATATATCCTTGAACATGGGATATTCGCCGACCTTTCGATTATCAAAGCGTGGAAGGCCGATGAAAGCGGCAACCTGGTTTTCCGCAAGACGGCCCGCAATTTTAACCTGCCTGCCGCGACGTGCGGCAAGATTTGTGTGGTTGAGGTCGAAGAATTGGTGCCAGTCGGCAGCCTCGACCCCGACTGCATCCATTTGCCCGGCGTCTATGTGCAGCGCATGATTATCGGCGCGCCTTATGACAAAAAGATTGAGTTCCGCACCGTACGCGAAAGGGAGGATGCGTGATGGCTAACAAACCCGTTCCTATCGACCTTGTGCCTTATTCCGAAATGCTCGGCGACAGCCGGGAATTTCTGCGCGTCTGGGCAAAGGAGGGCGGGCCTGTAACTTGCTTTATCAATCCTGTGCCCGTGGGCGGCGACCCCATGGGGTTTGGCATTGCCCTTGTCGACTGCATTCGCCACGGCGCAAAAACATGGGCGCGTGCGACGGGTATATCCGAGGCCGAGGCCCTATCGCGCATTTGGGAAGGGGTGGATGCCGAGCGTGCCAACCCGACCGATTTGCCAACCGAGCACCCAACCACCGATGAAGATGGATTGATACATTGAGCTGGACCCGTGATGATATGGCCGCCCGCGCGGCACAGGAACTGCGCGACGGATATTATGTGAACCTTGGCATCGGCATTCCGACTTTGGTCGCCAACCATATCCCTCCGGGGGTCGAAGTGACGCTACAATCGGAAAATGGCATGTTGGGTATCGGGCCGTTTCCTTTTGCTGGCGAAGAAGACGCCGACCTAATCAACGCGGGTAAGCAGACGATTAGCGAGCTTCCGCAGACCGCTTATTTCGACAGCGCGGCCAGCTTTGCCATGATCCGTGGCGGGCATATTGATCTGACCGTCTTGGGCGCGATGGAAGTGGCGGAAAATGGTGACATCGCCAATTGGATGATCCCTGGCAAGATGATCAAGGGCATGGGCGGGGCGATGGACCTAGTTGCTGGCGTCAAGAAGATCATCGTGGTGATGGAGCATAACGCCAAGGACGGATCGCCAAAATTCATTCCGGCTTGCACGTTACCGCTAACGGGCAAAAACGTCGTCGACATGATCATAACCGACCTTGCCGTGTTTCAGCGGGCGGACAAAGCATCGGCGTTCAAGCTGATTGAGGTCGCGCCCGGCGTCAGCGTTGACGATGTGCGGGCAAAGACAACGGCGTATTTTGAGGTTGCGATCTGACCAGTAACATGCGGCGGACTTTAGCAGCCTTGATTGCGGTTTTAGTGTTGGGACTGGCTGGCTTATTCGCCATGCGATCCGCACCTGATGATAATCAGGTCGCGGCCGTATTGCGTAAATTTATCAAACCCCGGACGAATTTGCCGGACCAGCCGGGCGAATGGCGCGGACGAATCCATTATGCCCAACTGGATCAACAATTTGCGGCCATGGCGCAAAGATCGGAAATGGCGGGGCTTGCCATTGCTATTGTCGAAGATGGCGAACTGCGTTTTGTCCGCACATATGGCGTGATTGACCGGGATACGAACGTGCCGGTGACGCTGGGAACGGTTTTCCGATGGGCTTCGGTGTCCAAGACCGTCGCGGGTACCATGGCCGCGACGCTTTCGAACGAAGGGCTCCTTGACTTAGAGCGGCCAGTATCGCGTTATCATACGACGTTGCGCTTACCCGATGGTGCCGAATCGCGTTTGAGCGTCGAACAATTGCTTGCCCAGCAAACCGGCCTCACCAAAAACGCCTATGACGAACGGTTGGAGGATGGGCAGGATCCGCGCGCGCTGCGTGCCAGTCTGGCCAGCGCGCCGTTGCAGTGTCAGCCGGGTTCGTGTCACACCTATCAGAATGTTGCCTTTGACGCTGTGACCGAGATATTGGAGCAGGCAGCTAAGCGATCTTACCCCGCTGCGGTGAGCGAGCGCTTCTTTCTGCCCTTGGGCATGAACAGCGCCAATTTCGGCATGGCTGGCCTCACCAAAGCGAAAGATTGGGCGCGCCCACATAATGGCCGCATGGTCCGTACCGTGAAAGAAACCTATTGGCGAGTCCCGGCGGCTGCGGGTGTGGAAAGTAATATCGTCGATTTTGCCCGTTGGATGCAGGCGACAATGGGCGATCGCCCCGATGTGCTGCCCGAATCGACGCTGCGGATTGCGCAATCGCCGCGCGTGAATACAGCGCCGATTTATGGCGGCGCATTGCGGCAGGCGAATTCGGAGGCGCGTTATGGCCTTGGCTGGCGCAGCTTCAAATATGACGGCCATTTATTATTGGGGCACTCCGGCGCGGTTGACGGCTATCGTGCAACCATGATTTTTGATCCAGCCACGCATGTTGGTGTTGTCGCCATGTGGAACAGCAACTGGGGTACGCCCTTTCGCATTCCATTTGCCGTGTTTGACAGTTACCATCAACGGACAGACTCGCGCTGGTTGGAAATGGACTCACAAAACCGGTAAGCGTTTGGTTTTAATTCGGAATCCGAAAGGAAGACTGTCATGGGCTACACGCTGATTACCGCGAATCGCAATTATTCGAGCTGGAGCTTGCGGCCTTGGGTGCTGATGACAATGCTTGGCATCCCGTTTGAGGACCGCTTGGAGCCCTTTGCTGCGGCAAGCAATTATGATGCATTCCGGGCATTTTCACCGACTGGCCAAGTGCCCGTGCTTCTGGACGACGCATGGACGGTGTGGGATTCGCTTGGCATCACATTATATCTGGCCGACCGGCACGAAGGTGTCTGGCCGTCGGATCCGGCTGCACGGGCGTGGGCGCAATGCGCAGTTACGGAAATGCATGGCAGTTTTTCCGCCTTGCGAAACGACTGCACGATGAATGTCGGGGTTCGTGTTCAGCCCAAGCCCATGTCTGCTGCGCTGAAGCGCGACGTGGCGCGTCTGACCGAATTATGGGCGCAAGGGCTCGACAGTTTCGGCGGACCATTTCTAGCCGGGCCTCACTTTACCGCGGTGGATGCCTTTTTCGCTCCTGTGGCGTTTCGGGTGCGCACATATGGATTGGATGTGGGGCATGCGGGCAAAGAATGGGTACACCACATGCTTGGGCTTGCACCGATGCTGGCGTGGGAAAAAGACGCCTTGACGGAAAGCTGGCGTGAAGTCGGCCATGAGGCCGAGCTGCTCCACTGTGGCCTGATAACCGCCGATTATCGCCAGGTCTGAAGCAGGCCAGACATGAAAAAGGCCGCCTCATGGGCGGCCTTTTCTTGGGAATGAACAGGTTCTGACCTAGACCTTGTCGCCGATCATGCCCTTCATTTTGCCTTTAAGATTCTGACCCTCGCCTTTGCGTTCTTGCACAATGCCTTCAGCTTGCAGACGTTCATTGCCCGATACCTTGCCCGCAGCTTGCTTGATGTTTCCTACGATTTCGTTGCCCAGGCCTTTTGCCTTGTCATTTAGTTCGCCCATATAGCACGTCCTTTCTGTGTCATCCGGCCTCGCGTGAACTGCGGGCTGGTACGACAAGTGAACCACGCGGGTGGCCGTTGGTTCCGGCTGATGCAGCGGTTAAACGCCTGTAGCTAACGCTTTGGCAAAGGCCGTGCCCGCATCGGGCGCAAAGCGCAGGAACAAAGACGGCTCTATAAGTTCCAGTTCCATCAGACGGAAAACCCCGTCCCCATCGCGCAATATATCGACACGCGCATAAGCCAGCGTTCTGGTCTTGGTAATCTCGGACGTGGCCGTAAGTGCGCGCTGGGCAAGTGTCAGCGCGTCTTCAGGCGCAGTGACGGCCTCTTCCTGACCGCCATATTGTTCCTGAACGCGAAAGTCGCCTTTGGCGGGACGCTTGAGGATGGAATGGCTGAAGACCCCTGCGAAATAGAAGAGCGAATATTCGCCCTCTTCGGCAATATTGGAAAGATAAGGTTGGATCATCATCCGCTGGCCAGCAACCGACGCAGGCACAATATCGTCGCGTTCCAATCGGAAAGTTCCGTCTGCTCCGCCCGATATCGGTGGCTTGACGACTAGCGTTTCGACATTGAAGGTTTTCCGGGCGTCTTCAAGTGCGACCCTGTCGAGTAGGGGACTTAATATAGTGGGGACAGAAGCAATACCAGCCGCGTCCAATTCGGCCAGATAGGCCTTGTCGCTGTTCCATCTCAATATGCTGACCGGATTGCTTACCCGGATCTTTTCCGTTTCCAACCGGTCCAGCAAAGCAAACCAACGCGGGCAGTCGCGCGGATAGCCCCAGGCGAGCAAGGGCGTGACGAGGTCAAACGCGCTCAAGTCGTGCGCCTTGGTCCAATCGATGAATGTCGCACTGTCGCCGAGCAGCCGGGTATAGTCCGCCTGTATATGCGACCAATCTTCTTCATATTCTGGCGTTGGGCTTAATATTGCGATTCGAAGACCGCTCATTCGCCGGCCATCTGCAATATTTCTTTCCACTCGGTCGCACGAACCGGCGCAACCGATAGCCGTGACTGCCGCAGCATTTCCATCTCGGCTAGGCTGGGGTTCGCTTTAATCGCTTTCAACGTCACGGGCTGCTTCAATTTGCGCGATGGTTTGACCTTCACCGCAACAAAGCGTGCCTTTTCATCGCTGGGGTCAATGAAATGCTCTTGGCTGATCGTGATGATGGCAACAATCTCAAGCCCGATATTGCTGTGGTAGAAAAAGGCTTCATCGCCGATCTTCATCGCACGTAAGTTATTCGCGGCGCTGTAATTGCGCACGCCGTCCCATGTGCCTTCGCCCTCCGCCACCAGATCGTCATAGCTGTAAACGTCCGGTTCCGACTTCATCAGCCAAAATTGTTTTGCCACCTGTCACTCCTTTTCGCTGGCAAGCCTTTAAGGCAGGCAGTAATGCCCTGTCTATGACAGTTATGCCCGTAATTTCACTCATCGGCGATGCCGATGCCCTTGGACAACAGCTTGGTAGCTCGTTCCAAACTTATGGTTTCGCAACTGTTGTGGATCATGGCCTTGATCCCGCTTTGGTTGCGAAGGCATGGGCGCTGACCAAGGAGCTGTTCGAACAAGCTGAATCGCAAAAGCGGGCGGGTTTTGACGCCGCCATTGCTGGTCAGCGTGGGTACACGCCGTTTAAAACCGAAATTGCCAAGGGCGCGGACTTTCATGACCTGAAGGAATTCTGGCATGTCGGTCGCGACGTCGCACCGGACAGCCCACTTGCAGGATCCATGCTGCCCAACATCTGGCCGGACGTTCCTGAGTTTAAGGAGACGTTTCAACTGCTCTTTGCAGAGATGGATAAGGTCGGCGCACGGATATTGTCCTCGATCGCCCGCTATCTTGATCTGCCCGCGAACTGGTTTGATCCGGCGATTGCGGACGGGAACTCGATTCTACGCCTTTTGCATTATCCCCCCATAGCTGGCGATGCCGAAGGCTGCATCCGGGCAGGCGCGCATGAGGACATCAACCTCATCACGCTGCTGCTGGGGGCAGAGGAGGCGGGTCTGCAGATTTTGCGCCCCGATGGTAGCTGGATGGACGTCTCTCCGCCGCCGGGGGGCTTGGCGGTCAATGTCGGCGATATGTTGCAGCGGTTGACCAACCATAGGCTGCCATCGACCACGCATCGTGTGGTGAACCCGACGGGAACGCGGTCGCGGTTTAGTCGCTACTCCATGCCCTTCTTCTTACATTTGCGGTCGGACTTTCCAATTGCGACACTGCCGCAATGTGTGAGCGCGCAAAACCCCAATCTTTACCCCGAGCCGATTCTGGCCGATGACTATCTGCGTGAGCGGTTGATAGAGATTGGTTTGCTGAAGGCATAAGGGCGGTGCCGAAGCTTGCCACCGCCCTGCGTTACATTGACAAGATTGACGCAAAAGCAGGGGTGTATCTGTCCAGTTTGTCAATTTAGCAGTCCCGCATCAATCCTCCCCATCGACTTGCGATGGGGAGGTGGATCGGCCGGGCGATAGCACGGGCGAGACGGAGGGGCCATCAACGTTTCATGCCCCTCCGTCAGTCGTTGCTAGGGTCAGGACCACTTAAATCCACCTTCGCGGTTTGAGGCCATACTGTTCAGTGCAAGGCGGCAAAGCGCAGGCTTAGTGGTTCTAAGTCTAGCTTTGCCAACGTAGCAATGGACAGTATGGGTCAAATCCGAAGGACGCCAAAATGGCTTCGATCTCAAAGCAAAATGCCCTTGCAGGCAGAATGATTGCCTGCGGCGGCCATTTTCCTTCGATATCTTTGCCATTTTGACGCCGCGAAGGTGGATTTAAGTGGTCCTGACCCTAGACGCAACGCCCGCCACCTCCCCATCGCAAGTCGATGGGGAGGATTCACGCGCATCACGGGACCAGCGTTCATCCTCGCTCCGCAGCGCACTGCGCAATATCCGCATATCCGGCCCGCCATTCACCGTCACCGACCCACCGCGCAGCACGCGGACGGTGGTGACGCCGTGGATCGCGCGCTCCATTGCAAGGTCGAACTGCCGCGCCCGCCCCATGTCGATTGCCGCGTCCCAGCTTTTGGCAAAGCTCTCCGCGCCCGCGCGCTCGCGTAAATTATAGGCGGACTGCCGACTCATCCCCACCGCCTTCGCCGCCTGCCCCACAGAGCCCATGACATGCAGCGCGAGAATGAACCGTTCCTGCTGCGCCGCCGTCCAGCCATTGGCACGCCGCCGGTCAAGCGGAACAGGGGTGAAGGCGAGCAGGCCCTCGTCAGCGAGGAGCAGGGCGGGCGGAGTTGGGGAGGATGAGTCGGTCATTTATGTATTGGAACATAAATAGAACATGTAGGAAAGGGGGGTGATGATGTCGGTGCTATTGCCGAACGGTAGCTTTGTTGTGGGAGCGGAATGTCGGATATTTGTTGGCTGAAGGAGAAAGCAGCCATTCCGCAAGGTCGGGAATCCACATCACGCTCACTGATTGCGGGTTTCAACCGTAAACATCTTGGTTTTGAGGTAAGCCTGCAAATTTCGGCTTGGGTCATCCGGGAATTGGCCAGCCGTTTCTTCAATTGAAGTTATGCGATCAAGACGAAACGCTCGGAACCCTTTGCGCATTTCGCACCAGCCAACAAATAGCCAACCATCCGTGAACGCCCAAATGGCAAGCGGCCAAACCCGACGGTCGGTAGGGCGTCCGGCGGCGTCTTCGTAAACCAGCCGCAGAACGTTACGATTGCGGATAGCACGGCGGATCATTTTCGCTGATGGCGCTGCTGAACCATCACGTCTGCTTGCAAACAATGGGGCATTTTCGAGATTACGCTTGTCTGGCTCGGGCAGCGCTGCCTGGATCTTCGCTCGAACCTCGACGGCTGCGTCAGCAAGCGAAGTGTCTCCTGCTGCTTCAACAAAAGACAATCCGAGCGCCAGCGCATCAAGCTGTTCGAATGTGAAGGTCATCGCTGGAAGGTCAAACCCCGGTCTCAGCAAATAGCCGACACCCGCCTCGCCCTCGATCGGTAATCCTGATCCCTGTAAATGTGCGGTGTCCCGATAGACCGTTCGCACGCTGATCTCGAAATATGTTGCAAGGTCTTCAGCGCGGCAGACACCACGCGAGCGAAGCTCATTGACCAATCGGAACAGGCGTTCGGCGCGGCGCATTGTCGCACTACTGACACAACGCTGTCAGGAGCGCCATTCCATAATAAGGCCGATAACCTAGACAGGAGAATTTAATGTCTATTCCAACCGTGCTCGACCGCTTTCCCACGCCGCCATGCGCGACTTTATTAAACCTCGACATATTGGAAGCCGACCATGAAAATGGTCGTGTCAAAATCGCTTTCACGGCCAAGCCTGAATTCTGTAACGCTCTTGGCAATGTACAGGGCGGCTTTCTGACAGCGATGCTCGATGATTGCATGGGGCCTGCAATTTTGGTTGCGACCAATGCACAGTCCTTTCCATCGACCATAAACCTCAATGCGCAGTTTCTCACCCCGGCCAAGCCCGGGCAGATCATCGGGAAAGGACGGGTTGTGAAGATCGGCAAAACCATCGGCTTTGTTGAAGCGGAATTGGAAGATGCGAA